>NZ_JBHSQN010000014.1:0-186951 GCF_042658545.1 Nocardia lasii
CGACCGGCGCGGGCGCGGCCATCGGCGCCGGCGTCGGCGCGGCAGCGGGCGCCGCAGCCCTCGGCCTCCCGGCCGCCGCAGCCGGTGCGGTCGCCGGTGGCGTCCTCGGCAGCGGAGTCGGCGCCACCCTCTGACCCCACCGACCGACCGGCCACGGCCTGACTCGCGACCGCTGGCTCGAATCACAGGGATGGGCGTCAGCGGGCCGCACCCGTCGGATCGGGCCGGTGGTCGCAGGATTGGGCCGTGGTCGCAGGACTGGGCTGGCGCCCGTCGGACTGGGCCGGTGGTCGCAGGACTGGGCCCGTGGTCGTCGGATCGGGTCGGCGGTAGCAGGATCGGGTGCGGGAGTAGCGTCGGAACGAGTTCGTACAGGAGGTGACGGCAGTGCGTGGTGGTCTCGCGATGGCGACGTTGTTGGCGTTGGCGGTGCTCCCCGGATGCGCCGCTCCGCAATCTCCGACCCCGTCACCCACCGCCGCCCCGGCGACCTCCACGCCGCGACCTGCCCAAACCCTCGCCCCCGAGCAACAGCGCAACGAACGCATCCGCGGCATGCTCTACACCGCCGGCTGCACCAGCAACAGCTGCGTCCAGTCCTACTTCGCCTGCCTCGACGGCTACCTCACCGGCGACCCGTGCCAGTTCTACCGGGACCACCCGCCCCCACCGTGATCCGCACCGGGGCGTCCGAGCTCACGTCGAGTCGCTGACCGACGGCGCGTGCTCCCGGATTACTCCGCGCGAGTGAGGAATTCGCCGATCGCCGGTGCGAGGATCGACACCTTCGGGTTGTGACTCACCCCGGGCAGTTCGGCGAACGTGGCCTCGGGCAGCACCTCGGCCGCCGCCTTGGCGCCCTTGGTGAGCACCCGCGCGGTCCGATCGCCCGCGAGCACCAGCACCGGCACCCGCACCTTCTCCCAATCCGCCGGGTCCAGCTTCTTGCGCCCGCGAGCACCAGCACCGGCACCCGCACCTTCTCCCAATCCGCCGGGTCCAGCTTCTTGCCCTGCATGTAGGGCTGCATGACCGCCCAGTCGTGCGCGGTCGAATTCGAGGTCGCGGCAAGGGATTTCCAGAACGGGGTGATCCGCATGGTCGCCACCATGAGCGCGGGCATCCCCATCGCCTTGGTCATGTAGTAGCGCACGGTCTTGTTGCGCTTGCCTCCAGCGATCATCGGATGCAGCTTGGCGGCCAGATCCTTCGGCGGCACATGGTCTTTCGGGTCGACCACGAACGGCGGCTCGAACGCGACCACCTCGGTCACGCCGGGCACCGCCGCGGCGGCCAGTAGCGCCAGCGCCGCACCCGAGGACCAGCCGAACAGCGCCGCTTTCCCGCCCGCGACCTCGACCAGTGCCGCGATGTCGGCGATCTCGTTGGCCACGTCGTAGACGCCGGGGGAGTCGGCACTGTCGCCGCGCCCGCGCCGGTCGTAGTTCAGCACCGTGAGCCCGTAGTCGTCGGCCAGGGTGTTCGCGAGCTCGACCATCGTCGAGAACTCGCGGTAGCTGAACGCGCCACCGATCAGGATCACGGTCCCGGCGGTGCCGTCACCGACCCGGTCGTAGGCGATCGTGGTGCCGTCGGCCGACGTCACAGTCTGCATGGGGGATTCCTCTCGATAACGGGCCGCCGTTGCTCGACGGTACGCGATCACCTCGACCGCAGGTCCGCGCGGGTTTCACACACCCGACAACTGATCTCGTCAGCACCTGGGTAACTCACCGGGCAAGGGCTGACCAAGCCACGGCCACTGTCTGGCCGCCAACTCAGCTCTCCGCGCCCCCAGATCTGGCCAAGAGTCGCGGGGCGGCGGATCAGAAGAGCATCGGCTCGCCGAAACCCGGTGTCCGCTCGATCTCCAACAGTCGCGCCTTGGTGCCGATCCCGCCCGGCGCCGAGAACCCGTGCAGCGCATGGTCGGCCGCGAGCACCCGGTGGCACGGAATGATCATCGGCACCGGATTGCGGCCCAGCGCCTGCCCGACGGCCTGCGCGGAGCCGGGCGCGCCGAGCCGACTCGCGATATCGCCGTAACTGAGCGTGTGGCCGGGGTCGATCTCGCGCGTCACCGCGTAGACCGCCCGATGGAACTCCGGCACGCCCGGCAGATCCACCTCGATCCAGCGCAGCGCGTCGAGCGCCCCGTCGAGGTGGGCGCGAATCCCCGCGATGGCCTCGACGATCACCGGGCCCGGCGCGCTCTCGGGCACCGGCGCGCCGTCGAAGGGGCGGGTGATCCGCGCGAGGGTCTCCTCCTCGCTGGCCTCGGGCAGCTGGAACCGCACCACGGCGTCACCGTGCCAGGCGATCGCGCACAGCCCGATCGCGGTGTCGAACAGGGCCGAGACCACCGTCTCGGTCTGCGTCGAATCACTCATGCACACAGTGTGCGCCGCCCCACCGACAAAGACACGCTCACGCGGCGAGGGAGTCCGGTCGCGTGTCACTGGCCTGCTCGAAGGGTCCAGTTTCGGGCAACTGGACTGCATCGTCACCGACCGTCCGCGACCGGACCGCGTCCAGGTCGCGATGGAGCCGCTGCTCGTCATAGGTGCCGAAAGCCCGGTCATGCGGCGAATCTTGGAACGGCCAGAACGGCAGCTCCCCCTCTTTGGGGGCGAAATAGTAGACAGCGAAGCCGACGGCGGAAGCGACGGCCAGGGCAAGGAATGTGGTCATGTCCTTAGAATCGCGGCCACTGGCCTTGGTGTTAAATATCCACTTAGGGAATACTGGACGTTATGGCGACAAGAGTGATCGGCGCGGCGGGTCTGGCTCGCGACCTGGGTCGGTGGCGTGACCCCGAGACCGACGGCGATGCCGAACGCCGCCCGCACCGCCCGGCCTATCTGGCCCTGGCCGAGGCCATCCGGCTGCTCATCCACGATGGCCGCGCCCCCCTCGGCGTCGCCCTGCCCAGCGAACGCGATCTGGCGGGCACCCTGGGCGTCAGCCGCACCACCATCACCTCCACCTACTCGCTGCTGCGCGAGCACGGCTACCTGATCAGCCGCCAGGGTTCGCGCAGCACCGTCGCCCTGCCCCCGGCCATCCAGCACGACGGCTCCAAGCCGACCCGCGGCATCATGGCCCTGATGGCGCAGCCGGAACTGCCCACCATCGACATGACCTATGCCGCCATGCCCGCCGCGGCGGAACTGAACGACGCGTATTCGATTGCCCTGCAAGGCATCCCGTCCTACCTGGGCACTCACGGCATGGACCCGGTCGGCATCCTCGCCCTGCGCGAGGCGCTGGCGCGGCGCTACACCGCCCGCGGCCTGCCGACCGAACCCGAGCAGATCCTGGTCACCCTCGGCGCGCAACACGGCCTGCGCCTGCTGCTCAACGTGCTCGCCGCACCCGGCGCCCGCGTCCTGATCGAGCACCCCTCCTACCCGAACGCCATCGAGGCCATCCGCGATGTCGGCGCCCGCCCCATCCCGGTCCCGCTGCGCCCCGAATTCCCCGACGCCGGGTGGGATCTCGAAGGTCTGCGCAGCACGGCCCGGCAGACCGCGGCCACCCTGGCCTACCTGGTCCCCGACTTCAACAACCCCACCGGCCTGCTGCTCAACGCCGAGGGCCGCGCCGAACTGGCCGCCATCGCCCGCGACACCAGGATGACCGTCATCGTCGACGAGTCGATGGGCGAGCTGAACCTGTCCGGCGCGCCGATGCCCCCGCCGGTCGCCGCGTTCGCGAAGGGCTCGGAGATCATCACGATCGGCTCGGCCTCGAAGTCGTTCTGGGGCGGTCTGCGCGTGGGCTGGATCCGCACCAGCCAGCCGCTGATCACCAAGCTGCTCGGCATCCGCTCCACCGTCGACCTCGGCACCCCGGTGATGGATCAGCTCGCCACGGTCCACCTGCTCGAGAACGCCGACCCCATCCTCGAACGCCGTCGCGAACAACTCCGTGCCCAGCGCACCGCCCTGCTCGACGCGGTCTCCGAGGAACTCCCGGCCTGGCAGGTCACCGTCGGCGCGGGCGGCATGTCGGTGTGGGCGCAGCTGCCGAGCCCGGTCTCCACCGCCTTGGCCGCCACCGCCCCCAACCACGGCGTGCTGCTGGCCGCGGGCCCGCGCTTCGGGGTCCAGGGCGCGTTCGAACGCTTCATCCGCCTGCCGTTCACCCATCCCGAAGCCGACCTGCGGATCGCCGTGAAGTCCATCGCCGCCGCCTTCGACGCGCTCACTCCGCGCGCCGCCGACCCGCTGCAACCGCTCACCTGCTACTGAACCCGCACGGGTTGAATCCCACCGACGCCGGTTCGGGGCGGACGGTCTCGTACCCCGCCCCGAACATGAACAGCACCGACAGCACGAACGCCACCGCGGTCAACGGCACCGCCAGCGCACTGCGTTCGGACGGGTAGCGCAGCATCAACATCAGCAGGCACAGCAGCGCGATCCCGGCCGCCAGCAGCAGCCCGGTCGCGAGCCCGTTGAGCGTGGTGACCAGCACCGGCACGGGTGCCTCGGCGCGACAGTGGGTTTCGGTCGACCAGTCCGGTCGGCTGTCGAAGAGCCGCTCGGCCAGGACGAACGCCACGATCGCGGCGCCGAAGGTGGTGACCGCGACGATCGCGGCGATCACCTTCGGGTGTCGCCGCCGGACTTGAACCCTCAACCTGTCATCGATAGTTGAGGACTCTACCGACGACAGGCCGACAAATCAGTCAGCCCAGACCGTTTCGATCGGTGTCGCGACGGACGGCGGCGGAGTCGGCGTGCCGCCGGGCGTGCGCGAGAAGCGCGGCGCGGGCGCGTGCTGCACCACCCCGTCGATGTCGATCAGGCCGGTACGGGCCACGATGTGCTCGTTCTCGGTGGCCTCGGTGAAGGTCAGCACCGGCGTGGTGCAGGCGTCGGTGCCGTCGAAGATCGCGGTCCACTCGTCGCGGGTCTTGGTCTTGAACTTGTCGGTGAACAGCTTGCGCAGGTGCTCCTGCCCGGCCGGGTCGATCTGCGCGGGCAGCCCTTCCGGGTCGATCTCGAGTCCGGCCAGCAGCTGCGCGTAGAACTGCGGTTCGATCGCGCCGACCGCCATGTACTTGCCGTCGGCGGTCTCGTAGGTGTCGTAGAACGCCATGCCGGTGTCGAGCAGGTTCTCGCCGCGCTCGTCGGACCACAGGCCCACCCCGCGCATGCCCCACACGAAATGCGACAGCGCGAGCGCACCGTCGACCATGGCCGCGTCGATCACCTGACCCTGTCCTGAGTTCTGCCGCTCGATCAGCGCGGCCAGAATGCCGAAGACCAGGAACATCGAGCCGCCGCCGAAGTCACCCACCATGTTCAGCGGCGGCACCGGCCGCTCGCCCTTGCGTCCGATCGCGTTGAGCACGCCGGTGAGCGAGATGTAGTTGATGTCGTGCCCGGCGCGCTCGGCCAGCGGACCGTACTGGCCCCACCCGGTCATCCGCCCGTAGACCAGGCGCGGGTTGCGGGCCAGCGCCTCGTCCGGCCCGAGCCCCATCCGCTCGGTGACGCCGGGTCGGAAGCCCTCCAGCAGCACATCGGCCTTCTCGACCAGGTCGAGCACCTTGGCCACGTCGGCGGGATCTTTCAGATTCGCCTCGACGATGGTGCGATTACGCCACTGCGGGCGCTCGAGGAAACCGGGCAGCTGGCCTTGGCGCTGCACGCGCACCACGTCGGCACCGAGATCGGCCAGCAGCAGCGCGGCGTGCGGTCCCGGCCCGATCCCGGCCAACTCGATGACCTTGACGCCCGCCAGCGGGCCCTGCTTGGTGGTGGACTCCGTGCTCACGCGGTGACCTCTGTTCGTCGTCGAACGGTATTGACAACATGACAATAGCGCTGGGGTGGCGGCTCGGGTAGGGCATGGGCGAGAATTCGCACGAGCGCGACTCGGCGCGGCAACGGGAGGACCCGGTAGTGAGCGTGTGGGGTGAGGTCCTGGTCGGCCTCGTCATTCTGGTCGGCATCACCGGCGTGATCGTGCCGATTCTGCCGGGGGTGATCCTCATTTTCGCGGCGATCGCGGTCTGGGCGTTCCTGACCGGGGGAGCCACGGCCTGGACGGTGTTCACCATCGCGACCGTGGCGCTGGTGCTCTCCGGCGTCGTCAAATACACCTGGCCGGGCAAGCGGATGCGCGAAGCGGGCGTGTCGAACCGGGCGCTGCTGATCGGCGCGATCTTCGGCATCGTCGGCTTCTTCGTCATCCCGATCGTCGGGCTGTTCATCGGGTTCGTGCTCGGCGTCTACCTGGCCGAGCTGTACCGCCTGAAGACCAACGACTTGGCTTGGCCCGCAACAGTGCACGCGCTCAAAGGGGTCGGCCTGTCGATGCTGGTCGAACTGTTCGGCGCGCTGGTCGCCGCCGGCGTGTGGCTCACCGGCGCGATCCTGACCTGACTCAGCGCTCGATGACCGGCAGCGGACGGGTCTGGTCGTCGGCGCCGGGCAGTTCGTTGCGCGGGATCGGGATGGTCGGATTGTCGGCGCGCGGCGGCGGCGCGGGTTCGACCCGACGCACCGGCGGCAGGCGGTAGAACTCGCGCGCGTTGTCCTCGAGCACCGCGTGCAGATCCGCGCCGACGACCTGGCAGATCAGGTCGATATCGCGGTCCTCGAACGGGCGGCCCGCGCGGGTGCCGGGCAGGTCGCTGCCGAACATCAGCGCCCCCGGATTCACCGTGTGGATCCGGCGCAGCGTCTCGGCCACATCCATCTCCACCCGGCCGAACCCGGTCGCCTTCACCTTGGCGCCCCGATCCACCAGGTCGAGCAGGTAGGGCAAGCCCTCCTGCGACATGCCGAGATGGTCGATCGAGATCGACGGCAGCTTCGAGATCACCGGCTGCAACGACGCCAGCATCTGCCCGTCGATGTAGAGCTCCACATGCCAGCCCGCCAGTTCGTTGGCGCGCAGGGCCTGCAGGGTCATCTCGGTGATGTCGGCGGCGGCCCGCTTGAGATTGAACCGCAACGCCCGCACCCCCGCCCGGTCGAGGGCGAGGATCTCGTCGTCGGTGGCATCGGGGGCGAGCCGGGTGACCCCGACCCACCCGTCCCCGAGCGCGGCCAGCGCTGCTGTCAGATACGACTGGTCGGCGCCTTGGAAAGACGCGCTGACCACAGCGCCGCCGCGAACATCGAAGTGCCCCATCCGCTTTCGATAGTCATCGATCACGTAGGGCTCGGGCAGATAGCCTTCGTTCTCGATCAGCGGAAACCGCGGATCGATGATGTGGACGTGGGCATCGAACACCGTTACAGAATGCCCTATCTCGATGGTGGCGGCAGCTCAGGCCTTGTTCGGCTCGGACGCGCGGAGCATGTCCTCGCGCTCGACGACCTTCACGCGCTCACGGCCCTCGGGCTCGCCCAGGGCGCGCTCGTGGGCGTCGAGGCGGTACCAGCCCGCCCAGGTGGTGAACGGGATGCCCTTGTCCTCGAGGAACTCGGTGACGGCGTCCAGCTCCGGCTTGGGCGCGGGGGCGAAGCCCTTGGCGTCGTCGAGCAGGCAGGCGATGGTCTCGTTGGCGTCGCCCTTGGTGTGGCCGATCAGGCCGACCGGGCCGCGCTTGATCCAGCCGGTCACGTAGGTGGCGGGCATGAAGCGGGCCTCGCCCTCGGCGGTGTCGTCGGCGATCACGCGACCGGCCTCGTTGGGCACGGTGCCCGCCTGATCGTCGAACGGCAGCTGGGTGACGTTCTGCGAGAGGTAGCCCACGGCGCGGTACACGGCCTGGATGTCCCAGTCGGTGAAGTTGCCGGTCCCCTTGACGTTGCCGGTGCCGTCGAGCTGGGTGCGCTCGGTGCGCAGGCCGACGACCTTGCCGTCCTCACCGAGCACCTCGGCGGGCGACTCGAAGAAGTGCAGGAACAGCTTGTGCGGGCGATCGCCGTGGTCGCGAATGGCCCACTGCTCCAAGGTGTTGGCGACCATGTCGACCTGCTTGGAGTTGCGGCGCGCGGCCTCGGAGCCCTCGTCGTAGTCGATGTCCTCGGGGTTGACGATGACCTCGATGGTCGGCGAGTGGTCCAGTTCGCGCAGCTCGAGCGGGGTGAACTTGGCCTGGGCGGGACCGCGGCGGCCGAACACGTGGACCTCGAGGGCCTTGTTGCCCTTGAGTCCCTCGTAGACGTTCGGCGGGATCTCGGTCGGCAGCAGTTCGTCGCCGGTCTTGGCCAGCACGCGCGCCACGTCCAGGGCGACGTTGCCGACACCGAGCACCGCGACCTTCTCGGCCTCGAGGGGCCAGCTACGCGGCACGTCCGGGTGGCCGTCGTACCAGGACACGAAGTCGGCGGCACCGTAGGAACCGTCGAGTTCGATGCCGGGGATGCCGAGGGCGCGGTCGGCGTTGGCGCCGGTGGAGAAGATGACCGCGTCGTAGAACTGACGCAGATCGTCGAGGGTGATGTCGGTGCCGTAGTCGATGTTGCCGAGCAGGCGCACCTGGTCCTTGTCGAGGACCTTGTGCAGGGCGGTGATGATGCCCTTGATGCGCGGGTGATCGGGGGCGACGCCGTAGCGGATCAGACCGAAGGGCGCGGGCATGCGCTCGTAGAGGTCGATGCTCACGTCGGCATCGGACTTCATCAACGCGTCGGCGGCGTAGATACCGGCCGGTCCCGCACCCACGATCGCGATGCGAAGCGGGCGAGTCGCTGCACTCTGTTCGGTCATCTTTACGCGCACCCTTTGGTCGAGAACTGATTTGACGGCGTCGACTTAGCTTAGGCTAAGTCGACTCACCGGCTTACTGGCAGCTGCCATCCACCGCAATCCTGGCGATTCTATCTGCGGTGTTGTCGCTACCCGGCGCGCGGTCGGAGCTGCCCGCTCGGGTCTGTCAGGATTACAGCATGAACGAGGAGCAAACAGGTTCGGATGACAAACCCATCGTGGTGGATCAGACCGACAAGCGTTCCATCGTCCCGTTCGTCGCCGCCGCGGCGGTGGCGATCCTGGTGCTCATCGGCATCGTGGCGGGCGGACTGCTCGCCCCCGCTGAGAAAAATGTCACAGAGGCCGACCGACTCGCGGCCGCCGTCACCAACTATATCGACGCCCGCTCCCGCAGCGACCTGCGTCCGCCCACCGGCGTCGCCTGCCCCGGCTTCGACGAGGAGAAATCCGGCCTCGCCGAGCGCCTCGGCGGCCCGAAATCCACCGTCACGATCGACGGCAGGGGCTTCACCGACGCCACCGTCAACGGCGACCGCGCCAAAATCGACGCCACCATCGACGTCAACGGCACCGACACCACCGACACCTGGAAACTGACCAGGGTCGACGGCGCGTGGCTGGTCTGCGATTTCTGAATCGTTTGACACGGTGACCGGTGGCGAGGCAATCTCAGATCGCAAGGTCATGAGTGCCAGCGACAAGCCCCGGCTCGCTGGTCGGCAACCCTCCTCCGCGGTGGGGTGCTCCGGGTGACGACCTGGCCGTGTGTTCCGGAGTTCCGGCACGGCAAGAGCGGGTTCACGCAGGAGGATCGACATGACATACGCCGGCGATATCACCCCTGAGAAGGCGTGGGAGCTGCTCACCGAGCACCCCGGCGCCGTGCTGGTCGACGTGCGCACCGAGGGCGAGTGGGCCGCCATCGGCATCCCCGACACCAGCTCGATCGACCGCCCCGCCCATTTCATCGAATGGGTCGACGGCACCGGCACCCGCAATCCCGCCTTCGACGCGCAGCTCGAGCGGGCCCTGGCGGGCCGCCCCGACGACGCCCCCGTGGTGTTCCTGTGTCGCTCCGGTCAGCGCTCCATCGGCGCCGCGACCGTGGCGACCGCCGCCGGTTTCGCCCCGTCCTACAACGTGCTCGACGGTTTCGAGGGTGGCCCCGACGCGTTCGGTCGGCGTGGCAGCGTGGGCTGGCGCGCGGTCGGCCTGCCGTGGCGTCAGGCATAAGGAGAAAAGCATGATCACCGGTGGTTCGTTCGACAAGCCACTGCCCGAGGGCGTCGGCCCCGCCACGCTCGGCGTGCGCGGCGGGCTGCGCCGTTCCGGCTTCGAGGAGACCTCCGAGGCGCTGTACCTGACCTCGGGTTTCGTCTACGAGAGCGCCGAGGCCGCCGAAGCCTCCTTCACCGGCGAGGTCGAGCACTTCGTCTACTCCCGCTACGGCAATCCCACCGTCGCCATGTTCGAGGAGCGCATCCGCCTGCTCGACGGCGCCGAGGCCGCTTTCGCCACCGCCTCCGGCATGTCCGCGGTGTTCACCGCGCTGGGCGCGCTGCTGCAGGCGGGCGACCGGCTCGTCGCCGCGCGCAGCCTGTTCGGTTCGTGCTTCGTGGTGTGCAACGAGATCCTGCCGCGCTGGGGCATCGAAACCGTCTTCGTCGACGGTGACGACCTCGAGCAGTGGGAGCAGGCCCTGTCCGTGCCCACCAAGGCGGTCTTCTTCGAAACCCCCGCCAACCCCATGCAGACCCTCGTCGACGTCCGCAAGGTCTCCGAGCTGGCTCACGCCGCGGGCGCGAAAGTGGTGCTGGACAACGTCTTCGCCACCCCGCTGCTGCAACGCGGCTTCGAACTCGGCGCCGACGTGGTCGTCTACTCGGGCACCAAGCACATCGACGGCCAGGGCCGCGTGCTCGGCGGCGCCATCCTCGGCGCCCAGGACTACATCGACGGCCCCGTCAAGAACCTGATGCGCCACACCGGCCCCGCCCTGAGCCCCTTCAACGCCTGGACCCTGCTCAAGGGCCTGGAAACCATGCCGTTGCGCGTGCGCCACTCCACCGAGTCGGCCCTGCGGGTCGCCCAGTTCCTGGAGTCCAACAAGTCGGTCAACTGGGTGAAATACCCCTTCCTGGAATCACATCCGCAACACGCCCTCGCCACCGAGCAGATGTCGGGCGGCGGCACCGTCGTCACCTTCGAACTCGCGGGCGACGACGGCAAGAAACGTGCCTTCGAGGTCCTCAACCGCCTGCGCATCATCGACATCTCCAACAACCTCGGCGACGCCAAAACCCTCATCACCCACCCCGCCACCACCACCCACCGAGCCATGGGCCCCGAAGGCCGAGCCTCCATCGGCCTCTCCGACGGCGTAGTCCGCATCTCGGTCGGCCTGGAAGACCTAGAGGACCTCCTCGGCGACCTCGACCACGCCCTGAGCTAGCACCCACCGAAATCAGCCCGTCGAGAAGCCGAACTCGACGGGCTGTTTCGCGTCCGCTGCCCCTCCCAACTGACCGGCGCCACGCCCAGGCTCAGGTTCGTAGACGAGCAGATCTGTTCGCCCACAAGGAATTACACTGCCGATATGACTGCCGGGGGAGTCCAACGACCTGCCACGTTCTACTACCCCTCGGTGGCATATGCCTGGTTGATGCTCGCGGCATTCGTTATGTTCGCGGGGATCGGTTTCTGCATGGTGCTGGCCGGCGACGAAGCGTACGTGACACGCATCGTGGGCGTGGCAGGCCTGCTGTTCTGTGCCTTCGGCACCGTGTTCATCGCGAGCCGGTTGATCTGGCGCAAGCCGGAATTGGTGGTGACCTACGACGGCCTCTACTTCCGACAGTTCGGCTGGATCGGCTGGGACGAGGTTGCCCACGCCGACATCTGGATCACCCGTACTCGGGGCCCGATAGAGCACCGAAACCTCCGCGTCGTCCTGCGTGATCCCACCGCGTTCTTCGCGCGAAGTTCACTGTGGGTGCGGACGATGCACAGGCTCAACCGCGGATTCACGCCCGACTGCGTCGTCCTGTCGAGCGTCCTACTCGGCGCGCCCAGCGAACAGGCCCTAGCGGCAATGCGCCACTACCACCCAACCTTGCCTATTCGGCAGTAGCGGGGGAGGAAGTCGGCTGCGGCAGATCGACCAGTCGACCAGCGGAAGATCAACCATCTGCGGGCGGTTGACCGATCAACAAGCGCGTCCGGACGCACGCGTGACGACGGGCTGAGGGTTGGATGACTCTCTCCGACAGATTGATTCGTACACGCCATACTGACGTTCGCTGAAGTCTTCTCGCACGGAGTGGCAGAAGCCATATGCATGCCGGTTCGTGTTGACGAATCTCGGGGGGGGGGCTTACCCTTCGTCTGTTGCGCACGGGAGGGGACGCATGAATCGCCTGTTCAGGCCCGGATACGTCGCCATCGTCCCAGTGCTGTTCGGGACAGTTACGTTGCTCGGGTGCGGTGCGGCCACCGAGGGCGGCTCAGCCTCGACCACCACGCTTTCCGTCAACGGGATCGAGCTCGCCGAAGAAGTACCATCCGGCTTCGACCCATGTACGGATATCCCCTCCCAGATACTCACAGAGGAGAGACTGGGCTCGAAGAGGCCGGATCTGACCGAAGCGCCGGGTGGAGTGCGCTGGCAGGGCTGCGACTGGGTCTATCTCGGCGGTGGTGGTTACGCGATGAGCGTTCGGATCACGAACCTGACTGTCGCGATGGTCCGAGATCGCAACCTGCCGGACTCGGGCGAACTGACTATCGATGGTCGCGAAGCGATCGTCTGGCGCCAGGAGGCCGGACGAAGCACTAAAGACGTCTGCGACGTCAATGTGGCAGTGCGCGGTGGGAGCATGGAAGTCAATGTGGTCAATCCGCCGTCCCGGCGGGACACCGGGCACCTCGACTCTTGCGAGATCGCCCGTGGACTAGCTGCCAAGATCACGCCGTCGATTCCCGAGAATCTTTGACTCGCAACAGGATATCGAGCTAGGAGGGGCAGTGGCAGAAGAGAGATCCGGTCAGGGACCGTTCTCGGTCTTGATCGAGCAGGCGCGGGCAGGCGCGTTGACAGTACGTATGGAGCCGGAGGAGTTCGCGCGTCTCGATCGGGAGTGCACTGAATTCCAGACAGTCATCGGACAGATCCAACAGACGATGACCGACATCTCCGCCATCAACACCTGGGGTTTCGGCGACAACGCGGAGTCCGGCCTGACCTCGGCCCGTGTGATGGCCTTCCGATTCCGTGACAAGGCTCGTGGTGGCACCGATTCCTTCTATGATGTCCTCGAAGAGCACTACATCATCGTGGAGGAGATCCGCGTCCTCCATCAGCTGATCCGCGATCGGTTCATGGCCGCAGACGAGGAATGGGCAGCTCGTTTCACCACCGAGGCAACTGCCCTCGCACAGTCCGGCGCGATGTGACTGGAACCGAGGGGCCGCAGATCCCGCCGACGACCGAGCATCCACAGAATTGGTCCCACCAGGACATCCTGACCGCTTTCGAACAGATAGCCACGGAACCGGCGAACGGCGCGGCAACGAAATATCGTGAGTCGGGAGTCTTGTGGACACAGGCGGTGGAGAGGTTTCGGCAGCGCATGGAGGTCACGATCGCGTCAGCATGGGAAGGGAATTCGGCAACCGCTTCGATCAACGCGATTCGCCGCTACACCGCTGATGCCGACAAGCTCACTCCCGCCTTCACCGCGATGAGTACCCAAGTCACCGCCGCAGCCGCATCTGCGGTGAACACCAAGTCGTGGCTTCCCGGCGAGTTCGATCCGGGATTCTTGGACAGTATGCCTTGGAACAAGGCGGTGGTCCGGGGCAAGCGCGAGGAAGCCGAGAGCGAAGCGCGCGAAGTTATGGACAACAAGTATGTGACACCCTTCGCTGGCACTGACACCGCGATCCCAGTCCTGCCTCGTCCTGCCAATCCCACGCAGGAGCAGGCTGATTCGGGTGCCGGGCCGTTAGGAAGCCGCGCGGATGGTGGAGGACAGCCGACGAACCCCGGCTCGACAACACAGCCGCAGCAACAGCTCACAGAACCAGACGGCACACTCGAAACACCGGCCGAGGACACCGAGTCGGAAGATCCGACCGCGACCACGCCGAGCTCTGAGAATGGCGACGAAGTCGCATCCGATGACACGGATCAAGTCACCGATTCTCCGTCCACTTCACCGGCAGCCACGAGCCCGAGCGCCACGAACCCGTCTGCAGCAATACCAGCAGCACCATCGCCTGGCGCCGGCGGACTACCTGGTGGCGGAGCTAACCTCGGCGGCGGCTCACCGAGCACGGGCACGCCAATCGCGGGGACACCGATCCCTGGAAGCTCGCCGTCCTCACCCCTGGCCGCAACGTCATCGGCGGGCGGAACGACCGGAAGTGCGCGCGGGACGTCCGGTATGCCAGGCATGATGGGTGGTGGCGCTGGAGCCGGGCGCGGCAAGGACGATCAATCAGAGCACTCGATTCCGGAATACTTGATCACGGCAGCCAACTCGGAAGAGTTGATCGGCGACCGCGGATTCGTGATCGAAGGCGGAGTGCTCGGTAGCCAGTACCCCTCGGCGAACCCGCCTCGCGAGAGTGCATCTGATGTCTGAATGGAGCTGGGCGCCAGATGATTTCGCCGCGCTGTGGTTCAACGAGGCACGCGATCGCTTTCCACGTCCTCTGCACTTCACCAGTCGGTTCCGCTACCGCGAAGAATTCGAGGCTCACCGTGCGGCGATCTGTTCCCGATACGCGAGCGAGGAGACGCGAGCAATAGAACTAGCGCTGGGAACGTTGGAGAAGTCAGAGATTCGAATCGAAGTATCGGCAGAGACCGGACTGCTGGATCCGAGTGACCGGGTCCTTCACAAGATTGTCGGTGTCCGCGATATCGAGCACGCTGTTATCGCCGCTCAGTCGATATCCAACGAGATTGCTGGGCCGGTATGGGTTCGTCAAGGACGGCCTGATTATCTGGGCAACGGAATTACGAGCCGCATTCCGGAATGCGCGCCGGGTACGCTCAGAGGGGAGGAATTCTACCAGCGAGATACTAAACTTGAGCGGGACAGCTACTTCTCCGATGTCGCGTACAACAGCCCTCGTGAGCGATACGCCCGGCTGGTCAACCGCCCGCTCGTCGGCATGGGGTCGGCGGTGATAAGAATTGGAGGTCTGCATAGCCGTTCAGAGCCAGTCCGCATAATGGAGTGGCTTGATTTTGCGGATGACGGACGCTATGACCGCCGGATAGTAGGTGATGTAGTGCGTATTTTTCCTGTACGGCGGGCAGGTATCGCAGCAGAGCTGACACAGTGGCTCGTCAAAGAATTGCACAACACCTACCGATCTCAGAGTCGATGAATGGACGGACACACAATTGGCAACGCAAGGTTGGTATAATCACTACGACGATCCCGATGAATTCTGGGACGAAGAGCCGCTGGAGGTTAAGCGCGCGACTCTGTCTCGTGAATCGAAAATTATTCGCGAGCCCGAGAGGACTTCCGAATCCGATCGGGGAAGGTCGCGAGACATCACGCCCTCGCCTGACCCCTTCTTCGGTGCCGGAATATTCAAGATGAGGCTCGATAGTGGTAATCTGCCGGTTGAGGTCGATGTCGACCGTGGGATTCATAATCGTATAGGGCCGGAAAATATTACCCTAGCGGCTATGACGGGATATCATCTTGCAATCTGGGAGCGAGCAACGCCAATTATTGCAAGAAAGGGGCTTTTCTCTGAAATCGGCTCTGGGCCACATCGTAGAGGGCAAATTATCGCGCTTCTCGGGTCGCGTTCGATTTCTGAGTTCGAATTGATAGAAGGTCTCGTCGCAGGCCGATCCCTGTTGAATGCGGCCGGTCCCACTACGGACCTCGGTTTGCCGTCGATGTCCGTAACTGCGAACCTATCGTGGATAACCAGTATCCGTATCGACCCTCAATGGGCCGCGACCGCTAGCGCCTTCCATATTAGGGCCGACATATTGGACTGTGCCGATCAGATCCGTCGGAAACGTCCGAATTTCGAACAAAATGGCTCGTGGGGAAATCGTTCGGACGATGAACTCGAGCGTGAGATCGATAGATACAGAGGCTATCTGATGAGGAGCCAGTAATGCCAGATTTTTCAGCAGACCTCAATCGATTGGTATTCTCCGCAGACGCGTGGGGATACGGATCGAACAACCTGCACGAAGGGGTTGTGGAGGCCGAAGAGATAGAATTCAGTAACAAGGAAGTCGTGTGGGCGGTGTTTCAGGATTCATGGGACGCCAATCTCAAGGCTGTGCGTTACACTAAAGAACGCTTGAAGGAAGGTGCGATCGAGTTGCAAGCGATGAGCGACGCACTCAATCACGTCGTGAAGGTGCTGATGGAGCAGGACGAGAATTTCGCCAGGGTGCTGATCAAGAGTAGCGTGGCTGATCTGTGACGACAAAGACTCTTGAAGATCTGGATACTGTTCTCGCGGAATTCTCCGCCAAGGTTGAAAAAATTCGTAATACTCCGAGCGAGGTCGACGAGGCGTTTCGCCAAGCCGCGAAATATGTTGCAGCAGCGGAAGGCGGGACGGTTGGAGCGCTAGGAGGAGCGATACTCGGCTATATCTACGGATCGGTTACCGAGGATGACTTCACCGGCACTATGCAGCGCAATAAGAAGGAGATAAAAAATAAGATTGTCGAACTCTTGGCCTCTCTTCAGGCCGCTATCGACGGCCTCCGGGCGCCGATAGCATTCCTGCAGTCGAGTGGGGCGTGGTTGAGTGTTCAGACAGAGATAAATGTCGCGAGGAATTGGATCGAGGTCAACGCAGATCTTCGCGGAAATTGGAGCGGTTCGGCTGCTGATGCTTATTTCGCGAAGAAGCAACTACAAATCACCGCCCACGAAACCTTGATCGCGAACTGCGCGACCATGAGTACCTGCCTAGTTGAGATTTCCGACGCATCGTGGACCTTCTACTCGAAGATCGTCAGTGATCTGGCGAAATTCTTCATAGACTTTGCTGCGGCGCTGACGAAGATCGCGACTGGAATCGCAGCGCCGGTTGGAATCGGCGATGCGATCGATGCGGCTGCCTGGATCATTCAAAAGGTTGTCGATTATAGCCTGGAACTCGGATCCGCATTGAGGACGCAGCGCGCGAATATCAACCAAATCGAAGGGTCGATAGATAATCCGAAGGGCTTTCACAATAACAAGTGGCCGTCGGTAGGCGCCTCGGATGTCAAGATTGATGCCCCTAATAACGAAAAATGGGCGGCGAGATGAGGGCCCACATCGGGGCATTGTTGGCAATGTCCATGCTGCTTACGGGTTGTTCACTCCTGTCCAGCTCGCGTCCATCGGGTGCCGCGTACAGCACGAAGACAGTCCGGGAATTGTGTAACTTTCCTGTCCCATTTTTGTCGAGTCATTTCGACACTACGAATCTGGATATAGACGACCTTCCGGGGACGACTTTCGAAGATCCGATAAAGGCCGGAAATATTTGTAGCTACGAGACGGGCGAGGGTCAGTATCGGGAATACCTCGGCAAGGTCGCACTGTGGAGAGTCAGCGATACCTTGGACCTGTCTAGCGGGAAAGGACCACCCGTGCGGCGGCTCGAGTCCGACGGTGTTTCCGTTGAGCTCCGCACCGGCCCGTTGCTGTCAACCCATGACCCCCATGCGATGCCTCCGTCTTATTTTCTGAAGGTCATCATCGACGGATGGGGCGGCGAACTGGCATTCAAAAGAGGCAGTGACGAAGCCGCCGAATCTGGCGCGGAAACACTGGTTCGCTTGGTGCGTGCGATGAAGGGCTGAGCTGTGTCGAGTCTTACGTGCACACCCGGTAGGGCTCGATGTTCGAGGTCGGATCGTCGATCAAACGTTGAGCCAATTCCGCGTCGGTGACGTACTGTTCGAACGCGTCTCGCAGAGGAGAGTCCGGCATCGCGTCGCGGGCGATTCGAAACGGTTCGATAGTATCTATCCCCAGTCGCTGCGATTCGAGGATTATCGAAGGAATTCCCCGCTCGTCTGCGCCGAGTTGGGTGCGGCAGTACGCGGTGGTGCGCATTTGTATGGCGTGGCCTTCATTCGCCAGGCGCACCAGTTCGGACTCGAGTTGGGCTCGGCGTCGTTCGATGGCGGCGAGATCGGCCCCCAAGTGGCTGTAGTCGTAGCCGGGCGTTGTGAAGACACCCAACGGTGTGAGCTGAAATCCTTCCACGGTGATGGACTCCATGATTTTCGTGATCTGGGCAGAATTGACGACCAATGAATCTGCGACCTGTGAAACTTTTCGGAGCATCAGCTCTAGTCGATGTCCGACCTTGTGCGCGTGGCGGGCGAGATCACGCATCGCGTCGGACCGTTCGGCGAGTTCGTGTTGCAGCCACCGCGTGATGTGGAACGCGGATTCGATCAGCCACCGGCGTTGGGGGTCTGTCGGAAGTGGTTCGCCGTGAACGGCATCCAGGATCGTGTTCCAGACTCGCAGCTGGTCACCGATTTCCTCGAGTCCGACTTCGGGGCGGCAGAAGCGATTTCGGAATTCTGTTCCCACCTGCTCGGGGGTCAGCGCCAGCAGGTACGGTTCGATCCAATCCAGCGTCTCACCCATCCGTTCAGCCTGGCAGGCCGCCCGCACGATGTCGAGTGGCCTATGTCACCAGGATGCGTATCCTTGCTGGGCATGCAGGAGCGTACTGAAAATGGTCAGCCACAGGTCACATTGTCGCAGGTGATGGCTTGGCGCCCCGAAACCTTGGCCGTGTTCGCGGATAAGTTGGGCGAGCTGGGGGCGCAGTGTGATTCGGCGTCGGACCTGCTCGAGGTGCTCGTAGAGGCTCCTACCACGGATCTGTCCAGGGAATCGGCCGCCAAAGCTGCCACCGACTTGGGCCTGGCGCGACAGGGGTTGATCGATGCTGCCGACGCCGTGCGGGTCGGCATGGCGGGGACCGAAGTCGCGACTGTGACCACGGAGGCGGCCGCCAAGTTCGTTGAACGCACCGACGGACTGCTTCGGATGTTGATCGCCGCGTCCGTATCCGAGACCTCGAACTAGGACGTGCGTCTGCGGCAGATCAGCCATCAGTCGTGCGGCAGATCAACCACGTCGGAAGCGGCAGATCAACCACAACACTTGCGGCAGATCAGCCAGTACGATGGCGTTTGATCGACTGATGAGCTGTGTCTGATCCCCGGGAGTCCCCATGCGAACCTTGCTCGGACCGCCGCGACCGCGGCATGCGGAGGCCGCTGTCGCGGCAGCGCTAGAAGATACGCGGGTTGTTCTGATCAACGGAGCTCGCCAAAGCGGCAAGAGCACGCTGGTCCGGCTGACGGCCCGAGATCGCGATATCGAATGGCGAGATCTGGATACGGCACTGACTCGAAACGCCGCGCTGGACGACCCCGACGGATTCGTCGATTCTGTCGCGCCGATGGTGATCGACGAGATTCAGCGAGCACCTGACCTGCTGCTGTCGATCAAAGCTCGGGTCGACACAGATCCTCGCCCCGGCCAGTTTCTGTTGACGGGCTCAGCCCGGGTCTTGGGCCTGCGGTCTCTTCCTGACACGCTGGTCGGCCGGATGGAGACCATCGAGTTGTGGCCGTTCGCTCAGGGGGAGATCGACGGTACCCCTGACCGGTTCGTCGACATGGCCTTCGACCACGGCGGCACATTGCGGCACGATTCGACCGTCACCCGAGCCGAGTACGCCGAGCGCATTGTCCGGGGCGGATTTCCCGAAGCGATCGCTCGTACCAACGACCGCAGACGCCGGGCGTTTTTCAGTTCCTATGTGGCCGACCTGATCGCGCGTGACATCCAGCAGCTGACCGAGATCGAGCGCACCGCGGAGATGCGCGCACTGGTACAGATGCTCGCGTCGCGCTCGGGGCAGCTGCTCTCGACGACCACGTTGAGCAACGAGCTCGGACTCGGTGCGTCCACGGTGAAACGCTATGTCGCACTGCTCGAGGAAGTTTTCCTGGTCAAACGTATTCCGGCATGGTCCCGAAACATCAGTAGCCGCGCGACGACCATGCCGAAGCTGGCTTTCGTGGACTCCGGTATCGCCGCCCACCAAATCGGCGCGGACGCACGCAGCCTGCTGCGGCCGACCGGCCAACTCGGGGGTCTTCTCGAAGGCTTCGTGTTGATGGAACTCGCCCGCCAGCTGACCTGGTCCGACCAAGAAATCGAACTCTTCCACTACCGAACCCGCGATCAGGTCGAAGTGGACGCCGTCCTGGAAAATCGGCGGGGTGAAGTGGTCGGCGTCGAAGTCAAAGCGGCGTCTACTGTCGGTCCCGCCGATTTTCGAGGTCTTCGCCACCTGTCGGAGCGCCTCGGCGATGACTTCCGCGTCGGAATCGTCCTGCATACCGGGCAACAAACGATGTCGTTCGGGCCGAAGATGCTCGCGATGCCGGTCAGCGCTCTCTGGCAAACAGGCGCCGCAGACCCGGTCACCCTCAGCCCAGCGCGCGCAAACGCGGGGCCAGGTCCCTCTTGAACAGGTCGAGGAAGCGGAGTTGGTCTTGGCCGGGGGCGTGGAAGACGAGGTGGTTGAGGCCGGCGTCGAGGTAGGGCTTGATCGCGGCGACGGCTTCGTCGGGGTCGCTGGCGACGATCCAGCGCTTGGCGACCTGTTCGATCGGGAGGGCGTCGGCGGCCTTCTCCATTTCGATCGGGTCGGTGATGTCGTGCTTCTGCTCGGGGGTCAGCGACAGGGGGGCCCAGAATCGCGTGTTCTGTAGTGCCAGTTCGGGATCGGTGTCGTAGGAGATCTTGATCTCGATCATCTTGTCGATGTTCGCGACGTCGCGGTCGGCCTTGGCGGCGCCCTCGGCGACGGCGGGCAGCAGCTTCTCGGTGTAGAGGTCCATGCCCTTGCCCGAGGTGCAGATGAAACCGTCGCCCGCGCGGCCGGCGTATCGGGCCACGACCGGGCCGCCGGCGGCGATGTAGACGGGGATTCCGCCCTTGGGCACGTCATAGATCGAGGCGCCGACGGTGTGGTAGTACTCGCCGTCGAAATCGACGCGGTCGCCGGTCCACAGCTCGCGCATCAACTTCACCGCTTCCCGCAGCCGCGCGAAACGCTCCTTGAAGTCCGGCCATTCGCCCTTGTACCCGGTGGCGATCTCGTTGAGCGCCTCGCCGGTGCCCACCCCGAGCATCACCCGGTCCGGGTACAGGCACCCCAGCGTCGCGAACGCCTGCGCGATCACCGCCGGGTTGTAGCGGAAGGTGGGTGTGAGCACCGAGGTGCCGAGCTGGATGCGATCGGTGCGCTCGCCGACGGCGGCCAACCAGGCCAGCGAGAACGGGGCGTGCCCGCCGTCGTGGCGCCACGGCTGGAAGTGGTCGCTCACGGTCGCGCTGTCGAGTCCGTGCTGCTCGGCGGCGACGCCGAGTTCGACCAACTCGCGCGGTCCGAACTGCTCCGCCGATGCCTTGTACCCGAGCTTGAGCTCAACCATTCCAGCCACTCCTGTCGTTCGCTGCGCGCGGCCCCTGCCCTACGACCCTAACCAACAGGGCCGACATCATCGCGCCCGAGACCGCCGGGGAGTTTCGTCCCCACGCCCGCGATTTTTAGCGGACAATTAACTGGTGACCACCAAAGACGAGCAGATCCTGTCGTACCTGACCGACATGGACGGCGTTCTGGTGCACGAGGATCAGCTGATTCCCGGCGCCGACCAGTTCCTCGCCGAACTGCGGTCCAACGAGATCCCGTTCCTCGTGCTCACCAACAACTCGATCCGCACCCCACGCGATCTCCAGGCCCGCCTGCGCCAAACCGGGCTCGACATCCCCGAGGAGTCGATCTGGACCTCCGCGCTCGCGACGGCGACCTTCCTCGACGAACAGCGCCCCGACGGCACCGCCTATGTGGTCGGCGAATCCGGCCTCACCACCGCGCTGCACGAGATCGGCTACGTCCTCACCGAAAGCGACCCAGACTATGTAGTCCTCGGTGAGACTCGCACCTACTCCTTCGAGGCCATCACCACCGCGATCCGCCTGATCGACCGGGGCGCCAAATTCATCGCCACCAACCCCGACGCCACCGGCCCCTCCCGCGACGGCGCCCTACCCGCCACCGGCTCGGTCGCCGCCCTGATCACCAGGGCCACCGGCAAGGAGCCGTACTACGTCGGCAAACCGAACCCCCTCATGATGCGCTCGGCCCTGCGCCGCATCGGCGCCCATTCCCAATCGACAGTGATGATCGGCGACCGCATGGACACCGACGTCATCGCCGGACTGGAAGCCGGCCTGCGCACCGTCCTGGTCACCTCCGGCATCTCCACGAAGTCCTCCGTAGAGGCCTACCCCTTCCGTCCCACCATGGTCGTCGACTCGGTAGCCGACCTCATCGGCCACACCCGCCGCCCCTTCACCGACTGAGCGGCAGAATTCGCGGTATCTATCCACCTCAGCGCCGGTATTTACTGACCTCGGTACTGTATAGAACTATACTTCTAAGGTGTATGGTTCTATACATGGACCTGCCCCGGAAGCCTGAACGCGTGTTCGGCCGAGTCCGTGAATGGGACGGTCTGGCCCGATTCGCTGCTTCGCCCAGCGCCGATGTTCGCCTCGGCATCGTCAGCGGGCGGCGGCGACAGGGCAAGACCTTCCTGCTCGACGCGTTGGCCGAGCAGACCGGCGGGTTCTTCTTCGCGGCGACCGAGTCGACAGAGCGCGAGACGCTGGAACGGTTCGGACGCGCGGTCGCCGCCTTCGCCGGCGGTGGGCGGTACGCGTTCAACAACTGGGAAGAGGCGCTGGAACGCCTGTTCGCGGTGGTGGGAAATCGACTCGTCGTCTTGGATGAGTTCCCCTACCTCGTCAAGGCCTCGCCGTCGCTGCCCTCGGAGTTGCAGCGCGCCCTCGACCCTCGGGGGCAGGCCCGGGTGGCGGGCTCGCGAGTGCTGCTCTGTGGTTCCGCGATGTCGGTGATGGGCGGGCTGCTGGCGGGGACCGCGCCGTTGCGCGGCCGGGCAAGTCTCGAGTTGATCGTCAAGCCACTCGACTACCGGCAGGCTGCGCAGTTCTGGGGCATAGCGGACCCCCGCTTGGCGGTGCTCGTTCACTCGGTGGTCGGTGGTACCCCCGCCTACCGTCGCGAGTTCGTGGCAGGTGACGCACCGGATTCGTTGGCGGACTTCGATTCCTGGGTGCTGCGCACCGTTCTCAACCCGCAGGTTCCGCTGTTTCGGGAAGCGCGCTACTTGCTCGCCGAGGAAACCGAAATTCGCGACGTCGCGCTCTATCACGCGGTACTCGGCGCGATCGCGGGCGGCAATTCCACCAGAGGGGGGATCGCGGGGGCGATAGGTCGCCCGTCTACCGATATCGGCCACCCGCTTTCGGTGTTGGAGGATTCGCAGCTGATCGTTCGCGAAGCCGATCCATTGACGAAAGGCAAACCGCTATACCGGATTTGCGAACCACTGCTCGTGTACTACGAGGCGATCATGCGTCGGCAGTGGACCCTGCTCGAACGTGGTTACGAGCAGGTCGCCTGGTCAGGATCGCAGTCGACCTTCCTCTCGAAAGTCGTGGGACCGAACTTCGAATCGATCTGCCGCGACTGGGCACTCATGGCGGGACCCGCCATCTTCGGCGATCTCGTCGGGCACGTCGCGTCGGCGTCGATCAATGACGCGAAGTCCCGCACGCAGATCGAGGTCGACGTCGTGGTGCTCGCGGCAGAGGAACCCGGCCTGCCCAAACGAGTGCTCTCGCTGGGCGAGTCGAAATGGGACAGGGTCATGGACGTCGGCCACGTTCAACGGCTGGAAAGAGCCCGAGAGTTGCTGGCAGGCAAGGGATACGACGTGAGTTCGACACTGCTTGCCTGCTACAGCGGAGCAGGTTTCAGTCCGGCACTGCGGGCTCGCAACGACGTGCTGTTGGTCGACCTCGAGACTTTGTACGCCGCTGGGTAAGCCTGACAGGGTGCTCCACCTGGATAACCGTGTCGTTGAGCCCGCCGATCTCGAAGCTTCGACACACCTGGTGCGAACCGCCCCGCCAGGCAGCGTCGCTTCGTAGCGAAGTGTCGGAGCGGATCGCAGGTCGGCGTACCCTAGCGGCACGTCGTCCCTGACCCCTTACCCGTCAGCGTCGGCGATGATCGTGTCGAGGGTTGTCGCGAGTCGGGTCAGGGTGGCGACGGTGGCGGCGAAGTCGGCGGGGCCCAGGGCCTGGGCGAGGCGGGCGGCCATGACCGCGTGCTGGGGGTTGATGCGGCGTAGGGCGGCGTGGCCCTGTTCGGTGATCGCGACCAGTTTGGCGCGTTTGTGGGCGGGGTTGGGGCGGTATTCGCACAGGCCCTTGTCGACCAGCAGGTCGGCGATCCGCTGGACGCTCTGGCGGGTGATGCCCATCGCGCGCGCGATCCCGGCGACCGGGAGCGGGTCCTCCTGGATCGCGGCCATCACCTGCCACCAGGCCACCGAGATCCCGACCGGCGCGGACAGGCTGTCACCGATGGTGAGGAACTGGCCGTTGAGTCGGAAGACGGTGAGCGCGGCGGCGTCGAGGAGATCCTGTTCCGCGTTCAAGCGGCCTGGCTCGCTTCGTATTCGGCGAGGACGGCGTAACCGGCGGGGTCCTTCTGCGCGAAGACCTTGTACCAGGCTTCGAGGATGTGGGGTTCGTAGACGTCGAGGCGGGCGAGGACCTCGCGGGCGAATTCGAAGGGGGACATGGCATCCGCGGTGATCACCTCACGGTCGGTGACAGCGGCCTCGTCCACGTAGTGTTCGGCACCCGAATAGCCGCTGTAGACAAGGTATTCGGCGGCATTGCTGGTGTGGGCGCGGTCGTCCAGCAGTCCTTCCTTGGCCAAACCGAAGGTCGCGCCGCAGACACCGGCGACCGGCACGCCCGCCTCGACGAACTGTCTTGCCTTGTGCGCGAACGCGTTCAGATCGTCGCCTTCCCACAGTTCGGCGCCGGGCAGGATCAGCATGACGCTGTCGGCGGGTTCGAGATCGGCGATCGCCAGATCGGGGGTGATCCGCATCCGCCCGATCGTGGTGATCGGGTCGGTGGTGAGTCCGACGGTCACGACCTCGAACGTTCCCGGCTCCCGCTGGAAGGAGGGGTTGGCGATGTGCGCGGTAGCCGCGCCCACCTCCCAGTCGGCGAGAGTGTCGTACACGGCCACGTGAACTGTCTTCTTCGTCATGACAGCATGTTGTCATATTTGACAGTGAACTGTCAATGACGGTGCTGGATTCCATGACAGCGGCGGCTCCTCGAACTGTTCCTGACCAGCGCTGTCATCACCACCGCCGACATCGCCGCGCATCTCGGAGTCAGCACACGGACCGCGAATACGTTGGTACGCAAATGGATCATCGGCGGGTTTCTCGAGGTCGAAGATGCCTCCAGGAAGGGGAGAAGCTATCGGCTCAGTGCAGGCTACGAGCGGATGGTGAGTCCGTGAGGCCACCCAGGTGATTAACAGGGATCCGGCGTCCGTCGATCAACGGTGACCAATACCGGATCGACGCAAGGAACAACGATGGGATTGTGGATCGGTAGCCCCGCGCTGGACGCCTCCGAACATGTCGTGTGGGAGCAGCTCGCCAATCGGACGCAAGGCCGCAGAGCAGTCGGGGGTCGCCTGCATCTGACCGAGACGCGCCTGCTCTTCGTGCCCAACCACCTCGACGCGGCGACCGGCGGTAAGCGCTGGGAAACGCGGGTGAGCGAAGTTCGCGGGATCGGGAAGGAGGCCCCGGACGGCGGTCTGTTCAGCGGTGGGTTGCGGACCCGCCTGCGGTTGGACACCGACAAGGGCACCGAACTGTTCGTGATCGGGGAGATCGACGAGGTGATCGCGCGTCTCGAGGCCGCCCGGTCCGCGTGACCTACGCCCGCCGCAGCGCGAACATGCGCAGATCGCGGGTGGTCCGCTTGCGGTAGGCGGTGTAGGCCTCGGTCGTTTCGACGAAGCGCGGGAAGATCGCTTCCTTCTCCGCGTCGGGGACCGGGGTCGCGACCACCTGGATGCGCTCGCCCGCGATGGCGACGGTGGCGGCGGGGTTCGCCAGCAGGTTGGCGGTCCACGCGGGGTGGTGGGCCTGGCCGAAGTTGGAGCCGAGGACGTAGAGGGTGTCGCCGTCGTGGACGTAGAGCAGCGGTTGCGTGCGCGGCTGCCCGGTTTTGCGGCCGGTGGTGGTGAGCAGGATGACGGGGGCGCCGATCGGCCCGAGCACGGTGTACTTGGCGTCGGTCTTGGTCAGCACGGTGCGATCGAGCGGGGTGAGGGTGCGGATCAGCCACGATCCTGCCCCGGTCGCGGCGAAACGGTTGGCGGCGCGGGACAGCGGGCTGGTGGCCGAGCCCCACCGGCGATCCGGGAACAGCGATGTCATGGCCGGACTATATCGGCGCGGATTCACTAAGCTCGCGGTCATGGTCGAACAAGCGCCGTCCACCGTGTACATAGCCTCACCCGAGGGTGACACCGGAAAATCGACGGTGGCATTGGGTGTGCTGGGAATGCTGTGCGCGACAACCGCGCGGGTCGGGGTGTTCCGGCCGATCACTCGATCCGCCGACGAACCCGATTACATCCTCGAACTGTTGCTCGAGCACAGCACCGCCGATATCAGCTATGAGCAGGCCGTCGGCGTCACCTACGAGGACGTGCACCGCGACCCCACCGCCGCGATCAGCGACATCGTGATGCGGTTCCACGATGTGGCCAAGGCGTGTGACGCGGTGGTGATCGTCGGCAGTGACTACACCGATGTCGCCAGTCCCAGCGAGTTGCGTTTCAACGCCCGCATCGCGGTGAATCTCGGCGCCCCGGTGCTGCTGGTCGTGCGCGGCGCCGACCGCACCCCCGCCGAGGTGAAGCAGCTCGTGGAGCTGTGCGCCACGGAATTGGCTACCGAGCACGCCCACCTGGTCGCGATCGTCGCCAACCGTTGCGCGCCGGACGAGCTGGACGAAATCGGTACCGCCCTGGGCGAATTCGATGTCCCGTCCTGGACCCTGCCCGAGGTGCCGCTGCTGATGGCGCCCACCATGGGCGAGCTGTGTCACGCGATCGACGGCGAAATCTACAGTGGCGACCCGGAATTGCTGCAACGTGAGGCCCTGCGCATCATGGTCGGCGGCATGACGGCCGAGCACATCCTGGAACGCCTCACCGACGGTGTGGTGGTGATCGCGCCGGGCGACCGGTCCGACGTGCTGCTCAGTCTGGTGAATGCCCATGAGGCAGCGGGCTTTCCGTCGCTGGCGGGCGTGATCATGAACGGTGGCCTTCGCCCGCATCCGGCCATCGCCCGACTGATGGAGGGCCTGCACCCCAAGCTGCCCATCCTCGCCACCGAACTGGGCACCTACGACACCGCCAGCGCCGTGCACCGCACCCGCGGCCGGATGTGGGCGGGCAGTCCGGGCAAGGTCGACACCGCGCTCGCGCTGATGGAGCAGCGGGTCGACGCCCCGGAACTGTTGCGGCGCATCCAGGTTCCGTCCTCGACGGTGGTGACCCCGCAGATGTTCGAGTACCGGCTGATCGAACGCGCCCGCTCCGATCGCAAACGCATCGTGCTGCCCGAGGGCGACGACGACCGCATCCTGCGCGCGGCGGGCCGGGTGTTGCAGCGCAAGATCGCCGACCTCACCATCCTCGGCGACGAGAACTCGGTGCGGGCGCGCGCCACCGAGCTCGGCGTCGACATCGCCGACGCGCAGGTCCTCGACCCCCGCACCTCCGGTTACCTCGACGAATTCGCCGCCGAGTACACCGAACTGCGCAAACACAAGGGCATGACGCTCGAGCGAGCGCGCGAAACCATGGCCGACATCTCGTATTTCGGCACCATGATGGTCTACAAGGGGATCGCCGACGGCATGGTCTCCGGCGCCGCGCACACCACCGCGCACACCATTCGCCCCTCGTTCGAGATCATCAAGACCGTGCCGGGCGTCTCGACGGTGTCGAGCGTGTTCCTGATGTGCCTGGCCGACCGGGTGCTCGCCTACGGCGACTGCGCGGTGGTGCCGGACCCGAGTTCGGAGCAGCTGGCCGATATCGCGATCTCCTCGGCGGGCACGGCCGCCCGCTTCGGGATCGAGCCGCGGGTGGCGATGCTGTCGTACTCGACGGGCGCGTCCGGCACCGGCGCCGATGTCGACAAGGTCCGTGCCGCAACCGAACTCGTGCGCGATCGCGACGCCGAGCTGCCGGTGGAGGGGCCGATCCAGTACGACGCGGCGATCGAGCCCGCCGTGGCCAGCGCCAAGCTGCCGAATTCGGCGGTGGCGGGCAAGGCCACGGTGTTCATCTTCCCCGACCTCAATACCGGCAACAACACCTACAAGGCCGTGCAGCGCAGCGCGGGCGCGGTCGCGATCGGGCCGGTGCTGCAGGGCTTGCGCAAACCGGTCAACGATCTGTCGCGCGGCGCGCTCGTCGCCGACATCGTCAACACGGTGGCGATCACCGCCATCCAGGCGCAGGGAGATGCCAAGTGAGCGACCTCGTACTCGTCCTGAACAGCGGCTCCTCGTCGATCAAATACCAACTGCTGCACTCGGACTCGGCCGAGGTGCTGGCGTCTGGGCTGGTCGAGCGGATCGGCGAGGACAGCGGGCGGATCGTGCACGAGGCCGGTCCCGCCAAGCTCGTCTACGACGGGAAGATCCCCGACCACAAGGCCGGACTGGCGCGCGCGTTCGAGATGTTCCGCGAGACCGGCCTGGACCTGAAGACCCTCGGCATCGGCGCGGTCGGACACCGGGTGGTGCACGGCGGCGAGGTGTTCTGGAAGCCGACGCTGATCACCGACGAGGTGCTGCACGCGATCGAGAAACTCTCGGTGCTCGCCCCGCTGCACAACCCCGCGAACGTGGTCGGCATCGAGTCGACCCGCGAGCTCCTGCCGGACCTGCCCCAGGTCGCGGTCTTCGACACGGCGTTCTTCCACACCATGCCCGACGCGGCGAGAACCTACGCGATCGACGCGAAAATCGCTGCCGCGCAAGATATCCGCAAGTACGGCTTCCACGGCACCTCGCACCAGTACGTGTCGGAGAAGGCCGCCGAATTCCTCGGCAAGCCGGCCGAGGACCTGAACCAGATCGTGTTCCACCTCGGCAACGGCGCGTCGGCGTCGTCGATCCAGGGCGGCGTCGCGATCGACACCACCATGGGCATGACCCCGCTGGAAGGCCTGGTCATGGGGACCAGACCCGGCGACCTCGACCCCGGCATCACGCCGTACCTGATGCGCGCGGCCGACCTGGACGTGAGCGGCGTCGAACAACTACTCAACCGCAACTCCGGCCTCAAGGGCCTGTCCGGCGTGAACGACTTCCGCGAACTCCAGAAACTCATCGACACCGGCGACGCCGACGCCAAACTCGCCTACGACGTCTACGTCCACCGCCTACGCCGCTACCTCGGCGCCTACCTGGTCCAGTTGGGCACCGTCGACGCCATCGTCTTCACCGCGGGCGTAGGCGAGAACAGCCCAGCGGTCCGCGCCGACGCCCTAGCGGGATTGCAGAACCTCGGCATCGAAATCGACCCGGAACGCAACGAAACCCGCACCCCCGGAATCCGCCGCATATCACCAGATTTCGCACCGGTAGACGTCCTGGTGGTCCCCACCAACGAGGAACTAGCCATAGCCCGAGCAGCCCACAAACTCGTCTCAGCCTGAGCTGTGTTTATTGGCGGCTGGCGCCGCGGTTCTCGGCGCTTAACTCCGCCTCTTCCCTCGCTCCGGGTACTCCTTCGTCGCACCCTCCACTCAGTCCAGAGGCGGAGGCGCGCCGAGAACGCCCAGGTGGACCTGTCCCAGGTGTTTGAACTGGGTCTATTTGTTGGTGGGCGGCTGTCGCCATGGCGGCAGCCGCCGATGGCTGAGTTTCAGAACCAGGATTTCGGGCGTAGTGAGTTGGCTAGGTCGACTAATGCGTACCGGTGGGCCCGCTCCGGCGCATTGCGCGCCAAAGTACGTAACCCAGACTCCGTCCCATCCCGCAGCGCCCGCTCAGTAAACGGCTGCCCGAACAACTTGGCGTCCTTACGTTTAGGACTGTTCCCCGCCTGCAACCAAGCCAGCGCCGTCCCCCGCACCAGCGTCCGCATAAGAACCGCCCGCTGTTCACCAACCGCGACAGCCTGGGCCCGAGAAGCTGCCAACCGCAGGATCTGCTCGTCGAGCTCGGCGACGGGTGAACTGGTGAGCAGCAACAGAATCGCGGTCGTCTGTGCGGTGGTGAAGTGTCTCGACGCGGCGGGCACATCGTCGAGCGCGTGCACTGCCTCTCCGACGCGCCCCGCCACCGTGAGCTGCCGCGCCAGCCCGAAGGCCGCGCTCACCACTGCCCGGTCGGTGCGCCAGACGGTGTCGTAATACCGTTCGGCGAAGGACCGCCACTGTTCGGGATCGTCCGAATCCCAGTGCTGGAGAATCAGTTCGGCGGTAGCGGCCAGCGCGATCTTGGGCGCGATCTCACCGGGCAGCACGCGCAGCACCTGCTCGAACGAGGCGAAGGCCGCCTCGTAGTCGAGCTCGAGCAGATACGCCTGTCCGGCGAACCAGTCGGTGCGCCAATCGGATTCGTTCGGTGGACGGTCGAGCAGATGCAGGACCGCCGCCGATTCGCCCAGTTCGAGCCGCGCCCTGACTTCGGCGAAAAGCAGTTCGCAGGCCAGGGTTTCGGGGGCGTGCTCGGGGTCGGCTTCGGCTCGCTCGCGCGAGTCGTGCAGTGCCTCGAGAACACGCTCGGGCTCGGGATTGGCGGTGGCGGCCAGCAGCGGTGCGGAGGGATCGGCGGGGTCGAGCAGCGGGATCGGCAGTGCCGCAACCACATCGCGGGAGTCCAGCAGTGGTGAGCGGCCGACGCCGTCGAGGTAGGCGTCGGTCTGGCTGATCAGTTCCTCGGTGCCGAAGCTGGTGCGCTGGGGACTGAACACTGTGGACAGTTGGGGATGTTCGGCGCCGGTGTCGTAGGCGAGGATCTCGCGCAGTACGCCCGCCAGCTGCGCGCCCATCGCCCGCGCCGACGGAAAGCGTTGGGCCGGATCGGGATCGGTGGCGGTGAGCAGGAACCGGTGGAAGAACTCGTAGCGGGCCAGCAGCGGTTCGTCGGCGGGGCTCGGGATGCCGTCGAGGTAGCGGCCGTGTTCGCTGGGCAGGTTCAGGGTGAGCGCGGCCAGGGTGCGGCCGACGGTGTAGACGTCGGAGGCGGGCGTCGGGCCGGTGCGGGCGATCTCGGGGGCCTGGAAACCCTTGGTGCCGTAGAGGTTTCCGTAGGCGTCGATGGTGGCCACGGCGCCGAGGTCGATCAGTTTGACCTGGTCCTCGGTGACCATCACATTGTCGGGCTTGAGGTCGTTGTAGGTGAGTCCGATCGAATGCAGGTGCTCGAGCGCGGGCAGGATCTCGAGCACGTACGCGATGGCCTCGGCCAGCGGCATCTGCTCACCGCGCGGTCGCGCGTCGAGGATGTCGCGCAGCGAATGACCGCCCACGTACTCCATCACGATGTAGCCGATGCACCCGTCGCCGGAACTGTGTTCGACGAAGTTGTGGATCTTGACGATGCTGGGATGGGCCACCTCGGCCAGGAACTGCCGCTCGGCCATCGCCACGGCCTGCGCCTCGGCGTCACCGGCGTGCAGCAACCCCTTGAGCACCACCCACCGATCGCTCACATTGCGGTCGATGGCCAGATAGATCCAGCCGAGCCCGCCGTGGGCGATGCAGCCCTGGATCTCGTACTGGCCCGCGACCATATCGCCCGGCTGCAACGACGGCCGGAAATCGTAAGCCGCGCCGCAGGTTTCGCATTCACCGCTGGTCGAGGCCGCCCGCGCCGGGGTCGAACGCCCGACCGGATTGGTGCACCGCCAGCAGAACCGTCGCCCCTCCGACACCATCGGATCGGACAGCACGGCATCGCGCGGATCAGCGGGCGCGACCGTGGGAATCGGCACCAGTCCCGCCCCGAGCCGCCGCGTCGGCCGCGACCGTGCCGTGCGCACACTGCGCCCCGACCGCGAGGTGCTCGGACCGCTCTGCGGCCCGGAGGCCCACCGGTCGGAATCGGGCGGCGTGGCCTGCGTGCCCGGCGGTTCGACCCGCTCGGCGGCCTCGGTCGCCGCGAAGGAGTCCGGTCGGGCGGCCGCCTCGGTCGGCGCGTGCTCCGGCAGCGGCACCGGAGGTGTGTCGGTGCCGGGCGCGTGCTCCACCCGCTGCGTGGCGGCGTGCTCCTCGGACGCCCTGGCCGACTCATCGCGGGACCTGTCGGGGCCCAGCGGTATCCGCGCGTCGCCGTCCGGGGGCGGCGACTGCGGGGAATCCGATCGTCGGGTGCTGTCGGTGGCCGGGGTCTGGTCGTGACTCCACTGCTGTCGGCGGGCGAATTCCGCCGCGGCCTCGGCGGTGATGACCGGCAGCGGGCGGGTTTCGTCGTCGGCCGGGTCCGGTGGCAGGGTCCAGCCGCCGGGGAGGGTGCCCGGGGGCGGGCGGTGGGTCAGTTGGGTCGGCTCGTGGCGCTGGGCGTCGTCGCTGGGGGTGCTCATGGCCGTCAGTCCTGGTACTTCGGGGTCGGCGGGCTGGGGGTCTCGCCCAGGGAGGCGAGCCAGCGGCGGTGGACGCGGGTCCAGGTGCCGTCGTTGCGGATGCGGTCGAGGGTGGCGTTGACGAAACGCACCAGGTCGTCGTCGCCCTTGGGGATGCCGATGCCGTAGGGCTCGGGGCTGATACTGCCGCCGACCACTTCGGTGTAGGGGTCCTGCGCGGCCAGCCCGGCCAGGATCGAATCGTCGGTGCTCACCGCGTCGACCTGGCGCTGTTGCAGCACCACCAGGCAGTCCGCCCAGGTCGGGACCGTGAGAATGGTGGCCGCCGGTTGCTCGCGGCGGATGTGGTCGAGCGAGGTGGTGCCGCGCACCACGCACACCCGCTTGCCCGCCAGGTCGGCCAGCCCGGTGATGCCGGAGCCCTTCACCGCCAGCACGCGCTGATCGGCGCGCAGGTACACCGTCGAGAACGACACCCGCTGGCGTCGCTCGCAGGTGATCGTCATCGTCTTCGCGACCAGATCGACCGTGCGATCCTGCAGTGCCTGTTCGCGCTCTTCCGAAGCGAGACTGCGGTATTCGATCAGATCGGGGTTGCCGAGCAGGTCGCGGGCGATCTCGCGGGCGATATCGGCGTCGAAGCCCACGATGCGCCCGGTGAGCGGATCGCGGAAGCTGAACAGGTTCGAGCCCGCGTCGAGTCCCACGATCAACCGCCCGCGCGCGCGAATCGCCTCGATCGTCGGACCGGACGCCGTGCTCGGCCGCAGGCTCGCGGTCGGATCGCCGCACTGTTCGCCGCCCGCGGCGGGCACCGGGGTGTCGGTGCCGATCGGAATCGCCTTGGCGGGCAACGGCGGTTCGGAATAGACCCCGCGCTGCACCGGCGCGGGCGTGCTGTCCGAACAACCGGCGAGCAAGCCCACCAGCAGCAGCGTCGCGAGGACGCGCCCGCGCCTCACCGGTACTCCCGCAGTCGCGGCCACAGACCGAGGCCCACCCACACCGCCGCCGCGATGCCGAGCACGAACGCGCCGGGGGACAGGAACGACAGCACGTCGATCGCCTGGGAAACCTTGGCGCGCAAGGTTTGTCGGGTCGTCGCGCCCGCCTCGTCGAGCGCGCGGTCGAGCGCGTCGACCTGCGCGGCCGAATCGGCGGCGTTGAGCCCCGTGGCCACCGCGGCCGCGCCGAGGAAATCACCGCGCGCGAGGGTGTCGTTCATGCGCTGATGTGCGGACTGCCAGCGGGTGAGCGCCGCGCGCGCCCGCGCCACTTCGTCACGGGCGGGCGCGTTCTGGGGGTAGCCATCGAGCAATTCGATCAGGCGGGCGGTGTTGGTGTCGAAAGTGCGGTCGTAATCGCCGGTCGCGTCGCGGCGCACCAACTTCACCATCTCCGCGGATCTGGCCTGCTGCACCAGGATTCGACTCTCGGCCAAGCGCGCCGAGGGCACCGCGCCCTCGTCGCGACAGCGGATCATCGCCACCGCCGAGACCGAACCGGCCGCCACCGTCCACAGCAGCGTCAACGCCAACGCGCCCGTGCCGAGCAGCAGCCCCATATTGAAGAACCGGCGCGAGCGCCGCGCCAGCTCGACCTGCACCCAGATCAGCGCGGCGAGCGCCACGATCAGCAGCACGATCGCCGTCCACGGCGGCTGCACGTGCCGGTACTGGGCGGCGGTGACCGCGTCGAAGCGGTGGTCCTCGAGCTCCTCGGCCATGGGCAGCAGGGTGGTCTGCATCTGGTGCGAGGCCTCGCTCAGATACGCGGCGCCGACCGGGAATCCGTTGCGGTTGTTGACCCGGGCGGTCTCGATGAGCCCGGTGTAGACGGGCAGGCCGGTCGCGATGCCGGTGCGCAGGCGGCGGTCGGTGCCCGACGGGTCGGCCGCCTCCTCGTCGGAGATGTGTCCGGCCTGGGTCACGAGTTCGGCCGCGGCCTCGCCGATGGCCTGGGTGTAGCGGTCGCGCACCGCTTTCGGCTCGAGGCCGCCGGCGATGAACGCGGTGCCCGCGGCGGCGTCGGCGATCGAGAGCGAGGTGTAGAGGTGATTGGCCGAGTGCGCGTCGGGTTCGGTGTCGTCGAGCAGAGTGCCCAGAGCTTGCTGGCGCTCGGCCACCGTCGTCGAAGTCACCGCCCCGGCGGTCACGCACAGCACCATCAGGACCAACCCGGCCGCGACCAGACGGCCCGGCGAGGACTGCGCGAAACCGCGCAAACGCGCCGGATGGAACTGCGCGCGCAACGCCGCGACGTCGGGCGCGGGCGGACGCTCCAGGATCACGCTCGGCCGGCGCAGCGGCAACCGACGCTGGCTCACCGGTCTGGTCGAGGCCGACTCCGTGGCTTCCTTACCTCCGTTGACCTGCGAAGACGGGCGGGTGCGGACGGCCGCGACCTCCGTCGAGGCATTGCGATTCCCCGGTTCGACCATCGTTCACCTCCCGGTGCAGTCCGCGCACCATCTCTCGTGCGGAGTTTATTGTTGCTTTACCTGTCGTGCAGCCCCGCGCATACCCCCCGAGCGGTTGCTGCTCGGCTGCTCGAGGAAAGAGTAGGGGATGCGCGGCGACGGAGACGGCTGGTACGAAAGCCCTGACGGGGCGAAGCACTGGGGCAGGTTCGGTGCGGCGGGACTGCTGCTGCGCGCGCCCCTGCCCGCCGGTGGATCGGCGGTGTTGCTGCAGCATCGGGCGCCGTGGAGTCACCAGGGCGGGACCTGGGCGCTGCCCGGCGGCGCGCGCGATTCGCACGAGACCCCCGAGCACGCCGCAGTCCGCGAAGCCGAGGAGGAAGCCGGCATCACCGCCTCCGACCTGCGGGTTCGCGCCGAACGCCTGACCATGACCGCCCCCAGCGGCTGGACCTACATCACCGTGGTCGCCGACGCCGACGAACCGCTGGCCACGATCGTCAACAAGGAGAGCGTCGAACTGGCCTGGGTCCCCGAGGACGAGGTCACCGACCTGACCCTGCACCCCGGCTTCGCCCTGGCCTGGACGGAACTGCGCGCGGTGCCGCTGCGCGTGCGCGTGCCCGCCGCCGACCCCGAACTCACGCGGGCCCTACCCCGCACGATCGAGCTGCCCGACCGGGGATTCTTCTGGTTGCACGCCCGGATGGACGGGCCCGGTGCCGAAGTGAGTCTCGAATCCGAGGCGGCCGAGGTGCCGACCTTGACCCGCGAGCACCTGCTGTCCTGACGCATCGGTCGAATCGCAACGCCGCGTAGGTGCGCACATCGCGCCACTGCCCCTGCGTTCGTCGGGTCCGGTTCGTCGCCGCCGGACCGTCCCCGAGTAGCGGCCCGGCCGAAGCGGTTCAGTCGGTGGCAGGCGAGTCGTCGGCGTTCGAGTCGTTCGCCGTGGGAACCGCCATCGAGTAGCGACAGCCGGAAACCCGCACCGCGAGCGGGATGTTGTTCAGTTCGCGGCGAGCAGGGCCTGCTTGAGTTCGCGGGCGGCGGCTTCGGGGTCGGCGGCCGCGGTGATCGCGCGGACCACGACGACGCGGCGGGCGCCCGCTTCGAGCACCTCCGGGAGGCGTTCGAGGTCGACGCCGCCGATGGCGAACCACGGCAGGGTCGGGTGGGAGTCGGTGGTCGAGCGGAGGAAGTCGACGCCCGCGGCCTGGCGACCGGGTTTGGTGGGGGTGGTCCAGATCGGGCCGGTGCAGAAGTAGTCGAGGTGGCCGTCGATGGCGGCCAGGCTCGCCTGGTTGCGGTTGTGGGTGGAGCGGCCGATCACCACGTCGGGGCCGAGGATGCGGCGCGCGTAGGCGGGCGGGAGGTCGCCCTGGCCCAGGTGCAGCACGTCGGCGCCCGCGGCCAGCGCGATATCGGCGCGGTCGTTCACCGCGAGCAGCGCGCCGTGGCGCCGGGTCGCGGCCTTGATCTCGGCCAGCGCGCCGAGCTCGGCCTTCGCCTCGAGCGGCCCGAATTCGGCCTCACCCGGCGACCCCTTGTCGCGCAACTGCACGATGTCGACCCCGCCCGCGAGCGCCGCGTCGACGAAGCGGGCCAGATCGCCCTTCTCCCGGCGCGCGTCGGTGCACAGATACAGCAGCGCACTCGACAGGCGCTCCCGGGGCGGGACGGAACGGTTCGGATGGGAGGGCTGCACGATGACGACGGTAGTCGCGCTACCGTGGAACTGCGAACGACGCGGCACAAGGGAGTGGCCGAATACCGGCGGCACCAGCCGCGAGTGAGACAGATGGGCGGACCTCGATGCGAACCTTGGCGGTCGTCGGTGGCGGTGCCATCGGCCTCGCTGTCGCATGGCGGGCCGCCGAGGCGGGCTGGACGGTCACGGTCTTCGATCCCGAACCCGCGCGCGGCGCCTCCTACGTGGCGGGCGGCATGCTCGCGCCCCTGTCGGAGGGCTGGCCCGGCGAGGACCGGGTGCTCACCTTCGGCGCGGCCGCGCTGGCGCAGTGGCCCGCCTTCGCCGCCGACCTGCGCGAGATCGCGGGTGAGTCGATGTTCGTGGCCGACGAGACCCTGACCGTGGCCCTCGACAGCGCCGACGTCACCGACCTGCGCACCGTCTCGGACTGGTTGGCCGGTTTCGGTCACGACCTGCGGGTGCTGGACCGGGCCGGGGTTCGTGCCCTGGAACCCGCACTCGCCCGCACCGTCCGTGCCGGCCTGCACGCGAGAACCGAACCCGCCATCGACAACCGCCGGGTCCTGCGCGCCCTGCGAAAAGCCTGTTCCGGCATCGAGATTCGTGCCGAAGCGGTGACCTCGCTGGATGAGCTGCCGCACGATCGGATCGTGCTCGCGGCCGGCGCCCGTTCCGCCGAACTCTGGCCCGGCCTGCCGGTGCGCCCGGTGAAGGGCGAGATCCTGCGCCTGCGCCACCGACCCGGTGTCGCGCCGCCGCCGACCAGGGTGATCCGCGCCCGGGTTCACGGTCGACAGGTCTATCTCGTGCCGCGTGAGGACGGAATCGTCGTCGGCGCAACACAATTGGAAGCCGGGTTCGACACCGCCGTCACCGTCGGCGGCGTGCGCGATCTCATCGCCGACGCCGAGACCATCCTGCCCGGCATCGCCGAATACGAACTGGCCGAGGCGAACGCGGGTTCGCGACCGGGCACCCCCGACAACCTGCCGCTGCTCGGCCACCTCGACGACCGGGTCGTCGCCGCCACCGGGCACGGTCGCAACGGCATGCTCACCCTGGCGCTGACCGCCGCGCTCGTCCCGGCCCTACTCGACGGCGAAACCTCGGCGATCGCCGAGCTCGCCGCGCCCCACCGTTTTCCGGCATCGGTGATGCCAACCCTGCAAGGAGGAGTTCGATGACCTCGACCATTCCGATCGGCGTCACCGTCAACGGTGTCGACCACGAGTTCGCCGAGCCGCTCAGCGTCCGCGAACTCCTGGCCAGGCTCGAATTGCCGTGCCAGGGTGTGGCATTGGCGGTCGACGGCGCGGTGTTCTCGAAGTCCCGCTGGGACGAGCCGGTCGGGCGCGGCTGGACCATCGAGGTCCTCACGGCGGTGCAGGGTGGCTGACTCGCCGTTGCGGATCGCCGACAGGGAGTTCGGGTCGCGCCTGATCATGGGCACCGGCGGCGCCGATAACCTCGCCGTCCTCGAACAGGCCCTGATCGCTTCGGGCACCCAACTCACCACCGTGGCCATGCGCCGCGTCGACGCCGCCGGTGGCACCGGGGTGCTGGACCTGCTCAAGCGCCTCGACATCACCCTGCTGCCGAACACTGCGGGCTGTCGCACGTCCGCCGAGGCCGTGCTCACCGCCCAACTGGCGCGCGAGGCCCTCGACACCAACTGGGTCAAACTCGAGGTCGTCGCCGACGACCGCACCCTGCTGCCCGACCCCTTCGAGCTCCTCGACGCCGCCGAGAAGCTGGTCGACGACGGTTTCGTGGTCCTGCCCTACACCACCGACGACCCCATCCTGGCCCGCCGCCTCGAGGAGGCGGGCTGCGCCGCGGTCATGCCGCTGGGTTCGCCCATCGGCACCGGTCTCGGCATCGGCAACCCCCACAACATCGAGATGATCGTCGCCGCCGCGAACGTGCCCGTCATCCTCGACGCGGGCATCGGCACCGCCAGTGACGCCGCCCTCGCGATGGAACTCGGCTGCTCGGCGGTCCTGCTCGCCACCGCCGTGACCAGGGCCAAGAACCCCGAACTGATGGCCGCCGCCATGTCCTCGGCCGTCCGCGCGGGCTACCTGGCCCGACAGGCCGGCCGCATCCCCAAGCGTTTCTGGGCTCAGGCTTCCTCCCCGGCGATCTAAGGGTCGGGGTCATCCTCGAGGATGACGCGACTCGCTACCTCGCGGCGACGCGGGGCGCGGGAAGTTCGGGCAAGCTGGGGTCATGATCGAGCTGAAGGGCCTGACGAAGAAATTCGGGCAGACCGTCGCGGTGCAGGATCTCACGTTCACCGTCCGACCAGGACTGGTGACGGGGTTCCTCGGGCCCAACGGTGCCGGTAAGTCGACGACCATGCGGATGATCCTCGGGCTGGACAAGCCCACCTCGGGGTCCGCGTTGATCGACGGGAAGCGCTACCAGGATCTGGAGCGCCCGCTGACCGAGGTCGGCGCGTTGCTCGACGCCAAGTGGGTGCACCCGAACCGGTCGGCGCGGGCCCACCTGGAGTGGATGGCCGCCTCCAACGACCTGCCGAAGTCGCGGGTCGAGGAGGTGTTGCGCCTGGTCGGCCTGTCGGAGGTCGCGAACAAGAACGCGGGCGGGTTCTCCCTCGGCATGTCCCAGCGCCTCGGCCTGGCAGGCGCGTTGCTCGGCGACCCGAAGGTGTTGCTGTTCGACGAGCCGGTCAACGGCCTCGACCCGGAGGGCATCCTGTGGATCCGCCGGTTCATGCAGCGCCTGGCCGCCGAGGGTCGCACGGTGTTCGTGTCGAGCCACCTGCTCTCGGAGATGGCCCAGACCGCCGAGCAGCTCATCGTGATCGGTCGCGGTCAGCTCATGGCCGACACCAGCACCAAGGATTTCATCGAGCGCGCCTCCGAGCAGTCGGTGCGCGTGCGCAGCCCGCAGCTGGACCAGCTGCGCAGCCTGCTCACCTCGCACGGCATGACCGTGAAGGAAGACGGCAACGCCGCGCTGATCGTCGCCGGGGTCATTCCCGACGAGGTCGGCAAGCTGGCGGGGGAGAACAACGTCACGCTCTACGAGCTGGCACCGCAGCAGGCTTCCCTCGAGGAGGCGTTCATGCGGATGACCGGCGGCGCCGTGCAGTACCACGGTGAAAGCTTCGACCAGCTCAGCCTCGACAAGCCGATGGGAGGTGCGCTCTGATGGGCGTGCTCGCTGCGGAACGCATCAAACTCACCTCGACCCGTTCACCGTGGTGGTGCTCGGCGATCGTGGTCTTCCTCGGTATCGGATTCGCCGTCCTGATGGCGCTGGTCCTCAATGTCGACACCAGCGATTCGGGCGAGGGCGCCCCGCCGCTCACCCCGAGCATGGCGGTGTCGGGCATCTCCGGTTTCGGCGTGATGGTCCTGATGATCATGGCCGCGCTGTCGGTGACCAGCGAATACCGCTTCGGCGTCATCCGCTCGAGTTTCCTGGCGGTGCCCAACCGGTCCAAGGTCATCGTGTCCAAGACCGCGCTGGTCGGCGTCTACTCCGCCGTGCTCACCGGCGTGCTGGCGCTGATCGCGTTCGTCGTCGCGAAGGCGATCAGCGGTGACCGCGCCCCCGAGCTGGTCCTCGACGGTAACTGGCGAGCCATCTACGGCCTGCCGATCTACGCCCTGCTGTGCGTGATCCTCGCCGTCGCGGTCGGTGTCCTGGTCCGCCAGTCCGCCGCCGCGATCTCCCTGCTGATCCTGTGGCCCCTGCTGATCGAAACCCTGCTCGGTGCCTTCGGCAGCTTCGGCCGCACCGTCACCCCCTTCCTCCCCTTCCAGAACGCCAACCGCTTCCTCAGCGACCAACCCGTCACCGGCAACTGGCACTGGGGCGCCTGGGGCAGCCTGATCTACTTCGCCGCCTTCGTCGGCGTCATCTTCGCCGGCGCGCTCGTCATGATCAACCGCCGCGACGCCTGATAATCCTGCCCGGGCACCCTCGCAATCCCGCCCGGGCCACCAAGGCCGCGCCCTTGTCGGGAGGACGCGCCTACCCGAAACCCCCCAATCCGCTGCCCGGAGTGGGGGGTTTCGCGTACAAAAATGCCCCGCCAGATCCCGCAAGAACATGGGTAACTCCCCGGGCACGGGCAAACCCACCCACCTCCATACCTCCGGCCGCGTTGCCATCTCACCCCGCACCTGAGCCAGGCCAGGAAACTCGGAGAGGCGGAACCGTCAGCTAGGCTGCGGGGGTGAGTGAAACGCCTTCTGGTGGGGTGGATCCGAGGCGCAGGCACGCCGAGGTCTCTCTCCCGCCGGAGCCGATCGTGAGTGACCCCGCCGAAGCCGACACCGGCACCCGGCCCGCCCGCAAGCGCGCCCAGATCTCCTCGAAACTGCAGGCCGCCAACCGCCGCGCCGACGTGATCGGCGCTTTGCGTCGGGCCCGCCAACAGCTCCCCGGCGACCCTTCTTTCGGCGATCCCCTGTCGGTGACCGGCCCCGGTGGTGCGCGCGCGGTCGCGCGGGCCGCCGACAAGATCGCCGGCGGCGCTCCCACCGCGGCCAGGGAGATCGGTTTCGGCGCGTTGCAGGTGTGGCAGGCCGGGCTGGAGCGGATCGGTCGTGGTCGCGGCACCGAGGAGGTGACGATCGTGTTCACCGACCTGGTCGGCTTCTCGAGTTGGGCGCTGACCGCGGGGGATGAGCGAACCCTGGAACTGCTGCGCAAGGTCGCCAAGGCCATCGAGCCGCCGGTTGTCGAGCGTGGCGGTCAGGTGGTCAAGCGCATGGGTGACGGGCTGATGGCGGTGTTCTCCTCGCCGGATCGCGCCGTGCGCGCCGCCGTGGCCGCGCGCCGCAATCTCGCCGAGGTCGACCTCGACGGTTACACCCCGCGCATGCGCGTGGGTCTGCACACCGGTTCGCCGCGCGAGATCGGCGGCGATTGGCTCGGCGTCGATGTCAATATCGCCGCGCGGATGATGGAGGCGGGCGGCAACGGCAACATGATGCTGTCGAGCACCACCGAGGCCGCGCTGCGGCCGGAGACCTTGCTCGAGCTCGGCGTCACCGTCAAGCCCTACAAGCGCCCGTTCTGGGCGGCGCCGCTGAGCGGCATCCCCGACGAGATCAAGATCTTCCGCGTGCATTCGGCGAGCTGATCGGCGCTATTCCAGCCAGAGCACCCCGCCCAGTGCGGCCAGGACCGCGGCGACGATCAGCCCGATCGACATGGCGCGGTTGTTCTTCCAGGTCGTGTAGGCGCCGCCGAGCAGGAATCCGGCGAGGGCGAAGAGCAAGACTGACAGCATGGCTCCATTTTGCCTGGTGAATTGCTCGAAATTAACAAGCACGCGTGCTTGCTTTTTTTATGAACCGCTGCGATCCTGGGTGCCATGAGTGCACTCGCCGCGGACCCGGATCTGATCAGGATCGGCAACTGCTCCGGCTTCTACGGCGACCGCCTCAGTGCGATGCGCGAGATGCTCGAGGGCGGCGATCTCGACGTGCTGACCGGCGACTATCTCGCCGAGCTCACCATGCTGATCCTGGGCCGCGACCGGATGAAGGACCCGAGCCTCGGCTACGCCAAGACCTTCGTCAAGCAGATCAAGGACTGTCTCGGCCTCGCGCTCGAGAAGAACGTCCAGATCGTCACCAACGCGGGCGGGCTGAATCCGGCCGGGCTGGCCGAGCAGCTGCGCAAGGTCGCGGCCGAACTCGGCCTCGACGCCAAGATCGCCCACGTCGAAGGCGACGACCTGGTGGGCCGCGCCGCCGAACTCGACCTCGGTCAGCCGCTCACCGCCAACGCCTACCTCGGCGCCTGGGGCATCGTGGAGTGTTTGAACTCCGGCGCCGACATCGTCGTCACCGGCCGGGTCACCGACGCCTCGGTGATCGTCGGCCCCGCCGCCGCCCACTTCGGTTGGGCGCGTACCGATTACGACGCGCTGGCCGGTGCGGTGGTGGCGGGTCACGTGATCGAGTGCAGCACCCAGGCCACCGGCGGCAACTTCGCCTTCTTCACCGAACTCGGCGATATCGGCCGCCCTGGTTTCCCGATCGCCGAGATCCGCCGTGACGGTTCCAGCGTCATCACCAAGCACGACGGCACCGGCGGCGCGGTCACCGTCGACACCGTCGCGGCCCAGCTCATGTACGAGATCCAGAGCGCGCGCTACGCCGGACCCGATGTCACCACCCGCCTGGACAGCATCGAGCTGACCCAGCAGGGCAGGGATCGCGTGCTGATCAGCGGCGTCACCGGCGAGGCCCCGCCGCCGCAGCTCAAGGTCTCGCTCAACACCCTCGGCGGCTTCCGCAACGAGATGGCCTTCATCCTCACCGGCCTCGACATCGAGGCGAAAGCCGCACTGGCCCAACGACAGCTGGAAGCCTGGCTGCCCGAGCGGCCCGCCGAGCTGAACTGGACCCTGGCGCGCCTGGACCGCCCCGACGCCGACACCGAGGAGCAGGCCAGCGCGATCTTGCGCTGTGTGGTCCGCGACCCCGACCCGAACAAGGTCGGCCGCGGATTCTCCAGTGTCGCTGTCGAATTGGCGCTGGCCAGCTACCCCGGCGCCACCTTCACCTCGATGCCGGGCAACGGTTCGCCCTACGGCGTCTTCACCCCCGGCTACGTCGATATCCACGAGGTCCCGCACGTGGCCGTGCTGGCCGACGGCACCCGGGTCGAGATCGCTCCCGCCACGGAAACCGCTGTGCTCGAACCGCTTTCCGAACCAGACCTGCCGGTGGATCTCCCGCCCGCCGCCACGAGCCGAGTTCCGCTCGGCACGATCGCGCTCGCGCGCAGCGGCGACAAGGGCGGGGACGCCAATATCGGCGTCTGGGTGCGCACCGACCAGCAATGGCGCTGGTTGGTGCACACCCTCACGGTCTCCAAGCTGCGCGAACTGCTCCCCGAGACGGCCGGGCTGACCGTCACCCGCCACGTGCTGCCCAACCTGCGCGCGGTCAATTTCATCATTTCCGGCCTGCTCGGCAAGGGCGTCGCCTACCAGGCGCGTTTCGACCCGCAGGCCAAGGGGCTCGGCGAATGGCTGCGCTCCCGCCACCTCGACGTGCCGACGGAGCTGCTCACATGACATCTGTTTGGGAAACCCCGGAGCGCCGGGAACTGCGCGCCACCGTGCGCGGGTTCGTCGAGCGCGACATCCTGCCCGACCTCGACGCCTGGGAGCGCGCCGGTGAACTGCCGCGCGAACTGCACAAGAAGGCGGGCGAACTCGGCCTGCTCGGCATCGAGTACCCCGAATCGGCCGGCGGGGAGGGCGGCAACGCCATCGACTCGGTGATCGTCGGTGAGGAGATCCACCTCGCCGGTGGCTCGGGCGGGCTGTGGGCCTCGCTGTTCACCTGCGGAATCGCGTTGCCGCACATGATCGCCTCGGGCAATCAGGCCCAGATCGACCAGTGGGCCAAGCCGACCCTGACCGGCGACCTGATCGGCTCGCTGGCCATCACCGAACCCGGCGGCGGCTCCGATGTCGGCCACCTCACCACCACCGCCGTGCGCGATGGTGAGGACTTCATCATCAACGGCGCCAAGACCTTCATCACCTCGGGTTGTCGCGCCGACTTCGTCGTCACCGCCGTGCGCACGGGCGGCCCCGGCGCGGCGGGTGTTTCGCTGATCCTGGTCCCCACGGACACGCCCGGCTTCACCGTCAGCCGCAAGCTGGAGAAGATGGGCTGGCTGGCCTCGGACACCGCCGAGCTGTCCTACGTGGACGTGCGGGTGCCCGCGACGAACCTGGTCGGTGCCGAGAACAGCGGCTTCGCCCAGATCGCGGCCGCGTTCGTCTCCGAGCGGGTCGGCCTCGCGGTGCAGGCGTACTCGCTGGCCCAGCGCGCGCTCGATCTCACCGTGCAGTGGTGCCGCGATCGCGAGACCTTCGGGCGGCCGCTGATCAGCCGCCAGAAGGTGCAGATGACGCTCACGGATATGGCTCAGCGCGTGGATGTTTCGCGCGTGTACACCCGCGCGCTGGTCGAGCGGTACGTGGCCGGGGAACAGAACCTCATCGCCCAGGTCTGCTTCGCCAAGAACGACGCCGTCGAAACGGCCGAGTGGGTGGCCAATCAGGCCGTGCAGCTGCACGGCGGGATGGGCTACATGCGCGAGTCCGAGGTCGAGCGCATCTACCGCGATGTGCGCATCATCGGCATCGGCGGCGGCACCAACGAGATCCTGACCATGCTGGCGTCGAAAGTATTGGGGTACCAGGCATGACCACGTTCCGCTCCACGCTCGACACCGCCTCGCCCGAGTACGCCGCGGCCGCCGAGGCGATGTCGACCAAGCTCACCGAGGTCGAGGCGGAGTTCGCCAAGGCCATCGGCGGCGGCGGCCCCGACAAGGTGGCCCGACATCACAAGCGCGGCAAGCTCACCGCCCGCGAGCGCATCGAACTGCTGCTCGACGAGGACTCGCCGTTCCTGGAGCTGTGCCCACTCGCGGCCTGGGGCAGTGACTTCCAGGTCGGCGCGTCCACCATCGCGGGCATCGGCCTGGTCGAGGGGGTCGAGTGCATGATCGTCGCGCCCGACCCGACCGTGCGCGGTGGCGCCTCGAACCCGTGGACGCTGCGCAAGCAGTTCAGGATCAACGACATCATCCGGGAGAACCGGCTGCCGGTGATCTCGCTGGTGGAGTCCGCCGGCGCGGATCTGCCGACGCAGAAAGAGGTCTTCATCCCGGGCGGCGCGATGTTCCGCGACCTCACCCAGGCCTCTGCCGCCGGAATCCCCACCATCTCACTGGTTTTCGGTAACTCCACCGCCGGTGGTGCCTACATCCCCGGCATGTCCGACTACGTGGTCATGGTCAAGGAGGGCGCGAAGGTCTTCCTCGCGGGCCCGCCGCTGGTGAAGATGGCCACCGGTGAGGACTCCGACGACGAGACCCTCGGCGGCGCCGAGATGCACGCCCGCACATCGGGTCTGGCCGACTACCTGGCCGCCGACGAGCAGGACGCGATTCGCCTCGGCCGCAACATCGTTCGCCGCCTGAACTGGAAGAAGCAGGGCCCCGAACCACGCGCCGAGGTCATCTCGCCGCTCTACGATCCCGAGGAACTGCTCGGCATCGTGCCCTCGGACCTGAAGATCCCGTTCGACCCGCGCGAGGTCATCGCCCGCGTGGTCGACGGCTCCGACTTCGACGAGTTCAAGCCGCTCTACGGCTCGAGCCTGGTCACCGGCTGGGCCGAGATCAACGGCTACCCGATCGGCATCCTCGCCAACGCGCGCGGGGTGCTGTTCTCCGAGGAATCGCAGAAGGCCACCCAGTTCATCCAGCTGGCGAACAAGAAGAACACGCCACTGTTGTTCCTGCACAACACCACCGGCTACATGGTCGGCAAGGAGTACGAGCACGGCGGCATCATCAAGCACGGCGCGATGATGATCAACGCGGTCGCCAACTCCAAGGTGCCCCACATCTCGCTGCTGATCGGCGCCTCCTACGGCGCCGGGCACTACGGCATGTGCGGGCGCGCGTTCAACCCGCGCTTCCTGTTCGCCTGGCCGAGCGCGAAGTCCGCCGTGATGGGCGGGGCGCAGCTGGCCGGTGTCATCACCATCGTGCAGCGCGGGGCCGCCGAGTCCAAGGGCCTGCCCTTCGACGAGGAAGGCGCCGCCGGGCTGGCCGCGATGGTCGAGGCGCAGATCGAAGCCGAGGCGATGCCGATCTTCCTGTCGGGCAGGCTGTTCGACGACGGCATCATCGACCCCCGCGACACCCGCACCGTGCTGGGGATGGCCCTGTCGGCCATTCACACAGCCCCGATCAAGGGCGCCGATGGTTTCGGCGTCTTCCGAATGTGAGGCGCGAGATGACCATGACGAATGTGCTGGTTGCCAATCGCGGCGAGATCGCGCGGCGGGTGTTCGCCACCTGCCGTCGGATGGGTATCGGGACCACGGCGGTCTACTCCGATGCCGACGCCGCGTCCCCGCACGTGGCCGAGGCCGACGCGGCCATCCGGCTGCCGGGCAACACCCCCGCCGAGACCTACCTGCGCGGTGAGCTGATCATCGAGGCGGCGCTGTCGGCCGGGGCCGACGCGATCCACCCCGGCTACGGATTCCTTTCCGAGAACGCCGAATTCGCGCGCGCGGTGCTCGACGCGGGTCTGGTGTGGATCGGGCCCCCGGTCGCCGCCATCGAGCAGATGGGCTCCAAGGTCGAGTCCAAGAAGATGATGGACGCCGCCGGAGTGCCCGTGCTGGCCGAGCTGGATCCGGCCGAGGTCACCGAGGCGCACCTGCCCGTGCTGATCAAGGCGTCGGCCGGTGGCGGTGGTCGCGGTATGCGGGTCGTGCGTGAGCTGGCCGAACTGCGGGATCAGATCGCCGCCGCCCAGCGCGAGGCCGAGTCGGCCTTCGGTGATCCGACGGTGTTCTGCGAGCGCTATCTCGAGACCGGCAGGCACATCGAGGTCCAGATCATGTCGGACACCTTCGGCAAGACCTGGGCGGTGGGCGAGCGGGAGTGCTCGATCCAGCGCCGGCATCAGAAGGTCGTCGAGGAAGCGCCCTCGCCGCTGGTCGAGAAGATCGACGCGCTGCGAGCTCAGGGGCCGGAGGCGGTAGCGGAGCGTGACCACGGAGGCCCCGTGCGCAGCGCCGGTGGGAGCAGCATGCGGGACCGGCTGTTCGAGGCGGCGCGTCTGGCCGCCGAGGCGATCGGTTACGAGGGTGCGGGCACGGTCGAGTTCCTGGCCGACGAGAAGGGTGACTTCTTCTTCCTGGAGATGAATACCCGTCTGCAAGTGGAACATCCGGTCACCGAGCAGACCACCGGCCTTGACCTGGTTCGCCTGCAATTGCAGGTCGCCGCCGGTCTGCCGCTGCCCGCGACCCAGCCCGCCCTGCGCGGTCACTCGATCGAGGTTCGCCTCTACGCCGAGGATCCCGCGCACGACTGGCAGCCGCAGAGCGGTCCGGTGCACAAGATCGAGATCCCGTTCACCGCAGCGGAATTCACGGTGCTCGACCAGACCGGCGTGCGTCTGGACACCGGCGTCGTGGACGGTTCGCTGGTCGGGGTGCACTACGACCCGATGCTGGCCAAGGTGATCTCCTACGCCGAAACCCGCGCGGAGGCAGCACATCTGCTCGCCACCGCCTTGCAGCGCGCCAAGATCCACGGCCTGGTCACCAACCGTGATCTGCTCGTGCGGGTCCTGCGGCACCCGGCCTTCCTCGCCGGTGACACCGACACGGCCTTCTTCGCCACGCACGACCTCGCGGTGCTCTCGGCGCCGCTGGCCACCGAGGCCGACGAGGCGCTGTCCATCGTCGCTGCGGCACTGGCGGATTCGGCCCTCAACCGCACCACCTCGCGCCTGGCCGGGCTGACCCCCAGCGGTTGGCGCAACCTGCCGTCGCAGCCGCAGACCAAGTCCTACGAGAGCCGCACCACCGGCACCCACGAGGTGCGCTACCGGTTCACCCGCACCGGTGTCGAGGTCGAGGGCCACGACGGGCTCGAGCTGATCTCGGTCGCGCCGGACCGCGTCGTGCTCGGAGTGCCGGGTGAACGTGGTTCGGTGCGACGGCAATTCGAGATCGCCCGCTACGGCGACCACATCGCGATCGACTCCCCGCTCGGCCCGGTGGCCGTGCGCAGGCTGCCGCGCTTCACCGACCCGTCCGCGCAGGTCGCGGCCGGCTCGCTGCTCGCGCCGATGCCGGGCAGCGTGATCCGCCTCGGCGCCGCCGAGGGCGACCAGGTCAGGCAGGGCCAGCCGATTCTGTGGCTCGAGGCGATGAAGATGGAACACACCATCGCCGCGCCCGCCACCGGCATTCTCAGCGCATTGAATGTGACCGTCGGCCAGCAGGTCGAGGTCGGAACCGTACTCGCGGTCGTCGAGGAACAAGAGCAGGAGCAGGAATGAGCTTCATCGAAACCGAAGAGCAGAAGGCGCTGCGCGCGGCGGTCGCCTCGCTGGCGGCCAAGTACAACTACCGCGACTACGTGCTGCCCAAGGCGCGCAAGAACGAGCCGCTCAGCGAGCTGTGGGCCGAAGCGGGCAAGCTCGGTTTCATCGGCGTGAACCTGCCCGAGGAGTACGGCGGCGGTGGCGCGGGCATGTACGAGCTCTCGCTGGTGCTAGAGGAACTCGCCGCCCAGGGCGCGGGCCTGCTGCTGATGGTCGTCTCGCCCGCGATCTGCGGCACGATCATCGCCAAGTACGGCACCGAGGACCAGAAGCAGGAATGGCTGCCCGGCCTGGCCGACGGCACCAAGATCATGGCCTTCGGCATCACCGAACCCGACGCCGGATCCAACTCCCACCAGATCACCACCACCGCGCGCCGTGACGGCGGCGACTGGATCCTGTCCGGGCGCAAGATCTTCATCTCCGGCGTCGACCAGGCCGACGCGGTGCTGATCGTGGCGCGCACCGAGGACAACAAGACCGGCAAGCTCAAGCCCGCCCTGTTCATCCTGCCGACCGACGCCCCCGGCTTCGAGAAGACGCCGCAGGAGATGGACATCCTCGAGCCGGACCGGCAGTACACGCTGTTCCTCGACGATGTGCGGCTGCCCGCGAGCGCGCTGGTCGGCTCGGAGGACGCGGCCCTCGCGCAGCTGTTCGCCGGCCTGAACCCCGAGCGGATCATGGGCGCGGCGATGGGCATCGGCGCGGGTCGCTACGCCATCGACCGGGCGGTCGAGTACGCCAAGGAACGCACCGTGTGGAAGACCCCCATCGGCGCGCACCAGGGCATCTCGCACCCGCTGGCCCAGGTCAAGATCGAGCTCGAGCTGGCCAAGCTGATGATGCAGAAGGCCGCCGCGCTCTACGACTCCGGCGACGAGTTCGGTGCCGCCGAGTCCGCGAACATGGCCAAGTACGCCGGCGCCGAAGCCTCGATCAAGGCACTGGACCAGTCGATCCAGACTCACGGCGGATCCGGTCTGACCGCCGAGGTCGGCCTGGCCGCGATGCTCGGCGTCGCGCGGATCATGCGGGTGGCTCCGGTCAGCCGCGAGATGATCCTCAACTTCGTCGCCCAGCATTCGCTCGGGCTGCCGAAGTCGTACTGAGCCGGTCCCACCACGTCAGGAGAAGCGATGAGCGAAGCCACCGAAGTCCCTTACGTTCGCTACGAGGTCGTCGACGGCTTCGCCACGCTCACCTTCGACTCGCCGCACAATCGAAACGCGCTGTCGGCCAAGCTGGTTCGTGAACTGCTCGCCGGATTCGCGGCCGCCGCCGACGATCCGGCGGTGCGCGGCATCGTGCTCGCCCACACCGGCGACACGTTCTGCGCGGGTGCCGACCTCAAGGAGGCGAGCACCCTGGATCCGGCGGTGGCCGCCGACGAGCGGACCCGGGTGATGATCGACGTGCTGCGCGGCATCCTCACCTCGCCCAAGCCGGTGCTCGCCCGGATCGACGGGAACGTGCGGGCCGGCGGGATGGGGATCATCGGCGCCTGCGACCTCGTGGTCGCCGGGCCGGGGGCCAGTTTCGCGCTCACCGAGGTGCGGATCGGGATGGCGCCGTTCATGATCTCGCTCACGCTGGTGCCGCGCATGGACCAGCGCGCGGCGAGTCGCTACTTCCTCACCGGGGAGAAGTTCGACGCGGCCACCGCGCAGGAGATCGGCCTGGTGACCGTGGCGGCCGCCGACGCCGCCGCGGAGGTGAAACGCCTGTGTGGGGAGCTGCGCAAGGGTTCGCCGCAGGGTTTGGCCGAGTCCAAGCGACTGGTCAACGCGACGCTGCTGGCCGAGTTCGACGCCCAGGCGCAGGTGCTGGCGAAGCGCTCGGCGGGCTTCTTCGGCACCCCCGAGGTGATCGAGGGCATGACGGCCTTTTTCCAGAAGCGCCCGCCCAGCTGGGCACAATAGCCCGATGGCGACACCCCACGAACCCAAGCAGGACCGCAGCCGGGCCACCCGGCAGCGGCTGCTGGAGGCGACCATCGACTGCCTGGCCGAGACCGGCTGGGCAGCCGCCACCGTCTCGGTGGTCGCCGAGCGGGCCGGGGTGTCGCGCGGGGCGGCCCAGCACCATTTCCCCACCCGCGAGGACCTGATCACCGCCGCGCTCGAGTACATGTTCGAGTTCAGGATGGACCAGGCCAAGGCCGAATCCGAAGCGGTCGCCGAGGTCGCGCAGGGGGTGGGCCATACCCGCGCGGTGGTGTCCGCGCTGGTCGAGTCCTACACGAGCCCGTTCTTCAAGGCGGCACTGCAGGTGTGGACCCACGCCGCCGCCGATCCCGTGCTGCGCGAACGCATCCTGCCGCTGGAAGCCCGCTTCGGTCGGACCTCGCACCGCCGCGCCGTCGAAGCGCTCGGCGTGGACGACTCCGACCCGGTGGCCCACCATCTGGTCCAGGCGACCCTCGATCTCGCGCGCGGACTCGGCCTGGCCGACGTCCTCACCGACGATTCCAGCCGCCGCAAACTGATCGTCGACCAGTGGGCCACCACCCTGCACTCGGCCCTGAATCTGGGCGACTGAACCCCTTGTGACCAGCCACGATCTGGGTATATAGTCGCCCCATGGGGGCATATATATCGAGGGATACCGGCATGACCAAGCGACTGATCGAGATCGACGACGAGCTACTCGAGTCCGCGCAGGACGCGCTCGGGACGACCGGCGTCTCCGATACGGTGCGCGCGGCGTTGAATTCGGCCGTCGTGGCCCGTGCGCGCGCTGCCGAAGTCGAGTGGCTGGCCGAGGGCGGGATGGCCGAGATGGCCGACAAGGAACGGCGCGATGACGTATGGCGATAACGGCGCGCTATCTCGTAGACACCAGCGCGGCGGCTCGGATGCGGCACCCAGGGGTCGTCGCTGAACTGGGTCCGCTGGTCAAGGCCGGTCTGGTCGCCACGTGCGCACCACTCGACGCCGAAGCGCTCTACAGTGCTCGCAATCCCACCGAGTACGAGCAGATCCGGTTCCGGCGACGGGCGGCGTACGAGTACCTACCCACCAATGACGAGCACTGGTCGAGCGCCTTCGCGATCCAGCGGGAGTTGGCCCGCACCGGCCGCTACCGAGCGGTCGGCATCCACGACCTGCTCGCCTCGGTCCTGGCGATCGAGCATCGCCTCGTCCTGTTCCACTACGACGCCGACTTCGAAACCGTCGCCTCGGTGGTCGATCTCAACCATCGCTGGGTCGCGCCACGGGGAACGCTCGAGACCTCCTGAGACCAGGAAGGTCGGAACCGAATCGCTCGGCCCGACCTTCCCGGGATCAGAACTACGCCGTCGGCTGGGTCAGGTCGTAGAGCGTCACCCCGTCGACGGTGGTGGCGGTGAAGTTCGCCGTCACCCAGGCGGTGATCGCCGAACTCGTCGAGGCACTGCCCCCACCGGGACCACCGTGTCCACCGGCGACGAAGTAGTGGATCTCGCCCTCGGCCACGTACCGCTGGAACTGTTCGAGACCGGGGGAGGGGTCGCTTCCGTTGAAGCCCCCGATCGGCATCACCGGCAATTCCGTCGCGAGCTGATACCCGGCAGCACTGTTTGACCCGACCGTCGCCGCGACCCACGTGTAGTTCGTCCCGTCCTGCTCGAGCAAGGCGACGACCTGATCACTCGGCCGCGATCCGCCGAGCAGCCCGCCGGGACCGCCTGCTCGCTCGCCACCGGCTCCCGCGCCGGGCGTAGACCCGTCTGCCGCCGCACCCGGTGCGGAACCGTCGGGCGCCACACCGCCCTGCCATCCACCGCGCGGAAATGCGGCCCCACCTCGGGTCCCGTCGGGTGGCGTTGACCCGGGCGCGGCGAACCCATCGGAACCGTCGGCTCCCGAACCCATCCGACCATCTCCGCCGGGCCGCATACCGGGCCCGTGCATCCCACCCGCGTTCGGTCCGGCCGACGGGATCGAACCGGAATGCGCGGAGGCGAGGGTATCGACGGAATAGGCGACTGGGCCCGCGAGACCGACGAACACGGCGGCGAGGGCGACGAGCACCGATTGCCTCCGGGCCAGCGGGAACAGCAGGGCCACAGTGGTGATCACGCCGACCACCAGGATCGCCCACCGCAACCACGGCAGGAAGGAAGCGCTGCGCGACAACAACATCCACGCGGTCGCGGTAGTCAGGCCGAGGGCGACGGCGGTCGCACCCCGCACCCACACCCGATCACGCGCCGCCCACATCCGCACGGCCCCGATCCCGACGAGCGCCGCGACGGCGGGCGCCAGGGCCACCGTGTAGTACTGGTGGAAGATCCCGGCCATGAAGCTGAACACCAGCCCGGTCACGAGAAGCCAACCGCCCCACAGGATCAGCGCGGCCCGCCGCCGATCGGTGCGTGGTGCGCGCCCGCGCAGCACGAGCCCCACCACCAGCGCGACCAACGCCGCCGGAATCAACCACGCGATCTGACCGCCCTGCGCGGGCTCGAACATCCGGGTGATCCCGGTGCTGCCCCACATCCCGTTCCCACCGGCGGGCAGTTCACCGCCCGGCCCCACACTGCCGCGCTCATTGCCGTTCAACCGCCCGAGCCCGTTGTAACCGAGGGTCAGTTCGATGATCGAATTCTCGTGCGACCCACCGATCCACGGTCGTGAGTCCGCGGGCCACAGCTCCACCGTCAGCAACCACCACCCCGCCGCGACCACCATCGCCGCGCCGGCCGCGCACAGCTGCGCCACCCGCTTACCCAGCTTCGGCGGCCCCGCGATCAGATACGTCAGCGCCAACGCGGGCACCACGAGCAATACCTGCAACTGCTTGGCCAGGAACCCTAAACCGATCAGCCCGCCGGTGAGCACCAGCCACCGCCACCGCCCGTCCGCGACGGCCCGCGTCATCGCCCACGCGGCCGCGACCATCAACAGCACCAGCAGCGCGTCGGGATTGTTGAACCGGAACATCAGCACCGCGACCGGCGTCACCGCGAGCACCGCGCCCGCGATCAACCCCGCCGCGGGCCCGAACGCCCGCCGCACGGTCGCCCACAGCAGCGCCACACTCGCCACCCCGAGCAGCACCTGCGGCACCAACATGCTCCAACTGCTGAGCCCGAACACCCGCACCGACAGCTCCATCACCCACAGCGACGCGGGCGGTTTGTCCACGGTGATCGAGTTGGCGGCATCGGACGACCCGAAGAAGAACGCCTCCCACGACCGCGACCCCGCCTGCACCGCCGCCGCATAGAAGTTGTTGGCCCACCCGTTGGCACTCAGATTGATCAGATAGGCCACCAGCGTTCCGAGCAGAAGCGCGACCAAAGCCGTTCGCTCCCAACGAGGTCGGCCCGACACGGAACCATCCACGGGGGACACCAGCGTCTCGGTCATCGCCGAACCTCCGAAACACCCTGGCGCGCACGAGTGCGTGAAGCACGAGCGCCGTCGCCGAACGGGCCGGTGTCAGAGGCGAAAGCCACAGCGCCACAGTCCATTCCCAGAGAGCCAGCGTCCGGTGCGGGATCGCCGGTACTCGGGCCGTTGGCAACCGGACCGCCCAAGGTGCCATCTGGTGCGGCGAAGGACCGGACAGCGAGCGGCACCGTCGCGTTGCCAGGACCAGCGCCGGACCCGAACACCCACCGCAACCCCACGAAACGCGCCAGCGTCGCAACAAGATTCGCGGCGATCAACACGGCCAGCTCCACCGCGACCGGCACGTCGGGAGCCCACCGGTGCAGGGCGAACAGTGACCCGCTGGTGATCGCCAACCCGAAGCCGAAGATGGCCAACCCCTGGAACTGGTGCGCCACCGCCTTGCCGCGCCCGCGCACACCGAAGGTGAACGCGCGGTTGGCGGCGGTATTGCCCACCGCGGTGATCAGCAGCGACACCAGGTTCGCGCCCTGGCTGCCGAGCAGCGGCTGGAGCAGCAGGTACAGGACGATATAGGCCAGCGTCGAGCTCACTCCGACGATCGCGAACCGCACCAGCTGCCCGACCATCCCGAGCGGCACCCCGACGACCAACGGTTCGCGCCCGACGGCGGCCCGCAATTCGTCCAGCGGGAGCGCCCCGGTGGCCAACGCCCTGGTCAACCGCCAGATCCCACGCAGATCCTTACGCGCGGTATCGACGATATCGACCCGACTGTCCTGATCGTCGATCCAGTCGACGGGCACCTCGTGAATCCGCAGCCCCGCCCGCTCGGCCAACACCAACAGCTCGGTGTCGAAGAACCACTCCCCGTCGCGCACCAGCGGCAGCAGCTCGCGCGCGACCTCGGTCCGCACCGCCTTGAACCCGCACTGCGCGTCCGAGAAGCGCGCGCGCAGTGTCGTTTTCAACAGCAGGTTGTAGCAGCGCGAGATGATCTCGCGCTTGGGCCCACGCACCACGCGCGCCGCCGCGTCGAGCCTGGTCCCGATCGCGAGGTCGGAATGCCCCGACACCAGCGGCGCGACCAACGGCAGCAGCGCGTCCAGATCCGTCGACAGGTCGACATCCATATACGCCACCACCGCCGCGTCCGACCCCGCCCACGCCGCCCGCAGGGCCAGCCCCCGCCCCTTGGCGTCCAGGTGCAAGACCCGCACGCCGTCGAGTTCGGCGGCCAGCAGTTCGGCCACGGCCAGGGTGGCGTCGGTGCTGGCGTTGTCGGCGATGGTGATGCGGGCCGGGAACGGGAATCCGGCGCGCAGATAGGTATGCAGCCTGCGCACGCAGAGGCCGAGATCGACCTCTTCGTTGTAGACGGGGATCACCACGTCCAGCACCGGCGCGCGGCTGCTCGGGGTGGCCTTCGGCTCGGCCTCGGTCTGAGTCATGGCACCCACCCTCGACGGCGGCGCTGCCACCGAGCTGGGACCGAGCTGGGAGGTTGCTGGGGATCGCTCAGCCGCGACGCAGGCGCAGCACGCTGTCGGCCCGCTCGCCGGGCACGCCCTCCGGGCTGGTCGAGGGGGTGTGGACGAGCTCGGCCGTCTCGACCTGCCACTGCGGGCCCAGCGCCAGCTGCGCGAGCACCTGCTCGATGGTCGGGAAGACGTGGGCGTGCATCGCGTGCGAAGCCCAACTCGGCGCGGCCGCGTGCGAGCCGACCACCAGCACCCCGCCCGGCGCGACGGCCGCCGCCGCGCTGCGCAGGATCGCGGCCCGCTCATCGGGCAGCTCCACCGGCGAGTGCAGGAACTGCGCCGACACCAGGTCGAAACTGCCCGCCGGGAAGCTCGCCTGGAGGTCGTGGCGTTCCCAGACGATGCTCACCCCGGCCTCGGCGGCCCGCTGTGCCCCGCGCTCCATCGCGGTCGCGGAGATGTCGACCGCGGTGACCCGCCAGCCGCGCTCGGCCAACCAGATCGCGTCCGCGCCCTCGCCGCAGCCGAGGTCGAGCGCCGTGCCCGGCGCCGACCCGGACACCTCGCGCACCAGCAGCGGATTCGGGTTGCCGGTCCAGATCTGCGGACGCTCGCGGTAGAAGTCTTCCCAGAACTCTTCGGCGTTCGCCACGGTGTCGGTCATCGATACTCCTGGTCAGTGCGGGTGGAAGGGATATCCGATAGTGCATCGACCCCGTCGAAGACCGCCAGGAAAATTGCCGATTCGGCAAATGTGTTCCCGCTCTCGCAGGGGAACGTAACCCTGGTTGCGGTTCGCCCTAGTATTACTGGCGTGACGCGCGGTTACCCTCGAACGGATGAGACGCCGCGTCGTCGTGTGGACGCCCGCACCGAACGCTGGCGCGAACATCGCGTGCAGGTCCGAATCCAGTTCGTCGACGCCGCCTTCCGCGCCCTCGACCGATTCGGTCCCGAGGTGAGCATGGGCGATATCGCCAAGGAAGCCGGCGCCGCGAAACCGAAGCTGTATCGCCATTTCGAGGACAAGACCGATCTCTACAACGCGATCGTCGACCGGGTGCGCGACATGGTCTGGGAGCGCGTGCTCACCGGCGTGAACCTCACCGACGACTCGATCGCCGAACTCGTCCACACCGCCGCCGCCGAATACGTGGCGCTGGTCTCGGAGCATCCGAACGTCTTCCGGTTCATGCTGCACAGCCACTTCAGCCAGCAGGCCAAGGAAACCGAACGCGCCCTGGTCGCCGCGCGCCAATCCGCCCGGCGCGCGGCCGAATTCGTCGCGGGTGTGCTGCCGACGGAATCGGTCGACGTCACCGGGATCGAACTGGTGAACTATTCGATCTTCGGTGCGGTCGCCTCGGCCACGGACTGGTGGCTCGGCGCGAATCAGCGCGCGGTGTCGGCGATGCCGGTCGAGCGCTTCGTCGATTACCTCGCCGAGAGCATCTCGGCCTTGGCCCAAGCCCACGCCCGCTTCAACGGCATCGAGATCGACCCCGCGAAACCCCTCAGCGAAGCGTTCTCCGCCGCCCCGTGATTCGCGGCGGGGTGGCATATTCGTGCACTCGACCGCACGCCGAGCCATTTTTTGCCCCGCAGTGCGGAGAACTGCACGAAAATGCTACGCCGGTGGCGGTGGCCGGCGAGTCGGTCGGTCAGCCCGTGACCGGTGTGGACGCCGGCGAGGTGTGGAGTCGCCAGAGGGGCGAAACCGGCCCGTGACCTGCGCCGAGGTCGTAGGACGCGGCCAGGCAGCGGTAGGTCCACTCCTTGGCGAACTCCACCGCGTCGGGCACCGAGTAACCGTTGGCGAGGGCGCTGGCGATGGCCGCGGCGAGGGTGTCGCCGCCGCCGTGGTCGTTGCCGGTGGCGATGCGCGGGGCGGTGTATTCGCGGAAGGTGTCGCCGTCGTAGAGCAGGTCGGTGCTCACCTCCGAGGTGCGCAGGTGGCCGCCCTTCACGATCGCCCACTGCGCGCCGAGGGCGTGCAGCGCCTCGGCGGCTTTGCGGGCGGTGGGGTCGTCGACGACCTCGATGCCGGTGATCAGGCGGACCTCGTCGAGGTTGGGGGTGACCACCGTGGCCAGCGGAATCAGGGTGGTGCGCACGGCTTCCAGCGCTTCGGCGTGCAGCAGCGGATCGCCGTGCATGGACGCCGCGACGGGGTCGACCACCAGCGGGATGGTGCCGTCGCGGCCGATGCCGAGTTCACGGCAGACCCCGGCGACGGCTTCGATGATCGCGGTCGAGGCCAGCATGCCGGTCTTGGCGGCGCCGATGCCGATATCGCGCACCACCACGCGCACCTGATCGGCCACCACCTGCGGCGGGATCTCGTGAAAACCGCTGACGCCCACCGTGTTCTGCACGGTCACCGCGGCCACCGCCACGCACGCGTGCACCCCGCACAGCGCCATCGTGCGCGAATCGGCCTGGATACCGGCGCCGCCGCCGGAGTCGGTGCCGGCGATGGTGAGCGCGCGAACGGGGGTCTGGCCGGCGGGGGTCAGGGGCAACATCTTCACGGCCCCAACCCTACGACCGGCGTGGCCGCGGGGAGACCCCACCCGTACTGATGTAAATGAAAACCATTATCATTAAATGGTGACCCACTCTCCGACACCGCTGCCCGTCACCGTCCTGTCCGGTTTCCTCGGCGCGGGCAAGACCACGCTGCTCAACCACATCCTCGCCAACCGTGACGGCCGCCGCGTGGCGGTGATCGTCAACGACATGAGCGAGATCAATATCGACGCGGCGCTGGTCGCGGGGCAGGGCCACCTCGATCGCACCGAGGAGAAACTGGTCGAACTCACCAACGGCTGCATCTGCTGCACCCTGCGCGAGGACCTGATCGAGGCCGTGGCCCGGCTGGCGCGCGAGGGCCGCTTCGACCAGCTGGTGATCGAGTCGACCGGCATCTCCGAACCCATGCCGGTGGCGGCCACCTTCGACTGGGAGTTCGAGGACGGCTTCCGCCTCGGCGACATCGCCCGGCTCGACACCATGGTCACCGTCGTCGACGCCGCCACCTTCCTGGCCGAACTCGTCCGCGGCGAGGCGTTGGCCGCGCGGAATCTCGAAGCGGGCGAGGGCGATTCGCGCTCGATCGCCGATCTGCTGGTCGACCAGGTCGAATTCGCCGACGTGCTGCTGATCAACAAGGCCGACCTGGTCAGCCCCAACGCCGCCGCCACCGTCGAGGCGACCGTGCGCAGGCTCAACCCGCGCGCGCACGTACTGCGCACCGAGAAGGGCGTCGTCGAGCTGTCGGAGGTGCTGGCCACCGGCCGCTACAACCCGGTGGTGGCCGCCGAGACCGACGGCTGGGCCGAGGAGGCGGCGGGCGGACACACCCCCGAAACCGAGGAGTACGGGATCAGCAGCCTCAGCTACCTCGCCGACCGCCCCTTCCATCCCCACCGCCTGTCCGAGGCGCTCGCGCGGATGAAGGGGATGCTGCGCAGCAAGGGCTTCTGCTGGATCGCCAGCCGCCCTGACCTGGCGGCGATCTGGTCGCAGGCGGGTCCGAACATGACCTTCGAACCCGGCGCGTGGTGGTCCGAACTCGACCTCGCCCCCGGTCAGGAGCTGGTCTTCATCGGCGTTCGCCTCGACGCGCCCGCCCTGCGTCGCGACCTCGACGCCGCCCTGCTCACCCCCGCGGAGTTCGCGGCGGGCCCGACCGCGTGGAGCGCCTACCCCGATCCCTTCCCCGCCTGGGGCGAACTGCACGAGCATCACTGATTGGTATCGATGTGCACGTATCACACTGTGCTGGTGCATGATTCGAGGTGGCCGCGACCCACGCGCCGATGAGGGGAGCGTGGGCCGCGGCGCGGGGTGGCAGACTCGGTGTTCTCACCCCGACCACTCTTCGGAGGCGCGTAGTGAACTGGACCCTGGAAGTCGTGATTGTTCCGGTCGCCGACATCGATCGGGCCAAAGATTTCTACGCCGACCAACTCGGCTTCGTCGTCGACCACGACACGGTCGTCGGCGAGGAAGTCCGTATCGTGCAACTGACCCCGCCCGGCTCCGGCTGTTCCATCGTGATCGGCAAGGGCGCGGTGCCGCACATGCCGCCGGGGTCGCTCAAGGGTTTGCAACTGGTCGTGCCCGATATCGCGGCGGCGCACGCCGAACTGGTGGCGCGCGGCGTCGCGGTCAGCGATATCCAGGAACTCGGCGTGAATCCGACGCCCACCCCGCATCCGCTCGACAACGTCGGGTTCGTGTTCTTCGACGATCCCGACGGCAACAGCTGGGCTGTCCAGCAGATCTCGAGTCGAGCCGAGAAATCCTCGAGCTGATTTCAACCCTGTCGGGGCGGGCGCTCGGGCGGGCACCATGCGTGAATGCTGTTGGAGAAGCCCACCGGAACCGACGAGCGACGGGTCCCGCTGTACCGCCGCCCGGGGTTCCTGCGCGCGCTCTCGCCGATCGTGGTGCTGCTCGTCTGGCAGATCGGCAGCACCAGCGGCTGGATCCCGGCCAAGAAACTGCCCGCGCCCTCGGCGGTGTTCGACGCGGGGCTGGAAACCTATCGCTCGGGTCAGCTCGGCGACGCCCTGCTGGTGTCCGGACAGCGTGCGCTCTACGGCTTCGCCCTCGGCGCGATCCTGGCGCTGGTGCTCGGCATCCTCGCCGGGCTGAGCAAGGTCGGTGAGTACGCGGTCGACCCGCCGTTGCAGATGATCCGCACGATCCCGCTGTTCGGTCTGATCCCGCTGTTCATCATCTGGTTCGGCATCGGCGAGGAACCCAAGGTCTACCTGATCGCGCTCGGCGTGTTCTTCCCGCTGTATCTCAATACCTTCGCCGGCATCCGCCAGCTCGACCCCAAGCTGCTCGAGCTGGGCAGTGCGCTGCGGCTCGGGCTGGGCGAGCGGCTGCGGCTGCTGATCCTGCCCGGCGCGCTGCCGCAGATCCTGGTCGGCGTGCGGCAGAGTCTGGGCATCGCGTGGCTCTCGCTGGTGGTCGCCGAGCAGATCAACGCCAACGCCGGGCTCGGCTTCGTCGTCAACAACGCCCGCGAATTCCTGCGCACCGACATCGTGGTGTTCGGTCTGGTGATCTACAGCCTGCTCGGTCTGCTCACCGATTCGATCGTGCGAATTCTGGAACGCCGCGCCCTGCGCTGGCGCCCGGCGGTGAATCGCTGATGTACCCACCGCGCCACCGCCCGATCGCGAGGACCACGTCATGACCGCCGCCGCTTCCGCCTCCACCGTCACCCCCCTGCCCCGGAAGAAGCCCACCGGCGCCCCCGCCGCGCGAATCAGCGGGCTGGCCAAGCGTTTCGGTGATCGCACCGTGCTCGACGGGATCGATCTCGAGATCGGCGCGGGCGAGATCGTCGCGCTGGTCGGGCGCAGCGGCTCGGGCAAATCGACCCTGCTGCGCATCCTCGGCGACCTCGATTCCGCCTCGCGCGGTGAGGTTTCCGTCGCGGGCAGGCCGACGATCGTGTTCCAGGAGGCGCGGCTGATCCCGTGGCAGCCGGTGGTGCGCAATGTCGTGCTCGGCAGGCCAAAGCCGCGCAATCGTCGCGCCGACGACAAGGCCGCGCGCGCCCTGCTCGCCGAGGTCGGCCTCGCCGGTCGCGCCGACGCGTGGCCGCTGACCCTGTCCGGCGGCGAGGCGCAGCGCGCGGCACTGGCGCGGGCCCTGGTGGCCGAGCCGACCCTGCTGCTGCTCGACGAACCCTTCGGCGCCCTCGACGCGCTCACCCGCCTGACCATGCACGAACTGCTGCTGGGCCTGCACGCCCAGCGCGAATTCGGGGTGCTGCTGGTGACCCACGACGTGCTCGAGGCGATCACGCTCGCCGACCGCGTCCTGGTGCTCGACGAGGGCCGGATCGCCGCCGAGGTGGCCATCGAGCTACCCCGCCCACGCACCGCCGCCGCACCGGAGGTCGCGCGGTACGCGACCGAGCTACTCGCTCACCTCGGCGTCACCCACTGATGATCGACAACCCTTCCGCACGAAAGTTGTTCCCGTGAAACGCACTCCGAAGTCCCGCCTGGCCGGACTCGCCCTCGCCGTCGTCGCCGCGCTCTCGCTCAGCGCCTGCGGTGACGACGCGGCCACCGACGCCGCCCCGTCGGGTCCGGTGGATCTGAGCACCGTCACGCTGAAAGTCGGTGACCAGAAAGCCATTTCGATCGAGGTGCTGCTCAAGGCGTCGGGTCAGCTGGACAACCTGCCGTACAAGATCGAGTTCTCCACCTTCACCGCGGGCCCGCCGCTGGTCGAGGCGGCCAGCGCGGGCGGTATCGACCTCGCGCAGGTCGGCAATACCCCGGTGATCTTCGGCGCGGCCGCCAACGCCGACATCAAGATCGTCGGCGCGCTCTCGGCCACCGGCAAGGGCGACGCCATCCTGGTCGGCAAGGACTCCACCGTCGGTTCGGTCGCGGATCTGAAGGGCAAGAAGGTCGCCGTCACCAAGGGCAGCTCGGCCAACGCGAACCTGCTGCTGCAACTGAAGAAGGCGGGCCTGTCGCTGACCGATGTGGAGCCGGTCTACCTGGCCCCCGCCGACGGCTACGCCTCGCTGACCCGCGGCGACGTCGACGCCTGGGCCGTGTGGGACCCCTACACCGCCATCGCCGAGAAGGAGGTCGGCGCCAAGACCATCGCCACCGCCGACCAGGCCGCCAACGGCTACAACTTCTGGGTCGCGGGCAACAAGGCCGTGGCCGACCCGGCCAAGTCCGCCGCGATCGCCGACTTCTTCCAGCGCTACGCCACCGCCACCAAGTGGTCCTCGGACAACCTCGACACCTGGTCCACCAAGTACGCCGAACTGACCCAGATCAGCGTCGACGCCTCGCGCACCACCTGGACCCGCTCGATCAAGGAGCCGATCACGCTCTCCGACGAGGTCATCGCCTCCGAGCAGGAGATCGCCGACGCCTTCACCGACGCCAAGGCCATCCCCGGCAAGGTCGACTTCAAGTCCTTCGTCGACACCCGCTTCGACAAGTAGTCCTCACCCGCGCGGCGCCCTCGATCCAGTCGGATCGGGGGCGCCGTTCGCGCGTCACCGATCGGCTCGCGGGCATCGCGGCCGCGCCGCGAACACCCGAGCGCTGTTCGCGGGCGAACCGTTGTCGAGCGGCTAGGTTGAGCAGCGGATCGAGTGCTGCGGATCCGGATGCCGGTCATGAGCGGAATCGGACGGTGAGGTGGCGCGATGAGCGAGTCGACCCGGACCTACGGTTCGATCCGGTGGGTCATGCTCGCGGTGCTGTGCGCGAGTCTGCTGCTCGTGGCGATGGACGCCACCATCCTCAATGTGGCGCTGCCGTCGCTGATCGAGGACCTGCGGGTCGGGCCGATGGAGCAGCTGTGGATCATCGACATCTACGGGCTTGTCCTCGGCGGGTTGCTGATCACCACCGGCGCGCTCGGCGACCGGGTGGGCCGAAAGTTGTTGTTCATCAGCGGTTTCGTGCTGTTCGGGATCGCGTCGGTGGTCGCGGCGACGGCGGGCAGCGCGGCCCAGCTGATCGGTGGGCGGGTGCTGCTCGGGATCGGCGGGGCGATGGTGATGCCCTCCACGCTCTCGCTCATCCGCACCGTCTTCGCCGACGAGCGCGAACGCACGATGGCCATCGGGATCTGGGCGGCGGTGGCCGGGGTCGGCGCGGCGGTCGGGCCGATCGTCGGCGGGTTCCTGGTCGAGCACTTCGGGTGGGCGTCGGCGTTCTGGCTGAATGTGCCGGTGGTGCTGGTGACGGTGGTGGTCGGGCTGTGGGTGCTGCCGGAGTATCGGGCGCCGCAGGCGGGTGGGCTGGACTGGTTCGCGGCGGCGCTGTCGGTGACCGGGATCGTCTGTTTGGCGTGGGCTCTGAAGCATCTCGCGAAAGGCGAAGCGGGACTGCGGGACTGGGCGATCCTGCTGGTCGCGCTCGGTGCGCTGGCCTGGTTCACCCGGCGGCAACTCGGCGCCGCCGACCCGCTGCTCGACGTCCGCCTGTTCCGCAACGGCGCCTTCACCGCGGCGGCGATCGCGACCCTGCTGGCCATGATGGCCATCGGCGCGGCCATGTTCCTGATCTCGCTGTGGTTGCAGTACGTCCACGGGTTCAGTCCCTCGCAGGCCGGCATCCGCATGCTCCCCGCCGCTCTCACCCTGCTCACGGCCTCACTGCTGACCCCGTTGCTGATGCATAAATTGGGCGTGCGGGTGGTTCTCGGCGTCGGGCTCGGCGCTGTCGCGCTCGGGTTCCTGCTGCTCGCGGTGAGTCCCGAGCCGACGACCTATCCCGTGATCGCGCTGGTCCTGGTGTCTTTCGGCATCGGTGACGGGATGGCGGTGACCGCTGCCGCCGCCATTCTCGTGGCGGCCGTTCCCGCCGATCGCGCGGGTCAGGCGGGGGCAGTCGAGGAGACCAATTACGAGCTGGGCATCGGCCTGGGCGTGGCCCTGCTCGGCAGCCTGCACGCGCGCCTGTTCACCGAGCACATGACCGACCTGCCCGTGCCCGCCGATCGACTGGCCGAGGCGACCGGTTCGGTGGGTGGCGCCGTCCACGTGGCGTCGAGCCTGCCCGAACCCGCGAGCGCCGAGGTGATCGCCACCGCATCCCACGCCTTCGACGCCGCCCTCACCACCACGTCCTATCTCTCGGCGGCCGTCGTCGCGGTGGTGGCGATCGCCGCGGTCCGACTGGTGCCGCGGGGCTTCCGCATCACCGGCGGGCACTGACTACCCTTGACGCAACCCGCTGGTTGCAATATCTTTAGTGGCAACCAATCGGTTGCTATAACTAGGAGGCGCATCATGGGATTTCCCGATCAGATCGTGCGGACCATCGAGCTCGCCCATCCGCCGGCGACGGTGTGGGCGGCGATCACCACCGCCGAGGGCCTGGCCGGCTGGTTCGGCAACACCGCCACCATCGACCTGCGCCCCGGCGGCGAGGCGCGGATGACCTGGATCGAGGGCCACGTCGCGAACATGCGCGTGGAGCGGGTCGAGGAACCCACGATCTTCGGCTACACCTGGGGAATCTCCGGCCTGCCCGACGACGACCCGCGCCGCACCTACGTGGAGTTCACGCTCGAACCGGTCGGCGCGGGCACCCGACTGACCGTGGTCGAGACCGGGTTCGCCCAACTGCCCGACGAGGTCCACAAGGAGGCGTTCGAGGGCAATACCGGCGGCTGGCAGAGTGAACTGGGTGAGCTGGTCGAATACCTCGATGCGTCCTGAGTCGGAAGCGACCGCCGAACGGGTGTTCGTCGCGCTGGCGGATCCGAGCAGGCGGTCGGTGCTGGCCACCCTCGCCGCCGACGGCCCCGCCACCGCGACCGACCTCGCCGACCGCCTCCCCATCACCCGCCAGGCGATCGCCAAACACCTCGCCCTGCTCGCGGAAGCCGGCCTGGTGATCGCCGAACCGGGCGAACGCCGCCGCGTCCGCTACCGCCTCGACTCCGCCCCCATGCGAGTAGCCCAACAGTTCCTGGCCGCCATGGCCCGCGACTGGGACGGCCCCCTCGACGCCCTCCGCAAACACCTGGACGGCTGAACCGAAGGAAACACAATGATCGACAACAACTTCACCGTGACAACCACCGTCGACGCGACCCCCGAGGAAGCGTTCGCCGCGATCAACAATGTGCGCGGCTGGTGGAACGAAACCATCGAGGGCACCACGGGCACCGTGGGCGACAGCTACCGCTTCGAAGTCCCCGGCGCGCACCGCTGCACCATGACCACCACCGACTCGGTCCCCGGCCTGCGCCTGGTCTGGCACGTCACCGACGCCCACCTCTCCTTCATCGCCGACCCGGCCGAATGGGAGGACACCGAGGTGGTTTTCGACCTCGCCGACAACGACGGCCGCACCGAAATCCGTTTCACCCACGTGGGTTTGCGCCCAACCGACGAGTGCTACGAGGTCTGCGCCAACGCCTGGGGCGGCTACATCACCAAAAGCCTGCACGACCTGATCACCACCGGCACCGGCGACCCGTTCCGCCTCGACAGCACCTTCGAAACCGAATTGCACAAGCACGGCAACACCGCCCTGATCAAGCCGCGCCCCTAACCGCCGACCCCTACCCGGACCCACTCAACAGCCAGGTCCACATATCGAGCAGCGGACGGATCGGGCAGGGATTGATATCGGTCGAGGTGCAACCCCACGACGCCGACCCCGAGTCGGCAACCGGCAGGGGCGCCGCTTGCGCGATGCCGGCCGGTGCGGCCAGAGACAGTGCGGCGGCCACGACGGCACCGGCAACGAAACGTTGTGTACGAGAAGACATGACAGCAGCCTACGGAGCTCCCGGAGTAAGGAAAGACCCCGAAAACCTGGTCAGCGTGGGGCGATCAGGAGGGTTTGGGTGCTGCGGCCCAGCGGGCCGGTTTCGTCGAAGAGGGCGGATTCGGCGAGGCCGATGCCGTGGGGTTGGGGGTGGGTGATGGCGTCGAGGCAGACCCATTCGCCGATCGGGTGGCGGTGCAGGGTGACGGTGAGGTCGGTGTTGATGAACAGGTACTCGGCCCAGTCGAGCACCGAACTCACGCCGTTGCCCGAGTCGGCGGCCGCCAGGGCGCGCTCGAGGGGCGACGGGGTGGTGCCTTCGACGATCGGGTACTTCAGGCGAATCCAGCAGACCGCCGGGCCGGGCGTCAGGAAAGATCCGGCGGCGAAACGGTATTCGATGCCGGTGTGAAAGCCGACGGATTGGTCGGTCGGGAAGACCTCGGTCCCGGACACGGGCAGTTCACGGGTTCCGCTCGGCAGGAACTCGGCGGGCACGTCGAGAACCGGCTCGGCCACCCGCAGCCGCCAGGCGGTCGCCTGCATGACCGGCCCACGCTCCGACGACATTGTCGCCTCGATCAACTCGACACTGCGCCCCGAACGCACCACCTTCGCGGTGACCGTCAGCGGCGCCAACGGCACCGGCCCGAGGATCTCCACCGCGACCCGCCCGACCTGGAACCCCGGCCGGGGATCGCAGCGCTCGATCACATGCCCGAGCAGCGCCGACGGCGGTCCGGCGTGCTGCGCGTCCGGCGACCAGGGACCCCTGGTGAGCTCGGTCGAGTGGAAGCGGCTCGGGTCGCCGGGATCGGAAAGATAGAAAGCCATGCTCACATATCGACCCTAGCCACCCGACCGCTAACAACGCCACGACCGGTCGGACCCGGTCCCGGTGTCCACCGAACCCGGGCCGCCTCTCACGCTGAAGGCAGTTGCTGCGGTTTCCAGCTGCGGCCAGTGCCATACCGATAGCAAAAACGTGCACCGATGCCTCGCCGAACCCCTCTTCCGGCGCTATGGGCACACAGTCGCACGAAAATGCCACCCCCCCAGAGCTATCCACAGCCCCAGAATTATCCACAATCGCGCCAACGGGGCTGGATGGGCGCGAGTTCCACAGTGACGCGGTGGTTTTCCGCCGCGATCGTCGGCGGCAGAACTGGTTGGTCGTGCGCGGTTGGTTGGTTCTGCGCTACGCGGCCCAGGACGTCATGCACAACCTCGACCAGTGCGCCGACGAGGTGCAACGTGTGGTTCTCGCGCGCCGCAAGGTGGCAAAAACGTGCAGTCGCTTGCGGTTCGGGCCTGAAATAGCCGCCAGCGGTGAGTAGGTGCACGGAAATGACACCCCAGTGCGGTCGATCGGTGGCGTGCCGTCGCTGAATCGGTCGATCGACGTCGGGCGGATGCGGCGACAACTGGGTACCCAGCCCACCTCGGCGACTCCGTCGAAGGAATCGTCGACCCACTGCGGGTCGATCCGAGGTGGGCCGGGCAGCGGGATCAGACGACCGGGAGGTAGACCTGGTTGCCGTGGTCGGCGAACTCGGCGGATTTCTCGGCCATGCCCGCCTCGATGGCGGCCACGTCGGTGAGGCCCTGTTTCTCGGCGTACTCGCGCACGTCGGCGGAGATACGCATGGAGCAGAACTTCGGGCCGCACATGGAACAGAAGTGGGCGGTCTTGGCGGGTTCGGCGGGCAGGGTTTCGTCGTGGTATTCGCGGGCGGTGTCGGGGTCCAGCGACAGGGCGAACTGGTCGTGCCAGCGGAATTCGAAACGGGCCTTGGACAATTCGTTGTCGCGGTCCTGGGCGTGCGGGTGGCCCTTGGCGAGGTCGGCGGCGTGGGCGGCGATCTTGTAGGTGATCACGCCGACCTTGACGTCGTCGCGGTTGGGCAGGCCCAGGTGTTCCTTGGGGGTGACGTAGCAGAGCATGGCGGTGCCCGCCTGTGCGATGATCGCGGCGCCGATGGCCGAGGTGATGTGGTCGTAGGCGGGCGCGATATCGGTGGCCAGCGGGCCGAGGGTGTAGAACGGGGCCTCTTCGCACAGCTCTTCCTCGAGCCGCACGTTCTCGACGATCTTGTGCATCGGCACGTGGCCGGGACCCTCGATCATCACCTGCACCCCATAGGATTTCGCGATCGTGGTCAGCTCGCCGAGGGTGCGCAGTTCGGCGAACTGGGCCTCGTCGTTGGCGTCGGCGATCGAGCCGGGACGCAGGCCGTCACCGAGGGAGAAGGTCACGTCGTAGCGCGCGAGGATCTCGCACAGTTCGCGAAAGTGCGTGTACAGGAACGACTCTCGATGATGCGCCAGACACCAGGCCGCCATGATCGAACCGCCGCGCGAGACGATCCCGGTGACGCGCCGCGCGGTCAGCGGGATGTAGCGCAGCAGCACGCCCGCGTGCACGGTCATGTAGTCCACACCCTGCTCGCACTGCTCGATCACGGTGTCGCGGTAGATCTCCCAGCTCAGGCGCGTGGGATCACCGTTCACCTTCTCCAGCGCCTGATACAGCGGCACCGTGCCGATCGGGACCGGCGAATTGCGCAGAATCCACTCGCGGGTCTCGTGGATGTTCTTGCCGGTCGACAGATCCATGATGGTGTCCGCGCCCCACCGTGCGGCCCACACCATCTTCTCGACCTCCTCGGCGATCGAGGACGACACCGCCGAATTGCCGATATTGGCATTGATCTTGACCAGGAACTTCTTGCCGATAATGGTCGGCTCCAGCTCGGGATGCTGGTGGTTGGCCGGGATGACCGCGCGCCCGCGCGCCACCTCGTCACGCACCAATTCCGCCGAAACACCCTCGCGGGCGGCGATGAACCGCATCTCGGGGGTGATGATGCCCTGCCGTGCCCAATGCAACTGGGTGCGCGGGCCCTCGACGGCGGGCTTGTCCCACCCGTCGCGCAGCTTCGGCAGCCCGGCTTCGAGATCGATCACCGTATTGTTGTCGGTGTACGGGCCGGAAGTATCGAAGACATCGAAGGTGTCGCCGTTGGTGAGGTTGATCCGGCGCACCGGAATGCGCAGGTCATCGACCTCTTTGTAATGCTTGACACTGCCCTGGATCGGTCCCGTGGTGACGGTGTCGACCGTCTCGTGGGCAGACGTGTTCGAGCCCATAGTCGTTCCTCCCTACGCCGGCATTACCCGGTCAGGTTCATACGGTCGACGGCCCTGAGCGCCCGAAAAATGGGCTAGCCGTCCTCTCAGCCCGCTGGTGCGAGCCCCCGTTGGCGTGTGAAATTGTCCGGGCCGACCCTACCCGGTGCACCCGAGCTCCGAGTCACACTGACACGGGCTGCTTTTCGGCCTCGTCGGCTTCGTGCAGTCCGAACCTGTTGTGCAGCCGCACGAGTGGCTTGGGCGCCCACCAGTTCCAGGTCCCCATCATGCGCATGAGGGCGGGCGCGAGCAGGCCGCGGATGACCGTCGCGTCGCTGATGACGGCCAGCGCGCAACCGAGGCCGAACAGCTTCATCATCGACACCCCGGAGGTGGCGACGCCGAGGAACACGATGCTCATCAGCAGGGCCGCGGCGGTGAAGATGCGGCCGGTGCGGGCCACGCCCATCGCCACCGCCTCGGTGTTGCCCGCGCTGGTCTTCGGGCCCGCCAACCATTCCTCGCGGATGCGCGAGAGCAGGAAGACCTCGTAGTCCATCGAGGCGCCGAAGGCCAGGCTGAACATGAGGATGGGCATGGCGAGGTTGAGGGTGCCGGTGGCGGTGAAACCGAGCAGCCCGGACAGGTGCCCCTCCTGGAAGATCCACACCATCGCACCGAAGGTCGCCGCCAGCGAGAGGATATTGAGGATCAGGGCCTTGACCGGCAACACCACGCTGCCGGTGAACAGGAACAGCAGCACCAGGGTGGTGATGGCGATCAGCGCACCCGCCAGCGGCAGTTTGCCGGTGATGGCGGTGACGGAGTCCTGATTGAGCGCGGCCGGTCCGGTGATCAGGGTGGGCGAGGGCGCGGGCACGGCGCGCAGGGTGTCGAGTTGGGCGCCGCCCTCGTCGGAATAGGGGTCCAGCGAGGTCGCGACGGACAGGTACGCGCCGTGCTGCGGGCTGCTCATCTCGGGAATGCCCGCCGCCACCCGTAATCCGTTGCGGTACACCGCCGCACTGCTCAGCACGGCTGGCACCTCGGGGATCTTGGACAGCTCGCGCGCGTAGGCGTCGAGTTCCTGTGTGCTGCCCCGGAATTCGGGCAGCACCACGGTGGTGCTGGAGGCGAGGTCGGCGTCGAACTCGGTGCGCAGGATGTCACCGACCTGGCGGCTGGCGACATCGGTGGGCAGCGAGCGATCGTCGGGGTAGCCGAACTGGACGCCGAGGAACGGCGAACCGAGCAGCAGCAGGAACGCGGTGGTGGCCAGCGCGATCGTCATCGGCCGCTTCATCACCGCCGTGACCAGGCGATACCAGAAGGTCTCGCGCGGCTGCTTCTCCCGGCGGGGCGGCAACCGGAACACCCGGCGCAGCGGTCCGCGCAGGTCACCGGCGTCGATACGGTCGCCGACCAGGATGAGCAGCGCGGGCAGCACGATCACCGCGGCACCCGCGGCGGCGGCCACCACGGCGATGCCCGCGTAGGCGAACGATTTGAAGAAGTACTGCGGGAAGACCAGCAGCGCCGACAGCGACAGCGCGACGACGAGCGCCGAGTACACCACGGTGCGCCCGGCGGTCCGGATCGCGCGGGTCACCGCGTCGGCGGGTGTCGCGCCGGCGGTGAGTTCCTCGCGGTAGCGGCTGACGATGAACAGGCTGTAGTCGATCGCCAGGGCCAGACCGAGGGCGGTGGTCATGTTCAGGGCGAAGATCGACACGTCGGTGAGGGCGGTGAGCACGCGCAGGATGCCCAGTGCCGCCGCGATGGCGAACAGGCCGATGGCGATCGGCAGCGACGCGGCCACCAGGCTGCCGAACACCAGCGCCAGCAGCAGGCCGGTGATCGGGATCGCGATGGCCTCGGCGAGGATCAGGTCCTTGCTGATCTGGGTGTTGATATCGGCGAAGGTCGCGGCGAGACCACCGGTCTGGATGATCACGGGACCATCGGTGACCTGGAGTTCCTTGCTCAGGACGGCTGCCCGGTCGGGCAGTTCGGCGTCATCGCCGTCGATGGTGGCCAGGATCAGCGCGCGCTTGCCGTCCTGGCTGCGCATCACCTGTTTGAGATCCGGTCGCGCGGTCCAGTACGACTGCACGCCGGTGACGTAGGGGTAGGTGCGCAGGGCGGCGATGGTCCGGTCGGCGGCCGCGCGGGCGGCGTCGGAATCGGGGCCGTCGGCGGCGGTGATCGTGAGGACGAAGTTGGGCTCGCTGCCGGGGAAGTTCTCGGCCAGGTACTTTCCGGCCCGCACCGATTCGAGATCCTCGGTGACGAATCCGCCCGATTTCATGTGCGAATGCACCGTGGCGCCGATCGCACCGGACAGCACCATCAGCAACAGCGCGACCGCGACGATCAGCCGGGGACGGCCGACGGCGGTGCGGGCGATTCTCGTCAACATCGTCGGCTGCCCTCTGTTCGGAAACGTCGAAAGCCCACCGTAGCCCGCACCGGATTTCCGCCGATACCCACTCGAGGTGGATATCTATGACCTACGATCTCCGCCCCTGGGTGGTTCAGTCGGTATGCGCCCGCAGGAGGCGACCGGTCACCGCGCCCAGGCCGATCCGGCGTCCCTCGGTGCCGGGGGCGGTGGCGGTGATGGTGACTTCGTCGTCGTCGGCGAGGAACGTGCGCTGCGCACCGGACACCGTGACGGGTTCCGTTCCACCCCAGGACAATTCGATGAACGAACCCGACTGGGAGCGCTCGGGACCCGAGATGGTGCCCGAGGCGTAGAGGTCGCCGGGGCGGATCGAGGCGCCGTTGGCGGTGAGGTGGGCCAGCATCTGCGCGGGCGACCAGTACATGCGCGAATAGGGCGGCCGGGTGACGACCTCGCCGTTCCAGGTGACGGTGAGGTCGATATCGAGGCCGTGGTTCGCGTCGCCGCGCAGGTAGGGGAGTGGTTCGGGGTCCTGGGTCGGCAGGGGGACGCGTGCCTCGGCCAGGGCGGCGAGCGGGGTGATCCAGGCCGAGATCGAGGTGGCGAAGGACTTACCGAGGAACGGGCCGAGCGGCTGGTACTCCCAGGCCTGGATATCGCGGGCCGACCAGTCGTTGACCAGGGCTACTCCGAAGACGTAGTCGGGAAATTCGTCGACGGTCACCGGCAGGCCGAGAGTGGAGGCGGTGCCGATCACGAAGCCGAGTTCGGCCTCGATATCCACGCGCTCGGACGGGCCGAAAATCGGTGTGCCGGACGATGTTCTGCGCTGGCCGTTCGGTCTGATCACCGGCGTGTCCGAGACGATGACGGTGCCCGCTCGGCCGTGATAACCCACCGGTAGGTGACGCCAATTCGGCAGCAGCGGTGCGGAATCCGGGCGGAAGAGCATGCCGAGGTGGGTGGCGTGGTCGATGCTGGCGTAGAAGTCGACGTAGTCGCCGATGCGCACCGGCAACGCCATTCGCACCGTCGGCAGCGGGTGCAGCGCGTCGACCGGCAGTGCGGTGTCGGCGAGCTCGCGCAGTCGCGAACGGACCTCACCCCACCGGGCGGCACCCTGTGCCAGAAACGCGTTCAGATCGGCGCGGGCGAAGGTCGAATCATCCAGCAGCGCAGCAAGATCGAGCACCGTATCGCCCAGTCGACAGCCCACCCGGAACTCGCCGTCGGGCGGCGCGAACACCCCGTAGGGCATGTTCTCGGGTCCGAACAGGGAATCGGCGGGGACCTCCACCCGCAGCCGCCCCCTCATCGGTGCCGCCCCGACCAGGTCCACGCGTAGGACGGGTCCTCGCAGGCCAGCGCCCCCTCACCGAGCTGAAGTGGTCGAAACGTATCCACCATCACCGCCAATTCGTCGAAGAACTCGGCACCGATACTGCGTTCATACGCTCCGGGCTGCGGGCCGTGGGCGTAACCGCCCGGATGCACCGAGACCGAACCCTGGGCTATCCCGGAACCCTTGCGCGCCTCGTAGTTTCCGCCGCAATAGAACATGATCTCGTCGGAATCCACATTCGAGTGGTAATACGGCACCGGAATCGACAGCGGGTGATAGTCCACCTTGCGCGGCACGAAATTGCAGATGACGAAATTGGTGGCCTCGAAAGCCTGATGGACCGGCGGCGGTTGGTGCACGCGGCCGGTGATCGGCTCGAAATCGGCGATATCGAAGGTGTAGGGATACAGGCAACCGTCCCAGCCGACCACATCGAACGGGTGCGTCGCGTAGACCATTCTGGTGCCGATCACCTCGTTGCCCGCGCGATGCTTCACGAGCACCTCCACGTCGGTGTCCTCGACGAGCAACAATTCGAGTGGACCGTGCAGATCCCGTTCGCAATACGGCGAATTCTCCAGCAGCTGACCGAATTTCGACAGGTACCGCTTGGGCGGGGTGATGTGGCTCGACGCTTCGATCACATACGCGCGCAGCGGTTCCTCGCTCATCGGCAGCCAGCGGTGGGTCGTCGCGCGCGGCATCAGCACCTGGTCGCCCTGATGGGCCGAGAGCACGCCGAACACGCTCTCCACCACGGCCGCACCGGATTCCACGTACACCAGTTCGTCGCCGATGGCGTTGCGGTAGAGCGGGGACGCGCGCTCGGCGACCACGTACGAGATCCGCACGTCGGCGTTGGCGAGCAATAGTCTGCGCCCGGTCACCGGGTCGGTGTCGGCGGCGGTGTCGCCGGGGAACAGCAGCGGCAATCGTAAATGGCGGTGTCGCAGTGGATGATTCGGGGACAGGGTCTGGTCGGGCAATTCCCAGACGGTCGAGTCGACGATCGCGGGGGGAAGGGTGCGGTGATAGAGCAGCGAGGAATCACCGGAGAATCCCTCCTCGCCCATCAGCTCCTCGTAATAGAGATTGCCGCTTTCGTCACGATGCTGGGTGTGCCGTTTGGGTGGCACCGACCCGACTCGGCGATAGAACATCTGTGCTGACCGCCTCTCCGCATCGCTGGGGAGTATTCAGCTTAACTCTCGCCGATATCGAAATCGGCGAGAACGGGGGCGTGGTCGCTGGCGCCCTTTCCCTTGCGTTCCTCGCGGTCGACCGAGGCGTCGGCGACCGTGGCGGCCAGGGCGGGCGAGGCCAGGACGAAGTCGATGCGCATGCCCTCCTTGCGGGGGAAACGCAGCTGGGTGTAATCCCAGTAGGTGTAGACGCCGGGGCCGGGCGCGAACGCGCGCATCACATCGCGGAAGCCGAGATCGAGCATCGACTGAAAGGCCTCGCGTTCGGGCGCGGAAGTGTGGGTCTTGCCGACGAACAGCTCCGGGTTCCACACATCGTCATCGGTCGGGGCGATATTCCAGTCCCCGACCAGGGCGATCTTGGCCTGCGGGTCCTCGGCCAGCCACCCGCTCGCCTGCTCGCGCAGGGTCGAGAGCCAGTTCAGCTTGTAGGTGTAGTGCGGGTCGGCCAGCGCACGCCCATTGGGAACATAGAGGCTCCACACCCGCACCCCGCCGCAGGTCGCGCCGATCGCGCGCGCCTCGAGCACCGGCGACTCGATCAGCGAATCACCGGCGTCCTTGTCGAAACCGGGCTGATCGGGAAACGAGACCTCGACATCGGCGAGCCCCACCCGCGACACGATCGCCACACCGTTCCACTGATTGAGCCCCACATGGGCCACCTCGTACCCGGCCGCCTCGAACCGCTCGAACGGGAACTGATCGTCACGACACTTGGTCTCCTGTAGTGCCAGCACATCGATGTCGTGCCGTTCGAGCAGGGCGATCGCCCGGTCGACGCGGGAGCGGATCGAGTTGACATTCCAGGTGGCGAGACGCATAGCGCTAGTTTATTGGCGGCTGGCGCTGTGTTTATTGGCGGCTGGCGCCGCTGTTCTCGGCGCTTAACTCCGCCTCTTCCCTCGCTCCGGGTACTCCTTCGTCGCACCCTCCACTCAGTCCAGAGGCGGAGGCGCGCCGAGAACATTCAGGGGTACCTGGCCCAGGTTTTTGAACTGGGTTATTGGCGGCTGGCGCTGTGTTTTTGGCGGCTGGCGCCGCGTTCTCGGCGCTTGACTCCGCCTCTTCCCTCGCTCCGGGTACTCCTTCGTCGCACCCTCCACTCAGTCCAGAGGCGGAGGCGCGCCGAGAACTCCCAGGTGGGCTGGACTCAGGTGATTGAACTGGGTTTGTTGGTGGTTTGGCGTCGATGTCTGGGCGGTTGACTCCGCGGACTCCCAGGTGGGCTGGGCTCAGGTGATTGAACTGGGTGTTGGTGGTTGGTGTTAGTGGCGGGGGGCGGTGTAGCGGTAGGTGTGGTGTTCTAGGAAGCCGAGGTCTCGGTAGAGGCTCAGGGCGCCGGCGTTGCCTATCGAGACTTGGACGTAGGCGTGGGTTGCGCCGTGTTCGGCGCCCCAGCGGATCAGTTCCGCGCAGACCAGGGCGCCTAGGCCGTTGCGGCGGTGGGCGGCGGCGACCGCGACGCAGGTGAGGCCGATCCAGCGGCGGCCGTCGGGGGCGGTGGTCACCGCGCCGCGGCCGATCGACAGGGGTTCGGGTAGGCCGAGGGAGGCGAAACCGAGGGTGCCGTCGATGGTGGCGGTGAGGACGCGGCGGTCGGGTTCGCGCACGGTCGGGTCGAGTGGGGGCTCGCCGCGGTAGCGGTGGGTCGCCAACCAGGCGTCGTCGGGGGCGTCGGCGACGCGGACCATCGAGGGGCCTTGGGGGAGGACGAAATTCGCGATGTCGAGGCCGAGGACGACGGTCTCGTTCCAGGTGTTCCAGCCCGGCGGCACCGGTGCGAGGCGGTCGGGCAGCTGGAGCAGCAGCGGTAGGCCCTGCTCGGTGTACCAGTCCGCGATCTTGCGCATCGTGTCGATCGAGAGCACCGCGGGCACGCCCGACTCGCCCAGTGGCACCGCCGAATTCGCGCGGCCGGTGTAGCCGTGGCCGGCCCGCGCCAGCCAGCCGTCGATCCACCGGTGCGCGGTGCCGGGCCAGGCCAGGGCCGCGGCGGTTTCCAGCGAGCGGATCTCCTTGGTGCGAATCGGGCGCGGCCCGAGGGCTTTCAGCGCCACGACCCGGTCGGCCGACACCGTGACCAGCTCGCCCTCGGCGGTGCGCACCGCCGGCGGCGTCATCGACACCAGCTCGCCGATCACATCGGTGAGCGGCTGGGGATAACCGGCGGGCAGCCGGTACCGCATCACCACCCGGCGACCGAGCGGGATCGCCGCGCTCGCGGCGTCGGGTGACGGAACCGGATCGCGCACGTCAGTCGTGGCCGAACGGGTCGGGAACCGTGCCGGGGATCCAGCTCAGACCCGGTGTGCCCCAACCGTTCCGCTTGATCGCCTTCTTGGCGGCGCGGGCGTTGCGGCCGATCAGCACGTCGACGTAGAGGAAGCCGTCGAGATGGCCCACCTCGTGCTGCAACATCCGCGCGAAGAAACCCTCGCCCTCGAGCTCGACCGGGTCGCCGTTCTCGTCGGTGCCGGTGACCTTGGCCCAGTCCGCGCGACCGGTCGGGAACTGCTCGCCGGGCACCGACAGGCAGCCTTCCTCGTCGTCATCGGGATCGGGCATGGTCTCGGGGATGGCCGAGGTCTCGAGCACCGGGTTCACCACCACGCCCTTGCGGCGGATCGGGTTGCCGGTGGCGTCGAAATCGGGGCAGTCGTAGACGAACAGTCGCTTGCCGACGCCGACCTGGTTGGCCGCGAGACCGACACCCTTGGACTCCTCCAGCGTGTCGTACATGTCCGCGATCAGCTCGGCGAGCTCCGCGGGGGTCTCCGTCACCGGTGCGGTGGGGTTGTGGAGAACGGGGTCACCGACGATCACGATCGGGAGAATTGCCATGCTCGCCATTATCGCCGCCCGCGCGCGCACCGCGGCGGCGACCCCTGTGGGGTGCGACACCCCTACCGGCGCGTAGCAACACACCGCGGCACGGGTCGAGGGTTGGGCCGAACCCGTGGTTGAATGGCGACGGTAGTCATCGTCTCGTGATACTCGGCGAGGGAGCAAGATGGACGGCGCAGCGGCTCGGCATATCCCCGGGACTCCCGATGGCTCCCCTGTGGGCGAACAGGATTCCGACGGCAGCGGGCTGACCCGGCGCGAACTCGACATCCTCGACTTCGAGCGCAAATGGTGGAAGTACGCGGGCGCCAAGGAAGACGCGATCCGCGAACTGTTCGCCATGTCGGCCACCCGGTACTACCAGGTCCTCAACACGATCGTCGACTCCGAGGCGGCGCTGGCCGCCGACCCGATGCTGGTCAAGCGGTTGCGCAGGCTGCGCGCCAGCAGGCAGAAGTCCCGGGCCGCCCGCAAACTCGGTTTCCAGGTCTGACATGAGAGTCACGCACCGCCCGTTGCGGCTAGGGTTGGCCGGGTGAGCAACCCGAATCCCACCCCCGGCGGCCCGCCGTTGCGCGCGCTGGCGATGGTGTTGATCGCGCTGGCCATCGTCTTCGCCGGTCTGGGTGCGATGTCGCTGTCGAACTCCGACGCCACCGCCGCCGACGAGCAGACCGAGACCACCACCTCGAGCGCGGTCGCCAAGGCGCCCGCCACCTCCGCCGCGCCGACGACCACCAGCGCGGCCGCCCCCACCACGACCACCGCCACGACGACGGTCGCGCCGACGACGACCACCGCGGCGCCCCCCGCGCCCGCCACCGGCGGCGTGGATCAGGCTGTGCCCGTGCGCGTGTTGAACAACAGCCTCGTCGTCGGCCTGGCCGCGCGCACCGCGAGCGAACTGGGCGCGGCGGGCTGGAGCAATGTCAGCACCGGCAACTACAACGGCGCGAACCTGACCACCACCACCGTGTACTACGGCAGCGGCGCGGGCGACAAGGCCGCGGCCGCCGAGATCGCCGCGCAGGTCGGCGGCACGGTCGCGCCCAAGACCGGCGACACCGCGCCCGGCGTGGTCGTCGTGTTGACCGGTAGCTGAACCGGGGCGCGGCACGCGGTGCCGCAAGCCGACTCGCCGCTGTGGCATCATCTTGAGCGGTATCGCCCCAGTCCGATAAGGAGTCCCCTGATGGCCACGTCGACAACTCGTCGCCCGTCCTGGCGCATTGTGACCCCGGTGCTCGCGGTCGCCGCGTTCGGGCTCACCGCATGCTCCAACAGCCAGGAGTCGACCGACGTCGCGGGTACGACGCCGCCGGTGTGGACGAGCTCGCCCGCCCCGGCGAGCGAGAGTGGCGGACACGGTGACTCGCACGGCGCCCCCGCGACCAGCGCCGCGCCCGGCCACGGCGACGATCACGGCGCGCCCGCCGGCGGCCTGAAGACCACGCTGAAGAACGGCACCGGCGCCGAGGTCGGCACCGCCACGATCGTGGCCGAGGGCAACCACCTCGTCGTCACGGTCGAGGCCAAGGGTCTGACCCCCGGCTTCCACGGGCTGCACTTCCACCAGAACGGCACCTGTGAGGGCGACTTCGCCTCGGCCGGTGGGCATCTGCAGGTCGGCCCGGCCACCGCGCACCCGGCCAGCGGTGACCTGACCTCGCTGCAGGTCGGCGCCGACGGCACGGCCAAGCTGGTCACCCGGACCGACTCGGTCACCCTCGACAACGTCAAGGGCAAGGCGCTGATCATCCACGCCGACGCCGACAACTTCGGCAACATCCCCCCGCGCTACTCGCGTGAGGGCGGCACCGGGCCGGACGAGACCACCCTGACCACCGGTGACGCCGGCGCCCGGGTGGCGTGCGGCGTGGTCGGCTAGCGAGCCCGAGATGTCCGGGGCCTTCCAGCCAGTCGAGTTCCACGGTTCGCCCCGGCCGACCATCGGCATCGAATGGGAGATCGCGCTCGTCGACAAGGTGACGCGCGATCTGTCCAATACCGCCTCGGCGGTGTTCGACGCGGTCGGTGACCTGCGCGCGCACGACGGCACCCAGCAGGTCACCAAGGAATTGCTGCGCAACACCGTCGAATTGGTGACGGGCGTGCACGAGACGGTCGGTAGCGCCGTCGAGGATCTGCACACCACCATGGACGCGGTGCGTCGCGCGGCCGACCCGCTGGGCGTCGACCTGTTCTGCGCGGGCACCCACCCGTTCGCGGCGTGGTCGGCCCAACAGCTCACGCGCTCACCGCATTACGACGAACTCATCGAACGCACCCAGTGGTGGGGCCGCCAGATGCTCATCTGGGGCGTGCACGTGCACGTGGGAGTCTCGCACCGGGACAAGGTCTTTCCGATCCTGAACTCGCTGCTGCTGTCGTACCCGCACCTGCTGGCACTGTCGGCGTCCTCGCCGATGTGGTCCGGTGACGACACCGGCTATGCCAGCAACCGCGCGCTGATGTTCCAGCAGTTGCCCACCGCCGGGCTGCCGTTCCAGTTCGAGAACTGGCGCCAGTTCGAGGGTTTCGTGCACGACCAGATGAAAACCGGTGTGTTCGAACAACTCGGCGGCATGCACTGGGACATCCGCCCCGCGCCCAAGTGGGGCACCATCGAGGTGCGGGTGTGCGACGGGCTGTCCAGTCGCGCCGAACTGGCCGCGGTGGCCGCGCTGATCCACTGCCTGATCGTGGATCTGGACCAGCGGCTGTGCGACGGCGAGGACCTGCCGACGCTGCCGCCGTGGCACGTCCAGGAGAACAAGTGGCGGGCCGCGCGCTACGGGCTCGACGCCATCGTGATCGTCGACGACGCCAGCAATGAGCGTTTGGTCACCGATGACCTCGACGACCTGCTCACCCGGCTCGAGCCCACCGCCAAGCGCCTCGGCTGCGCCGCCGAGCTGGCCTCGGTCGCCGACATTCCCCGCCACGGCGCCTCCTACCAGCGGCAACGTCGGGTCGCCGCCGCCACCCAGGGCGATATGGTCGCCGTCGTCGACGCGCTCGTGCGGGAGCTCGATCAGTAGCGTTCAGCTGCCGAGCGGGCTCGCGTTCACCCGTTGTTTACGATGGTCGGATGCTTGTCGAACATCCCCGCATCGTGGCGGGGGGTGCCACCCTCGGTTCCCGGCTGCGCGAACCACGGACCCTGGCCGCGCTCGCGGTGGGTGCCGTACTCGCGCTGCTGATCGGATTGCAGGTCGTCGCGTCGATCCAGGGTTTCGAGGGGCCGCTGGCCAGTCTGGCCCGTGATTTCGTCGGCACGCCCAAGTCGATGTCGGTGCCGTGGGCCGGGCTGCTGCTCGCGCTGGTGGGGATCTCGGTGCGCAGGCGGGTGATCGCCCTGGCCGCGGCGGTCGGGATCGACGCGGTGTGGGTCGCGCTGCGGCTCGTCGACGGGCATCCGTTCTCGATGGGCAACGGGCCGACCATCGTGTTGACCGCGCTGGCGGTGATCGCCGCGGTGCGCTGGCGCGGGCGTGAGCGCACCGACGCGCTCAAAGCCGTCGCGCTGGGCGCGCTGCTGGTGCTGGCCACCAAGGTCGGGGACGTGTGGTTGCACCTGACCACCACCGCCCACGCCACGGTGCTCGACGAGTACGTCATGCTCGCCGATCACGCGCTCGGGGACCCGTCCTGGGTCGTCGGGCGGGTCCTGGACGTGCTCGGGCCCGAGGTGTACGCGGTGCTGCACTGGGTCTACATCGAGCTGCCGGTCGCGGCGATCGCGGTGGCGGTGTGGCAGTTGCGCAAGGTGGTCTCGACCGGGCAGTGGCCGGGGCACTATCTGGTGCGCACGTTCCTGGTGCTGGGGTTGATCGGGCCGCTGTTCTACGTGCTGTTCCCGGTGGTGGGTCCGATGTTCGCCTACGGCGCCGACGGCCACGGTTTCCAGGTGGGCAACTTCTGGCCCACCGCGCTGCCGCCGCTCGACTCGAGTCCGACCGCGCTGCCGTTCGACGAGTTCACCCCGCGCAACTGCATGCCCTCGATGCACACCGCGTGGGCGCTCGCGCTGTTCATCCACACCCGCCGCGATATCGACGGCTCCCGCGCCCCGATCTGGTTGCGCTGGGGCGGCGCGTTCTGGTTGCTCGCCACCCTCGCGGCGACGCTCGGATTCGGCTACCACTACGGCGTGGACCTCGTCGCGGGCGCGGTGCTGTGCCTGACCGTCGAATCGGCCCTGCGCGCCCCTGAGCGCGGCTGGGGGGCCTTCCGCATCCGCCTGGTGGCCTTCGGCGCGGTCCTCTTCGCCGGCCTGCTGCTGTCCTACCGCTACCTGGCCGTCCCGATGTCGGAATACCCGATGGCCGCGGGCGCGATCCTCATCGGCCTGCTGGCGTCCCTCGCGGTCGCCTTCCACAACACCTGGTTCGCCGAAACCCCCGCCCCCGCCCCCGCCCCCGCACTACACAAGGCCTAGCCCAGCCACCACGGATTTTCGGCCGCCTCGGATCCGAGGGGCGAGACGTAACGCCGCAGGCGGAGTATCGCCCCTCGGATTCGAGGCCCGCAGGGCCGAAAATCCCGCGGCCCCGGCCGCTAAAAAATACGCCACCCGCTAAAAAATCCCATCCCGTTCGCGCTGTTCGCGGTAGGCGGTGCGGCCCAGAAGATGGGCGATCACGGGGGCGGTGATGATGGTGAACAGCCCGGTCAGGACCAACATCCAGACGTTGACGTCGTCGCGGATGTCGATGCCGGTGCCGACCAGCACCAGGATCAGGCCGACCACCTGCGGTTTGGTGGCGGCGTGCATGCGGGTGAGGGTGTCGGGGAAGCGGACGATGCCGATCGAGGCCGTGAACGCCAGCGCGCAGCCGCTCAGGATCAGGATCGCCGAGACCCACTCGAACGGGCTCACCGGTCGTCTCGCACACGGAATCGGGTGACCGCCGACGAGCCGAGGAAGCCCACGATGGACAGCGCCACGATCGCGGGGATCACGGTGGTGTCGTTGCTGTAGGCGGCCCAGACCGCGAGTCCGGCCGCGGAGATGGCCATCAGCGAGTCGATGCCGACGACCCGGTCCAGGGTGCTCGGTCCGGCCAGCACGCGGTAGCTGGTGATCACCGCGGCGGCCACGAGCAGCACGGCGGCGATGATGGCGACGACGGTCACGACTGCGCCTCCTCGGTGGGTCGGACGCGACGACGTTCACTCGGACGTTCGAAGGCGTTGATCATCAGGTGCTCCAGCCGTCGGGTCGTGCGGTAGAACTTCTCGACCGCCTCGTCGCTGCCCATGTCCAGGACGTGGACGTAGACCACGCACCGCGGCCGATCCAGTTCCAGGACCATGGTGCCGGGGATGAGGTTGAGCAGGTTGGTGCAGATCACCAGCACCAGATCGGACTGGATGCTCAGGTGCACGCGCAGCACGCCCGAGACCGGCGGACCGCTCGGGCGGATGGCGAACCAGGCCACCTGCAGGCTCGATTCGAGCGCGTAATAGGTGCTGACCGCGACCAATTGGATGAACGAGAGTGGATGGAACCGACCGGCCACCGGGACATTGGGCAGCGGCAGCGCGAAGACCACGACCAGCGCGACCACGAATCCGCCCGCCACATTGGCGAAGGTCAGATCACCCCACAGCGCGACCCACACGGCGGTGAGCCAGGCCACCACGCCGAGGCGAAGGACGTTGTCACGGTTGACGAGTCGGCTCATCGCAGCTCCGGTCCGAGTACCGAGTCGATATAGACGGCCGGATTGTGCAGGTCGTCGGCGGCGCGTTCGGCGATGCCGAGCACCGGTCCGGCGAACACGGTGAGCGCGAGCCCGGCGCCGATGAGTCCGACCGTGGCGAGCACCATCAGCACCGGCATCCGGCCGGGGTCGGTGCGGTCGTCGTAGTGCACGTCGGTCGAATCCTCCACCAGGGTGGGCAGATTCGCGGCGGTGAGGTGGCCCTCTGGCGCCTCTTCGCGGGGCCGCCAGAACGCCTTGCTCCACACCCGCGCGACCGCGTACAGGGTCAGCAGGCTCGTGATCACCGAACCGGCGACCAGGACCCAGGCCAGCACGCTGCCCGCCTCGGCGCCCGCCTCCAGCAGCGCCACCTTCCCGATGAATCCCGAGAAGGGTGGAATACCACCGAGATTCAAGGCCGGGAGCAGGAAGAGCACGCCGAGCAGGGGACTCGCGGTGGCAAGGCCGCCGATTCGGCGCAACGACACCGAACCGGCCTGGCGTTCGATCAGACCCACCGCCAGGAACAGCGCGGTCTGCACGAGGATGTGGTGGGCCACGTAGTACACCGCGCCGGTGAGGCCCGCGGTGGTTGCCAGGCCGATACCGAACACCATGTAGCCGATGTGGCTGATCAGGGTGAAGGACAGCAGTCGTCGGATATCGGACTGGGCGATGGCGCCGAGGATGCCGACGATCATCGTCAACAGGCCGCACACCATCAGGATGTTGTCGAAGGCGCCGTCGGGGAACCACAGCGAGTGGGTGCGGATGATCGCGTACACACCGACTTTGGTGAGCAGGCCCGCGAACACCGCGGTGACCGGCGCGGGCGCGGTGGGGTAGGAGTCGGGCAGCCAGCTCGACAGCGGGAACACCGCCGCCTTGATCCCGAACGCCACCAGCAGCACCGCGTAGCAGGCGGTGCGCACCCCGCTCGGGGTCGCTTCCAGTCGCACGGCCAGCTGCGCGAGGTTCAGGGTGCCGGTGGCCGCGTAGGTGAGCGCGATGCCGATCAGGAAGATCAGCGACGACACCATCGACACCATCACGTACGCGATGCCGGTGCGGATGCGTTCCTCGGTGGCGCCCACGGTGAGCAGCACGAACGAGGCGACCAGCAGGACCTCGAAGGCGACGAACAGGTTGAACAGGTCACCGGCCAGGAACGCGGTCGAGACGCCCGCGGTCAGGATCAGGTAGGTGGGTCGATAGATCGAGGTCGGTTGGTGTTCGTCGCCGTCGGAGATGTTCTGGCCCGCACCGTAGATCGACACGACCAGCAGCACGAACGCCGAGACCAGCAGCATCGCGGCACTGAGTCGATCCACGACCAGGGTGATGCCGATCGGCGAATCCCACCCGCCCACCTGCACGGCGGTGGTGCCGTCGCGGTCGGCGAGGTAGAGCAGCAGCCCGCTGATCACCAGCACCGCGGACAGCGCGGTCAGCGAGACCATGGCCTGTAGGCGCGGGCGGCGACCGAACACCAGGGTCAGCGCGGCGCCGAGCAGCGGGACGAGAACGGGCAGGGCGGCGAGCGTGGGCAGCAGACTGGGGGACAGGGTCACTGTGCGGGATCCTCCCCGTCGCGTCGCGCGGCGACCTGGGCGTCCTCGGGGTCGTTGATCACGTCTTCGGTGGTGGTCAGCATGTAGGCGCGGTAGGCCAGCGCGAGCACGAACGCGGCCAGGCCCATGGTGATCACGATGGCGGTGAGCACCATGGCCTGGGCGAGCGGATCGGCCTCGCCCTCGTGCGCGGTGTCGGTGCTGCCCATGATCGGCGGCTTCCCGTCGGGGCCGCCCATCGTGAGGATCAGCAGGTTCACCGCGTTGCCGAGCAGGATCATCCCGAGCAGCATCTTCGAGACCACCCGCTCGAGCAGCAGGTAGACCCCGCACGCGGTGAGCGCGCCGATGGTGATCAGCAGAGCGAGATTGGCACTCATACGAGTTCCTTGTCCAGGCGGGCGCCGAGACTGCGCAGGACATCGAGGACCAGCCCGACGACCACCAGATAGACGCCGAGGTCGAAGAACAGGGCGGTGACCAGCTTGATGTGGCCCAGCAGCGGCAGCGTCACCTCGATGATCGCCGAGGACAGCGGCGGCGCGCCGAGCAGCAGCGAGGCGGTGGCGGTGCCCGCGGCCAGGATGAGGCCGGTGCCGAGCAGGTGTCCGGCGTCGACCGGCAGCGCCTCGCCGAGTTCGTAGCGCCCGCCCGCGAGGTAGCGCAGGGTCAGCGCGAGCCCGGCGACCAGGCCACCGGCGAAGCCGCCGCCGGGGGCGTTGTGGCCGGAGAAGAAGAAGTACACCGACAGCACCATGATCGTGGGGAAGACCAGGCGGGTGGTGATCTGCAGGACCATCGAACGATCGCGGCGGTCGAGCAGGCGCGCGGCGGGCAGCCAGCTCACCTTGTCGGGGTCGTAGTTCGGCGATTCGCTGGCGCGGGGCGCGCCACCGAACCGGCGACTGCGGAAGACCAGGGAGGCGACGCCGGTGGCAGCCACGACGAGCACCGAGATCTCGCCCAGGGTGTCCCAGGCGCGGATGTCGACGAGCAGGACGTTGACCGCGTTCTTGCCGCCGCCGATCGCGTAGGCAGCGTCGGGGATGGCCCGCCAGATCGGATCGCCGTGCCTGGCGGCGATGGCGAAGGCGCCGAGTACCGGCACGGTGACGCCGACCGCGATGGCGAGCAGGGCGCGGCGGATCTTGAACGCGGTGCCCTGGCTCTCGGTGATCTCGGCGGGGAAGGCGCGCAGCACCAGCACGAAGACGACGAGAATCAGCGTCTCGACCAGGAATTGGGTCAGGGCCAGGTCGGGGGCGCCGTGCAGCGCGAAGATCACGCCGCAGCCGTAGCCGGTGACACCGACCACCAGCACGCTGGCCAGCCGGTTGCGCAGCACGGTGGCCGCCAGCGCCATGGCGATCATGATCGCGCCGATGGCCGCCTGCAACGGCGAATCCCACAGGCGCAGTTCGATGCCGCGGCGGGTGCCCACCGCGAGCAGGATCGTGGGCAGGATGACCAGGGTGCACAGGATGGTGGCCTGGCTGGCGGGCAGCGAACCGGACTGCACGGTGCCGGTGATGCGCAGCGAGAGTCGATCCATCGCGCGCAGGGCGGCGTCGTAGTTGCGGTCGGCGTTGCCGAGGCGCGGGTGTTCGGGTTCGCCGATCCAGCCGCGGATCAGGAACAGCGCGATACCCGCGATGATGATGAGCACGGTCAGCAGCAGCGGGCCGTTGAACCCGTGCCACAGCGACAGATGCGAATCGAGATGGCCGGGAAGGGTTTTCGCGTACGGACTGAGCCACCGGTCGACCAGGGGCGCGCCGAGACCGGCGGCCAGACCGGCCACCGCGAGCACCGCGGGCGGGCCGAGCAGCAGCGGACCGGGCGCGTGCCAGGTCGTGACGGGATCGGGATTGGAGGTGGTACCGAAGGCGCCCCAGACGAATCGGACGCTGTAGGCCACGGTGAACGCCGAGCCCACGGCCACGCCGGCGATCAGGACGACCCGCATCCACGGGCTCAGCACCTCCGCCGTCCACAGGGCGCCCAGCGCCGACTCCTTGGCGACGAAACCGAACAGCGGCGGCAGCGCGGCCATGCTGGCCGCGGCCAACACCGCGACCGCGCACAGCACCGGTGAGCGTCGACCCAACCCGGACAGCCTGCGCAGATCTCGGGTCCCCGCACCGTGATCGATGATGCCGACCACCATGAACAGGCACGCCTTGAACATGCCGTGCGCCACCAGCAGCGCGAGCCCGGCCAGGGCCGCGTCGGGCGTGCCGACGCCGACCATCATGATCATCAGACCCAGCTGGCTGACGGTGCCGAAGGCCAGCACGAGTTTGAGATCGTGCACCTGGATCGCCCGCCAACCGGCCAGCAACACGGTGATCAGGCCCAGTGGCAGCAGCATCACATGCCACGGGAAAGTCTGGGAGAGCGCGGGAGCGAGCCGGGCTACCAGGTAGATGCCCGCCTTCACCATCGCCGCCGCGTGCAGATAGGCGCTGACGGGGGTGGGCGCGGCCATCGCGCCGGGCAGCCAGAAGTGCAGCGGCACGATCGCGGACTTGCTGATCGCCCCGAGCAGAACCAAACCGACCGCGACCGATACCGCGCTGCCACCCGGTGGCGCGTCGGCGGCGAGGATGTCGGAGAGCAGGAAACTGTTGTAGCGCAGGCCGAGAATGATGATGCCGACCAGCATCGCCAGCCCGCCCGCGCCGGTCACCAACAGCGCCTGGATCGCCGCCCGGCGACTGGCCGACCGTTCGGCGTAGTGCCCGACGAGCAGGAACGACAGCACCGTGGTGATTTCCCAGAACACGAACAGCAACAGCATGTTGTCGCTGGTGACCAGACCGAACATGGCGCCCGCGAACCCGGTGAGCTCGGCGGCGAACACCCCGAGGCGGGCTTCGTCACGGCCGAAATAGCGTCCGCAGTAGGCCAGGATCAACGCGCCGACGCCGAGCACCAGCGTGCACATCACCGCGGCGAGCGAGTCGAACCGCAGATCGATGTTCATCGAAATCTGTGGGGCCCACTGCCATTGGGTCTCGACGGTGGTTCCCCAGTTGGCGAATACCCAGCCGAGGCTGCCGAGCGGTACCAGGGCAAGCACGTAGAAAGCGTTGCGTCCCAGCACTCGTACGCACAGCGGGGCCAGCAGCGCGGCCAGGGCGTGCACGAGCAGTACGGCTGGCAAGTCCCCCTCCGTCGGGTAGGTAGCGGTCGAGTAGCGCGAAGTCATCCTACGGGGGCGAGGTGTCAGGAAGCGGCCACGTCGGCTCTCGCGTCGGACATGTCACATCCCGGACGGCTAGGTATCCGGGGCGGATACCGGTCGACGACGCGCGGTCGCGGCGGGCCGGATCCGATAGAGCAGCAGCAGCGCGACGGCCGTAGCTGCGGTGATAGCCAACGCGGTTCGACCCGGCGTGGCGGCGTTGGCGTCGGGTCCGCCGACGGGCCAGGTGCGCAGCGCGGTCGGGATCGCCCACAGGATCGAGGGCAGGTACAGCGCGCCCAGCGCCAGGATCGCGCTCGGCAGGTAGGTGACCCGCACCGAGCCGAAACCGAATCCGGCCAGATAGGAGATCATGGCGACGCCGATCACCCAGGACGACATCCACTCCAGCCCCGCGGCGAAGATCGAGTACACGCTGATGACGCCGGCGCCGAGCAGCACCAGCCAGGGCGCGGGCCGGGCCAGCCCGACCAGGATTCCCGTCGTGGCCAGCACCGCGACGAGCACGATGGCCCAGCCCAGACTCTGCGCGTCGCCCAGCGCGTCGGCCGCCGCGGCGACCGCGATCGCGATCAGCACCCCGGCCCCGTCACGTCCCGGCAGCAGGATCGCGGCGAGGAACGCGGCGCCCACCGAGGCCAGTACCGCGAGCGCGATCTCCCAGACATTCGCCTTCTGGCCGTCGAATTCGTTCGACAACCATTCGGTGGCCAGCAGCGCCGTCAGCGACAACACGGTCGCGCCGACGATCGGGCTGATCGGGAGGTCGGCGGGTTGTCGGCCACCGGTGGGCAACATGATCCCGTGCCGGTGACGCACGGTGTTCACGATCAGCAGGATCGTCGCGAGCACCACCATCCACGCGGGCGTGTGCACGACCTTGTTCGCGGTGGCGACATTGGCGCTGAACACCGCGACCACTTCGCCGTAGACGAAAACCAGCACGGTGCCGAGCGCGAAACCCACCGCGGGCCAGCGTTGTCGCAGCGAGCAGATGCCGAGCGCGCCGAAGACGAAGCCGCCGCTGAGCGCGTCGATGTAGTTCTGGGTGGTGAGGATGTCGGCCGAGGTCACGTTGCGGCCGATGAAGTAGTTGATCGTGAGCACCGCCGAGCCGCAGGTGGCCGTCAACCAGACCAGGCCGGGTCGCGAGAGCGGGCGCACCATCACCGCCACACAGGCCGCCACGATCAAGCCGAGCGCGGCGGCTCTTGGCACGCTGTTGACCAGACTCGTCACCCGATACGGCGAGCCGATCGAGTCGGCGGTGCTGAACGTGAACGGCAGAAACAGCGCCATGCCCGCGACGATCGCGCCCGTGAACGCCGTCGCAGCGTCGACGACATCCCGGAGTTTGGGCACGCACCGACGATACCGGCGAAATCCCAGCTACCGGGGATGTCGACGGGTGGTGTCAGTGTCGGCTCTCGGCGTAGGCGCGCAGCGACTCGACCTGCGCGGGGTCGAGCGAGGGGCGCACGCTCGCGCGCGCGGCCGCCACGTCCTCGGCGGTGACATCGGCGGCGGCCATGTCGCGGCGCAGCGCGGTGAGCGCGGCCTCGCGCAGCAGCGCGGCGCAGTCGGCGGCGGAGTAGCCGTCGAGATCCTCGGCGAGCGCGGCCAGGTCGACATCGTCGGCGAGCGGGACCGAGCGGCCCGCCGTGCGCAGGATCTCGAGTCGGGCCGGGCCGTCGGGCGGCGGGACGAACACGAGGCGGTCGAGTCGACCGGGGCGCAGCAGGGCCGGGTCGATGAGTTCGGGGCGGTTGGTCGCGCCGACCACCACCACATCGCGCAGGGGTTCGACGCCGTCGAGTTCGGTGAGCAGCGCGGCCACGACGCGGTCCGAGACGCCGGAGTCGCTGCTCTGCCCGCGTCGGGCGGCCAGGGCGTCGACCTCGTCGAGGAAGATCAGCGACGGCGCCGAATCGCGGGCCCGCTGGAACAGTTCGCGCACAGCGCGTTCGGAGGAGCCGACCCATTTGTCCATCAGCTCAGCGCCTTTCACCGCGTGCACGCTGAGTTGGCCGGTGCCTGCCAGTGCCCGCACGAGGAAGGTCTTGCCGCAGCCGGGCGGGCCGTAGAGCAGCACGCCACGGGGTGGGTCGATGCCGAGGCGGGCGAAGGAGTCGGGGTGGCGCAGCGGCCACAGCACGGTTTCGGTGAGGGCCTGTTTGGTCTCGACCATGTCGCCGACGTCGTCGAGGCTCAGTGAACCGATCGCCAATTCCTCTGTGCCCGAACGCGACAGCGGGCGGATCACGTCGAGCGCGCCGAGCAGGTCGTCCTGGATCAGGGCGGGGTCGGTGTGGTCGCGGCTGGCTCGTCCGGCGGCGCGCACGGCGGCTTCGCGGCACAGGGCGCTCAGGTCGGCGACCACGAAACCCGGTGTGCGCGAGGCGATGACGTCGAGGTCGAGTTCGCCGGCCGGAACCTTGCGCAGGAGTTGTTCGAGCAGGGCCCGGCGGATCGCCGCCGTGGGCAGCGGCAGGGCGAGTTCGCGGTCGCACACCTCCGGCGCCCGCAATCGCGAATCCACCTGGGTGGGATGGGCGGTCGTGGTGAGCAGGGCGACGCACGGGGTGCGCACGGCCGCGCGCAATTGATCGAGGATGAGGGTGGCGACCGGTTCGGGCTCGGCGGGCAGCAGCGCGTCGATATCGCTGATCAGCAGCACCCCGCCCTGACCGGTGGCGACATCGGCGACCGCCTCGGCGACCGCACGCAGCCGCGCGCCGCCTTCGGTCGCGCCGACACCCGGACCGTCGAGTTCGACGACGCGACGCGGTGCGCCGACCGCCTTGGCGAACGTCGCCTTGCCGACCCCGGCCGGCCCGGTGATGAGCACGCCGAGATGCGCCGGTGCGCCGAGGGTCTTGAGCAGTTCGGGTTCGTCGAGCGCCAGGCTCAGCCACTCGGCCAGCTTCGCGGCCTGACCCTGCACGCCGGCCAGATCCTCGAGCTGGATCGGCGTGCTGCCCGAACTCACCGTCACGACCTGATCGGTCGACGGCACCGACACCGCGCCGCCGTCGCGTTCCAGCGTGTGCTGCGCCGCCGCCGCGCCCGCACCCCAGCCGACGGCCGAATTCGGTTGCACGCTGACCGGTCCCGGCATCGGTTCGATCGCGGTGACGGTGAGCAGTTCGGTGGTCCAAGCGATGCCGAAGGTGCGCGAGAGGGCCTGGGTGGCCGCCGACGAACTGATGTCGGGTCCGAGGTCGCGCGGCAGCAGCGACACCGTGTCACCCACCGTCACGACCTTGCCCAGCAGGGCCTGGCGCAGGGTGGCCGCCGGAATGGAGGCCATCGCGTGCGCCGAACCGCTCAGCGAGATCTGCTTGGCCCCGTAGACCGTCACCGGGGCCACGGTCACCGCCGCGTTCTCGCGCAACCCCACATTCGACAGGGTCACGTCGTCGAGCAACGCCACCCCCGGCGGGCTGTCCACGGGCGCTTTCGCGACCACCGCGGCCGTGCGGCGCGCGCCGATCAGGGCGATGCCGTCCCATTCGCGCAGGCCGAGCGCGGTGAGCGTCTCGGGGTGCAGGCGCACCACCCCGCGGCGGGCGTCGGCGGCGGAGGGGTTGAGCCGGGCGGTGAGCGAAAGTTCAGCCACTGCCCCATTCTGCCGTGTCGCGCCCGCATCAGGAATCGATAGGCCGACGCCAAGGTCGAGCGGCCATTCTGGCGGACATGACGAACACTCGCCGCCAGTCGGTACGCTGCACCGGACGCGCCGGAGCGACCGGCGCCGCGATCTACCGGGGAAGCCAGCAGATGAAACGAATCTCTCTCGCCGTCGCGGCCGCCGGGGCTCTCACCCTGACCCTGACCGGGTGCGGATCCGACGAAGCGGCCACCGAGGCCAGCGGCCTGCGCAAGGGCACGCCCAGTGCCAGTGCCTCGGCGACCCCGACCTCGAGTGCGAAGCCGAGCGGCACCGCGACCGTGCGCACCGACCTCACCTGCGCCGAGTTCAAGACCCTCGACTCCGACGCGGAGAAGGCGACGATCGAGGCGATCATCGCCGCCAACCCCGGCGGCCCGTTCGACGGCAGCCCCAACGTGGCGCTGGGCACCGTGAAACTGGTCTGCGTGATTCCGTCCAATGCCGACAAGCCCGTCGTCGACGCCGCCGGGATGAAGCCGTAGCTCAGCTGATCAGCGACTGCCAGTCGGCCGGAACGCGCGAGGCGGGACCGGGCACGGACTGGTCGGCGGGATGGCTGGTCGGCGGGGCGAGTTCGGGGCCGTTGTCGTAGATCTCCCCGCTCGGGAAGTTCCAGAACCAGTCCTCGCCGGGCTCGTAGCTCTGCATGAACGGGTGCGAGGTGGACTGGTAGTGCTTGGTCGCGTGCTTGCTCGGCGAGCTGTCACAACAGCCGACGTGCCCGCACTGGGCGCAGCGGCGCAGGTGCACCCACCAGCCGCCCGCCTCGTCGCATTCCACGCAGCCGGGCCCACTGGGCGGCACGCTCGGATCGATTCCCGCTTCAGCCATCCTGACCTCCTGTTGTCGGTGTGTTCACATCCTCCGCTGCCGGGTGCAAAGGCAGGCGCACGATGAACCGCGTGTTGCCGGGTTCGGATTCGACCCGGATGTCACCGTGGTGCTTGTTCACCACGATGCGGAACGAGATGTCCAAGCCCAGGCCGGTGCCGTCGCCGACCGGTTTGGTGGTGAAGAACGGTTCGAAGATGCGGCTCGTCACCTCGGGATCGATGCCGGGGCCGGTGTCGGCGATCTCGACCGCGGCGCAGTCGTTCTCCTCGTAGGTGCGGATCGTCAGGGTGCCCTCGCCGCCCATCGCGTAGACCGCGTTGTCGATGAGGTTGGTCCACACCTGGTTGAGTTCGGCGGCGTAGCAGGGGACCGGCGGCAGCGCGCGGTCGTAGTCCTTGACCACGCGCACCCCGTCACCGAGTTTGCGATTGAGCATCACCAGCGTGGAATCGAGCAGTTCGTGCAGGTCGACGACCTGATAGGGCGCGCGATCCATCTGCGAGTACTGCTTGGCCGCGCCGACGAGGGTGGAGATGCGGGTGGTCGAGTCGAAGATCTCGTTCATCAGCAGCTCGGTCTCGATGGTGTAGTTCAGCCAGCGCACCGCCCCCTCGAACACTGGCGCGTGGCATGCCTCGAGCGTGGCGTGCACGCCCTCGAGCCAGTCGGTGTCCAGGCCGGCCTGCACGAAGGTCGGCGCCAGGTTCCAGCCGTCGGCGATGCCACGCTCCTCGAACCAGTCCGCCAGCGCGTCCTCGCGATCGGCGGCTTCCAGCGGGCTCAGATCCGGGGCCTTGGCGACCTGGTCGGCGGCCTGCTCCTGCAACTCGACGAGCTTGACCAGCGCATCGGGCGGGAACTTGCCCTCGGCCATCATCTTGAGCTTGTGCCGCATCCCGGCCACGCGTTCGCGCAGGCCCGAGGTGGCGCGCACGGCCGCGGCGGCCGGATTGTTGAGTTCGTGGGTGAGCCCGGCCGAGAGCGATCCGAGCGCGAGCAGCCGCTCCCGTTCGGCGATCCGCTGACTGGATCGCTGGCCGCCGAAGAACGCGCCCTCGAGCAGGTGCACCGCCATCGGGAACCACTCGGTCATCATCCGGGCGAAATCCGCGGCGCCGAGCACGAGGAAGCGGGAGCGGCGCAGCACGTACATCGAGCCGTTGTAGTCCTGGTTCACCTTGTCGCCCAGGTAGGCCATCCACGCGCCCGCGTACGCGCCGCGCTGTTCGGAGCGGATGATCTCGATCTCGACCCCGCCCGACAGTTTGGTCAGGCGCACCTCGCCCTCGATCAGCACGTAGAAGCAGCGGGCCGGTTCGCCCTCGCGGAAAACCGGTCCGGGGTCGACGTATTCGATGGTGCCCGCCGCGCACAGTTCGGCCAGTTGCGCGTCGTCGAGCCGCTCGAACAGGAACAGGGTGCGCAGTTCTTCCGGATCGCAGATCACGAGCTCTCCTAGGCCAGATACCGGTGGACGAGCATGACCGCCATCGCGCCCTCACCGACCGCGGAGGCGACCCGCTTGGCCGATTCGGCGTGCACGTCACCGGCCACGAACACGCCGGGCACGCTGGTCTCGAGGTGGTGCGGTGGGCGCGGTAGCTCCCAGCCCGGTGGGCGCGCGCCGTCGATCATGAGGTCGGGGCCCGCCAGGACGTACCCGGCGGCGTCGCGGGTGACGACCCCGTCGAGCCAGCCGGTCTTCGGCGCGGCGCCGATGAACAGGAACAGTCGTTGCGCATCGACCTTGTCCTCGGTGCCATTGAGGTTGTCGCGCAACACGATTCGTTCGAGGTGGGTGTCACCGTCGACGCCGACCACCTCGGTCTCGGTGTGCACCACGATGTTCGGGATCTCGGCGATCTGCTGCACGAGATAGTGCGACATCGACCGCTCCAGCGAATCACCGCGCACCACCAGGTGCACGCGACGGGCATTGCGCGACAGGAACACCGCCGCCTGCCCGGCCGAATTCGCCCCGCCGACGACATAGACCTCCTGGTCGGCGCAGTCGGCCGCCTCGGTCATCGCCGAACCGTAGAACACGCCGCGCCCGGTGAACTCGTCCACGCCCGGTGCGGGATGGCGTCGATAGTCCACGCCGGTGGCGATCAGAACCGTATGAGCACACAGCTTTCCGCCGTCGGCGAAGCGCACCGTGCGCGCCGACCCGTTCACCTCGAGGGCCACCACATCGCGCGTGGTGATGATCTCGGCCCCGAACTTCGCGGCCTGCCGTCGTGCGCGATCGGCGAGCTGGGAGCCCGAAACCCCGTCGGGGAAGCCGAGATAGTTCTCGATCCGCGAACTCTGCCCCGCCTGTCCGCCGGTGGCGGTGCGCTCCACCAGCACCGTGCGCAACCCCTCCGAGGCGCCGTACACCGCGGCGCCGAGCCCGGCCGGGCCGCCGCCGACCACGATCAGGTCGTAGAACTCGCCGCTGGGTTCGACAGTGAGACCGACGTTTTCGGCCAGTTCGCTGTCGGTGGGCTGGATCAGCGCGGTGCCCTCGGCGGTGATCACCACCGGACAGGTCAGCGGATCGGCGCCCGCGGCTTCGAGCAGGCGGGTGCCCTCCGGTTCGTCGACCGGATACCAGCGATACGGCAACTGGTTGCGCGCCAAGAACTCTCGCACCTGCGAGGACCGCGGCGACCACCGATCGCCCACCACCTTGGTCTCGTACACCGGGCGCTGATCGGCGCTGCGCCACGCGTCGAGCAACCCGTCGATCACCGGGTACAGCTTCTCCTCCGGCGGATCCCACGGCTTGAGCAGATAGTGGTCGAGATCGATGACATTGATCGCGTCGATCGCGGCATCGGTGTCGGCGTAGGCGGTGAGCAGCACGCGGCGCGCGAAAGGGTGCAGGTCCATCGCCTGCTCGAGAAATTCGATCCCGTCCATCCCCGGCATCCGGTAATCGGCGATCAACACCGCCACCGGCTGCCCCCGCAGCTTCATCTCGCGCAGCGCCTCCAGCGCCTGCGGACCCGATTCGGCCCGCAGGATCCGGTAGTCGGCGCCGTAGCGGCGGCGCAGGTCACGCACCACCGCCCGGGAGACACCGGGATCGTCGTCAACGCTCAGAATGGCCGGTTTGGTGACCGAAGGAGTGCTCACGACTTCGAGTATGCCCCTCTTGTCGGAGCGCTGGCGCGCTCGAGCGAGGTGCGCCGATCACAGCTGGTGGTGCAACACCAGATCGAGTTCGGTGGGGGTGAGGAGGCGTTCGAGGCGTTCCTCGCGTTTGCGGCGGGTGCCGCGGGGCACGAACGCGCTGGGGAGCGCGAAGGTGTCGTCGGGTCCGTTGCTCGGCAGGAGCGGGACGTCGTTGATGGGCCTGCGGGGCAGGAATGAGCGCAGTTTCACGGCCGATCACCTCGGGTTGACGGCGGGTACGCCTTGGGCTGAGCATCGTCGATCAGCGAACGTCGGTAGCGAAAAGTTTGCCAGCTGGTCCGATCCAGTGCAACCGGGACAAGGTGGACACGGCGAGCCAACCGGCCGAAAGCCTGCTTCATCGCAGGCCAGGCCGGATTCGCAGGCTTCGCCGATCGGTCAGTTCCAGGCGGGCAGCGCGACAACCTGTGCGGCATAGGACAGTCCGGCGCCGAAGGCGATCAGCAACGCGGTATCACCCGGCTCGGACCGACCCGTGCGCAGCAGCGCCTCCATCGCCAGCGGCACCGACGCTGCCGAAGTGTTGCCGGATTCCTCGATGTCGTCGGCAAGGGCGCAGTGCCCCGGCAGTTCGAGCACCCTGGCCATGATCTCGATGATCCGCCCGTTGGCCTGGTGCGGGATCATCGCGTCCAGGTCGTCGGTGCTCACCCCGGCCCGGTCGATCGCCTCGCGACAGACCTTCTCGAGCGAGTGCGCGGCCCACCGGAACACCGCCGTGCCCTCCATCGTGAGGTAGGGCCGCACCGAGTCGGTGCCCTTGTCGGCGACCTCGTCGAAGTACTCCACCCAGTCCTTGGTCTGGCGGATGGCGTGGTGCTGGGTGCCGTCCGAACCCCACACCGTCGGGCCGATGCCCGGCTCGCGTGCGGGGCCCACGACCACCGCGCCCGCCCCGTCGGCGAACAGGAACGCCGTGGATCGGTCCGTGAAATCCAAAGCGTCGGTGAGCTTTTCGACGCCGATCACCAGCACGTGCTGCGAGGTGCCGCCGCGCACCAGATCCGAGGCGAGGCCCACCGCGTGACAGAACCCCGCGCAGCCCGCCGAGATGTCGAACGCGGCCGCCCCGATCATGCCCAGTTCGGCGGCGATGCGCGGGCCGATCGCGGGGGTGAGCAGCAGGTGCGTGGAGGTCGCCACGATGACGCAGTCGATCTGGTCCACCTCCACGTCGGCGGCGATGATGGCGTCGCGCGCGGCGGCCACGCTCATCGACTGGATGGTCTCCTCGGCCGAGGCGAAGCGGCGGGACTTGATGCCGGAACGGGTGCGAATCCACTCGTCGCTCGAGTCGATCGCCCCGGCCACCTCGTCGTTGGTGACCACCCGGGCGGGGCGATACACGCCCAAGCCGAGGAGGGCGGTGTGCCGCGCACCGGTCGTCTGGGCGATTCGAGCAGCCATCTGTGCGTCTCCTATGTACCTGTCACCGTGCGGTTACACCGCAGGATGTACGCGAAGCATGGAAATCGGTCCCTCATCACCCGTGACCTGTGCGTGGACTACATGTGAACGCTCAGACATGAGGCACCCTCATATTAGCGTCTCAATCGTGATGTGAGTGTCGATTGTCACAACCGATCGGGGGTATTTCCTCGGGGCAAGGCGTTTGTTCGCCGCCCTTCGAGGGATCGAGGACCCCATGCTCGGACTCGGGATCATTGGCTGGATCATCATCGGCGGCCTCGCCGGTTGGATAGCCAGCAAGTTCATGAAGACCGACGCGCAGCAGGGCATTCTGCTCAATATCGTCGTCGGCGTGGTGGGTGGCCTGCTCGGCGGCTTCCTGCTCGCCGCGGTGGGTGTCGACGTCGCGGGCGGTGGCTGGTTCTTCAGCTTCTTCACCTGCCTGGCCGGAGCCTGCCTGCTGTTGTACCTGGTGAAGCTGTTCACCGGACGCAAATCGGCGCACTGACCACGGGTGGATGTCGCGGGCTTCCCGTAAGGTGTGATCGCTTGTAGTCGTCACACGAAAGAGGGAGCCCGTGGCACGCCGCCCCACCCCGCCCGGCACGCCCGATACCACCGCTGTCGGCCACGTCGTCGACTTGGTGCGGGCCGCTGTACCGCCGCTACATCCCGCCGGACTGCCGTTCGTCGCGGTGCCGTTGGCGGTGGCTGTCGTCGGCGGCCGCAACAAGTGGGTGCGCCGCGTCGGCCTGCTGGGCGCCGCCGCGTGCGCCGCGTTCTTCCGGCACCCGCACCGCGTCCCGCCGAACCGGCCCGGCGTCGTCGTGGCGCCCGCCGACGGTGAGGTCGCCCTCGTCGACACCGCGGTGCCGCCCGCCGAACTCGGTCTCGGCCAGACGCCGCTGCCGCGCGTGAGCATCTTCCTGTCGGTGCTCGACGTGCACGTGCAGCGCGTTCCGGTGTCGGGCACCGTGCGCGAGGTGGCCTACCAGTCGGGCACGTTCCTCTCCGCCGATCTGCCCGAGGCCTCCGACGCCAACGAGCGCAACAGCATGGTGATCGACACCGCCGCGGGCGCGCAGGTCGTGGTGGTCCAGATCGCCGGCCTGATCGCGCGACGCATCATCTGCGACGCCCGCGTCTGCGACGTGCTCACCATCGGCGACACCTACGGCCTGATCCGCTTCGGCTCCCGGGTCGACACGTACTTCCCGCTCGGCACCGAACTGCTGGTGGCCCCCGGGCAGCGCACGATCGGGGCCGAAACCGTCCTGGCTGTGCTGGGATGATCGAACAGGCTCGTAGGCGCCCGCGTTCGGTGCGACTGCTGCCGAGCGTCGTCACCATCCTCGCGCTGTGTGCGGGCCTGTCGGCGGTGAAGTTCGGTCTCGACGGCCAGCTCGGTATCTCGTTGGCGATGGTCGGCGCGGCCGCGGTGCTCGACACCCTCGACGGTCGCCTCGCGCGCATGCTCGACGCGACCTCGAAGATGGGCGCCGAACTCGACTCGCTCTCCGACGCCATCTCCTTCGGCGTCGCGCCCGCGCTGATCATCTACGTGACCCTGCTCGACGGGTCGAGCGCGGGCTGGATCGTGGCGCTGTTGTTCGCGGTGAGCCTGGTGTTGCGCCTGGCCCGCTTCAACACGCTGATGGACGACGACTCCCGCCCGAACTGGGCACGCGAGTACTTCGTCGGCGTGCCCGCGCCCGCCGGCGCGCTGATCGCGCTGGTCCCGATCGCGCTGAAGGTCCAGTTCGGTGACGGCTGGTGGGACAGCTTCGCCTTCGTCGCCGCCTGGACGGTCTTCGCCGCCCTGCTGTGCGTGAGCACCATCCCGACCCTGGCCATGAAGTCGGTCTCGGTCGCCCCCCAGGCCGCGGCGGGCCTGCTGGTCCTGGTCGCCCTGGCCGCCGCGCTGCTGGTCACCTACCCGATCGTGCTGCTGCTGATCCTGGTCGCGCTGTACCTGATCCACATCCCGTTCGCCTGGCGATCGGCACGCTGGGTGGCGGCCCGCCCGGAAACCTGGCAGCACAAGCCCGCCGAACGCCGCGCCCAGCGTCGCGCCCAGCGGCGGATGCCGGGGATTCGTCGGCCTGCGATCCGTCGACCGGCTGTGCGGGGTTCCGCGCGGTTGCGGTTACGGCGCCCACGCAACGACTGATCGCCGCGGCACCCGGAGCGTGCGGGTCGACGCGTCCGTTTCGGGTCCGAGGGCTGACCAGCACAGCGGGCGAGTGGCGGGTTCGCGGTACTGCTCCGGATCGGTGCCGCCGCCTCGGGCCTGCGAGATGAACCACAGCCGGCGAGAAGCGGGGTGCGCGGCGGTACCGTTGCGCAATCGGGCTGCGGGCGAAGGGGCACAGGTGGAATCCGAGGGCGTCGCTGAATTCATCGGGCATCGGCAGCGGTTGTTCTCGCTCGCCTATCGGATGTTCGGGGCGGCGACCGAGGCCGAGGACGTGGTGCAGGAGGTCTACCTGCGGTGGGCCGCGGCCGATCGCGGGGAAATCGGCAACGCCGAGGCGTGGTTGACCACCGTCACCGTGAATCTGTGTCGGACCCAGTTGGTTTCGGCCCGCGCGCGGCGCGAGACCTATGTCGGTCAGTGGCTGCCCGAACCCGTCCCGACCGGTGGCGGGGCGCTCGGTCCGCTCGATTCCGTCGAGGAACGGGAATCGGTGTCGCTGGCCCTGCTCACCGCGATGGAACGGCTCAGCCCGATCGAGCGCGCGGTGTTCGTCCTGCGCGAGGCGTTCGGCTATCCGCACGCCGAGATCGCGGCGATGCTCGACCTCACCGAGTCGAACGCGCAGCAGATCTTCCACCGCGCCGGGCAGCGGGTCCGCACCGGCAAGCAGCGCTTCGTGGTGTCGGCCGACCACGCGCGCACCATGATCGAGAAGTTTCTGCTGGCCGCGACCACCGGCGACGTGGCCGGGCTGCGCGAACTGCTCGCCGACGACGTGGTCTCGATCGCCGACGGCGGCGGCAAGGTCGTCGCGGCCAAGCGCCCGGTGGTCGGCGGCGAGGTGGTCGCGCGCTACCTGTCCAACCTGCGCCGCTTCCTCAGCCCGACGGTGCGGTTCGACTTCCTCGAGATCAACGGCGAGCTGAGCCTGGCCCTGTTCGATGCCGACGCGGCCTACGGCGTCCTGGCCTTCGACTTCGACGAAGCGGGCGCCATCGCGGCCGTCCGCACGGTGGTGAACCCGGCCAAACTGGCCGCCGTCGGCGCGTGATCGGGCGACCGGAACCGCTGGATCGCGGGTTCGGCGCCGCGGTTGGGTGCGGGTTGCGAGGGCGGTGCGTTCGACTGGTCACCACCCCGCGTGCGTGACGATCGACCGACCCGGCGCGCCTGTGAGGTGGATCACCGAACGGAAGTGTCAGGAACGGGGCGGCTGATCGGTCTGAGGTGTGTCGGCATTTCGAGAGAAGGAGCCACCTCATGACCGGTCAGCATCGGATCGTCGTCCTCGGCGCCGGGTACGCGGGCCTCACCGCGGCACGCGCCCTCGCGAAGAAGACTCGCGACACCCAGATCACCGTCGTGGACGGCCGCGCCGAATTCGTGCAGCGGGTGCGCCTGCACCAGGAGGCCGCGGGCCAGTCGGTCAAACGGCTCGACCTGCGCAAGTCGTTGGCGCGCAAGGGTATCGAGTTCATCCAGGCCCGCGTCACCGATCTGGACCCGGAACGCAAGATCGTCGCCATCGACGGCGAGTGGACGATCCACTACGACACCCTCGTCTACGCCCTCGGCAGCCAAGCCGACCGCCACGCCGTACCCGGTGCCGCCGAGCACGCGAAGTTCGTCGCCACCGCCGAGGACGTGACCGAGCTGTCGGGCCAGATCGTCATCGTCGGATCGGGCCCCACCGGCATCGAACTCGCCACCGAACTGGCCGAGTCGCAACCGGATTCGCCGATCACCCTGCTCGGCTCCGAGGACCCCGGCGCCTGGCTCTCCCCGCGCGCGCACGCGGCGATCCGCGCCGCACTCACCCGACTCGGCGTCGAAATCCGTTCCGGCGCCAAGGTTGTCGAGGTGCTGCCCGATGCCCTCCGGCTCGCCGACGGCACCCTGGTGCCCGCCGCCACCACCGTCTGGACCACCGGTTTCACCGTCCCCGACCTGGCTCGCCGAGCGGGCCTCGCGGTCGCCGACGACGGCCGCATCCGCACCGACGACACCCTGCGCTCGATCTCCCACCCCGACATCTACGCCATCGGCGATGCCGCGCTGATGACCGGCGTGGACGGCCGCCCGCTGCGAATGGCCTGCGCGACAGCCATTCCCGCGGGCCAGTACGTGGTCGGCGCCATCGCGGCGCGAGCGCGCGGCCGCGACCCCGAGCCGATGGCGGGCCGCTACCTCGCGCAGTGCATCAGCCTCGGGCGCCACGACGCGGTGTTGCAGGTCGTCAAGGCTGACGACACCCCGACGAACACGGTGTTCACCGGCCGGATCGGTGTGGTGCTGAAGGAACTGATCGTGCGCGGCACCGCCTTCACGGTGGGTTTGCGCTAGCGAGCCCGATGAGTGGCATAAACGTGCACTCGTGGTGAGTCGAGGCCGAATTCGGGCGCACATTCGCGCCTGTGTGCACGTTTATGCCACCTTCGCGCAGCCCCGGGTCGGTGTGCGCGGCCTGCACCCACGTGAGTCCGTAGAGAACGTTCGAGAACAGGTAGCCCTCCGGAAACAGTTGCTGCGCGGCGGTATCGGACCCTTCGTCGAGGGCATCTCGAACGAACGCCAACTGCCGCTGTGTCGAACCGGGTTGTTCGTCGAGTCCGGGCCGCGGCCACAGCAGTCGCGCGGCGCCGACCACGCACGCCACCGTGACGACGATCGCCCGCTGTGCCATCACCGATCGTCAACCAACCGTTGACGACCACGCAACGTCAACCTAGAGTTGACGCATGAGCACTCCGAACATTCGCCTCGACGACCTCATCGACGGCATCAAGAAGGCCCGCCCCGACAATGTCCTCGACCAACTCTCCGACGCCGTGGTCGCCGCCGGTCATCTCGGCGAGACCGCCGACCATCTGATCGGCCACTTCGTCGACCAGGCCCGTCGCTCCGGCGCCTCCTGGACCGATATCGGCGCGAGCATGGGCGTCAGCAAGCAGGCCGTGCAGAAGCGATTCGTGCCGAAGGGGCCCAGCGACACCGCCGCGATGGACCCGCAGGCCGGCTTCGCCAAGTTCACCGATCGGGCCAGGGCGGTGGTCGTCGACTCGCAGGAGGCGGCGCGCACGTCCGGCAGCGGCCAGATCTCGCTGGGGCACTTGATCCTCGGTCTGATCGGGCAGTCCGAGGGGTTGGCGGCCAGGGAGATCGTCGCGCGCGGGGTGGATCTCGACGCGGTGCGCGTGGCCGCCACCGCCTCGCTGCCCGCCGCCGACGGTGCCGTCCCCGCGCTCATCCCGTTCGACGGTGACACCAAGAAGGTCCTCGAACTCACCTTTCGCGAGGCGCTGCGCCTGGGCCACAACTATGTCGGCACCGAGCACATCCTGCTCGCACTGCTCGAGCAGGAGAACGGATCGGGCGTGCTCAGCGGACTCGGGCTCGACAAGAACCAGGTCGAAACCGATCTCGTCGAGCTGCTGGCTGCTTTTCTGACCCCCGCCGACGAGTAGCGACACGGCCTGATCGCATCGTCTCGACCTTGCACTCGGCACCGGTGAGTGCTAAAAAGGCTTTGGCACTCTGCACTTGTGAGTGCCAGGTCGGGACGGTGAGATCGGGTTCCATCGACACCCTCGGTCGTCCGTCGCGGGCACCTCCTGGCCAGCGTACTTTGGGGCGATCCAACCTGTGGTCGTCTCGTGTGTCAGCCATAGACATGTGGAGGATCTCAACGCAATGGCCAAGACAATTGCGTACGACGAAGAGGCCCGTCGCGGCCTCGAGCGGGGTCTGAACGCCCTCGCCGACGCTGTCAAGGTGACGCTGGGCCCGAAGGGTCGCAACGTCGTGCTCGAGAAGAAGTGGGGCGCCCCCACGATCACCAACGATGGTGTGTCCATCGCCAAGGAGATCGACCTCGAGGACCCGTACGAGAAGATCGGCGCCGAGCTGGTCAAGGAAGTCGCCAAGAAGACGGATGACGTCGCCGGCGACGGTACGACCACCGCCACCGTGCTGGCCCAGGCGCTCGTGCGTGAAGGTCTGCGCAACGTCGCGGCCGGCGCGAACCCCCTCGGCCTCAAGCGCGGCATCGAGAAGGCCGTCGAGGCCGTCACCGCTCGTCTGCTCGACACCGCCAAGGAGATCGACACCAAGGAGCAGATCGCTGCTACCGCTGGTATCTCCGCGGGCGACCCGGCCATCGGCCAGCTCATCGCCGAGGCGATGGACAAGGTCGGCAAGGAAGGTGTCATCACCGTCGAGGAGAGCAACACCTTCGGGCTCCAGCTGGAGCTGACCGAGGGCATGCGCTTCGACAAGGGCTACATCTCCGGTTACTTCGTGACCGACCCCGAGCGTCAGGAAGCGGTCCTCGAGGATCCGTACATCCTGCTGGTCGCGTCGAAGATCTCGACCGTCAAGGACCTGCTGCCGCTGCTGGAGAAGGTCATCCAGGCCGGCAAGCCGCTGCTGATCATCGCCGAGGACGTCGAGGGTGAAGCCCTCTCGACCCTGGTCGTGAACAAGATCCGTGGCACCTTCAAGTCCGTCGCCGTCAAGGCGCCCGGCTTCGGTGACCGTCGCAAGGCCCAGCTGGCCGATATCGCCATCCTCACCGGTGGCGAGGTCATCAGCGAAGAGGTCGGCCTGTCGCTGGAGACCGCCGGTCTCGAGCTGCTCGGCACCGCGCGCAAGGTCGTCATCACCAAGGACGAGACCACCATCGTCGAGGGTTCGGGCGACGCGGAGGCCATCAAGGGCCGCGTGCAGCAGATCCGCGCCGAGATCGAGTCCTCGGATTCGGATTACGACCGTGAGAAGCTGCAGGAGCGTCTGGCCAAGCTGGCCGGTGGCGTCGCGGTGATCAAGGCCGGTGCCGCTACCGAGGTCGAGCTCAAGGAGCGCAAGCACCGCATCGAAGATGCCGTGCGTAACGCCAAGGCCGCCGTCGAAGAGGGCATCGTCGCCGGTGGTGGCGTCGCGCTGCTGCAGGCCGCGCCCGCGCTCGACGGCTTCAACGGCCTGACCGCCGACGAGGCGACCGGTGTCAACATCGTGCGCGTCGCGCTGTCGGCTCCGCTCAAGCAGATCGCCTTCAACGCGGGCCTCGAGCCCGGCGTCGTGGCCGAGAAGGTCTCCAACCTCCCCGAGGGCGAAGGCCTGAACGCCGACACCGGTGTCTACGAGAACCTGCTGGCCGCCGGCGTTGCCGACCCGGTCAAGGTGACCCGTTCTGCCCTGCAGAACGCGGCCTCCATCGCCGCGCTCTTCCTCACCACCGAGGCCGTCGTCGCCGACAAGCCGGAGAAGTCCGCCCCCGCGGGCGACCCCACCGGTGGCATGGGCGGCATGGACTTCTGATCCCCTGATCAGCAGTTCCCGCAAGCCACGAAGGCCGGTCCACTTCCGAGTGGACCGGCCTTCGTCGTTCCACAGCTTCCTCTCGCCGCCTACATCGAGGCGCTCGGTGGCCGCATGGAGATCATCGCGGACTTCGGAGCGGAGCGACTCGTCGTGGGGTGATGTCTCAGCCGACGGGGGTGAGGCGGAGTCTTTCGGCTAGTTCGTTGAAGATGTAGAAGTTGGGGATGGTGCTGACGGGGGCCAGCGACATCCACATGCCCGCGAGTTTGATGCGGATGTGGCCGCTGCGGGCGTCGATGAGTTGGATGTCTTCCCAGGCAAGGGATTCGGTGCGGTAGGTGAGGGCGTCCAGGGACAGGGCGACGTCGCCGAACGCGACGGTTTCGCCGTTGTCGATGGCGGCTACCGCGGCGGGGAGTTGGGTTGCGGTGACGGCGGATTGGATGGCGCGGGCCCATTCGCGGGCGCGGGCGAAGCCCTCTTCGTCGATGGTCGCCTCGACGCCGCCGGGGCCGGACAGTTCCAGCAGGTAGGTGACCGGCACGGTGTCGTGGAACGGGATCTCGTGTTGGCGCACTTCGGTGCTGTCCCAACGGAATCCGGCCACCCGCTGCCCGGACCGGTAGACGGTGACGCCGTGGTCGAACAGGTCGATCCGGGCCGCGCGGTTCTGCCGGTTGATCACCCCGCGTCGCAGCGCGAGCAGCACGGGCGCGGCGGCCACGACGAGCAGGGTCAGACCGCCCTGCCACGACCCGACGGCGCCCACGATGACGCCGATGGTGGCGATACAGCCCGCGACGATGCCGCAGCCGCGCACGAAGGTGTCGTCGGCGGGGGTGGCGAGGAAGGTGTCTCGATGCGCGCCGAGGTGCTGATACTCCGACATCAGGTGTATCAGTTGGGTCAACGGCACCCGGTGCCGGTTGTCGGCACCGTCCTCCGGCCTGTTCGGAGTGATCACTAATCCCTCCATGAGGCGATTCATCCGCGGCGAAGCGTAAGCGAACCGGCGGAATATTGCCACCGGTGTGGGGCGAGAATCCTTGCCACGACCGGGCGGAATGCTCGAGCAGAGGGTAGCGCGGCGCAAGAATCGTTGGTAATGCGGCAGGCAACGGCTGACTTCGCCGCTGTCGGCGTCGACACCACCTGATCTAGGGTGGTTTACGTGCTCTCCATCGATGAAGGCGATCCCGCCGCGCCCGCGATCGTGTTCGTCCACGGCATCCCGGGTTCGGTGGACTGGTTCGCCGGGATCGCCGAGCGGATGGCGGGGGAGTACCGGGTGATCCGGGTGGACACGCGGGAATTGGGCGCCGACGGCGATTTCAGCGCCGCGGCCCGCACCGTCCCGCTTACCGCGCTGCTCGACGACCTCGACCTCACCGACGTGACGGTGGTCGGACACTCCTTCGGCGCCGAGATCGCCCTGGAACTGGCTGCGGTCTCCCCACGCGTGGCCCGCGTCGTGGTGGTCGGTCAGGCCCCGGACTACGGTGCGGCGAGTATCCCGTCCGTCGCGAAATGGGTGGTGCGCCCGTGGTCGGTGCGGCTGGCCCAGCAGTGGACGCCCGGCCCGGTGATCCGGCTGGCGAACCGTTCCTTCTTCGCGTCCCGCTTCCGCTACCAGTCGGCGCCGGGCCTGGCCGACGCGCTCGTGCGTGACTTCCGCGCCGCCCTGCCTACCGGCCTCGCCTACGCGGTGGGCGCCCGCGCCGACGACTTCGCCGCGAAGCCGCTCGACGTCCGCGCGCGAGCCCTCCGCCAGCCGGTCCTGGCCATCCACGGCCGCCACGACAACCTCTACGACAGCACCGAAACCCTGGCCCGTTTCGCCGCGGCGGGCGCGCGAACCCACCTCGTCGAACACGCGGGTCACTCCCCGCAGATCGAGCAGCCCGACGAATTCGTCTCCGTCCTGGGCGATTTCATCGCTGGAACCCGCTGACACCACGAACGTCCCCGGCGCCCATCGGCCCACCAACTCGCGGCGCTCCGGAAACCGCGCGGCGCGCAGACGCTCGACGGCGACAACCTGACATGACGACGAGAGCCCGCCGGATCAGCTCCGACGGGCTCCGGTCAAGGTCAGCGCTCCGCGGCGACCTTGACCCGGTTCAGCGTCTCCTCCATGCCCGCGACCAGGTCGGCCTCGAACTTCTGCTCGCCGCCCATCGCGACCTTGATCGCCGCCGTCAGCCAGCCGGGCAGGCCCTTGGGGTCGACCGTGCGGGTCTCGACCACGCGGGTGCCGGTGGCGGTCGGCTCGAGCAGGTAGGTCCACACGGTGCGGTTCTCGTTCATGCGGAATGCCAGCGTGCGGTTGGCGTCGAAGCGCACGATCCGCGAGGTGGTCGGGTAGACCTTCCAGCCGACCTTGTTCACGTTGACGGTGAACGCGCCGTCGCGCACCCCGCCGAGCGCGATCATCTTCACCGTCGTCGGGCTGAGTTCGGGCATCCGGCGCAGGTCGGACAGCACCGCCCACACTTTCTCCGGCGATGCGGCGATGTCGATGCTGGCTTCGAGGGTGTTCGGCAACGTTGCCTCCGGGGTTATGCGTGACGGACAGTCACGCACAGCATAGGCACCGCGACCCGGCCCGCCCTCCGCCCGGAGTCGGATTTTTTCGCATGCTGGTCGGAATGGTTTTCAAAACTATTGCGCCGGAATAAGTTTCAGGACACGGTCACGAGTTCCAGCTTCGAGCCCCGGCTTGCTGGGCGGCAACCCTCCATCGGCGGCGGGGTGCTCCGGGTGACGACCGGATGGGTGGGGATCCCCCCGTAAGCGTCTTTTCCTGGAGGTCTGTCATGTCTGTTGTCCAGCTCGACTCAACCCAGACCCCCGAGGCGGTGGCGACCACCTTCGTCGTGGTGGCCGACCGGTTCCTCGGCATCACCGCCGACGAGCGGGTACACACCGTGTCGGGCCTGGTCGCGCTGCTGCGCGGCGGTCGCTTCACCGGGTCGGAACTGGTCGTTCACCTGGGTCAGGGGCTCACCCGCCACGATCTCGACTACCTCGAGCACGTGGCGGCCGTGCACGCACCGCAGGCGCGCGTGCGGGTGCTCGGCGAGGTCGCCGAGCCGGCGCGTCGCCACCACGTGCACAAGTACCAGCACTCCAATGTGTTGCTGGCCGATCTGACGCGCACCGACGAGAACGTCTTCCGGGCCGAGCTGCGCCTGGACAGCGACAACGAGCTGCTGCTCGATCATCAGACCGGCGAGCACGTGCAGGGCATCGTGGTGATCGAGGCGGTGCGCCAGCTGTTCCTGGCCGCGTTCGAACTCGAATACGGGGTGCGCAGCCCGCAGGAGCACTTCTACCTCGTCTGGAACAACGTCGACCTGCGGTTCACCTCGTTCCTGTTCCCGCTCCCGGCGACCCTGCACGCCCAGCTCACGCCGGTCTCGGTCGAGGATCCGGGCAAGTTGGAGTTCGTGATCGAGACCGAGGTGCGCCAGTTCGGCAAGAGTGTGGCGCGCTCGCGGATCGAGTTCGCGGCGCTGCCCAATGAGCGGATCGCCCAGATCGAGCGGGCCAAGGCGGCCAAGGCGGTCACCGCGTACCTGGCGGCGTCGGCATGAGCGATCACGGCGTGGCGTTCTTCGACGTCGACGAAACCCTGATCACCGTGAAGTCGATGTTCACGTTCCTGCGGTTCTGGCTGGCCGAGAACGGGGACGACGGCAGCGAATACGCCCGTGTCGCCGACGATCTCAAGGCGCGGGCGCAGGCGGGCGCACCGCGCGAGGAGATCAATCGGGAGTACTACCGGACCTATCGCGGCGTCGAGTACGCCGCGCTGGTGGCCGCCGGGCAGCGCTGGTTCGACGGGTTCGTGGCCGAGGGTGCCGCGTTCTACGCCGAGCCGGTGCGGGCCCTGCGCGAGCACGCCGCGTCCGGGGTGCGCACGGTGTTGCTGTCCGGATCGTTCGCGCCGGTGATCGGGCCGGTGGGGGCGGCGATCGGGGCCGATGACCTCATCGTCACCGAGCCGGTGGTCGACGAGTTCGGCGTGCTCACCGGTGAGGTGCGCAGGCCGATGATCGGCGCGGCCAAGGGGGAGGCGGTGGTGGAGTACCTGCGGGCGCACGAGATCAGTGCCCGTGACACCTGGGGGTACGGCGATCACGGCACGGACCTGCCGTTTCTCTGGTTGGTCGCGCGTCCCGCCTATCGCGGCAGTGATCCGACGCTGGTGCGGGCCGCCGAGAGCGGTGCCTGGCGTCATCTGGGCGATGCCCTCGGTGATGCCCACGGCAACGAGTTCGCCGATGATCGAGAGGCGGCGTCCGTATGGTGAAGCGTCTGTACGAGCTGACTCCCACCACGCAGGGGCCGCTCTATCCGCCCAGTGAGATCGTCGATGCCGCAGGCGATTTCATCGTGGTGGGGTTCCTGAACGAGGAAGGTCCCGATGGTTCGGTGATCAGGCGGTGGGGGCGTGCCGTCGTCGCGGCCGACACCGCGCTGCCGCCCTTCGGCACGAATCTGCCCTACCGGGTGGTTCGTGAACTGCCGGAAGAACTTTCGGCCGAAGACGCCGCGCTGGTCCTGCACACCCTCCCATTACCGTTGCCCGCCAACAACTATCCGATCGTCTTCGCCCCCGATCAGTTACCCCACGCGGCCGAGGTGACCCGCCCCAGCTACCCCTTCCACGAGGTACCGATCCCCGACCTGCGCGTCGAGGACGGCCGCAAACTCACCGAACCGGTCACCCTCGGCCAGTGGCTGCAAGCCCGCGGCACGGTGGAGGTATCCCTCAGCGACGACGAACGCGCAGCCCATTTCGCCTTCGACTTCACCGGCCTGATCCCCGACTCCCTCTACACCGTGATGTCCCTGCGCTCCCGCGACCTGGACCCCGAGTCCCCCACCCGCCCAGGCCCGCTCGGTGTCCCGAACGTCTTCACCACCGCCACCGACGGCACCGCCACCTACCGAGCCACCCTCCCCAACCCCTTCCCCGCCCCCACCACCCCCGACGCCAACCGCATCATCAGCGTCGTAGTCCTCTGGCAGAGCTACCAACAGAACTACGGCGGCGCCATCGGCCACTTCGGACTCGGCGGCGACATCCACGCCCAACTCAAACCCCCCACCCCCACCTTCGAAGACTTCACCACCCGCCCCTGAACCCCGACAACAGACAGCCCCCGCCCCTTTCCCCGGCGGGGGCCTTTCTGCGTTACGCGGCGGCGTACAGGTGTACAGAGGTGGACATGAAGATGCTGAGGACATCCCTCGAGATCGACGTGGACGCGCTGGCAGCCGCAGCGGAAGTACTCGGGACGAAGTCGGAGAACGACACCGTCAACGCTGCCCTGCGCGAAGTGAGCGCCCGCCTGGAACGCCTTCGCGCACTGTCGAAGCTGAGTGAGATGGCGGACGCGGGCGACTTCGACGAGTTCCTGGGCAACAAGTCCGCCTACCGCCGATGAACCGATGGAAACCGGGCCCCACTGTGCGGTGACGGCCCGGTGGGTCAGGGGGTGGGGGTCTTGGTGGAGGCGAAAGCCAGGGTGGCGCCGGTTAGGGCGAGGGTGGCGATGGTTAGGGAGACGGTGGGGAAGCCGTGGTGGGCTACCAGGTTGGTTAGTTGGGGGCCTGCGCTGGCGCCGAGGAAGAGGGTGAAGGTGTAGAGGGCGGTGGCGGTGCCTCGGGCGGGGCCCGCGTGGGTGGCGATGGCTTGGACGGCGGCGGGGGCGGCTACCGCGATGGCGGCGACGAAGACGAAAAGCCAGGTGGCGACCCAGATTCCGCCGAGTGGTACGGCGGCGATCGCGGCGGTGGCGCCCGCGACGGTGAGGGCGGTGATCAGGCGTCGTTCGGGGTTGATCGTGGCGAGGCGGGTGGCCAGCAGGGGGATGGCGATCATCGCGGGGATGGCGCTGGCGCGCAGGGCGAGCAGGGCCGCGCTACTGGTGCCGACGCCGTCGGGCGGTGCGAGTTGCACGCCGGTGTAGATCCCGACGAAGGAGCCGAGGATCGCCAGGCAGCTGGCGTAGAGCAGGGCCAATCGTGGGACGCGCAGCAAGGCGGCGAACGCGGTGAAGGCCGAGCCCGCCGAGGCATTCCGATCGGCGCCGGGTTCGAGTACCACGAGCGACACCAGCGCCGAGATCGCGAACGCCACCGCCCCCGCCACGAACACCGCCCGCCACCCGAAGGCGTCGTCGACGAGCTGGGCCAGCACCTGCGCGATCACGCCTGCGCCGAGAAACGAGCTGGTCAGACACGTCAGTGCCAGGACTCGACGCCGCGGTGCGATGCGTTCGGCCAGGTAGGCGAACGCGGCGGGCGCGAAGAAGGAAGCCGTCAGGCCCTGTACCACCCGCGCGGCGAGCCCGGCGCTCAGACTCGGCGCCGCGATCACCACAAGGGTGGACAAGGTTGTCGCCGCCAGGCCCCCGACGATCACCGGGCGACGACCCCACCGGTCCGAGAGCGGGCCGGTGACCAGGAACCCGGCGCCGTAGGCGAGCCCGAACGCAGTCGTTGTCCAGGTGGCCGCGGCGCGGGAGGTGCCCCACTCCGCGGCCAGATCGCCGAGCACCGGCAGCACCACGTAGAGCTGGCCGACGACGAGAATCCCTACGGCACAGATCGTCGCGACTGTTCTCCCCGTCGGCGCCCACCCCCGCTCCGCCGTCTCAGTAGTCGCCGGCGAGCTCACGCGCTCGCTCCTGCGCCGCGGCGAACCCGACCTGCGGGTCCTCGGTGAGCACGGTCGGCGCGAGCCGCAGTTCCGCGACGTCCTTCACGCCGACGAAGCGCAGCCAGTCGTGCACGTAGGGGGTGGCGTAGTCGCTGCCGAACTCGATCGGCACGCCCGGCTGGTGCACGCCCGCGGTGAACACGGTGACCGCGCGCTTGCCCTCGAGCAGGCCGCTGTAGCCGAGTTCGGGGTCGAAACCGAACGCCCAGCCGGGCTGGGTGACGATGTCGATGTACTGCTTGAGGATGTAGGGCAGCCCGTGGTTCCAGATCGGCAGGTTGAGCACGTAGAGGTCGGCGGCGGCGAACCGGTCGAACACCGCGCGCGCCCGCTCCCAGGCGGCGACCTGTTCGGGGGTCTGCTCGGAGCCGGTGAACACCGCCAGTTTGGCGGCGGCGGCGTGCGTGCCGAAGTCGGGTAGGCCCGCCTCGAACAGGTCGAGGGTGTCGACCGTCAGATCGTGATCCTTCGTCGCGAGCGCTTCGATGAAAGTCGTTGCGATAGAGCGGGATTGGCTGAGTTCGCCACGTGCGGAAGCATTGATGTGCAGCAGAGTGGTCATGGACTAGAAGTACCGATCGGGGCCGTCGACGACAATGATTTGTCGCATCCTGCGCCGATCACCGCACCCGCCGCGACCGCGTTCTTTTGTCTCGAGCTGATCCCAACGACGTACGCGCGGATTGTCGCAGCTAGCCCGGTATCCGACTGCCCCGCAACCACATCGGGTACCCGGGGCACTGCCGAATCCGCTGCTACATTTCGCCCCACGGTCACGAGTATCAGCAGTTTCGAGCCCCGGCTCGCTGATCGGCAACCCTCGCTTGCGGTGGGGTGCCCCGGGTGACGACCAGGCGATATCGATCAGGTATCGCAAGCGCTGTATCCAAGAAGGAAAAACCAGCAATGAGCAAGTTCTCTCTCGGCTCGCGCCGTCGTGTCAAGATCGTGGCGGGCGCGCTGGCCGCGCTCACCGTGGCGGCCGCGGTGGTCGGGTGCAGTGATTCCGGCAGTGGCGAATCCGCTGACGGCCCGGTGTATTTCGGTGTCTCGGGTCCGAAGACCGGGCCCTCGGCCGAGTACGGTCGCCTGTGGCAGCAGGGCTTCGATCTGGCCTTGGAGGAGGTCAACGCGGCCGGTGGCATCAACGGGCGCAAGGTCGAGCTGAAGTGGGAGGACTCCCAGTCCGACCCCAAGCAGACCGTCCCGATCGCCACCAAGTTCGTCGACGACAAGTCCATCATCGCCGAGCTGGGCGATTTCTCCTCGCCCGCCTCGATCGCGGCCTCGCCGATCTACAACCGCGGCAAGCTCGTCCAGTACGGCTTCACCAACTCCGCGGTGGACTTCACCAAGGGCGGCGAGTACTCGTGGAGCCCCTCGATCACCCTGGATGTGTTCCAGGAGCGCAATGCCGAGTGGGTGTCGAAGAAGGCCAAGAAGGTCTCGGTCGTCTACCTCGAAACCGACTGGGGCAAGCAGGCTTTCACCTTCTTCGAGAAGTTCGCCAAGGAGAAGGGCGTGGAGATCGTCTACTCCTCGCCGATCCTGCCCGACTCCACCGATGTGAAGCCGATCCTGATCAAGGGCCGCGAGGCCAACCCCGAGGCGTTCGTGCACCTGGGCTACGGCCCCGACGGCGCGCTGGTGGTCAAGCAGCTGCGTGACGTGGGCTTCTCCGGTCAGTTCTTCGGTGGCCAGAACACCCCGCAGTTCATCTCGCTGGCCGGTGCGGCTGCCGAGGGCGACATCGTCAACGGCATCTTCAGCCCCTCGGACCCCGACCCCAAGGTCCAGGACTTCGTCACCAAGTTCCGTAAGAAGTTCAACACCGATCCCGGCGACTTCAACGTCTACGCCTACGACGCGATCAATGTGCTCGTCCAGGCCGCGAAGAAGGGCGGCGCGACGCGCGAGGGCATCCTCGAGGGACTGAAGACCGAGACCCAGTTCACCGGAATCGGTTTGGGCACTTTCGCTTTCCATCAGGAGACGCGTCGCCCCAAGGGCGTGTCCCCGCGCGAGCTGGTGCTGAAGGAAGGCAAGTTCGTGCCGACCGGCAACCGCTGATGTTCGACACGCTCATCGCAGGTGTGGTCCACGGCAACGCGTACGCGCTGCTTGCCGTGGGCATCACCCTCATCTTCGGCGTCACCAACGTCATCAACTTCGCGCACGGCGCGGTGTTCGCCCTCGGTTCCATTCTCGGCTGGTGGCTGATCGCCGAGCAGGGCTTCCCGCTGTGGCTGACCATCGTGCTGGTGGTCGCGGCCACCGCCATCGTCGGCATCCTCATCGACCTGCTGGCGGTGCATCCGCTGCGCAAGGCACCGGCCATCGCGGCGCTGTTGGCGACGGTGGCGGCCGGGTTGATCATCGAGAACCTGACCCAGATCGTCTTCGGTCCCGACACCCGACCGTTCCCGCAGGTGTTGCCCACCAACAACTTCCAGCTCGGCGGCGTCCGCTTCGGCACCTCCGATCTGGTGATGTTCGCGATCACCCTCGTGGTGATGGTCGGGCTGGCCGGGTTCCTGCGGTTCAGCCGCTACGGCCTGGCCATCCGCGCCACCGCCCAGGACCCGGACGCGGCCGCGCAGATGGGCATCGGGGTCGCCCGAATCAAGTTGCTCGCCTTCGCGATCGCGTCGGGCCTCGGCGGACTGGCGGGCATCTTCGTCGGCATCTACAACTCCAATATCTCCCCGCACAGCGGCACGCTGGCCGGCCTGACCGGGTTCGTCGCGGCCACCATCGGTGGTCTCGGGTCGATCCCGGGCGCGGTGATCGGCGGGTTCGCGCTCGGCATCATCGAAGCCTTCGGCATCTACACCTTCGGCGACGGCTACCGCGACCTGATCACCTTCGGCGTGCTGGTGGCCTTCCTGGTGCTGCGGCCCGGCGGCCTGCTGGCCAAGGCCCCCGCGATCAGCGCCGAACCGCTCACCGGGACCTTCCTCGGGATCGGGCGGCAGTTGCGGGTGCGGTGGTGGCACGCGGTCATCGTGTTCGCTCTCGCCGCGATCGTGGTGCCGCTGGTGGCCAACAATTACGCCATCGTGGTCGGCACCCAGATCCTGGCGTATGCCATCGTCGCGGTGTCGATGACGCTGGTGGCGGGCTCGGCCGGGCAGTTGGTGATCGGGCAGGCCGGTCCGATCGCGATCGGCGCCTACGCCTCGGCCATCCTCACGGTGAACCACGACTGGCCGTTCCTGGCCGCCGCGCTCGCCGGCGGGGTGCTGGCGGCGGTGATCTCCTCGGTGCTGGCCGCGCCGCTGTGGAACCTCAACGGGCACTATGTCGCCATCGCCACGCTCGGGATCGGCATCGTGATCGTGGCGGTGATCCGCAACTGGGAATCGCTCACGCGCGGTTCGTACGGCATCTTCGGCATTCCGGTGCCGAGCATCTTCGGCCACGAGTTCACCGAGAACACCGAGGTGTACCTGCTCGACCTGCTGTTCCTGGCGATCACCCTCGCGGTGGTGGTCGGGGTGCAGCGCTCGCGCCTCGGCACGGCCTTGCGCGCGGTCGGCGCCGACGAGGTGGCCGCGCGGTCCTCCGGTATCCCGGTGCGCGACTACAAGGCGCTGGCCTTCGCGATCAGCGCCCTGTTCTCCGGGATCGCCGGCGCGCTGCTGGCCCACCAGTACAGCTACATCGATCCGACCGTGTTCAACCTGCCCATGTCCCTGCTGATCATCACCATCCTCGTGCTCGGCGGGACGGGTTCGCCCTACGGTGCCGTGCTGGGCGCGGTGGTCCTGATCGGCGTTCCCGAGGCGCTGCGGCTGGCACCGGAGGCCCGCATCCTGCTCTACGGCGTGGTGCTGCTGCTGATCATCCGGTTCCGTCCGCAGGGCGTGTTGGTGAGGAGTGAACGTGTCCGAGTCGTTGCTTGATCCGGTGCTGGCCGTGCGGGGGCTGCGCAAGTCCTTCGGTGGGGTGCACGCGGTCGACGGTGTCGAATTCAGCGTGGCACCAGGGGAATTCGTGTCGATCATCGGACCCAACGGGTCCGGCAAGACGACGACGGTGAATCTCATCTCGGGCCTGCTCCGCCCCGATGCGGGCACGGTCGAGGTCGCGGGTCAGCGACTGCGGTCGGGTTCGCAGGAGGCCGCGGCGGGGGCGGGGATCGCGCGCACGTTCCAGAACGGGCGCGTGTTCGGCAGTCTCACGGTGCGTGAGAACGTCGAGATCGGCTTGCACACGACCCTCACCACCGGTCGGCCGTGGCAGTCGCTGGCGAGATTCCCGCTACTTCGCTGGCTGCCCTTGCTGGCCGAAACCGCGCTGGCACTGGTGCCCACCCCGGCCGTGCGGGCCGAGCGTCGCGCCACCGACGCGCTGGTCGACACCCAGTTGGCGCGGTTCTCCGAGCGACTGGCCCCGCGCGCCGAGAACAACGCCTACACCCTGTCCTACGCCAACCGCCGCCGCACCGAGATCGCCAGGGCCCTGGCCCTTCGCCCCACGGTGCTGCTGCTCGACGAACCCGCCGCGGGCATGAACCAGACCGAAACCGCCGAGGTCGGCCAACAACTCGCCGAACTCAAAGCGGCCGGGCAGACCATCGTGCTCGTCGAACACAAGCTGGAACTGGTCAACGCGCTCTCGGATCGGGTGCTCGTGCTCGACGAGGGCCGCGTCATCGCCGAGGGCACCCCCGAACAGATCCAGAACGACGAACGCGTCATCGAGGCGTATCTCGGCCGACGCCGCGCGCGCACCCGCGTCGGTGACGCGGTGGCCGAGACCGGAACAGAGAAGGTGACCGTCGGTGCCGATTGACGAAAAGTCCACTCCCATCCTCGAATTCGATGCGGTCACCGTGCATTACGGCCCGTCGAAAGCCCTGGACAAGGTCTCGCTCACGGTCCGCCCCGGCGAGATCGTCTCGCTGCTCGGCGGCAACGCCTCCGGCAAGTCGACCACCATGAAAACCGCCCTCGGCCTGCTGCGCCCCACCTCGGGCGCGGTGCGGATCGACGGGGTCGACGTGAGCTCCACCTCGCCGGCGACCAGGATCGAAGCCGGGCTGGCCTCGGTTCCCGAAGCGCGCCGGGTGTTTCCGGCGATGACGGTGGAGGAGAACCTGATCGTCGGCGCCTACATCCGTAGGGAACGGCGCTCGGTGCAGCTCGCGCGGGCCAACGAGCTCTACGAGCACTTCCCGCGCCTGCGCGAACGTCGCACCCAGCAGGCGGGCACCCTGTCCGGCGGCGAACAGCAGATGCTCGCCTTCGCCAGGGCGCTGATGAGCAAACCGCGCCTGATCTGCATGGACGAGCCGACCATGGGCCTGTCGCCGCTGTTCGTGGACCGGGTGCTCGACGAAATCGCCCGGCTCAACACCGAATTGGGGCTGGCGATCCTGATCGTGGAGCAGCAGGCCGAGCTGGCGCTGTCGATCGCGCACACCGGCAACGTGCTGCGCGGCGGGCAGATCGTGCTGCACGGCACGGCCGCCGAACTGCTCGACAACCCGGCCATCCGCGACGCGTACCTGGGCAAGGTGCCCGCATGAGAGGACTGAATACGTTGTCAGACGTCATCGACCTAGCGCTCGGTGTCGAGATCGCGGCCGCGGTCGCACCGATTCGACAGCGCAGGCCCGAGGTGGTCGCACACACCCAGGGCGTGCACGACGCCCTGTTCGACGGCCCCGCCGGTCGCGCCTTCGGACGGCAGCGCCTGGCCGCCATCGCCGCCCACGTCGCCGCGCTCGGCGAGGCGAAGACCCTGGCCGCCTACTACACCGAGCTGGCCGAAGGCGCGGGCACGGAATCGGATTCGGCTGGCGACGGCAAGCTCGCGGCGGCGCTGCGCCACGCGGTCCGGCTCACCGAGGCGCCCGCGACCAGCACCCACGCCCACCTCGAGGTGCTGCTCGCGGCGGGCCTGTCCGAGACCGACATCGTCACCGTCACCCAGCTGGTCGGCTTCGTGAACTACCAGGTTCGCCTGCTGGCCGGCCTCGCCCTGATCGGAGCCCGGTCATGACCGAAGTCCGCGATGTCGACCCCGCCGACCGGCCGACCGGTTTCACCCAGGACCACCTCGACTGGGTGCCCTGGGTCGAGCCGATCGCCCTGGCCGACGCCGACGAACACCAGCGCCCGCTGCTCGAGGGTCAACGCGGCGAGAGCCCGTACTTCCGGCTGCTCGCCCGCAATGCCGAGGTGCTCGCCCACCGCAGCGCCAACGACAAGGACATCTTCTACAGCCGGGAGGGCCTGAGCCGGGCCGAGCGCGAGCTCGCGGCCACGGTCACGTCCCGGTTCAACGGGTGTGAGTACTGCGCCTCGGTGCACTCGCGGTTCACCTCGCAGCTGTCCAAGCGGGTCGCCGAGGTGCAGCGCCTGCTCGACGAGGGGACCACGGTCCGCCTCGACGAACGCTGGGACGCCATCATCGATTTCACCGCCGCGCTGGCCGCGCAACCGCCCCGGCCCGCGCACGCGGAACTGGATCGGTTGCGCGCGTTGGGTTTCGACGATGCCGATATCCACGATCTGGTGCTGTCGACGGCGTCGTTCTCGTGGGCCAATCGGCTCATGCTGAGTCTGGGTGAGCCCCAGGTTTCGAGGGCTTGATTTCTTTAAAACGCCCACGCTTCACATTCTTCGTCGGTATCGTCCGAGACGGCAAATGGCCGGTGGCAACGCGGCCACAAAACATCCACTTGGAGTGATACATGCTTTACAACATCACTGACGACAGCAGCGACGGCAACATTCTGAGCCTGCTGCTCGGCCTGCTCAGCAGCTCGCTCAGCACCGGTTCCGCACAGGCATCCGGCAACTGAGTAGGCAGTAGCCATCTTTCGGCTAACGCGCGGTTGGTCGAATGGGCACCCGTTGGGCCTGATCCATGACGAGGGGATCAGGCCCTTCGGTATTGTCAGCGATAATGTCACAGGATGCGAATACGGGACGAATGTATGCCGGGCAACCCGTAGAGGACCGGCAACGCCAGCGGCGTGCGCGTTTTCTTGAGTCAGGCCTGACGGTCTTCGCGCGCGACGGGTACGCCAACAGTTCGGTCGGCGCCATCTGTAAGGACGCGGGACTGTCGTCCCGGCAGTTCTACGAGGAGTTCACCGGACGCGAATCCCTGCTGCTCGAGCTCTACGAGCAGATCGACAGGTTCTCGCGCGAAGCGGTGGCCACGGCGCTGGAGGACAAGGCGCAGGCGCCCGTGCTCGACCAGATCGACGCGGCCGTGCGTGCCTACGTCGAATCGATCGGCACCGATCCGCGCAAGGCGCGCGTGGCGCTGGTCGAGGTGGTCGGCGCCGGTCCCAAGGTCGAGAAGTTCCGGCTCGAACTGCGGCGCGTGTGGGGATCGCTGCTGGCAGGCGCCGCCGAGGACGCGGCCCTGCACGGCCAGATCCCGGCGGGCGACTACGAATTGCGCGTGCTGGCCATCATCGGCGCGGTGAACTACGTGGTCGACGGGTGGAGCGGCAGCGATCCGCGCCCCTCGCTCGACGAAGTGATCAAGGTACTGAGCAGGGTGATCCTCGGCGCGGTAGGAGCCTGATGGCACGGGTCGAGATCGTCGAGATCCAAGTACCCGACGGCAGCACGCTGCCGGTGCGACTCATTCCGGCCACCGGCGCGCACCGCCACGCGGTGACCCCGGACGCCCCGCGTCCGGTGGTGGTGATCGCGCCCGGCCTGGCGGTCCCGGGGGAGTTCTACGAGTACTTCGGGCACCGGTTGGCCGCCTGCGGTTTCGACGTCGCCATCGGCGAGATGCGCGGCCAGGGCGAGAGCACGCACCGCCCCGACGCCGACAGCGCCTACGGGTATCAGGAACTGGTCACCGTCGACTTCCCGGCGGTGCTGGCCGCCGTGCGCACGCGTTTCCCCGCCAGCACCCCCTACCTGCTCGGCCACAGCATGGGCGGGCAGCTCTCGGCGATGTACGCCGCGCGGGTGCGCGGGCGGCTCGGCGGGCTGATCCTGATCGCCTCGGGCACACCGTATTTCCGGGGTTACCGAGGTGTGCTCGTGCCCGGCATGCTGGTCGGCACCGCCGCGGTGGCGGTGGCGTCGAACCTGGCCGGTTTCTGGCCGGGTGATCTGCTCGGCAAGCGGGCCTACGGTCGACAGTCCAAGGTGCTCATGTCGGACTGGGCGCGGCTGGCGCGCACCGGCCGGTTCGTGCCCGTCGGCGCCGATATCGACTACGACGAGCGCATGTCGCGGCTGAAGTTCCCGGTCCTGTCGATCACCGTCGAGGGCGACGACCTCGCGCCCCAGTCCTCCGCCGACCACCTGCTGAGCAAATTCCCCGACGCGCGGATTACCCGGTGGTTCCAGCCGGAGCCGCTGGGGCACAACGGCTGGATCACCAATCCCGATTCGACGGTCGACGCGGTGGAGAAGTGGTTACGCGACCGCTGAGGCCCTACCGGCCGCGGCCCTCGATCAGCGTCTGGATGAAGAACTCGTAGACCAGCGCAGACAGGTACGCCGACTGCTTGTTGTCGGCGGCACCGCCGTGCCCGCCCTCGATGTTCTCGTAGTACCAGACGGTGCGATCCTGGGATTCCAAGAGCGCGGCCATCTTTCGCGCGTGGCCGGGGTGCACCCGGTCGTCGCGGGTGGAGGTGGCCAGCAGGATCGGCGGGTACTGCTTGCCGGTATCGGTGTTCTGATACGGCGAGTACTCGCTGAGGAAGGCCCACTCCGCCGGCTTGTCCGGGTCGCCGTACTCGGCCATCCACGAGGCACCCGCGAGCAGCAGGTGGTAGCGGCGCATGTCGAGCAGCGGCACCTGGCAGACGATCGCGCCGAAGAGTTCGGGGTAGCGGGTGAGCATCACGCCCATCAGCAGGCCGCCATTGCTGCCGCCGATCGCGCCGAGGCGGTCGGGGGTGGTGATGCCGCGCGTCACCAGGTCGCGCGCGATCGCGGCGAAGTCCTCGAAAGCCCGGTGGCGGTGCTCTTTCAGGGCGGCCGTGTGCCATTCGGGGCCGTACTCGCCGCCGCCGCGAATATTGGTCACCACGTAGGTGCCGCCGCGCTCGAGCCAGTTCATGCCCGCCGAGCCGAGATAGGCGGGGGTCTTGGAGATCTCGAAGCCGCCGTAGCCGTTCATGATCGTCGGGCCGGGGGTGCCGCGACGGTCGCGGTGGCGGATCACGAAGTAGGGCACCGAGGTTCCGTCGTCGGAGGTGGCGAAGAACTGCTCGGTCTCGATGCCGGTGGGGTCGAAGTAGCCGGGGGCCTGCTTGAGGATCTCGGCCTGTTCGCCGATCGCGCTGCGCAACAACGTGGTCGGGGTGGTGAAACCGGTGGTGGTGAGCATGAACTCGTCACCGCCCTCTAGCGGGTCGAGGTTGGCGACCGAGGTGGACGACATCGCGGGGGAGTCGGTGAGCTCGCTGACCGCCCAGCCGTCCGGGCCGGGGGTGAGCACCCGGAATCCGGTCTGCACGTCCTGCAGGGTGGTGAGGATGAGGTGGTTCTCGGTCCAGCCCCAGCCCTCGAGCGAGGTGTGCGCGTCGGGGGTGAACAGCACCTCGAAATCGCGGGTGCCGTCGAGGAATTCGTTCAGGTTCGTGACCAGCAGGGTGCCGGGGGCGTAGGTGGTCTCGGCCGGGCTCCACTCGGTCTTGAGCCGCACCAGCAGCCAGTCGCGGTACCAGTCCACATCGGCGTCGGTGGGGGTCTCGATCAGGCGCCACTCGCCGTCCTGGAGCAGCGAGACCTCGCTGTTGAAGAAGTCCGTGGAACGGTGCAGGTAGTGGCGCTCGAAACCGGGATGGCGGTCGTAGCCCGCGCCGATCGAGACATCGCCGGGCTTGCCCTCGAAAACTGTTTCGGCGGCGGACAATTCGGTGCCGCGACGCCAGCGCTTGGAAATCCGGGGGTAGCCGGAATCGGTGAGCGAGCCAGGTCCGAAGTCGGTGCCGATGTAGACGGTGTCGGCGTCGATCCAGCCGATCCGGGTCTTGGCCTCGGCGACGGCGAAGCCGCCGTCCTCGGGAGCGATGAATTGCCGTGTGGTGAGGTCGAATTCGCGTTCCACGCTGGCGTCGGCACCGCCGCGCGAGAGGTGGATGATGGCGCGTTCCTGCGAAGGACGTAGCACCGCGGCACCGGCCCACACCCAGTTCTCGCCGTCGGCCTCGGCGAGCGCGTCGACGTCGATCAGCACGTCCCACTCGGGCTCGTCGGTGGCGTAGGACTCGAACGTGGTGCGGCGCCACAGCCCGCGCGGGTGCTCGGCGTCGCGCCAGAAGTTGTAGAGCCACTGGCCGCGTCGGCCGGGATAGGCGATCTTGGTGTCGTCGTCGAGCATCGCGAGGATGCGCTGCTCCATCTCGGCGAACCGGTCGGTGGCCGCGAAACGGGCCGCGACCACGTCGTTGCGGGCCCGCGCCCAGTCCAGGGCCTGTTCGCCGGTTACGTCTTCGAGCCAGAGGTAGGGATCGGTCACGTTCTGCTCAACGCCGCTCATCCCCCTATTGTTGCCGATGCGGCGCAGGTCACCAGTAGTGGGCGACGTCGATCACCGCGCGCGCGGGGCTCTCGAGGGTGCTGACCCGGAACGGCAGGCGCGCGCGGACGCCGAGTCCGACGGCGGTGCGGCCCTCGAAGGAGCCGGCGAAAGCGGCCTGACGGAAGGTCGGGTAGCCGCGCACATCGACCAGTTCGGTGCGGTCGGCCGGGTTGTAGGTGCTGCTGCCTGCGGTGTCGTAGGCGGGCGCGTGCACGGTGATCTGTAGGAACGCGCCGCCGCGCAGGGGCACGGCCGTGCCGGAACCGTCCTGGGTGACGGTGCCGACGTAGCCGACCTGGTAGCCGGGGACGGGCCCGGACAGGTCGATGACCAGGCGGTCGAAGCACTCGTGGCGGCCCGCGCGGACATTGCCCACGGTGGCGGGAGCGTAGGTCCCCGAGGATTTGTCCTGCGAACCCCAGACGAGGCCGCAGTAGGACGGAGTGGCGGCGGCGGGCACGGTCGACAGACCGAGACAGGTCGCGAGGCAGGCAAGTAGGACTAGGACGCGACGCATGTCGCACCGCCTTTGGATCGGGGGCCCTCGGTAGGGGGACGGAGTACTAGGTTTCATCGGGCGAATCCGACATCTCGTTAGCGTCGGTCCGGTGTCGACCGGGCGGCGAAACGTAGGATCGCAGGTCACGAATCAACCGGAGGTGTCTGTGTTCCTGTGGGAACAGCACTGCTGTCTGCCCCTGCTGCCGACGGCGCGGATCGCGGAACTGGCGCGGTATCCGGCCGGGTCGTACCTGTCGGTGAACGTCGGCTACTCCGGGGAGACCAAGGCCGATTCGCTCGCGCTGCTCGGGCTGTTCCGCGAACAGGCCCAGGCGGATCCACGATTTCGGCTGGTCGACCGCGTCACCGACATCGGGGCGCCGCATGTGCGCGGCCTGGCGTTCGACCTCGAGGACTCCGCGCCGCTCGAAGGCGACCTCGACAATGTCGAACTGTTCTACGACCTCGGCGTTCGCTCGCTGCTGCCCACCTACAACCACGCCAACGCGGCCGGATGCGGCTGCCTCGACACCGTCGACACCGGGCTCACCGGCTACGGAAAAGACCTGGTGCGCAAGCTCAACGAGGTCGGCATGTTCGCCGACGGCTCGCACTGCTCTCGCCGCACCGGCCTCGACATCGCCACCCACACCTCGGTGCCCATGATCTACAGCCACTCCAATTTCGCCGCCCTGCACCCACATCCGCGCAATATCGACGACGAACAGGCCCGCGCGTGCGCGGCCACCGGCGGCGTCATCGGCATCAACGGCGTCGGAATCTTCCTCGGCTGCAACGACCCCCACGCCCGCGCCGAACGTGTGGCGCGCATGGCCGACCAGATCCGCTACGGCGTCGACCTGGTCGGCATCGACCACATCGGCATCGGCTCGGACTACTCCTTCGACGCCGCCGAATTCAACGCCCAGATCCGCGACCACCCCGACACCTTCTCCGAGGACTACACCAAATGGGGCCCCCTCCAGTGGACCCCACCCGAAGACCTCCTCGGCGAATCCGACGTCCCCGGCCTCGACCAACTCCTCACCGAACACGGCTTCACCCCCACCGAACGCGCAGCCCTCTTCGGCACCAACTTCGCCCGCGCCGCCACCCAGGTCTGGCGCACCTGACTGGACACCTGATCACCACGCTCCGGTGGCGGCATTTCCCGCATCTCGCACCACCGGAGCGTGGTGATCAACCGACCAGGCGTGGGGGGTGCGTCTCACCGATGTGGGGGACGGGTGGGTGAGGAGGGGGAAACAGAGTTAGGCTCGGGGGCGTGACTTCCCACTACGATGTCGTCGTTCTCGGCGCTGGTCCCGGCGGATATGTCGCCGCGATCCGTGCCGCTCAACTCGGCCTGCGAACAGCGATTGTCGAGCAGAAATACTGGGGTGGCGTGTGCCTGAACGTGGGCTGCATCCCGTCCAAGGCACTGCTGCGCAACGCCGAGCTGGCCCATATCTTCCACAAGGAGGCCAAGACCTTCGGCATCTCCGGTGAGGTCAGCTTCGACTTCGGGGTCGCCTTCGATCGCAGCCGCAAGGTGGCCGACGGGCGCGTCAAGGGCGTGCACTTCCTGATGAAGAAGAACAAGATCGACGAGTTCGACGGCCTCGGTGTGTTCACCGGCCCGAACTCGATCGATGTCGACCTCACCAAGGGCGGCGTCGAGACGATCACGTTCGACAACGTCATCATCGCCACCGGCACCACCACCCGCCTGCTGCCGGGGACCTCGCTCTCGGAGAACGTGGTCACCTACGAGGAGCAGATCCTCACCCGTGACCTGCCCGGCTCGATCCTGATCGTCGGCGCGGGCGCGATCGGCATGGAGTTCGCCTACGTCCTGAAGAACTACGGCGTGGACGTGCGGATCGTGGAGTACCTCGACCGGGCGCTGCCCAACGAGGACGCCGACGTGTCCAAGGAGATCACCAAGCAGTACAAGAAGCTCGGCATCACCATCACCACCGGTGCGGCCGTGCAGTCGATCGACGACGACGGCTCCAAGGTCACCGTGGCGATCAAGGACAACAAGTCCGGCGCGATCGAGACCGTCACGGTCGACAAGGTGCTGCAGGCGGTCGGCTTCGCCCCGCGCGTGGAGGGCTACGGCCTCGAGACCACCGGCGTGGAGCTCACCAACCGCGGCGCGATCGACATCGACGATTACATGCGCACCAATGTGCCGCACATCTACGCGATCGGTGACGTCACCGCCAAGCTGCAACTGGCCCACGTGGCCGAGGCGCAGGGCGTGGTCGCGGCCGAGACCATCGGCGGCGCCGAGACCATGACGCTGGGCGACTACCGCATGATGCCGCGCGCGACGTTCTGCCAGCCCCAGGTGGCCAGCTTCGGCCTCACCGAGGAGCAGGCCCGCGACGAGGGCTACGACGTGAAGGTGGCGACCTTCCCGTTCATGGCCAACGGCAAGGCCCACGGCCTCGGCGACCCGACCGGCTTCGTGAAGCTGATCGCCGACGCCGCCCACGGCGAACTCATCGGCGGCCACCTGATCGGCCCCGACGTCTCCGAGCTGCTGCCGGAGCTGACCCTGGCCCAGAAGTGGGACCTCACGGTCAACGAGGTGGCGCGCAATGTGCACACGCACCCGACGCTGAGCGAAGCGGTGCAGGAAGCGATCCACGGCCTCGCGGGACACATGATCAACTTCTGATGTGATGGCATAAACGTGCAAACCTTCGCCCACATGGCCCGAAATAGGCCATGTGGGCGTTTGTTTGCACGAAAATGCTCAGCCATTTGGTGTATTTGGGCGGTTCTCCGCTATTCACCGCGCGTCGATTTGGTCGAAGTGGGCTGCGTGCCCGATGATCCGTGTAGCTCTAAGTTCGCTTGTTAGTCGCAGCACCTGATCTCGTGAGTACATGGGTAACTCGCCGGGCACGCCCACAAGCCGAATCCTTCGTGAACCGCCGGCCCGGCACCGTGCTGTCGTCGCACTCGATGACCGGTAAAAGGCGCGGAGAGGCGGAACAGAGAGGCTACGAACTCGGATGAGTAAGCGAATCTTCGGTTGGGCGGCGCGAATCACGGCAGCTGTGGCTGTCATGGGGCTCGGGGTGGTGACACCGGCTCTGGCCGAACCTCTCTTTCCCAGTGGGCCCGATATTCCGGGCGTTCCCGCGATCGTTCCCACCCCCTCGCCCTGCCCGGTGGTCGAGGCGAGGGCCTGTATGCGCCTGTCCACCAATGAGGCGTGGTTGGTCGACAACGGCCGGGTGATTTTCGGCCCGACGCCGATCTCGCACGGTATGGCCGGGTACGAGACCCCGCCGGCGGTCACACGGATTTCGTTCAAGCGCGAATTCCACTGGAGCACGATGCACAACGCGCCGATGCGCTGGGCCACGTTCTTCAACGGGGACATGGCATTCCATGTCGGCCCGGTGGATTCCAAATCGCACGGTTGTGTGCGGATGACCGAGGACGGCGCGCACCGCTTCTTCGATTACCTGAAGCCGGGCGATATCACCCAGGTCATCGAGTAGGACTCCGTCGACCCACCGGGGCCCGCGCTCCGGTGGGTTACCGTCTTGCGCGTGCGTACATGGTTGATCGGTGTGGCGGTCGGGATCGTCGTGGTGCTCGCGGTGGCGGCGGGGCTGTACGTGCTGATGAATTCGCGGACCTATCAGCTGCAGGGGCGGCTGGTGGATCGGGTCGAGACCGACGAGCAGGTCGTGGCGCTCACCTTCGACGACGGCCCGACCGAGCGCACCCCCGAGGTCTTGGCCATGCTGGCCGAACTCGACGTGCCCGCCACGTTCTACCTCGTCGGCAAGGACCTGGCCGCCCACCCCGAGTACGGCACGGCGATCGCCGCCGCGGGCCACGAGCTCGGCAACCACACCTACAACCACCACCGCATGGTGCTGGTCTCCGCCGACACGGTGCGCTCCGAGATCGAGCGGACCGACGAGCAGATCCGGCGCACCGGCTACCAGGGCGAGATCACCTTCCGGCCGCCCTACGGCAAGAAGCTCTGGGAACTTCCGCACTACCTGGCCCGGCACGATCGCACCACGGTGACCTGGGATGTGGAGCCCGATTCCGCGGGTGGTGCCTCGCGGGCGCGGATCGTCGAGGACACCCTCGCGCGGACCCGGCCGGGGTCGATCATCCTGCTGCACGTCATGTACGGCACCGAATCCGCCGCCGCCGTGCCCGATATCGTGCGTGGCCTGCGCGCGAAGGGCTACCGGTTCGTGACCGTGTCCGAGCTTGTCGAGCGCTGAATCCGAGCCCCGACCGGCCGGTCCGGTTACCGGCTAGTATCGGCGGCGTGGCTGACAACTCCTCTCGTCGACGGACGCACTCCTACCTCAGTGGACTGCTGTTCGTGATGGGCACCCTGCACTTCGTCGCACCCAAGCCCTTCGACAAGATCGTGCCGCCGCAGCTGCCCGGCGACCCGCGCGCCTACACCTACGCCTCCGGCGTGGCCGAGCTCGGCGTGGCGACCGCGCTGGCGGTGCCGCGCACCCGCAAGCTCGGCGGCTGGCTGGCCGCGGCGCTGTTCATCGGCGTCTTCCCGGCCAATATCCAGATGACCGTCGACGTGGTGGGTAACCCGAAGGCGCCCACCGCGTTCAAGGCGGGCGTCCTGGCGCGGTTGCCGTTGCAGATCCCGATGCTGGTGGCCGCGCTGCGGGTGGCGCGCGGGCGCTAACTCAGGCGAAGGTGTCGCGGTCGATGCGCAGGGTCGTGATGGTGGCGGCCAGGCCCTCGTACTGGTTGATCAGCAGCACGATCTCGATGAGGCGCCGATCGTCGTAGTGGGCGGCCAGCCCGGACCAGGTCGCGTCGTCGACGGTGCGGGTGCTGACCAGCTGGTCGACGGTGGCCAGTAGGGCCCGCTGCCGTGGCGTCCAGCCCTCGGCCGTCGGTCCGGCGGCGACGCGTTCGATCTCCTCGGCCGTCAAGCCCGCCTTGCGGCCGAGGCGACGGTGGTGGTCGGTCTCGTAGTCGCATTCGCGCAGGTGCGCCACCCGCAGGATCACCAGCTCGGCCTCCGCGCGCGGCAGCCGCCCGCCGGGCATGAGCTTGCCCGAGAAGTGCAGCCAGCCGCGGAACAGGCCCCCGGTGCGGCCCAGTGTGCTGAACAGGTGCGCGTCGTCGGTGCCCGACGCGCGGGAAAGTACTTGCCACACAACCCAGTTGATCGGCCCGAGTTCACCGAGTCGTCCGGGCGAAACCCGTGGTAGGGGTGCTGCGTCCATCTTCGGTCCACCTGTCGTCTCGAACGTCCTCGGCCCGGATCACGAGCGTACTCGGCGGTATCGATACCGGAGGCCGCTCCTGTATTCACACCGATTTTCTTTGGTTTCCAGTGGTTTTCGGAACAGTTGCGCGTCATGATCGGTGGGTACCGCAGCGCGCAGCGGCGGTGTGAGGACGCAGCACTGGTAGGGGAACATCGCACATGCTGGTTCGGATCAGACCTGGTGCAGAGCTCACCGGCGCCGAGCGCGAGCTCGTGGAATGCCTGCGTGACTTCGCGAGTACGGGGCTCGCGCTGGTCGATTGCCGGGTGGGTGATCGGCGGCTGGGGGCGGTGATCGTGACCCCGCGCGGGATCACGGTGCTCGAGGTGAAGGGTTTCCGGCGGCGCCAGAGCGGGCTGCTGGCCATGACGGCCGACGGCGGCTGGATGATCAGCGACAGTCCGCTGGATCTGGACGCCGAGCCGTCGAGCGGGCTCACCGACCGGGTGGAGCACGGGGTGCACGCGGTGCGGGTGGCGCTGGAACAGGCGTTGCAGGACAGCAGGCACGTCTGCGGGGCGGTGGTGTTGGTGCCGTACCGGGGCGTGGTCGTCCGGCCCGCACGGACGGTGCTGCGGCCCGGTTTGGACGTGGTGGTCGCCAATACCGTTGACGCGCACGAACTTCGGACGTACCTGAGCAACTTCTCGGCGGGCCCGCCCGGCTGGACCGTGGATCGCGTGCTCACCACGTGCACGGCGCTGGGGGTGGCCGAACCGCCCTCGCGCGCCGAGCTGGTCGAGGAGGGCTTCGCGGCCAACCGCCCCGAGCCCAAGCCGGTGGTGGTCCCGGTGCGCCGGGTCAGCGCGCCGCCGCCGACGCCGAGCGACCCCACCCGCCACGGCCGTTTCGTCGGGATCGGGTTGTTCGCGGCGGCCCTGGTGGGGGTGTTCGTGGTGTTCCTGGTGGCCGGGATGGCGCTGCTGGAGGAGTCGCCGCGCCCGCGGCCGATGTCGGACACCTCGCAGAGCACCACCAACGCGCCGACGCCGACCCCGCGCAAGACCGAGTGCTTCCCGTTCCAGCAGCAGTGCTGATCAATCCCGTACGGCGCGACCGAGTTTGGTGAAGGCGATCGCCTGCTCGGCGCGTACGCGCACATGCGCGCGCGAGGATTGGATGTGCGCGGTCAGCGTCTGCAGGGCCTGGTCGTCGCCGGCGAGCACCTGTTCGGCGATGGTGATGTGCTCGGCGGTCATGGCGGCCACGCGCTCGGCGGTGGGGACGTCCATGGTGCGCACCGGGCGCACCCGCAGGTACACGGCGGTCAGCGCCTCGACGAGCGCGGGATTACCTGCGGCCCTGAGCAATTCGGTGTGGAAGCGCTCGTCGGCGGCGACCAGGTCGGGGCCGGGCTCCGGCGGGGTGTCGCGGTACTCGCGCCAGCGGGCGAGTTCGGCGCGCACGGTGGGCAGATCGTGCGCGGCGGGAACGTGCACCTGGACCGAACCCCCGGCGGCGATGCGTTGGAAACCCCGGGATTCCAACACGATTCGTAGCTCGTAGAGCTCATCGAGTTCGTCCAGGCGCGGACGGTAGAGGTAGAGGCCGTCGGTGTGGCGCTGGACAAGGCCGTCGGCCTCCAGTCGCGCCAGCGCCTCGCGCACCGGAGTGCGCGAGACGCCGTAGCGCTGGGCCAACCGTTCGGCCCGCAGTCGTTCGGTGGGCTGCAGTGTGCCGGTGGCGAGGTCGTGGCGTAGCTCCTCGTAGACACGCTCGGCCAGCGAGACCCGCCCCCTGCGTCCCATGTGCGTGGGCTGCGTTCAGATCGCCATCGCCGCGCGCACCGCGGATTCGGCACCGGCGCCGCCGGTCCCGGACGAGCCGAGGTGGCCCGAATGCAGCACGTAGTAGTGCTGGGCGGCCTGCAGGGCGAAGCCGATGTGCTGTTCCACCAGCAGCACGCTCAAACCGCCACGCTGGGTCAATTCGATGATGGTGCGCTCGATCTCGGCGACCACCGAGGGCTGGATGCCCTCGGTGGGTTCGTCGAGGATGAGCAGTTTCGGCTCGGTGATCAGCGCCCGCGCGATGGCCAACTGCTGACGCTGACCGCCCGAGAGCAGCCCGGCCTTGCGGGTGAGCAGGTCCTTCAACGCGGGGAACAGGTCGAGGGATTCGTCGATCAGCGCCTTGCCGCGCTTACGTCCGTCGGCGACCACCTGCAGGTTCTCCGCGGTGGTGAGCTGACCGAAGCTCTGCTGACCCTGCGGCACGTAGCCGATGCCGCGCTTGACCCGCTGCGAGGGCGAGAGCTTGGTGATCTTCTCGCCGTCGAAGGTGATGGTGCCCGACTTGGTGGGCAGCAGACCCACGGCGGTCCGCAGCAGGGTGGTCTTGCCCGCGCCGTTGTGGCCCATGATGGCGACCACGCTGTCGTCGGGCACGGTCATGGTCACACCGTGGATCACCTCGGTGCGGCCGTAACCGGAATGGACCTCGTGTAGTTCAAGCATCGGCCGACTCCTTGTCTGTCCCAGCCAGATTCGCGGTGCCGAGGTAGACCTCCTGCACCTTCGGATCGGCCTGCACCTGTTCGACGCTGCCCTCGCTGAGCACCTTGCCGCCCGCGAGCACGGTGACCGAGGTGGCGAAGGAGCGCATGAAGTCCATGTCGTGCTCGACGACGATGACCACGCGGTCACCGCCGATGCGGCGCAACAGGTTTCCGGTCTCCTCGCGCTCCTCGGCGCTCATGCCGGCGACGGGTTCGTCGAGCAGCAGCACCGAGGCGTTCTGCACCAGCAGCATGCCGATCTCGAGCCACTGCTTCTGTCCGTGCGCCAGCACCCCGGCGGGCTTGTCCCGCAGGGCGGTGAGACCCGTTGTCTCCAAAGCCTCTTCGATCGCGGGCAGCACGCCCTTGCGGGTGCGCAGCAGCGACCACGGCGAGCGACCCGCGCCCGCCGCGATATCGAGGTTCTGCAACACCGTGAGCTGCTCGAAGACACTGGCCGTCTGGAAGGTGCGCCCGATGCCCAGGCGCGCGATCTGGTGCACCTTCTTGCCGAGCAGTTCCACCCCGGCCTTCTGCGCCGAACCGGTGGCCGGGACCAGGCCGGTGATGGCGTCGATCAGGGTGGTCTTGCCCGCGCCGTTCGGGCCGATCAGGAACCGCAGGTCGCCCTGCAGCACCGTCAGGTCGACGTCGGTGACCGCCTTGAAACCGTCGAAACTGACCGTGAGGCCACGGATTTCGAGGTAGTCGCTGTCCATGCCCGCGTTGCCACCGGCTTTGGGTTCGTGCGTGGTCATCGCGCTTCCACCTTCTCCTCGGTGACGACAGCGGGTTCGGTGGGCGCGGGCGGCAGCTTCTTACGGCTGTCGAGCCAGCCCTTGACCATCGGCCACAGCCCGGCCAGACCGGCGGGGATGAAGCCCACGACCACGATGAACAGGATGCCCTGCATGTAGGTCCAGCCCGACGGGAACTGCTCCGAGAGCGAGGTCTGCGCCCAGGCCACGCCGATCGCGCCCAGGATCGGGCCGAGCAGGGTGGTGCGGCCGCCGATGGCGACGCCGATGAGGAACGCGATCGAGGGGATCACGCCGATGTCGGCGGGAGAGATGATGCCCACGATCGGGGTGAACAGCGCGCCCGCGATACCGGCCAGGAAGGCCGCCACCACGTACGCCACGATCTTGACGTTGGCCGGGTCGTAGCCGAGGAAGCGCACGCGCTCCTCCGCGTCACGCACCGCGACCAGCAGTTCGCCGTAGCGGCTGCGGTTGAGCTGACGGATCAGCGCCACCACCAGCAGCAGCGTGGCCGAGGCGATGAAGAACAGCATCTGGCGGTTGGCCGGATCCGACAGGCGGAAACCGAAGAAGGACCGGAAGTCCGACAGGCCGGTGAACCCGCCGATGGCCTGCTGGCCGGTGAGCAGGATCGCCAGCGCCGCGGCCAGCGCCTGGCTCAGGATGGCGAAGTAGGCGCCGCGCACCCGCCGCTTGAACACGCCGTACCCGAGCACCGCCGCGACCAGCGCGGGCAGCACCAGGATGCCGATGATGGCGACCGGCGCGGAACTGAACGGCTGCCAGAAGCCCGGCAGTGTGCTGATGCCGGAGATCTCCATGAACTCCGGGACCTCGTTACCGAGGCGCGCGGCGTCGGCGAGCTGCATGTGCATGGCCATGATGTAGGCGCCGATGCCGAAGAACACGCCCTGGCCGAGGGTGAGCATGCCGCCACGGCCCCAAGCCAATCCGATGCCAGCGGCCACGATGGCGAAGCAGAGGAACTTGGCGAGCAGGTTCAGACGGAAATCGCTCAGAACCGCCGGGGCGACAGCGAACAGCAGAATCGCCGCGATGCCGAAGCCGAGTAGCGGTGTCAGGCGCGGATATTCGCGCAGACGGTCGGTGAGTGCGGTCATGCCAGGCTCCTCGTCCGCACGGTGAACAGGCCCTGCGGGCGAACCTGCAGGAAGATGACGATCAGCACGAACACGATCACCTTCGCGATGGACGCGGTGGTGGAGTATTCGATGAACGAGTTGAGCAGGCCGAGCGCGAACGCCGCGATCACCGTGCCCTTGATCTGGCCGAGGCCACCGATCACGACAACGAGGAACGCGTCGATCAGATAGCTCTGGCCGATGGTGGGACTGGTCGAGCCGATCAGCGTGAGGGCCACACCGGCCACACCCGCCAGGCCCGAACCGATGAAGAACGTGCTGATATCGGTCAAACGACTGGAGATGCCACTGGTTTCGGCCAGGCCGCGGTTCTGCACGACGGCGCGGATCCGGCGGCCCATCGGGGTGGTCTTGAGCACGGCGGCCAGCGTGGTCACCGCGACGATCGCCAACACCAGGATGAAGATGCGGGTCTTGGGGACCACCGCACCGGCGATCGTGATGCCGCCACTGAGCCATTCGGGGACGAGCACGTTCTTGGCGGGGGCGCCGAAGATGTCACGCGCGGCCTGCTGGAGCACCAGGCCGACACCGAAGGTGACCAGCAGGGTGTCGAGCGGGCGGTCGTACATGTAGCGGATGAGCCCCATTTCCAGGGCGGCGCCGAGCAGGCCACCGATCAAGAACCCCATGAACAGGGACACGACGAGCGAGACGCCGGCCGAGGAGAAGATCTGCTGCACAACATAAGTGGTGTAGCAACCGGCCATGATGAACTCGCCGTGCGCCATGTTGATGACGCCCATCTGACCGAAGGTCAACGACAGGCCGAGCGCGGCGAGCAGAAGAATGGATCCCAGACTCAGCCCGGTGAAGAGCTGACTGATCAGCACGTCCATTGCAGGACTCCTAGCAAAGATGGACGGTGGTGGGACGCGCCCGGAATCAGGCGCGTCCCACCACCTTCGGGCGACTTACTTCAGGCCCTTGGCCCACTCGTAGGACTTCAGGTACGGGTCCGGGGTGATGGCCGTGCCGGAATCCCAGACGGTGTAGATCAGGCCGTCGGGGCGGATCTCACCGATGCGGGCGGTCTTGGTGATGTGGTGGTTGGAGCCGTCGATGGTGACCAGGCCCTCGGGGGCTTCGAAGCTGACACCGTCGGCCGCGGCCTGGATGTCGGCGACGGCGAAGGACTTGGCCTTCTCGACGGTGTTCTTCCACAGGTAGACCGAGGCGTAGGCGGCTTCCATCGGGTCCGAGGTCGGCTTGTCGGCGCCGAAGGCGGCCTTGTAGTCGGCGACGAACTTCTTGTTGGCCGGGGTGTCGATGGTCTGGTAGTAGTTCCAGGCGGTCAGCTGGCCCGCGATGTTCTGCGCGCCGATACCGGCGACCTCTTCCTCGGCGATCGACACCGACACGACCGGCATCTCGGCGGCCTTGAGACCGGCGTTGGTGTACTCACGGAAGAAGGCGACGTTGGAGTCACCGTTGAGGGTGTTGAACACCGCGCCCGCCTTGGCGGCACGCACCTTGTTCACGATGGTGGAGAAGTCGGTCGAGCCCAGCGGGGTGTAGTCCTCGCCCTTGATCTCGATGCCGTTGGCCGCGGCGTAGGCCTTGATCTCGCGGTTGGCGGTCTGCGGGAAGACGTAGTCCGAGCCGACCAGGTAGAGGGACGTGATGCCCTTCTGCTTCAGGTAGTCCAGCGCGGGGATGATCTGCTGGTTGGTGGTGGCGCCGGTGTAGAAGATGTTCTTGGAATCTTCCAGGCCCTCGTACTGCACGGGGTAGTAGAGCAGCGAGTTCAGGCTCTCGAACTTGGGCTTCATGGCCTTGCGGCTCGACGAGGTCCAACCACCGAAAACGGCGGCGACACAGTCGGAGCTGATCAGCTTCTCCGCCTTCTCGGCGAAGGTCTTCGGATCCGAGGCACCGTCTTCGAGGACGATCTCGATCTTCTTGCCGTTGACGCCACCGGCGGCGTTGATCTGGTCGATCGCCAGCTTGGTCGAATTCGCCACGGTGACTTCGGAAATGGCCATGGTGCCCGACAGCGAGTGCAGCGAGCCGACCTTGATGGTGTCCTTGGTGGTGTCGACGCACGAGGCGGCGGTCGAGCCTTCCGACGCGTCATCGCGCGCACCACAGCCGGTGAGCAGCAGGCCTGCGACGGCCACCGCGGCAGACACTGAAAGTGCCTTGACCAAACGGGTTTCAGACATGGGGCGTTCTCCTCATCAGGTGTTACGGCGGCGCCACACGCGCCACAACGAATACCGCCGCTGCCTGCCCCGGGACTGGATGTACACCGAGTTGTATACAGAAGCTGTATTCGTGGTGCGAACAGTAAACGGGCGATGTTGCCCCGGAATATCGCCCGATCACATGCCCGTTTCGTCTGTTTCATCCATGTGAATTGTTCATCCACACAGGCCGACCGGGCCGGAGAGGTGGCGTTACTTGATGAGATACGGGGAGACCGAGCTGCGGTGTTCGCTGATGTCTAGGGCTTTGCCCAGGGGTGGGAAGGCGCGTTGGGGGCAGTTGGCGCGGACGCAGACTCGGCAGCCGGCGCCGATGGGGGTGGCGGCGGCTTCGCCGAGGTCGATGCCGTCGGCGTAGACGACGCGGCCGGCGTGGCGTAGTTCGCAGCCCAGGCCGATGGCGAAGGTTTTGCCGGGTTGGCCGTAGCGGGTGGCGCGGCGTTCTACGGTGCGTGCGATCCAGAGGTATTTGCGGCCGTCGGGCATCTGGGCGATCTGGGTCATGATCTTGCCGGGGTAGGCGAAGGTCTCGTAGACGTTCCACAGGGGGCAGGTGCCGCCGCTGGCGGAGAAGTGGAAACCGGTGGCGGACTGGCGTTTCGACATATTGCCCGCGCGGTCCACGCGCACGAAGGAGAAGGGGACACCGCGCAGGGTGGGGCGTTGCAGGGTGGACAGGCGGTGGCAGATGGTCTCGAAACTCTGCGAGAAGAACGCCGACAGGCGCTCGATGTCGTAGCGGAAGTTCTCGGCTACATCGTGAAAGTGGGTGTAGGGCAACACCATCGCCGCGGCGAAGTAGTTCGCCAGGCCCAGCATCGCGAGCTTGCGGGAGGCTTCGGAGGCGAAATTGCCCTCGTCGACCAGCTTTTCGAGCAGGGCGCCGCATTCGAGGTAGGCGAGTTCGGCGGCGAGCTTGAACGTGCGCTGCCCGCCGGACAGGTGCGGGGAGATCTCGAGCTGCCTGGTCTCGGGGTCGAAATGGTGCAGCACGCCCTCGCCGAGGTCGATGCGCTCGATCACCCGCACATCGTGCGAACGCAGCAGGCGCACGATCTCGGTGCTCACCTCGCCACCGTGGAAACGGATGCGGGCGGTGAGATCCTCTGCGGCGGTGTCGAGTTCGTGAATGTAGTTCTGGCGCTGATAGAAGTAGTCGCGCACTTCCTCGTGCGGCTTGGAGATCGCGGCGCTGCCGGAGCCGTCGGCGAAGCGGTCCTCGGTGGCGGCGGCGAGCTGGGCGCTGGTGTTGCGGTAGCGGTTGTGCAGGGCCACCAGGGCGCGCGCCATCGACGGGTGCGCCGAGACCATGTCGGCGATCTGCTGGGTGTCGGCCTCGATGCCGAGCTCGGCGTCCATCACGACCTCGGACAGCTCGGCGATCAGGCGGGTGTCGTCCTGGGCGGAGAAGAAGGTGGGGTCGACGCCGAAGACGTCGTTGATGCGGGTGAGCACCGGCACGGTGAGTGGGCGCACGTCGTGTTCGATCTGGTTGAGATAGCTGGCCGAGATCTCCAGCTTCTGCGCGAGCGCCACCTGGCTCAGTCCGCGTTCGGTGCGCAGCTGACGCAGCCGCGCTCCGACATACGTTTTGGCCATATGTCCAGTTTAGGGGCGATTTCACAGCCTTGCCAAGCGATTGTTAGCAACCGCGCCCCGCCGGTTTCTGTCGGACCCCCGCGTTAGGGTCGTGAGGTGCTGTTCAGCGATGTCGTTGCGGCCTCCGACGCCGTCCGAGCCACCCGGTCACGCAAGGCGAAGATCGCCGAGCTGGCCGGGCTTTTCGAGGTCGCGGGCCCGAACGAGATCGGCACCGTGGTGGCGTGGCTGTCGGGGGAGCTGGTGCAGGGCCGCATCGGCGCGGGTTGGCGCACGGTCGCCGGACTCGACACCCCGCGCAGTGCCGAGGCGAGCCTCACGGTCGAAGCGGTGGACGCCCTCTTCACCCAGCTCACCGGCCTCGGCGGCAAGGGCTCCACCGCTCGCCGCCGCGAACTGCTCACCGACCTGTTCACCGCCGCCACCGCGCCGGAGCAGTCCTTCCTGATCCGCCTGCTCACCGGGGAGTTGCGCCAGGGCGCGCTCGCCGCGGTCGTGGTGGAGGCGCTCGCGCAGTCCACCGCGATCCCCGTCGAGGTCGTGCGCCGGGCCCACATGCTCTCGGGCGACCTGCCCACCACTGCGATCGCCGCCCTGTCCGGCGGCGAACCGGCCCTGTCGGAATTCCGCCTGGAAGTGGGTCGTCCGGTGGCCCCGATGCTCGCCTCGCCCGGCGGTTCCCTCGACGAGGCCCTCGCCGAACTCGGCCCCCGCGTCAGCGTGGAACACAAACTCGACGGCGCCCGCATCCAGGTGCACCGCGCCGGCGACGACGTGCGGGTGTTCACCCGAACCCTGCGCGACATCACCGCCGGTGTCCCCGAACTCGTGGCACTGGTCCGAACCCTCGAGTGCACCAGCGTGGTCCTGGACGGGGAGACCCTCGCCCTCACCGATGCGGGCCGCCCCCGCCCGTTCCAGGAGACGATGAGCCGCTTCGCCACCATCGGCGACCCCCGACAGCTGCACCCCTACTTCTTCGACTGCCTGCACCTGGACGGCACCGACCTCATCGACGAACCGCTCGCGACCCGTCGCGCGGCCTTGGAGAAGGTCGCGGGCGAGCACAGCATCCCCGCCCTCGTCGCCCCCGACGCCGAAGCGGCCGCCGCGGCCTACGACGACGCCCTCGCGGTCGGCAACGAGGGCGTGATGGTCAAGTCCCTCGACGCGCCGTACGCGGCGGGCAGGCGCGGCAAGGCGTGGCAGAAGATCAAACCCGCGCACACCCTCGACCTGATGGTGCTCGGCGCGGAGTGGGGTTACGGGCGGCGGACGGGATTCCTGTCGAACCTGCACCTGGGCGCGCGCGATCCGGTGACGGGGGAGCCGGTGATGGTCGGCAAGACGTTCAAGGGCCTCACCGACGAACTGCTGCGCTGGCAGACCGAGGAGTTCCCCCGCCACGAAACCCACCGCGACGCCCAGACGGTGTATCTGCGGCCGGGGATCGTCGTGGAGGTCGCGCTGGACGGGGTGCAGACGAGCACGCGGTATCCGGGCGGCGTGGCGCTGCGCTTCGCCCGCGTGGTGCGCTACCGGCCCGACAAGGAACCGGACGAAGCCGACACGATCGACACGGTGCGCGGACTCGCCATGCCGTCGGGCTGAACTCGCGCAGATCAGCGAGACTTTCCCGCAACAGTTTGGCAATCCGGGCGCAGCATACGACACACTGTTCGGGTGAGCGCCGAACTAGTGGTCCTGTTGATTGTCATCGTCACAGCTCTCTTCTTCGACTTCACCAACGGTTTCCACGACACGGCCAACGCGATGGCCACCTCGATCGCCACCGGCGCGTTGAAGCCGAAGGTGGCAGTCGCGGTGGCGGGCCTGTTGAACCTCGTCGGCGCCTTCCTGTCGGTGGCGGTGGCCGCCACCGTCGCCAAGGGCATCGTGCGGCTCAACGAGGTGCACGGGCAGGATCTGCTGGTCATAGTCTTCGCCGGCCTCGTCGGCGGCATCCTGTGGAACCTGTTCACCTGGCTGCTCGGGCTGCCGTCGAGTTCCTCGCACGCGCTGTTCGGCGGCCTGATCGGCGCGACCATCGCCGCGCTCGGGTGGAGCGGCGTGATCTGGGTGTCGGGCACCGAGGGCGTGCTGGTCAAGATCGTGCTGCCCGCCGTGCTCGCGCCGGTGGTGGCCGCACTGGTCGCGGCCATCGGCACCTTCCTGGTCTACCGGATCACCCGGGGGGTCGGCACCGACAAGACCGACGAGGGCTTCCGCTGGGGCCAGATCGGTTCGGCCTCGCTGGTCTCGCTCGCGCACGGCACCAACGACGCGCAGAAGACGATGGGCATCATCTTCCTGGCGCTGGTCGCCTACGGCTCGATCGACGCCGACGACCACATGCCGCTGTGGGTGATGGCCAGCTGCGCGGTCGCGATCGCGCTGGGCACCTACCTGGGCGGCTGGCGGATCATCCGCACCCTGGGCAAGGGCCTGGTCGAGATCGAGGCGCCGCAGGGACTGGCCGCCGAGTCGACCTCGGCCGCGATCATCCTGACCTCCGCGCACTTCGGCCTGCCGCTGTCGACCACCCAGACCGCCACCGGCTCGATCCTCGGTTCCGGCATCGGCAAGGGCGCCGAGGTGCGCTGGGGCGTGATGGGCCGGATGGTGGTGGCCTGGCTGCTGACGCTGCCCGCGGCGGGCATCGTGGGCGCGATCTGCTGGGCGCTGGCCCACCTGATCGGCGGGCTGGCCGGAGTTCTCGTAGTCTTCGCTGTACTGATCAGCGGCGGGCTCGGCATCTACTGGCGTTCCCGCAAGGCCCCGGTCGACCACCACAACGTGAACGAGGAATGGGACACGGTCGAACCGGCCCGGACCGATGATCAGAAGCAGATGGGATAGGAGGCACATTCCATGCACACACTGTGGCTGAATCTGCGCGAACTGTGGGATGTGTTGATCGCGGCGTTGGTCCTCGGCGTCGGAGTACCGGCGGTGTTCGCCTTCGCGGTGCGCTGGTGGGCACAGGCCGAGACCGTCGGCGCCGACGGTCAGGTGCGCCGTAATTACGTCGCGCTCACCGGTGCGCTGCTCTGTATGGTCGCGATCGTCGTGGTGGTGATCTCCGGAATCCTGTTCACCGCCAAGGCTTTCATCGCCCATCAGTTCGGTATTCACCTGTTCGGCCAATCATGAGCGAGGACCCGATGTCCGATCCGACCACCCCCGGCCCGGTACGGCCCAATGTGCTCGCCCGCGTGCTCGACTGGCTGCGCGCCGGATACCCGCAGGGCATTCCGAAATCGGATTATGTGGCGCTGTTGGCGGTGCTGCACCGCCACCTCACCGACTACGAGGTGGTGGTGATCGCGGAGCGGCTCGTGGAGGCCTACCGCGAGGGCGAGGCGATCAGCGAGTCCGATATCGCCGCGGCCATCGCCGATTTCGCCAAGCAGCAGCCCGCGCCCGCCGATGTGACAAGGGTGGCCGAACATCTGGCCGCCGGCGGCTGGCCGTTGGACGAACCGCTCGACGACGGTGAACCCACTTCCGAACAGAATTGATCCGCGCGCGCCGAAAATTCGGTGCGGCACGGTAATTCGCAAAGTTCGACAATCCGAATCGCCGGGGCGGCGCCTGCGTGCGCGCTAGCATTCACCCGTGGTTCGGCGCGCGGATGTAACCGATGGTGGACGTAGTTACGGTGGATTGTCGCGCCAGCAGCGGGTCGCGCTACGCCGCACCCGATTGACCGACGCGGCGCTGGAACTCTTCGGCACCCAGGGCTATTCGGCGACCTCGATCGAACGCCTGTGCGCGACCGCGAATGTGTCCACGCGCAGCTTCTACGAGGACATCGGCAGCCGCGAGGCGCTGCTGATCGCGCTGGTGGACCGGCTGAACTCGGCCGCGCTGCGCCGCCTCGACGAGGCACTGGAGCGCACCAACGAGCAGCCGCTGGTGGTGCGCGTGGTGGAGAGTTTCCGCGCGTTTCTCGCCGTGACCTGCCGGGATCGGCGCGCGGCACGGGTGTTCTATGTCGAGGTCGTCGGGGTGAGCCCGGTGGTCGAGGAGTGGCGGCGCGCGCAACGCCGCGCCATCTCCGCGCTGCTCACCCGGGAGGCCCAGCGGGCCGCCGAACGCGGCGAGGCCGAATCGCGCAGCCTGCACCTGTTCGGGCTGGCGGTGATCGGCGCGGTGAATTCGCTGGCCCAGGAAATGGTGCACACCAGCGTGCCCGGCGCCGCGATCTCGGTCGACGAGATCTGCGACGAGATCGCCTACTTCATCCGCTCCGGGCTCACCGTGCGCACACCGGCGGTCCTGCCCACCTAGCCGACGAAAAACGGGAGGCATCCGGTGCGGATGCCTCCCGTTTCGTGTGCGAGAGATCAGGCGGGGATGCCCATGCCCTCGGCCAGCATCGGCCATGACTCGTGCAGGGCCTGCTCCCAGTACGGCCAGTAGTGGGTGCCGACCGGGTTGAACATGTAGGTGGCCGGGATCCCGAGGGAGTCCAGCTTGGTCTTCAGGTTCGCGGTGCAGGCATTGGTCGCGGCCTCGATGGCGACACCGAGTCCGAGGTTGACCACGCCCATCGGGCCGTTGCCCTCGGTGTAGTAGCGCACGTCTTCCATCACCGGCAGACCACTACCGCTGGAGATGAACAGGTTGGTGCCGCGCAGCTTCTCGGCGTTGATGACCGGGTCGTTGGCGACCCAGGCCGGATCGTTGTCCGGGCCGTACATGTTCTGGGTGTTGCCGCCCGCCCAGGCCTCCACGGAGAACTTGACGAACTGCTTGCCCATCGGATCGGCGATCTGCGCGCAGCCGCTGTAGGCGGCGACGGACTTGAACAGGCCCGGCTTCTGCTCGGCCAGCTGCAGCACCGAGGTGCCGGAGGTGGACAGGCCCGCCAGCGAGTTCAGGCCGGTGGAGTTGAGGGTCTTGTCCAGCAGCGGCGGGAGCTCCTCGGTGAAGAAGGTGCTCCACTTGTTCAGGCCCAGCTTCGGGTCTTCCTGCTGCCAGTCGGCGTAGTAGCTGCCGCGGCCGCCGATGGGCAGCACGACATTGACGTGCTTGTCGGCGAGGAAGCCGAGCGCGTCGGTCTGGGCTTGCCAGCTGGCGGAGCCTTCACCGGCGTCGAGGCCGGAGAACATGTAGAAGTTGGGGGCGGGTGTCGACTCGTCCGCAGGACGTTGCACGTCGACAGTGATGTCCTTCTTCATCGCCGCCGAGTACACCTTCAGATGCCAGGTGCGCCCGTCCTTGACGATGGACGACACGGCCGAGGGCTTCTCGGGTTCGGCGGCAGCGGAGCCACCGGCGACCACGGCCACCGACAGCGCGGCGGTCAGGGCGACGGCGGTCGTGCGCATCACGGCCACAGTACGGAGTGCAGAGAGCTTCATTCGAACAGTCGGTTCCAGTCCACGGCCCTGTCGGGCACGTCATCGCAGTGTTTCCCCAGCTTGTGCGACCCTATCGGTTCGACAAGCTCCAGGCTGGCAGATCCTCTGACATTCTATGTCCTCCGCCGAGACATAATCGTTACTGGTTCACTTTTCTGGGTGACCTCGAGCACGCTTTAGCTTTACCACGCGCACGGTTAACGACGACGCAATATCGACCCCGCTCAGGAAATCCCACCGCAACCGGGCGCTCTTATGGTGACGAGCATGGGTAAGGAAATCCCCGGTAGCGCGACCACCGGGATCGAGATCAGCGGGTTGAGCAAGACCTTCAAGGTGGGCCGCAACACCGTCAACGCGCTCGAGTCGGTCGATCTGCACACCGCGCACGGCGCATTCCTGTCATTGCTGGGCCCCTCGGGCTGTGGCAAATCGACGGTGCTGCGCATTCTGGCCGGCCTGGACGAACCGAGTGCGGGAACGGCGCGGATCAATGGGCTGAGCCCGGCGCAATTGCGCGGCGGCCATCAGCTCGGCATCGCGTTCCAGGATTCGGCGCTGCTGCCGTGGCGCAGCGTGGAATCGAATATTCGGCTGCCGTTGCAGGTGGCCGGGCTGCCCGCCGAACCGGACCGCATCGCCGAGCTGATCGCGCTGGTGGGTCTGGAGGGCTTCGAGAAGGCCAAGCCCGCGCAGCTGTCCGGCGGTATGCGCCAACGGGTTTCGATCGCGCGCGCCCTGGTGGTGCAGCCCTCGGTGCTGCTGCTCGACGAGCCCTTCGGCGCCCTCGACGACATGACCCGCCAGCGGCTGAACCTCGAGCTGCTGCGCATCTGGACCGAGAAGCCCGCCACCACCCTGATGGTCACCCACGGCATCAGCGAGGCCGTGTTCCTCTCCGACGTGGTCGCGGTGATGAGCCCGCGCCCCGGCCGGGTGCTGGAACTGGTCGAGATCGACCTGCCGCGCCCGCGCACGCCCGAGATGATGCGCACCCCGGAATTCCACAAGCTCTGCGACTACCTGTCCGAGCTGCTGTTCGGGCGGGGTGGAGTGGCGTGAGTGCGCGAATGGGACGCCTGGCAGGCGCGCTGGGCATCGTCGCGCTGATCGCGCTGTGGTGGGGCCTGGCCGCGGCCGGGGTCGCGGGTGGGACGATTCCCACTCCGTGGCGGGTGCTGTCCACCATGTGGTCCGACGGGTGGGGCCTGTACGGGCCGAACTTCCAGATCACCGCGTGGGGCGCGTTCAAGGGCTTCCTGTGGGGCAATATCGCGGCGATCGGCGTCGCGGCGCTGGTCATGCTGGTGCCGCGGATCGAACCGCTGGCCACCCAGCTCGCGATTCTGAGTTACTGCGTCCCGCTGGTGGCGCTGGGCCCGATCATTCTGGTGGTGTTCGGCGGGCGCACGCCCACGGTGTTCCTGGCCGCCATGTACTGCTTCTTCACCACCATGGTCGGGGCGGTGAGCGGCCTGCGGTCGGCTGATCCGGCCAGCCTGGATCTGGTGCGCGCCTACGGCGGCGGCCGCTGGCAGCAGCTCTATCGCGTGCAGGCCATCGCGGCGCTGCCGAATACGTTCGCGGCGTTGAAGATCGCCGCGCCCTCGGCGGTGCTGGGCGCGATCATCGGTGAGTACCTCGGCGGTGTCGACAGCGGGATCGGCGTCGCGCTGACCGCCGCCCAGACCGCCTACAACGTGCCGCGCACCTGGGGCATGGCCCTGGCCGCCGCCGCACTGGCCGGACTGGGATATCTGCTGGTAGCGGGTGCGGCACGACTGATCACGCCGTGGACGGCGACCGCGGAGGAGAGCCGATGACCATCACAGTGCTACGCCGGATCGGGCGCTTCCTGCTGCCGCTGGCGACCTCGCTGATCCTGCTGCTCGTCATCTGGACGCTGTTCCTTCGCCTGTACCCGCAGATCGGCCCCCGGGTCGGCAAGACGCCGTCCGATATCTGGACCTACCTGGTCACCTCGCCCGGTGCGGCCACCGCGCGCGCGGCCATCTTCGACGACCTGTGGATCACCCTCGGCGACGCGGCCTCCGGGTTCGTCGTCGGCATGCTCGGCGCGCTCGGCGTCGCGGCGGTGTTCGTGCTGTATTCGGCGGTGCAACAGACGTTCATGCCGGTGGCGATGCTGTTGCGTTCGGTGCCGCTGGTGGCGCTGAGCCCGATCGTGGTGCTGGTCTTCGGGCGCGGCACCACGGGCGTGACGGTGCTGTCGGCGATCGTGGTGTTCTTCCCCGCGCTGGTGATGATCATGACCGGATTGCGGGAAGCGCCAAGGCAGGCAATGGAATTGGTGACCGCGTACGGCGGCTCGCGATGGACGCGATTGCGCATGGTCGCGATTCCCGCCGCGCTGCCGTCGGTGTTCGCCGCGGCCAGGGTCTCGGTGCCCGGTGCGTTGATCGGCGCGCTGCTGGGTGAATGGCTCGGGAGCGGAACGGGATTGGGCGCGAGTTTGGTGCGCGCCATTCCGATGTTCCAATACAACCGACTGTGGGCTTCCATTGTGGTGGTTACGGTTGTGTCGGTTCTGCTCTACGCGATTGTCGGCGTGATCGAGAACCTGGTCCTCGCCCGGTTCGGGCCCAACGCCGGTAAGTAGGGAATACCTGCGGAACGTGGGCGCAAAGAGAACGAAACGCGGCGAATCTACATTCTGCGTATGAGCAATATCGACCGTCGTTCCTTTCTCCGCTTTACCGCACTGACCGGCGCCGCACTCGGCGGCGCCGGTCTGCTCGCCGCCTGTGGCGGCAGTTCGGGCACCTCCTCGAACGGTTCGACCGACGACGGGTCGAAATACGGCAAGGTCGCCATCCAGCTGTCCTGGATCAAGAACATCGAATTCGCCGGTGAGTATTTCGCCGATTCCAAGGGCTATTTCAAGGAAGCCGGCTTCGGCGCGGTCGATCTCGTCGCCGGCGGCGCGGCCTCGACCTCGGTGGAGGCCGGGCTCGACACCGGCAAGATCTGGCTCGGCCTGTCGGCCCCGCAGACCACCGCGCCCGCCATCCTCGAGGGCCTGCCCGCCAAGATCGTCGGCGCCACCTTCCAGAAGAACCCGTTCGCGATCGTGAGTTCGGCGGCCAAGCCGATCAAGTCCCCGCAGGACATGAAGGGCCGCAAGATCGGCGTCCAGGACACCAACCAGCTCATCTTCAACGCCCTGCTGGCCGCCAACAACATCAACCCCGCCGACGTGACCATCGTGCCCGCGCAGTTCGACCCGACCCCGCTGGCCAACGGCGAGGTCGACGGCTGGGTGAGCTACGTGACCAACGAGCCGATCACCCTGGCCGCCAAGGGCTTCGCCAACGAGCACTTCCTGTTCGCCGACTTCGGGCTGCCGCTGGTCGCCGAGACGCTGACCGTCAGCCAGAACACCATCGACAACGAGCGCGACAAGCTCAAGGCGTTCCTGATCGCCGAGATCAAGGGCTGGAAGGACGCGGTGGCCGATCCGGCCGAGTCCGCGCGCCTGGCGGTGGAGGTCTACGGCAAGGATCTCAAGCTCGACCTGGCCGAGCAGACCCTGGAAGCCACCGCGCAGAACGACCTGGTCGTCTCCGACGAGACCAAGGCCAACGGCCTGTTCACGATCAGTGACGCGCTGATCGCGCAGAACATCGCCGCGCTGAAGACGGCCAAGATCGACATCACTGCCGAGCAGCTGTTCGACCTGTCGATCCTGAAGGAGATCTACGCGGAGAACCCGGGCCTGAAGTAAGCCCTGATGGAGTCGGCGCCGCACATCAGCGGCGCCGACTTTCTCATGTTCAGATAGCGACCGCGGCCGCGTAGTCGCGCTGGGCCGAAAGGCGAAGGCCCGCACGCGAAGCCAGGAAGTCGGCGGTGATGAACACCGCGGTCTCGGCGGGGGTGCGCGGACCCGATTCCAGCCCGGCCGGCACGTGCATGCGGGCCAGGGTGGGCTCGTCGAAGCCGCCCGCGCGTAGGTCGTCGAGGCGACGCGACTGGTCGGCGGGGGTGCCCAGCGCCGCGAGGTAGCCGAGTTCGGGCAGGCGGAGCGCGACGGTGAGCAGGGGGATCTCGAAACGCGGCTCGTTGGCCAGCACCACGATGGCGGTGCTCGAGTCGATCTCGCCCGAGGCCGAGAGCGTGTTGAGGTAGCGGTGCGGCCAGTCCACGACCACCTCGGCGCCGGGGAACGAGGCCGGGTCGGCGAACTCGGGCCGCGAGTCGCAGATGGTGACGCGGTGCCCGATGGCGCGCGCCTGGGCCACCAGGGTGGCCGCGTAGGCGTTGGCGCCGAAGATGATCAGGCGCGGCGGCGGGCAGTAGGACGCGACGAACAGATCCGACTCGGGCAGGGCGACGAGTTCGGTGGCGTGCTTGCGATCGGTGACCAGATGCTGGCCGATCACATCGGGGTCCTGATTCCACACCACGGTGAATACGGTGACCCGGCGATGGGCCTGAATATCGGCGGCGATGGTGGGGAATTCGGGAAAATCACGGCAGGAGAAGGGTTCGACGAAAATATCGACGAGAGTGCCGTCGTCGGAACTGGATTCCTGCCCGGTGAGCATGCTGTAGCGGCGTAGTTGCCGGACGCCGGTGCGGGCGGCTTCCAATGCGGCCTCGTACACGGTCTCTTCCAGGCGCCCCGCGGCGATGGAACCGAATACGCCGCCATTGGGGGTGACGAGCATCGACGAACCGATCGGAACGGAGTTGGTGCCGATAGTACGGACTACGGTGGCCAATCCTCCGGTACGGCCCGAATGCCACACTCGCAGAAGGTCATCGACGATATCGCGCATAGCTCAAACTCCGATCATCATGCGCCGACTTCCGGGAAATCACGATCGGCCCCTGTCGCCAAGTCGTCGCACGTGACGCACACCATATCCTGTCGGGTGCCCAAATAGGAACCGGCCCCGTGATCACCTACGGCGAGCTCCGAAATCGCGTCCCAGTGCTTGTTCTCGATCACAACGGGATGTCCCGGTGTGGCGTGGAACACAGCGCGGGCCAGTCCGCTCTCGCTCGACCGCGCCGCGGCGAGTACTCGGGCGACCACATCGGGCCCGATATCGGGGATATCGACGGGCAGGAAGGCGACATAGCGACTGTCGATCGCGGCGGCGGCGCGCAGGCTCGCGCGCACCGTCGCCGACAGTCCGCTCGCCCAGTCCGCGACCCAGTGCGACCGGGTGTGCGGGGGCAGTGCGACGGCCTCGGGATCGGGTCCCGTGGCGCCGAGCATGACGATCACCGGGTCGCAGCCGCCGGCCCGCAGGGCGGTGACGGCGGCGCGCAACCAGGCGCCGTTCTCGGCGAGTGCCTTGGGTTTGCCGTATCGCGTGCCCGCGCCCGCCGCCAGGACGATGCCCGCGCACGAACGAGGCGCGGAAGGGGCGGCGGGGGGCATGTGAGGAAAGGTAATGACCCAATGTTGCCGGTCGATTACGGCGGGGAGCCGCCGCGACGACGACACGCCGACGTGACGGATTCCACATGGGTGGCGAGGGGGTGGGGTTCGCGCGATGCTGGATCGATGACAAGCGAAGGGATCGGCCTCGCGGGTTTCAACGAACTCCCCGTCGCGGCCGCCGAAGAGGTATTGCTTGCCTGTTGCTCCGCGCCGCGGTGGGCACAGGCGGTCGCGGCCGCGCGGCCGTACGCCACCACGGCCTCGCTGCTCGACGCGGCCGACGCGGCGCTGCGCGCACTCGACGACACCGATATCGATCAGGCACTGGCCGGTCACCCGCGCATCGGCGACAAGCCGACCTCGGCGGCATCGGCGCGCGAGCAGGCCGGGGTGGCCGCTGACCTGCGCGCCGAGCTGGCCGCGGGCAACCGGGACTACGAGGAGAAGTTCGGCCACATCTACCTGGTGTGCGCGGCGGGGCGCGGTGGCGCGGAACTGCTCGCGGTGCTGCGCGCCCGACTCGACAACGATCCGGCGACCGAAAGGCAGGTCATGCGCACGGAATTGGGCAAGATCAACGCACTGCGGCTGGCGCGGGTGCTGGCATGACGAGCCTGAGTACGCACGTGCTCGACGCCGTGCGCGGGGTGCCCGCCGCCGGGGTGGCGGTGTGGCTCACGCGCGGCGAGCAGCGGCTCACCGAGGCGCTCACCGACGCCGACGGCCGCGTGAAAGAGCTTGCGGCCGGGCTGAATCCGGGCGACTACCGCTTGTTCTTCGACACCGGCGCCTACTTCGCGGCGCAGGGCACCGAGACCTTCTACCCGGAGGTCTGTCTCGCGTTCACGGTGGGCGCGCAGGCACACCTGCATGTGCCGCTGCTGCTGTCGCCGTTCGCCTATTCGACCTACCGAGGGAGCTGAGATGGCACTGACCGGCCCGATCGTGTTGACCGATCACCGATATGGCAAGGCCGAGAATCGGGTGGTGCGCTTCTACAAGGAGAACGCGCGCCACGAGATTCGCGATGTGAACGTCTCGACCACGCTGCGCGGCGATTTCGAGGCGGCCTACACCGAGGGTGACCAGGGTCACGTGCTGCCCACCGACACCCAGAAGCACATGGCGTTCGTCTTCTCGAAGAAGCCGGGCCTGGACACCATCGAGGACTACGCGATCGCGTTGGCGAAGCATTTCGTCGACACGGTGGAGCCGGTCGCGAGCGCGCGGATCGACGTGGACTCCTATGGGTGGCAGCGGATTTCGATCGACGGCGTCGAGCACGACCACAGTTGGGCGCGGGTGGGACCGGAGGTGCGCACCGCCGCGGTGACCGTGACGGCCGAACGGACCTGGGTGATCGGCGGGATCAAGGACCTGGTGCTGCTCAAGTCGACCGGCTCGGAGTTCAACGGCTTCCTCACCGACGAGTACACGACCCTCGCGCCCACCGACGATCGGGTGCTGGCCAGTTCGCTGGTGGTGCAGTGGCGGTTCGCCGAGACCGAGGGCGTGGACTGGGACGAGGTGTACGCGGGCATCCGTGCCACCCTGCTCGAACTGTTCGCGACCACCTACTCCAAGGCCCTACAGCAGACCCTCTACGCGATGGGAACCGCTGTGCTGGAACGGTTCCCGGTACTCGCCGAGATCCGCCTCTCGGCCCCGAACAAGCACCACTTCGACTACGACCTGGCCCGGTTCGAGATCGAGAACAAGGGCGAGGTGTTCTGGGCGGCAGATCGCCCCTACGGCTCCATCCACGCCACCCTGGCGCGCGCCGACGCCCCCGATGCGGGAATCGCGTGGCTGCCATGAGCGAACTGCTGATTCACGGCTGCGCGGTGGTGACCGTCGACGCGGCGGGCACCGAGTACCGCGACGGCTGGGTCCTGGTGCGCGGCAACAGGATCGACTCGCTCGGTACGGGCGCGCCGCCGGCGGTCGGGCCGGAGGTGCGCCGGATCGACGGGCGCGGCTGCGTGCTCACCCCGGGCCTGGTCAACACCCACCACCACCTCTACCAGTGGATCACCCGGGGGCTGGCCGCCGACAATACCCTGTTCGAATGGCTGACCACGCTGTATCCGGTGTGGTCGCGTATCGACGAGAAGTCGGTGCGCACCGCGGCCACCGGCGCGCTGGTCTCACTCGCGCGCAGCGGGTGCACGACCTCCTCCGATCACCACTACCTGTTCCCGCGCGACGGCGGTGACCTGCTCGCCGCCGAGATCAGCGCGGCGGCCGAGGTGGGGCTGCGGTTCCATCCGGCGCGCGGGTCGATGGATCTGGGCCAGAGCAAGGGCGGGCTGCCGCCGGACAACGTGGTCGAGTCCATCGACGACATCCTCGCCGCGAGCTCGGCCGCCATCACCGACTGGCACGACCCGTCCTTCGACTCGATGGTGCGGATCGCGCTGGCCCCGTGCTCGCCGTTCTCGGTGACCGCCGACCTCATGCGCGAATCGGCCGCCCTGGCGCGCTCGTCCGGGGTGCGGTTGCACACCCACCTCGCCGAAACCCTCGACGAGCAGGAGTTCTGCCAGCAGAGTTTCGGCTGCACGCCCGCGGAGTACATGGAACAGCTCGGCTGGCTCGGCGACGATGTCTGGTACGCCCACGCCGTGCACCTCGACGATCCCGCGATCGCCGCGATGGCGCGGACCGGGACCGGGATCGCGCACTGCCCGACCTCCAACGGCCGGTTGGGGGCCGGAATCGCGCGGATCGCCGATCTGGTCGCGGCCGGGGTGCCGGTGGGACTCGGGGTCGACGGCGCGGCGAGCAACGAGTCGAGTTCGATGATCGAGGAACCCCGCAACGCGCTGCTCTACGCCCGCGCGGTCGGCGGCCCACGGGCGATGACGGTGCGGACCGCGCTGGAACTGGCGACGATGGGCGGGGCCCGGGTGCTCGGGCGCGAGGCCGAGATCGGGTCGATCGAGCCGGGCAAGCTGGCGGATCTGGCGCTGTGGCGGCTCGATACGGCCGCGCACGCGGGGATCGAGGACCCGGTGGTCGCGCTCGTGCTCGGGCAGGCGCCGCCGCTGGCCGCGCTGGTGGTGAACGGGCGCGAAGTGGTTCGTGACGATGTGGTGTTGACGGTGGACGAGGAGTCGGTAGGGGCCGAGGTGGCCCAGGCGCAGGCCGCGCTGCTCGCCGACCGGTGAGTGTGTGCCCTCGGCGCGCTGAGCTGCGGATTTGCTCTGTTCGGCGCACACTGGAGGGCGTACACCGGGTTAACCGCGGCGCAATCTGGCGCGGGTTTCGTGCAACACCGTGGCAACTCCCGGCCCCTACTGTGGCCGGAGAGGTAAGCGAGGTGAACGTGGATCTGGATACTGTTCGAGAGGTTGTCCTCGCCCGGGAACGCGCCGATCTGGCGCGGCTCGGCGCCGGGAGCGCGGTGCTGGCGGGCGGCACGTTCCTGTTCTCCGAGCCGCACGATCACCTCGATCGACTCGTCGACATCACCACCCTCGGCTGGGTGCCGCTGACGAAGCGGACCCGGGGTCTCGAGATCGCCGCCACCTGCACGCTGGCCGAGTTCGCCGGTGCGGCACCGGGTCGCGAACTCGGGATGTCGAGGTTGCGGCCGGAGTGGCCGGGGACGGCGCTGTTCGCCCAGGCGTGTCGGGCGCTGTTGGCCTCGCACAAGATCTGGCGCACGGCGACGGTCGGCGGGAACGTGTGTCTGTCGCTGCCCGCCGGGGCGGTGCTCGGGGCGCTGGTCGCGCTGGACGCGGCCGTGGTGATCTGGCCGCGTGGCGGCGGCGAACGCCGGATTCCGTTGCGTGACTTCGTGACCGGACCCGGTGAGAACCTGCTGGCGACGGGTGCCGTGGTGCGCTCGTTCCTGGTGCCGACCTCGAGCCTGCTGGCGCACACCAGCTTTCGCAAGATCGCCCTGGCGCCGCTCGGTCGTTCCGGGTCGGTCGTGATGGGCAGGCGCGAACGCGACGACCGCTGCGCCATCACCATCACCGCCGCCACCGTGCGCCCCGTCGTCCTCGACTTCGACGGTGTGCCGACACGCTCGCAGCTCGCCGCCGCCCTCGCGGACATCGAACCGGAGCTGTGGTTCGACGATCCGCACGGCGCCCCCGACTGGCGCGAACACGTCACCGGCCTGCTCGTCGGCGAGGTGGCGGCCGAACTCGCCGGAGGTGAGTTATGAGACTGGAAATCGACGGCCGCCCGGTGGAGGTGAGCCCCCGACCGGGCCAGTGCCTGCGCACGGTCCTGCGCGAACACGGCGAACTCGCGGTCAAGAAGGGCTGCGACTCCGGCGATTGCGGCGCCTGCTCGGTCCTGCTCGACGGCGAACCGGTCCACTCCTGCCTCATCCCCGCCCACCGCGCGGCCGACCGCACGGTGACCACGGCCGCCGGGCTCGCGGACGCGGACGAGCCGAACGCGGTGCAGCGCAGTTTCGTGGAGAACGCGGGATTCCAGTGTGGGTTCTGTACGGCGGGCATGGTGGTGACGGCTTCCGGGTTGGCCGCCGCACGGTCCGACTCGGAAGTGACCGAGGGTGAACGCGCCGAGTTGATGAAGGGGAACCTGTGCCGTTGCACGGGGTACCGGTCGATCGCCGATGCGCTGTCGGGGTCCTGTGCGTCGCTGTGCACCACTGATGCCACTGGTTGCGCGGGTCAGGCGCCGTCTGCTCGGGAAGCAGGAGGTTCCTCGACGGCCTCGACGGTCCCCGGCGCGTGTGACGGGCGGGGGCCGGAGGTCGGTGGTGGGGAGGTGTTGGCCGCAGCGGCGCGGGTCGGTGGGGTGATGCGGCGCAAGTATGGGGCGGGGCAGATCGGGGATGGGGTGCGGGCGCCCGCCGGTGGGCGGATCGTGCGGGGTGGGGAGCCGTTCACGATGGATGTGGTGGTCGGGGGTGGGGAGCGGATGCCGCCGACGGCGCCGTGGCATCTCGCGGTGCTGACCAGTCCGCACGCGCACGCGCGGATCGTGTCGATCGATGTGCGTGCGGCGCAGGCTGTTCCGGGGGTGCGGGTGGTGTTGACGCATGTGGATGCGCCGGGGACGGCGTTCTCCACGGCACGACACGAACTGCGCGAAGACGATCCGGACGACACCTTCGTACTCGATCGATCGGTGCGTTTCGTAGGGCAGCGGGTCGCGGCGGTCGTGGGGGAGACCCTCGACGCCGCACGTGCTGGTGTGCGGGCACTGCGCGTCGAATATGACGTGCTGCCAGCTGTTTTCGATCCCGAAGCCGCATTGACGGAAGACGCTCCGAAGCTGCACGCCGACAAACCGGAGTCCGCGCGCATCGCCGACCCCGAACACAACCTGATCGCCGAGATCCACGGCGGCGTCGGTGATTTCGACGCCGGAATCGCCGAGGCCGCGAAAGTGGTGAGCGGCGTGTGGAATTCGTCGCGCGTGCAGCACGTGCACCTCGAAACCCACGGCGGCATCGGCTGGCTCGACGACGCGGGCAGGCTCGTCATCCGCTCCAGCACCCAGGTTCCCTTCCTGGTGCGCGACGAACTGTGCCACGTCTTCGGACTCGACCGGGAGCGCGTGCGGGTCTTCGCGACTCGCGTCGGCGGCGGCTTCGGGGCCAAGCAGGAAATGCTGGCCGAGGACCTGATCGCGCTGGCCGTCCTGCGCACCGGCCACCCGGTGCAGTACGAATTCACCCGCACCGACGAATTCACCTCCGCCACCTGCCGCCACCCCATGCGCGTGGCCGTCACCGCGGCCGCCGACGCGAACGGCATCCTCACCGCCCTGTCCATCGACGTCCTCGCCGACGCAGGCGCCTACGGCAATCACAGCGCCGGAGTCATGTTCCATTCCGTCGGCGAATCGGTGGCCGTCTACCGCTGCCCGAACAAGCGCGTCGACGCACAGGCGGTGTACACCAACAACATTCCCTCCGGCGCCTTCCGCGGCTACGGCCTCGGCCAGGTGATCTTCGGGGTCGAATCGGCCATCGACGACCTCGCCCGCGCACTCGACATCGACCCGTTCGAGTTCCGGCGCCGCAATGTGGTGATCCCGGGCGACCGGTTCACCGGGCACGAGGTCGACGAGTCCGACCTGACCTTCGGCAGCTACGGCCTCGACCAGTGCCTCGACACCGCGCAGCGGGCCCTGCGTCGCGGCAACGGCGTCACCGCGCCCGGCCCGGACTGGTGTGAGGGCGAGGGCATGGCGGTCGCGATGATCGCCACCGTCCCCCCGCGCGGCCACCACTCCGACGCCACCGCCCGCCTGCTGCCCGACGGAAGCTACGAACTCGGCGTCGGCACAGCCGAATTCGGCAACGGCACCACCACCGTGCACACCCAGCTCGCCGCCACCGCACTGGCCACCACCGCCGAGCGCATCCGCGTGCGCCAGTCCGACACCGACCTCGTCGGCCACGACACCGGCGCCTTCGGCTCCACCGGCACCATGGTCGCGGGCAAGGCCTCCTACGCCGCCGCCCTCGAACTGCACGCCATGCTGCTGGCCAGGGCCGCGAAGGTGAGCGGTCATCCCGAACGCGACTGCGTGCTCGAATCGGGCGGTGTGCGCTGCGGCGACGAACTGATCACCGCCGCCCAACTGCTCGCCGACGGCGAACTCATCGCCCACGGTACCCACGCGGGCACCCCGCGCTCGGTGAGTTTCAACGTGCACGCGTTCCGGGTGGCCGTGCGGCCCGCGACCGGCGCGGTGCGGATCCTGCAATCGATCCAGGTCGCCGACGCGGGCACCGTCATCAACCCGGTGCAGTTGCGCGGTCAGGTGGAAGGCGGTGTCGCACAGGCGCTCGGGACCGCGCTGTATGAGGACATGCGCTCCGAGAACGGCGTGGTGACCACGAAAACGTTGCGCCACTATCACATCCCGCAGTTCGCCGACCTGCCGCGCACGGAGGTCTATTTCGCCGAAACCAGTGACGAACTCGGCCCACTCGGTGCCAAATCGATGAGTGAGTCCCCCTACAACCCGGTGGCGCCCGCCCTCGCGAACGCGATCCGCGACGCCGTCGGCGCCCGCCCGAACCGACTACCGATGACCGCCGACCGCGTGTGGCGCGCCATCCAGGAAGGAGCCGCCGGGTGAGTACTCGTCTGCCCGAACACATTCTGGCCCGCGTCGATGCCGTGCTCGACGCGGTCGACGCCGACCTGCGGACCCGCTACCCCGGTGCGGGGGAGCGGGTGCAGCCCGTGCACACCGCCTACGTGCCCGCCGACCGCGCCGGCGCCGACACCCCCGCCGAATGGGGTGCCGCCGCACTCGAACTGCTGCACCGGCACGCCGATTTCCTCGTCGAACTCGACACCACCGGCTCGCTGCCCGCCGTGCGCCGCCGCCTCGCCGAGCAACCCATCCAGGACATGCGCATCGACTTCGAGGACGGTTACGGGTTCCGCGCCGACGAGGAGGAGGACGCGGCGGCCAAGGCGGCGGGCGCGGCCCTCGCGGCCTGGGCCGACACCCCCGGCGCGCCCGCCTCCTACGGTGTTCGCGCGAAAGGGCTGGCCGCCGAGGAGCGCAGGCGCGCGCTGCGCACGCTGGAACTGGTGCTCGACAGTGCCGGTGGGGTGCTGCCCGGGTTCGTGTTCACCGTGCCGAAAATCCGTGCGGCAGAACAGGTTACGGCGATCGTCGACCTGTGCACCGGGCTCGAGCGCGGTCACGGGCTGCCGGAGCGGTCGCTGCGGTTCGAATTGCAGATCGAGAGCCCGCAGGCCGTCCTGGCCCCCGACGGCACCGTGCCCATTCCGCGCATGATCCAACTGGCCGAGGGGCGTTGCAGCGCACTGCATTTCGGCACCTACGACTACACCGCCGCCTGCGGGATCGCCGCCACCGACCAGACCCTCGACCACCCGGCCGCCGACTACGCCAAATCGGTGATGCAGGTGGCCGCCGCCCAGACCGGCGTATGGATCTGCGACGGATCGACCCAGATCGTGCCCGATGTCGATCCGGAAGGGGCGCTGGCCAACCACTACCGCCTGGTCGAACGGGCACTGCGGCGCGGCTACTACCAGGGCTGGGACATGCACCCGGGGCACCTGATCACCCGCTGGCTGGCCACCTACAACTTCTTCCGCGTCGCCACCGACGCGGCCGTTCCGCGCCTTGGCGCCTACCTCGATCGGCGCTCCGGTGGGGTCGTCGACGAGCCCGCCACGGCGGAGGCACTGGCCACCACGGTGTTGCGCGGGCTGCGATGCGGGGCGACCGGCGCGGACGAACTGGACCCGCGCCTTGGCGTTTCCGCGCTCGAAGCGCTGGCCGCCCGGCAGGCCCCGCCGCAGGATTCGTGATGGGTCCTCCGACGAGCGTGCCGTCGCGGCGTCGGCACCCGCGATATCGGCAGCCCAACGCCTCCCGACTGGGACGATGTTCGCGGTGGCGGTGACACAGATCCGAACAGGCGCGGCTCGACGCGCGGAGCAGTACACAACGGGGTGCGCGGCGGATGCTTCGCGGCACCTGAAGGCATAGGAGACACGGTGAGCAGACATCTCGGCAGCGACGACTTCACGTTGCTTCCAGATCTGGCGGTCCGACCCCTCGGCGGGTCGGTGATCTGGGCCAACGACGAATTCTTCGCGGAGAAGGAGAATCTGGTCAACGTCGGACCACCCGAATATCAGATCTCGACCTTCGGGCACAAAGGCCAGGTCTACGACGGGTGGGAGACCCGCAGGCATCGCGGCAAGCCCGGCGACGACGTGGCCATCGTGCGACTCGGCGTGCCCGGGGTGATCCGCGGGGTCGTGGTCGACACGCGCTGGTTCAAGGGCAACTTCCCGCCCGAGGTGTCGATCGAGGCGCTCGAGATCGACGGTTACCCGCCCGCCGAGGAGATCGCCGCACGCACCGACTGGGTCACGCTGCTCGACCGCAGCAAGGTCGAAGGCGACTCGCGCAACCCGTTCGCCATCGACAGCGAAGACCGCTGGACCCACGTCAAACTCACCATGCACCCCGACGGCGGGATCGCCCGACTACGCGTCCACGGCGAAGGTCGACCCGACCCGGCCCTATTGCACCTGGGCCCCATCGACCTGGCCGCGCTCGAGAACGGCGCCCTGGTCCAGGCGTGCTCCAACCGCTTCTACAGCTCACCCAACCAGCTGCTCTACCCCGGCCAGGCCCGGGTGATGGGCGACGGCTGGGAGACCGCGCGCCGCCGCGACGACAGCAACGACTGGGTCCGCATCAAGCTCGCCGGACCCGGCTCCATCCGGCTCGCCGAGATCGACACCTCCTGCTTCCTCGGCAACAGCCCCGGCGCGGCCTCGCTCACCGGCTACACCCACAACGGCACCGAGATCGCACTCCTGCCCCGCACCGACCTGCTGCCCGACACCCGGCACCGGTTCGTGCTCGAGCCGGTGCCGGGTGTCGAAGAGGTGCGGCTCGACATCTATCCCGACGGCGGCCTCGCCCGCCTGCGCCTCTACGGGGAGCTGAGCGCATGAGCGGCATCCGCGATTTCCTCGGCTACGGGCCCACCCCGCCCGACCCGCAGTGGCCCGACGGCGCCCGCATCGCGGTGCAGTTCGTGCTGAATTACGAAGAGGGCGGGGAGAACAACGTCCTCGACGGGTCGGCGCACTCGGAGACGTTCCTGTCGGAGATGACACCCGCCGACGCCTTCCCCAACCGGCACATGAGCATGGAATCGCTCTACGAATACGGGTCGCGCGCCGGACTGTGGCGGGTGCTGCGCGCGTTCCAACGGCGCGATCTGCCACTCACCGTCTTCGCCGTCGCGCGCGCCATGCAACGCAATCCCGAAGCGGTAGCGGCCTTTTCGGAGCTCGGATACGAGATCGCCAGCCACGGGCTGCGGTGGAAGTCCTACCAGCTCGTCGACGAGGACGTCGAACGCGCCGACATGGCCGAAGCCGTGCGCATCCTCACCGAACTCACCGGCGCCGCCCCCCTTGGCTGGTACACCGGCCGCGACTCACCCCACACCCGCCAACTCGTCGTCGAACACGGCGGCTTCGTCTACGACTCCGACTCCTACGCCGACGACCTGCCCTACTGGACCTCGGTCAACGGCCAGAACCACCTGGTCGTCCCCTACACCCTCGACACCAACGACATGCGCTTCGCCTCTCCCGCCGGCTTCGCCAACGGCGACGAGTTCTACGCCCACCTGCGCGACGCCTTCGACATCCTCTACCGCGAAGGCACCGAAGGGGCCCCCAAAATGCTGTCGGTGGGGCTGCACTGCCGCATCGCGGGCCGCCCCGCCCGCGTCGCCGCCCTCGAGCGCTTCCTCGACCACGTGCAATCCCACGACAGGGTGTGGATAACTCGACGCATCGACATCGCCGAACACTGGCGCAAGGTGCATCCGGCGGGGGTGCTGGACTGAGCGCAACTCACTGGATAGTTCCGTACATTGTCCGTACAGTGGTGGGTATGACCGCCAAGACCCAACGAGTCGAAGTTCGGCTCGACAAGGAACGACAAGCCCAGATCCAGGCTGCGGCGGATGCGGTGAACGAGTCGCTGAGCGAGTTCATTCGCGCCGCGGCCTTCGATCGGGCGGATCGGATCCTGGCGCTGTCGAGCCGCACCTTGATGCCTGCCGAGCAGTTCGACGCGATGATGTCATCGCTCGACACCCCGGACGCGGCCCCGGCGTTGGCGAATGCCGCCGCCAAGCCCCGAGTCTTCGTCCGCCGGTGAGTTGGGTATCGACGGCGATCTCCGTCGACCACAAGCTGAGTGAATTCGACTGTGGCAAAACGGTTCTCAACGACTGGTTGCAGCGGATGGCGCTGCAGGCCGAGCAGCGCTGGACAAGCCGCACCTATGTCTGGATCACGGCTGACGACCCCACCGTGCGCGCGTACTACGCGATCGCGCCCACCCAGGTCGAACGTGATATCGACGGCCTGTCGCAGTCGCTGTCGTCCGGACTGAAGATTGTCCCCGCCTTCCTGCTGGCGAAATTCGCGCTCGACCAGCAGCTGCACCGCCAGGGCCTGGGGGAGCAGCTGCTGGTCGACGCGGTCACCAAGATCATGGGGGCCGCGCAGGCCACGGGCGGCCGTCTCATCGTGGTCGACGCCATCGACGAGTCCGCTGCCGCGTTCTATGCGCGGTTCGGATTCACTCCGGTTCGTAACACCGAGAATCGCTTGGTCATGAAGATGTCGACCGCGATGGCGGCATTCGGCGTGCACTGAGATCCGATGCGGACTCGGACCCGGGTGCTACAGCGGACTGCTCGCCATGCCGGGATATATCTGATTTTCGTTGGTGTGTGCGTTTACGCCAGCCCGCAGCGTTCGATATTGCTCAGGGTGATCTGGCGATCGGATTCCTTGGCCTTCGGCACCCGGGTGTAGGCGCCCAGCGAGTCCATCTGGTTGACGAACGCGTCCGCGATCTCCTCCGGGGTGGCGTCAGGGTTGTTCGCCCGGACGCTGTCGACCAACGCGCGGGTGGTCTCGCACTGCTCTTCCTGGGTGAAGATCGGCGGTGGCGGGTCCGCGTGGGCGAATGCCGGGGCGGCGAGTACGACGAAGCCGGCAAGGACGGCGGATCTCATAATCTTCACTCGCACAACAGTAATCGAGGTTTCACCGACCATGGTGGGCACCACACGCTGTGGGCGGAGCTGCAGAGAGTGAGGTGAAGTGGGAGTGTGAATCCAGTGGAGACAGTCGCCGGAAATCGCCTTCGTCGAGGGTGAACACTCGGTTGGTCTGGTACCTCGCGGCCAAGACGACGCGCGGTACCGTCGCGTGGTGCGTACCAATCCGGCTGATGAATCGATCGGTGCTGAGTCTTCGCCCGACCGTCGTGCGCGTGTGAGTCGAGGAAAGCGGGGCGAGCAACCACTCGGCGAGCCTCCGGATAGCGCTGTGCGGGTAGGACGTTGGGTTCGCACGAAGACCGGGACGCGCGCGCACTACGTTCGCGAGGTCAAGGCCGACGGGACCTATCGGACGCTGTGCGGGAAGGTTCGGGGCGTCAAGGATCGGGACTATGACCTGAAGTCTGTTGTCGCGATTGATGATCCGACCGACATGGAGTGTCAGTACTGCTTCGGGCGGTGCGGTAAGGAAGGGATTCGGCTGTTGCGGTCGTGAGGACCTGCGGGCTGTGTTGGACCGTATCGAGCACCCAGGGGTGCCGGTGTCGTATCCCCACTTCCCCGACCTCCCGATCACCATGCCCCGATAGACCCTCTCGGCCAACACTTCTGGCCGCGCGTCCCGGAGGGCGCGTGGCTGGTTGGACCGTGGCGAAGGTGTGCACTCCCGAACCGTCACGGTGCGTACGTGCGAGGCGTACGACTGTGGTACTCGCAGACGGCTGTTTGGTGGGTTGGATGCTCCCCGGTCGGGCTCGTCGGTAACGACCGCGAAGGGCCCAGGGCCTGGGGAAACAGAATGTTCGCGGTCCGCGCGCGGGAGGATGGTGACTCCTGGCGTCGGGACGACGACCTCGGCATTGGAGCACTCCGAGGAGGTGCGGGTAGGGTTTTCCCTACGGTGCGAACAGTTCGTGCTGTTTCGTACCCAGGCCCTCGGTGAGCGTTGGTAGCGCTCCCGGGGGCCGATCTCTGTGCGCGACGGTACACCTCGGGTAACGGATCAGCAAACAGGCTGTGGCGGTGGTGATTCGGCCGCTATCGGTGACCGTCGGCAGCGTGGACGCGCCGCGTTTTCACATAGTCGTTGGTGGTCTGAACGGCTGCGGCCATGTCCGTGCTGTCCAGGTCGAGTTCGGCGAGCAACTCCTCGATATTGCGGTAGGTCGGCCAGTTCCGGCTATTGGCGGGGTTTGTCATCGAACCTCCTGGGGGTCAACCAGCGGCTGAGCCGTACACGATAGTTTCAGAATATATGAAATTATCGTGTATGGGAGTGATAATATCGGGACCATGCTGAACGGGCCGCTGCTGGAACTCGCCACTCTGGGGGAGGGGCAGTGGGGCCTGTTCACCAGCAGGCAGGCGGCAGTCGAGTGCGGGGTGACGCCGCTGCAGCTCAAACGGCTGACCGATCATGGTCATCTTGTTCGGATCCGGCACGGTGTTTACCGAATCGCGGGGGTTCCGACTTCTCGGCATGAGGCGATCCGCGGCGCGTGGCTGGCGCTGGAGCCTGCTCGGACGGCTGGTGATCGACTCGGCGATCCGGTCCCTTTCGGGGTGGTGTCGCATCGGTCTGCCGCAGTACTGCAGGACCTGGGGGATCTCGATGCCGACATCCACCAGTTCACAGTTCACCGCCCTCGCCGGAGTCGCAGTTCCGAGGTGACTTTTGTTGTCGCCGAGCTTGATTCCGACCAGTGGCACCTGGTCGAGGGGCTGCCCGTCACGCGCCCACTACGCACGGTTGTCGATCTGGCCGCCGTGAACACCGACGGCGGACACCTGGCCAGTGTTGTTCGCGATGCGATTCTCGCAGGTGGCACGACCTTCGCGGTGATCGCCGAAGCGTTGCGAAACTACGCCCACAAGTACGGGTCCCTGCCTGGCGACGGAATCGATCTGGTCAGAACCTTTATCCATACCGCAGGAGTGCCAACCTCGGCCGTCGCTCTCGCACAGGCAAGCCAACGACCCGGCGTCGAGTTGAGTCCCGAACTGCTCGACGCCATCCGAAAAGCCGTGTCGGAAGCGCTGGTGACCGGCGGCTTCGCAAACCTTCCGCGCGAGGCCGCGATCACGGGCCCCGGCGCGCATGACGAACACGGATGATCCGACCTGACTACAGGAGCTACGTTGACATCAACACCGCGCCGATCAGTCTCTGCCTTCCAATCGTCTTTCAACGCCAAAACCAGGGCCGCGTCGACTCGCACCGGCAGACGCCCCGAGCAGATCCATCGCGAGGTCTATCTCTTCAGGTTCCTCGCGCGTGTCTTCGTCGACCCGGCCAGCCCCTGGGTGCTCAAAGGCGGTGGCGGACTGCTGGTTCGCATCAACGACGGTGCTCGCCACAGTCGCGATGTCGATCTGATGCGTATCGACGTGACTATCGAGGAAGCAGTGGCCGAGCTTCAGATTCTCGTAGACGGCTCTACTCATCTCGATCCGCTGACCTTCCAGGTCGGGCGAAGTAAAGCCGATACGGGGCGGTCGGATTCGGCGCAGCTCAAGGCAGAGGTGTACTTCGGGCCGACGAAGTTACACGCCTTTCCGATCGACCTGTCGATCCGGTCCGGCCTCGCCGTCGGTACCGATCGCGTTGTCCCGACATCGATCGTCGACCTCGACGGTTTCGCCGAACTTCCGGCCTTCCGGGTTATGTCGCTGGCAGACCAGATCGCGGACAAGGTGGCGGCGATGTACCAGCTCTATGGGCCTGCGAGTGTTACTGCTTCCACCCGTTACCACGACCTGGTGGACCTGCTGCTGATCATCGCGCGGTTCCCCGTCGATGCGGCGAGTACCGTTGCCGCGCTGAGACTTCAACAGCAGCGGCGTGAAAATCTCACGCTGCCGACAGCGGTGAGAAGCCCCGGTCCCCAATGGGACTCCGGCTATCGAGCCGAGGCGCGCAACGCCAGGCTCGAATCCCGTCTGCACGCGCTCGGAGACGCGCTGGCCGTGCTGACGGCTTTCCTCTGCCCGCTGCTCGACGGCACTCGGAACTCTGGGACGTGGGATCCGCTGATGCAGAGTTGGCGCGATGAAGCGCAGTCCGGCGGTTGAACATGTGGCGGGATGAGGTCACGCGAACAAGCTTCGGACGAACGGGATCGAGTCGGTTAGAGAGGCGTTGACGGTGCCGTTGTGGTCGGTGGGGTAGGTGTGGAAGGTGAGGGGTTGGGCGTTGGCTTTCAGGGTGGCGGCGTAGCGGAGGGTTTGGGGGGTGATTACGTCGGTGTCTTCCAGGCCCTGGGCTAGGAAGAGGGGGCGGTTGTAGCCGGATTCGGGGAGGCCCATGTAGCCGGTCAGCAGAGTGTGGAGGTGGGGGATGTCGGCGAGGGGGCGGGTGAAGAAGGAGGCGAGGGTGGGTTTTGTGGTGGCCAGGTCTTCGCCCAGGGGGCCTATGCAGGTGGATTGGGCTCGGGTGAGCCAGGTTCGGCCGGTGTCGGTGAGGAAGGAGTCGATGTCGAGGGTGGGGTAGGTGGTGCGCAGGCCGCTGAGGATGTAGAGGACGTAGGCGGTGAGGTGGGAGCTCAGGGGGACGGGAGGCAGGGCGGGGCCGAGGAGTTGGATGGCGTCCTCGATGTAGGCGGGGATGCCGGTGGCGACGCCGCCTCGGTAATCGAGTGTGGGACCGCCGAATTCGGTGGCGTAGCGGGCGGTGGTCACCGCGGCGCCCGCGCCCTGGGACTGGCCGACCGCGACCCACTTGTTCGACAGCGACGGGTACTGCGCGGTGGCGGCGCGGACGGCGTCGACCACGTTGTGGGCTTCGGCGACGCCGTTGAGGTAGGGGTGTTCGCCGGGACCGCCCAGGCCCGCGTAGTCGGCGGCGACGATCGCGTAGCCCTGGTTCAACCAGGTGCCGAGGTAGGCCCAGTCGCGGTCGACGGCGGCGGGGCCCGCGATGCTGTAGGCGCATTCGTCGCCGAGGCCGACGGTGCCGTGCGCCCACGCGATCACCGGCCAGCCGCCCTCGGGTGCTTCGCCGGCGGGGAAGTAGACGGCCGCGCTGGTGGTGGTCGGCTCGTCGTTCGCGGTGGTCGAGCGGTAGATCAGGCGCTCGGCGCGGGCCGAGTCCGGCGCGGTCGCCGCGGCGGGCAGCGATTCGACGGCGACGACCTGCCCGGCAGGCTGCGCGTTCGCCGTCGCGTGCGGCACGGCACCCAGTGCCACCAGGGCCGCGATCAGCACAATTCTCGACTTACCCATGACCCTCATTCCCTCGTTCGACCAGGCCGATTGTGCCCGGTCCGCCCGCATGCCCCCATTTTCGGGGTGTGGCACGGCACACATCCGCAGTGGTGAAATAACGATATTTCACTTAGCTGGGAGGAACCGCTATGAAGCGATCCGTAATCGCGACGATCCTGCTTTCGGGGGCGTTGATCGCCGGGGGCGCCGCGCCCGCGTCGGCGGAGGTGGGCGCGCCGACAAGCGTGCGACCGGTGGTCGGCTCCGCGGATCTGGAGTGGCTCGGCGGCGGATACTGCAACACGACCTGCTACTACTACGGCCCGCTCGGAGTGATCTTCGGGTCGCTGGCCGAGGTGGGGAGGATGCTCAACCTCGGTTCGAGTGCGCTCGGCTCGGCCGGTTGATGGTGGGTCGAGTGCGCTAGGCGCGTTCGGTTGTCGAGGGCCTCGTCGTCGGTTGACGGCGGGGCCCTCGTGCTGTGTCCGAAATGAGTGACGACACGCACACGTCCGTGACCCGGCGTGGTGTGTGAGAGCCCTCACAGAGTGGGAGGCTCGGGTGTGTCGACGCGGCGGGTGGTCATGATCGCTAACAGTACGAGCGTTATGCTGAAACTCCTGGTCAGCACTACCCCTCGGTAGACAGAACGGTTGCAATCCGCCCGCTAATTTCGCAAAGTTAGCAAACGCGTCGGCAAAACTAGCTGAGATTCACACAACCAACAGGTAGACGGCTATTTCTGGGTGTGCCATTGTTTGGAAGTACACCCCTTGGGCCCTAGTAAGTCCTAGCAAGCCTGCAAATTGCGCCAGCAGTACGAGATGTGCAACCGAAAGCGTTCAGCCGCCGGTTGATTCGCACGCCGTCTGCGTGGCGCACCGACCACACGAGGAAGTGGAGTCAAGAGATGTCTCTCCCCGGCACCCCGAAGACCGCAGCCGAAATCCAGCAGGATTGGGACACCAACCCGCGTTGGAAGGGCCTGACCCGTAGCTACACCGCCGAGCAGGTCGTCAAGCTGCAGGGCAACGTCGTCGAGGAGCACACCCTCGCCCGTCGCGGTTCGGAGATCCTGTGGGACCTCGTGAACAACGAGGACTACATCAACTCCCTCGGCGCCCTCACCGGCAACCAGGCCGTGCAGCAGGTTCGCGCCGGCCTGAAGGCCATCTACCTGTCCGGTTGGCAGGTCGCCGGTGACGCCAACCTGTCCGGCCACACCTACCCGGACCAGTCGCTGTACCCGGCGAACTCGGTTCCCGCGGTCGTGCGTCGCATCAACAACGCGCTGCTGCGCGCCGACGAGATCTCCAAGGTCGAAGGCGACGACTCGGTCAAGAACTGGCTGGCCCCGATCGTGGCCGACGCCGAAGCCGGCTTCGGTGGCGCCCTGAACGCCTACGAGCTGCAGAAGGCCATGATCGCCTCCGGCGCGGCCGGCGTGCACTGGGAAGACCAGCTCGCCTCGGAGAAGAAGTGCGGCCACCTCGGTGGCAAGGTGCTGATCCCCACCCAGCAGCACATCCGCACCCTGACCTCGGCCCGTCTGGCCGCCGACGTCGCCGACGTGCCCTCGGTGATCATCGCCCGCACCGACGCCGAGGCCGCCACCCTGCTCACCACCGACGTGGACGAGCGCGACCGTGAGTTCCTCGACGGCACCCGCACCGCTGAGGGCTTCTTCGGCGTGAAGAACGGCATCGAGCCCTGCATCGCGCGTGCCAAGGCCTACGCCCCCTACGCCGACCTCATCTGGATGGAGACCGGCGTGCCGGACCTCGAGGTCGCGCGCAAGTTCGCCGAGGCCGTCCGCAGCGAGTTCCCGGACCAGCTGCTGGCCTACAACTGCTCGCCTTCGTTCAACTGGAAGGCGCACCTGGACGACGCGACCATCGCGAAGTTCCAGCGTGAGCTCGGCGCGATGGGCTTCAAGTTCCAGTTCATCACCCTGGCCGGCTTCCACTCGCTCAACTACGGCATGTTCGACCTGGCGTACGGCTACGCTCGCGAGGGCATGACCTCGTTCGTCGACCTGCAGGAGCGCGAGTTCAAGGCCGCCGCCGAGCGTGGCTTCACCGCCGTGAAGCACCAGCGTGAGGTCGGTGCCGGCTACTTCGACACCATCGCCACCACCGTGGACCCCAACACCTCGACGGCTGCCCTCAAGGGCTCCACCGAAGAGGGCCAGTTCCACTGAGTTGCTTTGAATAGCAGCACCTTTCCTCTACTCCGGTAGGGGTGTACGCCCTCCCTCGCCGATCAGCCCTCGGTGAGGGAGGGCATCCCTATACTTTGGTCGCTATGACCTCCCCAGCCACCCCACAGCCAGACACACAGCAGGAGCGGGACGTGAGCAGCAGCGAGAAGATTCAGCGCGTTGGCATCATCGGCGCCGGACAGATGGGCGCCGGCATCGCCGAAGTGTGCGCACGCGCGCACGTCGATGTCCTCGTCTACGAGACCACCCGTGAACTCGCCGCTGCGGGCCGCGCGCGCATCCTGCGTTCGCTGGATCGTGGCGTGAGCAGCGGCAAGATCACCGAGCGCGAGCGCGAGCAGGCCGCCTGGCGGCTGCGCTTCACCTCCGATCTGAGCGATTTCGCCGATCGTCAGCTGGTGGTCGAGGCCGTTGTCGAGAACGAAGAGGTCAAAACGGCCATCTTCAGCGAGCTGGACAAGGTCGTCACCGACCCCGAAGCCGTGCTCGCCTCCAACACCTCCTCCATCCCGATCATGAAGATCGCCGTCGCCACCGCCAACCCCGAGCGCGTGGTCGGCCTGCACTTCTTCAACCCGGTGCCGGTGCTGCCGCTGGTGGAGCTGGTCACCACGCTCAAGACCAGCGAGCCGGTCGCCAAGCGGGCCGAGCAGTTCGCCGCGGAGATCCTCGGCAAGCAGATCGTGCGCTCGGCCGACCGGTCCGGGTTCGTGGTCAACGCGCTGCTGGTGCCGTACCTGCTCTCGGCGATCCGGATGGTCGAGTCGGGCTTCGCCACCAAGGAAGACGTCGACAAGGCGATGGTTCTTGGCTGTGCGCACCCGATGGGGCCGCTGGCGCTGACCGACCTGGTCGGGCTCGACACGGTGAAGTCGATCGCGGACTCGATGTACTCGGAGTTCAAGGAGCCGCTGTACTCGGCGCCGCCGTTGCTGATGCGCATGGTGGAGGCTGGGCTGCTCGGGAAGAAGACCGGGGCCGGGTTCTACCAGTACGGTAAGTAGGTTTCGGGACTCAGGTTCGGTGGGCCCAGGGGGTTCGCAGGCTGTGTTTTTGGAGCGCTGGCGCGCTCGAGCGCGGCCCCCCAGGGGCCGCGAGTTAGCACCCGTTGCTGGCGGCTGCGCCGCGGACGCAACGGGCGCTAACTCGCGGCCGGGCCGCTACGCCGCTGCGCGGCGATCCCTCCTCGAGGTCGGGATGTGCGGGGCTGGGTTTTGGCGGGGAGTTTTTGATGACTCAGGTTGGGCGGGGGTGCTGAGGCGTTTGCGTGGCGGTCGCTCCTGATGGGGATTCGCGGGTCGGGTTTGGTGGGGGGAGCGGCGCGGGGGCGCTCTTGCGGCCTAAGCTGCTGATACCGGCGGTGTTCGCGCGGCCGGTGCTATGTCGAGCGCAGCGTGTGATCGAAAAGGAGTATCGGCGGTCATGGTCAACGTCACCGACGGATTCGGGTCGAGCGTTCTCGGATACCCGAGAATCGGTCCGCACCGCGAACTCAAGCGCGCGCTCGAGGCGTACTGGCGCGGATCGCTCGAACGCGAGGAACTGCTCACGGTAGGCCGTGACATCCAGGAGCGTCAGTTCAACGAGCTGGCCGCCACCGGACTCACGCAGGTGCCGGGCAACACCTTCTCCTTCTACGATCACATTCTCGACAACGCGCTGCTGTTCGGCGCGGTGCCCTCGCGTTTCAAGGAATTCGCCGACGGGCTCGACCCGCTGGACTTCTACTTCCTGATGGCGCGCGGCAACCCGGACGTCCCGCCGCTGGAACTGGTGCGTTTCTTCGGCACCAACTACCACTACCGCCAGCCCGAACTCGACGCCGACACCACGTTCTCGCTGCACCCCGAAGCCCTGCTCGACGAGTGGGATCGGGCCGCGCAGCGCGGAATCGAACTGCGTCCGGTGGTGCTGGGGCCGGTGTCGTTGCTGCTGCTGTCCAAGGCCGGGCACGTGCCGGGCGAGGCCGAGTTCGACACGCTGAGCCTGCTCGATCAGCTGCTGCCGTTCTACGAGGAGCTGTTCTCGATCCTGGCCAAGCGCGGGTCGACGTGCGTGCAGCTCGACGAACCCTGCTTCACCGGTGAGCGCACGCCCGCCGAGCTGGCGGCGTTCGAGAAGGCCTACACCCAGCTGTCGAAGGCCCCGCTGCGTCCGCGCATCCTGGTGACCGGGCAGTACGGCGATTTCGGTGAGGCACTGCGGATTCTGGCCGCGAGCAACGTCGAGGCGATCGGGCTCGACCTCGCCTCCTACCGGATGCAGCCCGAGGAGCTCGCGGCGATTCCGGGGATCAAGCGCAAGCGGATCTACGCCGGTGTCATCAGCGGCACCAATGTGTGGCGCGCGGACCGGTTCGTCACGCTGAACTACCTCAACGCTATCGCCGAGGTGTGCCCGGACCTGGTGGTGTCGACCGGCACCACGCTGCTGCACGTGCCCTACGACGTGCTGTCCGAATACGACATCGAAGGCAACGTGGCCGACCGGCTCGCCTTCGCGAAACAGAAGGTGGGCGAAGTCGTTTCGCTCGCCAAGGCGCTCACCGAGGGGCCCTCGGAGAACTGGCGCAAGCGGCCCACCCAGGTGCACTTCAAGCAGAAGCACGCGGTGCGGCAGCGGGTGTACGCGGTGACGCCGCAGATGCGCGAACGCGCGCCCTACGAGGTGCGCGCGGCGGCCCAGCAGGAACGGTTGAACCTGCCGCTGGTGCCTGCCACCACGCTCGGGTCGTTCCCGCAGAGCGCCAAACTGCGGCAGGCCCGCTACGAGGTGGGTTCCGGGCGGCTGTCCGAGGACGACTACCGCAAGCTGGTCGAAGCCGAGATCGAGGCGACGATCCGCCTGCAGGAGGACATCGGCCTCGACGTGTTCGTGCACGGTGAGCACGAGCGCAACGACATGATCCAGTTCTTCGCCGAACAGCTCGACGGTTTCGCCACCACCCGCTTCGGCTGGGTGCAGGTGTACGGATCCCGGTGCGTGCGACCGCCGATCGTCTACGGCGACGTGGCCCGGCCCGCGCCGATGTCGGTGGAGTGGACCGCCTACGCGCAGTCGCTGACCGACAAGCCGGTCAAGGGCATGGTCACAGGGCCGGTCACGATGCTGGCGCGTTCGTTCGTGCGCCAGGATCAGCCGCTCTACGAGACCGCCGACCAGGTGGCGCTGGCCATCCGCGACGAAGTGGTCGATTTGGAGAAGGCGGGCATCGCGATCATCCAGGTCGACGAACCCGCCATCCGCGAACTGCTGCCCGGACGCCCGAACGGTCGCGAGGAATACCTGCGCTGGGCCGTCGGCGCCTTCAAACTCGCCACCTCCGGCGTGCGGCCCGACACCCAGATCCACACCCACATCGGCTATTCCGGGCGCACCGAAGTGGTCGACGCGATCGACCAGCTCGACGCCGACGTCACCGCCATCGTGGCGACCCGCTCCATCGAATGGGTCATCGAAGCCCTCACCGAGGACCTGTCCTCCGGTCACGGGCTCACCCACGGCGTCGGCCCCGGCGTCTACGAGAGCCGCTCCGCGCGCATTCCCGACATCGACGAGTTCGACGAACTGCTCACCCAGGCGGCTGAAGCCGTGACGCCGCAACGGTTGTGGGCCAACCCGGACGGCGGGCTCAAGACCCGGCACTACTGGCAGTTGGATCCCTCGTTGCGGAACATGGTCGCCGCGGCCCGTCGGGTGCGGCGGCGGGCGTTGGCGGCGCAAGAAGCGGCCGCCGAGTCCGAGTAGGCGAATATCGAACGGGCGCACCGTGTTTCGGTGCGCCCGTTCGTCGTCTCCGCGATCGTGTCACCGGGCGGCGGTACTGTGCCGGACATGAGCGAGAACAGCTGGCCCGATTCGCTGCGGGTCGCGCAGGTGCGGGTGGCGCGGCCGACCGATCGGCTCGCGGAGGTGGTGCGGTTCTACGTGGACGGGCTCGGACTGCCGGAAGTGGGGCGGTTCGCGGGGCACGCCGGCTACGACGGGGTGATGGTGGGGCTGCCGGGGGTCGACTATCACCTGGAGTTCACCAGTCACGTCGACGGGAGTCCGGGGGCGGCGCCGAGTGCGGAGAACCTGCTGGTGCTGTATTTCGACGGGGCCGAGGCGATGGGGGAGGCAGTGCGGCGGCTCATTGCGTTCGGGGTCGAGCCGGTGGAAGCGGAGAATCCCTACTGGGCGGCCACCGGGGGTGTCGGGTTTCCCGATCCGGATGGGTGGATCGTGATGTTGGTGCCGCAGCCGGTGTTCTGAGGTCGTCAGGTGCCGGGTGTCAGCGGGGGAGGCTCATCGCGGAGGCGCCGGCGGTGAGTTCGGCCGGGGTGGGGGCGTTGGTCGGGTCGATCAGCCACTGGAGCAGCAGACCGCCGATCATCGTTTGCAGGATCGCGCCAACGTTGCTGTCGCCGCTGCCGAAAGCCTGCGACAGGCCGTGCCGGGCGCGGGCTTGGGCGGTGGCGAGTTCGGTGCGGAGGTCGGGGCAGTGGAGGGCTTGGGTGAGGCATTCGGCGTTGGCGTGCCAGAGGGGGGTGTTGTCGGCGAAGGAGGTGAGGAGGCGTTGCCAGAAGGCTTCTAGGCGGGCGGTGGGGTCGGTGGGGTTTTCGGGCGGGAGGGCTTCGAGGATCTCGTTGACGGCTTCGGCGCTGGATTCGAGCATGGCCTGCTGGAGGAGTTTGTCGCGGGTGCCGAAGTGGTAGTTGATGGCCGCGAGGTTGGTGCCGGAGGCGGCGACGATGTCGCGGACGGTGGTGCGGGCGTAGCCGCGCTCGGCCAGGCACTGCTTGGCGGCGTCGAGGAGATCTTCTCGGGTTCCCACCCGGGCACGATAGCAAGTGGGGCATACGGACGTTTGTGACATCGGTTTCAAACAAACGTCAGTGACAAGTGTTTGAAACGGTTGTATGGTTCGAGTATGAGCTCTCGGCGACGCGTTTCCCCGTTCGAATCCAGCTACTTCGGTGCCGGTACGACCCTCGGCAGCGTGCCCACCGGCGGGATGCCGCTGTTTCTCGGCACCACCGTGCACGGGGTGCTCGATCCCGCGCTGTTGGCGACCGTGCTCGCCGAACTCGCAGCCGCGCATCCGCTGTTGCGGAGTCGGGTGGTGCGCGAGGACGGAGGCGAGTTCTTCGTGCGCGAGGACGAGTTCCGGCCTCGGCTCGACTTCATCGACGGTGGGGAAGCCGAGTATCTGGCGTTGATCAACCGGGCGCCGGAGTGGGAGCAGGGGTTGTTTCGGGCGTATCTGCTGAGGGCGGGGTTGCGGCAGCAGGTGGTGTTGGTCGTGCATCACGGGATCGCTGATGGGAGATCAGGATTCGCGTTGCTCGAGCAGCTGTGGAGTCGCTACAGCGCGCACGTGGCGGGAGATGTTGGGCCGTCGGTGAATTCGGATGCGCGACTGCCCGAAGCATTGGATGTTCGCTTGGGTGAAGTGGTTTCGACGGAGGAGGCCGAGGGGTGGTTGGCGATGGTCGCGGCGGGAGCGGCGGCCATGGATCCGGCGGACGCGCCGCGCACGCTGCCTCGAGACGGTGCGCCGGGGGATCCGGTCGGACGATTCGCGATGCAGCGGGTGGAGTTGACCGCGCAGGAGACGGCCGCACTCGTCGCGGTGGCGCGTGAGCGGGGGCTGTCGGTGAACAGCGTGCTCAGCGGGGCGGCGTTGGCGGCCGTGCGGACGCGGTTTCCCGAATCGGGGGAGGTGGCGATGTTCTGCGGGTTCGCCGCCGATGTTCGCGGGGAATTCGACCCGGCGGTGCCCGTCGAGACGATCGTCAACTTCGCCTCCGGGGCGGGCACGCTCGTGCGAGCCACCGGCGACACCACCCAACTCGAACTCGCCCAGCAGGTGGAAACGGGCCTGCGCGCGGCACGCGAACGCCGCGAACCGGCCCTGTTCCCACTCGCCGCCCAGCTCGTGCGCGACCCGTTCACCGCCGCGCTGCTGTCCGCACCCCCGACGCTCGCGATCTCCAATATCGGTCGGGTGCCCCCACATTCGATCCCCGACCACATCGCCTTCCTCCGCGACGACGTGTACGCGATGGGCCCCGGCATGCCCCCGAAACTCACCGCCTTCACCATCGCCGGTCGACTCACCCTCCAACTCGAATACGACACCGACCACTACAGCCGCTCCCAGATGGAAAAGCTGCGACTGACATTGGTGGAGTTGTTGCAGACCGTCGAATGATCAGTGGCTCAGGGCGGCGACGGCGAACATGGCGGCTACGCCGAGGACGGTGCAGAGGAGGGTGAGGCGGGAGGGGTGGCCGGCGTGGGCTTCGGGGAGGATGTCGGCGGTGGCGAGGTAGAGGAGGAAGCCGGCGAAGTAGCCCATGTAGAGGCCGATCCAGTTCTCGGGGACGCGGATCAGGGTGCCGAGGATGGCGCCGACGACGGGGGCGACGGCGTCCATGGCGAGCAGGATGAGGGCGCGTTTGCGGGCGTTGCCGTAGACGGTGGGGATGGTGAAGGTGTTGAAACCGTCGGCGAAATCGTGGCAGATGACCGCGATCGCCACCGACATGCCGACGGCGGCGCCCGCCTGGTAGCCAAGACCGATGCCGAAACCGTCGAGGGTGCTGTGGAAGATCAGGCCACCGGCGGCGAGCAGGCCGACCGACTCGAAACCGTGTTTGTGCGCGCCGAATTCGCGTTCATGGCCCTTGTGAATGGCGACCGCGCGTTCGATGATGTGCAGGCTCAGGAAGCCGACGACCGCGGCGATCATCACCACCGGGATGCCGTGGAACTCGCCGTCGGACTGTTCGAGCGCCTCGGGGATCAGGTCGAAGGCGACCACGCCGAGCATCACCCCGGCGGCCAGGCCGAGAACCAGGTGTTTGCGGTCGCCGATGCGCATCGCCACGAAGCCGCCGAACAGGGTCGAGATCATCGACACCAGGGACAACAGAATCGCCATGATCTGCCTATTCGTCGGTGGAGCCCGCGGATTCGGAAGGTGTGTCGGTCGCGTCGATGACGTCGTAGCGGCGCACGTAGGCGCCCGCGAAACCCTGCAGGGTCGCGGTGACGGGGATGGCCAGCAGGGCGCCGGTGGGGCCGAGCAGCGCGGCGCCGGCGATCACCGCCCCGAAGGCCACCGCCGGGTGCATGTCCAGGGTGGTCGCGGTGATCCGCGGTTGCAGGATGTAGTTCTCGAACTGCTGGTAGGCGACGATGAACAGCAGCACCCACACCGCGGTGATCGGGTCGTGCACCAGCGCCACCAGCACCGGCAGCGCACCGGCCAGGTAGGTGCCGACGGTCGGGATGAACTGCGAGACCACACCCACCCACAGCGCCAGCGCGAACGCCGACGGCACATCGAGCACCCGCAGCGCCACATAGTGGGCCAGGGCCGAGCACAGCGCCAGCAGGGCACGCGAGTAGATGTAGCCGCCGGTCTTGTCGACCGCGATATCCCACGCGCGCAACACGTGTTTCTGCTGCTTGGGCGGCAGCAGCGAGCACACCCAGCGGCGAAAGCGCGGTCCGTCGGCGGCGAAGTAGAAGGTGAACAGCAACACGCCGAGCAGTTGGAACAGCGCGCCGATCGCGACAGTGCCGATGCCCCAGACGTTTCCGGCGATGCCGACCAGGTACTTCTCGATCGTGGAACTCCACTCCGAGGCGTAATCGGTCAGGTCGTCGCCCGAGATGTCCTGGTGGAAGGTCTTGTTGACCCAGTCGACCAGGTCCTGGATGTAGGTGGGCGCGTTCGTGACCAGCATGCTCACCTGGTTGATCAGCAGCGCGCCGAGCGTCCACACGAACGCGACGATCACCACCAGCACGGCACCGAACACCACCCCGGTACCCACCCCGCGGGGAATGCCGCGCGCGGCAAGCCAATTCACCGCCGGTTCGATCGCGAAGGCCAGGAACAGCGAGACCATCAGCACGGTCAGCAGACCCTGCATCTTGTCCAACGCCCAGAACGCCGCGATCAGCCCGGCCACCGCCAGCGCGGCATACAGCAGCGCGCGCGGCAACCAGCGCGGTGGCGTGCGCGCCGACCAGGAGGCGGGCATGGCCTTCGCGGGGGCGGGTTCGTTCTCGGCAACCACGGTGCCACGGTACCCAGCGCGCGCCTACCCGGCCTCTCGGCGCGCGCGTCGAATCACACGGTGGCGGTGTCGATCACGAAGCGGTACTGCACATCGCTGGCGACCACCCGCTCGTAGGCGGAGTCGATCTCGTCGGCGGAGATCAGCTCGATGTCGGCGCCGATGCCGTGCGAGGCGCAGAAGTCGAGCATCTCCTGGGTCTGGGCGATGCCGCCGATCATCGAACCGGCCAGCGAGCGGCGGTAGCCGGCGAGGTTGCGGCCGGTGACGCTCATCGGGCTCTCGGGCAGGCCGAGGATGACCAGGGTGCCGTCGACGGCCAGCAGGCGCAGGTAGTTGTCGATGGGCAGGTCGGCGGAGACGGTGTTGATGATCAGGTCGAACTGGCCGCGCAACTGCCGGAAGGTCTCCTTGTCGCTGGTGGCGTAGTAGTGGGTGGCGCCCATGCGCAGGCCGTCGTCGCGTTTGCGCAGCGACTGGCTCAGCACGGTGACCTCCGCGCCCAGGGCCGACGCGATCTTCACCCCCACGTGCCCGAGCCCGCCCATGCCGATGATCGCGACCTTCTTACCCGGCCCCGCGTTCCAGTGCTTCAGCGGCGAGAACAAGGTGATGCCCGCGCACAGCAGCGGTGCGGCGACATCGAGGCCGATGCCCTCGGGAATCGACACCACGAAGCTCTCGTCGACCACGATCTGGGTGGCGTAGCCGCCGAGGGTGTAACCGCCGGGCTGCACGGTCTCGGCGACGGGCGAGTTGTAGGTCCAGGTCGGGCCGGTGGCGCAGTACTGCTCCTCGCCTGCCAGGCACGGCGCGCACTTGCCGCAGGAGTTCACCAGGCAGCCGACGCCGACCCGATCGCCCACCTCGACCTTGCGCACCGAGGACCCCACCTCGGCCACGATGCCCGCGATCTCGTGGCCGGGCACGCACGGGTACTTCGCGCCACCCCACTCGTCGCGGGCGGTGTGGATATCGGAATGGCAGATGCCGGCGAACTTGATATCGATCAGCACATCGTCGGGACCGACCTCGCGACGCTGGATCGTGACCTTCTCGAAGGCGCCGTCGGAGGACGGCATGGCGTAGGCGGCTGCGGTGCTCATGGCTACATGCCTACAGGACTACCGCATCCTGATCGAGACCGAACGCGGCGAAAATCGGGTCACAATGGATAGGTCGGCTCGCAAGAGAGGACATGTCCTGTGAAAAGTGTCGGACGATTACTGGTGGTCGCGCTGCTGGGGCTTGGCGCGTTTCTCGGATTCCGCAGCGAATACGCGCTGGTCGAACCGCAGTTCGTGGCGCAAGCGCAGGCACCGGTGCTGGTGCCGCTCGACCCGGTCGCGGTGGCCGGACAGCTGGAACCGGTGCTGGTCAACATCGACGCCGCGAGCGCGGGCTCGGGGGTCGGCGCGGCCGGCTCGGGGATCGTGCTCACCCCGGACGGACAGATCCTGACCAGCCATCACGTGATCAAGGGCGCCGAGAAACTGCGCGTCACCGATATCGCCAACGGGCTCGAGTACGAGGCGAGCGTGCTCGGCTACGACGCCGCCGCCGATATCGCGCTGCTCTCGCTGGGCGGGGCGTCGGGCTTGCCGGTCGCCTGGATCGGCAGCTCCTCGGACCTGCGGATCGGCCAGGACGTATTGGCCATCGGCGACGCGGGCGGTGACGGCGGCGACCCGACCGCGGTATCCGGCCCGGTCACCGACCTCGACGCGACGATCGTGGCGATGAACGCCGCCGACCTGAGCCGCAAGGCACTGCACGGGATGGTGGAGATCGCCGCCCCGGTGGTGGGCGGACAGTCCGGTGGGGCGCTGGTCGACGGCAGCGGCGCGGTCGTCGGGGTGATCGCGGCCGCGTCCGGGCAGGAGGCGCGCGCGGAGGGCAAACCGGCCAACGGGTACGCGGTGCCGATCGACACCGTCATGCGGATCGTCGAGCAGATCCGCTCGGGGACGCCGACCGAGACGGTGCACATCGGGCCGACCGCGACGCTGGGCGTGCAGGTGATCGACGGGCGACCGGCGGGGGCGCAGGTCAGCTGGGCGTTCTTCGGTCAGCCCGCGCGCGAGGCCGGGATCAACATCGGTGACGTGATCACCTCGGTGGACGGGGTCTCGATCACCACGGCGAAGGCGTTGGGCGCGGCGATCAGCGTGCGCAAGCCCGCCGACCTGGTCCGACTCGAGGTCACCTCGCCCGATGGGGAACGTCGGACGGTCGAAGCGGTACTGGCGACCGGCACGCCCAGCTAGTCAGACCAGGCTCAACCAATAGTCCTGGAACTTCAGGAAGACCAGCAGGAGGACAATCGCGTAGAACAGGACGACCAGGGTCCAGCGCCATTCGGCGAGGATGCCGAGGACGCCTCGGGAGCGGCCCCACAGTTCCTGAGTGGTGACGGCGAACAGGATGGGAACCGCGGCCCAGACGACCATGCAGTACGGGCACAGGGCGTTGATCCGGTACAGGCTCTGGAAGATCAGCCAGCACAGGCCCGCCAGACCCAGGACCGTGCCGACCCACAGACCGGCCCAGATCCAGCGGGGGAAACCGACGCCGACCACCGACAGGACGGCGAGGGTGACCACGACCGAGAAGCCGACCACGCCGATCAGGGGGTTGGGGAAGCCGAAGACGGCGGCCTGATCGGTCTTCATGATCGACCCGCACGACAGCACCGAGTTGATGCTGCACGAGGTGACGTAATTCGGGTCGACGAACAGCTTGTAGCGCTCGACGGTGAGGGTGAACGACGCCAACCAGCCCGCCAGCCCGGCGACGAGCATCAGCCAGGCGGCGCGGGCGGGGGCGGTGATCACTTGGCCGCGTCGGCGATCACCGAGGTCAGGCCGTCCTCGGTGAAGATCGCGTCGGACTGCTCGAGCTGACCGTTGATGTAGACCGAGGGGGTGGACTGCACGCCGCCCTGCAGCGCGGCCTGGGTGAACTTCTGGATGTCGTCGTTGTAGGGCTTGCCGTTGATGCAGGTGGCGACGGCGGGATCGGTGTAGCCGGCGTCGGTCGCGATCTGCACGAGCTGGTCGTTGCTCAGGCCCGCGCCGCCCTCGGCGGGCTGCTGCTCGAACATGGTCTGCAACCAGCTCTGATACTTGGTCGTATCGGACTTGGCCACGCAGAACGACGCGTTGGCCGCGCGCGAGGAGTACTGGTCGGTGGAGGCCTTGTCCAGGAACGAGATGATCTGGTACTCCACCGAGGCGCTGCCGTCGGCGGCCGCCTTGGCCAGGGCCGCGCCGTTGGCCGCCTCGAACTGCTTGCAGGCCGGGCACTGGAGATCGGCGACGACGCGGACCTTCACCGGGGCGGCCGGGTTGCCGATGATGACGGTGCCGGTGGGGGTGACCGAGCCGCCGGTCGCGGGCAGCTGGGCCGCCGAACTCGTCGACTCCTTGCTGTCGGAGTCGGACTTCTTCACCGCCAGGCCGATGCCGATGGCCGCGACCAGCGCGACCAACACCGCGGCCACCCCGACCTGGATCATGATCTTGCGCTTCTTGTCGGCCTCTTCCGCCGCCGCCAGCGGATTCTTGCCCGCCGGACCCTTGCCGGAAGGATTCTTGCCCGTGGTCACCGTTGTCACACGCCTTTCGCTCGTTGGCACCCCATCGCGAACCTCATCATCATGCGGGCCGAACCTGAGAGTTTCCGCAAAGCGGGCGTTCAGGACTCGTCGAGTCGGCGCAGCTGCTCGGCGATGTCGAAGTTCGCGGGCGGCCAGTCCAGTTTCAACGTGGACAGCGCGCCGATCAGCAGTTCGGTGACCGCAAGGCGCGCGTACCACTTGTGGTCGGAGGGCAGCACGTACCAGGGGGCGTAATCGGTGTTGGTGCGGTCGAGAACGGCCTGGTAGGCCTTCTGGTACTCGGGCCAGTAGGCGCGCTCGGTGATGTCGGCGGGGCTGAACTTCCAGTACTTGTCCGGGCGTTCGAGGCGTTGGCGCAGCCGGTTCTTCTGCTCGTCGAGCGAGACGAACATGGCGACCTTCACGATCACCGTGCCCGCGTCGGCGGCCTGCTTCTCGAAGGCGTTGATCTGGTCGTAGCGCTGCTCCCACTCGGCCTGCGGCACGAGGTCGTGCACGCGCACGACCAGCACGTCCTCGTACTGGGAGCGGTCGAACACGCCGATCTGGCCGTGCGCGGGCAGCCGCTTGCGGATACGCCACAGGAAATCGTGCTGCTTCTCCTCGTCGGTGGGTACGCCGAAGGAGGCGTGATCGACACCCTGCGGATCGACCGAACCGATCACGTGGCGCACGATGCCGCCCTTGCCCGCGGTGTCCATGCCCTGCAGGATCAGCAGCACACTGCGCTGACCGCCGGTGCGGCCGTGCGCGAACAGCTTCTCCTGCAGCACCGACAGCACCTGCGCCCGCTCGGCGAGCAGTTCCTTGCCCTCGCGTTTGCCGCCGTCGAAGCCGGGCGTGCTCGAGGTATCGAGGTCGGCGACTCGCTGACCGTCGGCCCGCAGCACGACATCAGCACGGTCGATCCACTGTTTCGCCATTTCCCATACCTACCACTAGTCGACCGGTTCGCGGGTAGCTCCGAGCTCACTCGGGGCGGGTGGCGTCCACGTACTGCATGAAACGGTGCACGCGCTGGTCGATGTCGATCAGGCCCGCCGCGGCGAACAGGTCGGGGAAGGTGTCGCGGTCGAACAGGCGCAGCCCGCTCAGGCCCGCCGCCGCGGTGCTGACCGTGCCGAACAGGTTGTCCTCGCGGAAGCTGGTGCTGATCGCGATACGGCCGCCCGGACGCAGCACCCGGATCATCTCGCGGGCGGCGGCCAACGGGTCGGGGATCAGGTACAGGGCGCCGAAACAGCAGACGGCGTCGAAGGTGCCGTCGGCGAAGGGCAGGGTGCGGGCATCGCCGCGGACGTAGCCCACGCGCGGACCCGCGTTGTCGGCGGCGGCCTTGGCCAGCATCGCGGGGGAGTAGTCCAGGCCCGTCACGAACCCGCCGTCGGTGAGGTACCCGCTGAGGTAGTGGGCGAAATTGCCGGGGCCACAGGCGAGATCGAGCACCTTCTGCGGGCCGCGCAGGCGCAGCGCGTCGACAGCGTCGCGACGGTCGGTGCCGGTGGTGCGGCCGCTGGCGAGGTAGAACACCGCGGGTCGCCACGCGCGCTCGTACACCGCCGCCAGGGCCGGGGCATTCATGGTCTTGCGGGCGAGATTCACGGTACGCGGGTGACTTCGATCGTCATACCGGCCGCGCGCAGCCGCTCGGTGAGCGCCTCGCCCATCGCCGAGGCGGGAGTGAGCACGCCCGCGCGATCGGGCAGGGTGTCGAAGGCCAGCGACAGGCCCGCCTGGCCGAGCAGCACGGCGGTGGCCTGGTAGCCGGGGTCGCCGGTGCCGGAGAAGGTGGCCTGGTACTTGGCACCGGAACTGGTGCGGGCGAAGGTCTTCATGGTGAACCAGCCGCTGCGCCGTGCCTTCTCGTCGGGGCCGGTGCCGGGAGCGGGCAGGATACGGTCGAGCAGCTTACGGCCCAACGACACCCGCGACAGCACCGCGCCCGAGGCCATCCCGGCCGCGATACCACCGGCGATCCCGGCCGCGACCAGCGGCGCGGCGGCCGAGGTGCCCGCGTTCATCACTTCGCGGTAGCGGAACTGCTTGCCGTAGGCCCAGCCGAGCAGACCGTTGGTGCGGCGCACGACCTTGGTGTTGTGCGAGGCCATGATGAACGTGGTGACCCAACCGTGCAGGCTCGGGTCGATGCTGTCGGCACGGGCCAGCGCCTGATCGGACTGGCGGCCCACCTCCGGTTCCATGCTGCGGTCCGGGCTCAGCGAATACGGGTGGGCCAGGATCTTGGCGCGCGCGGAATTCGCGGCGACGTCCTCGAGCATGGCGCGACCGGAATCGACGGTGCCGCCGCTCATGCCGCCCTTGAGGTAGGCGACCAGGGTGGTGTCCTCGAGCTCGCCGGTGTCCTCGGCCAGGGTGGCGCGGTAGATCTCGTACACGCTCAGATCCGACGGAATCGAGTCGTAGCCACAGGAATTCACGATCTTGGCGCCGGAGTCGATCGCGATCTGCTCGTAGCCGGTGATGGCGTCGTGGATGAACAGCGGCTCGCCGGTGAGGTCGGCGTAGTGGGTGCCCGCGGTCGCGCACGCGGCGACCAGGGGCATGCCGTAGCGCAGGTACGGGCCGACGGTGGTGACCACGACCTTGGTGCGCTCGGCCATCGCGGCCAGCGACGCGGGATCACTGGAATCGGCGACGACGAGATCCCAGTGCGCGGCGGCCGGACCCAGTTCGTCGCGGGTGGCGGCCAGCTTGCTCGACGAGCGACCGGCCAGCGCGATCCTGGCGTCGGCCGCAACGGCGGTGAGCAGGTACTCGGCGGTGAGCTTGCCGACGAAACCCGTCGCGCCGAACAGGATCAGGTCGAACTCGCGGTGCTGCGGCATTGCGCGCCTCTCGAAAAGGGTGGTGATCAGGGCTTGGTCGCCGGCGCCTTGGGCGCGCGGGTCTTCTTCTTGACCGGCTTGGGTGGATGGGTGGCGAACCACTCGTGGTGGGCCAGGCCCAGTTCGGTGACGGGGGCGTCGCCGTAGAGCCACTCGCGGGCGATCGAATGCCAGTTGTTGGTGCTGTCGAGCTGGCCGAGCATGCCGAAGGTGAGGAAGTCGGCGCGGCGCGAGAACAGGTGCTCGGGCGGCAGATTCTGCTGCTTCATGCCGGTGAACTCACTGGCCCTCGGGTCGACGGCGAGCAGGAACGCGCCGCTGGCCAGCTCGGGGGTGATGGTGAGTTCCTCGTCGACCAGACACCACTCCGAGGCGGCCAGCACGTACTCGAGGCATTCCTCGGCGCCGATCTCCTCGGGCGAATCGATCACGCCGCGCTCGATCATCAACTGGCGCAGGTCCTCGGCGCGATCCTCGCCCGCCGCGCGCAGGCAGCGGATCTCGAAGTGGACCAGCTTGGGGTCCATGCGGTTGAACAGGCCGAAGTCGAGGAAGGCCACGCGGCCGTCGCGGGCCAGCAGCACGTTGCCGGGGTGCGGGTCGCCGCAGAACTCGTTGAAGGTGAACAGCGAGCCGACGTAGAACCGGTAGATGATCTCGCCGATCCGATTGCGTTGCGCGGCAGGGAGTTTGCGGATCTCCTCGAAACCGTCACCGTCGATGAGCTCGCTGACCAGCACGCGCGTGGTCGACAACTCGGGCACGGCGGCGGGCACCACGATGAACGGGTGCTCGCGGTAGAGGTGGGCGATCTCGCACTGGGTGGCGGCCTCGGCGCGGTAGTCGAGCTCGCTCTCCATGTTCAGTTTCAGCTCGTCGAGCACCGCGGGGGTGATCCACGGCATGGCCGAGGCCAATACGCGGCGAAACATGGTGAGGTTCTTCAGATCCGCGCGCACCGCGGCGTCGATGCCGGGGTACTGGACCTTCACCGCCACCGCGCGCCCGTCGTGCAGGGTGGCCCGATAGACCTGGCCGATCGAGGCCGCGGCGATCGGCTCGGGATCGAACTCGGCGAAGATCTCCGCCAGCGGGGCGTCGAAATCCTGCTCGATCACCGCGCGCATGGACTCGAACGACACGGTGGGAGCGGCATTGCGCAGCACGGCCAGGCGCTGCTGGAACCGTTCGCGGTGATTCTCCGGCACCAGATCCAGATCCAGCACCGACATCATCTGGCCCAGCTTCATGGCGACGCCCTTCATGGTGCCCAGCACCATGACCACCTGCTCGGTGGTGCGGATCATCGACTCCTCGGCCATCCGCGCGCGCACGGCGTCGGAACGGCCGCGCATCGAGAGCCTGGTCTTCTTCGACCGGATGACCGACCCCGCCGCGACAGCGCCCAGCTTCGTCCCACGGGCCAGCCGGGAAGTCGGCATGTTCTTCGCCATCGAGATACCTCCGTTGGTGCCGACGCGCGACGGTGACACAAACCACAGTGTCCCGCTCGGTTCAGCGTAGCCAACCACGCCGGGTTGTCGAGTTCCGCTCCCTGGAATAGGGGAAAGGGCAGATCAGAGCGGCTGGGGCGGAACCTCGGGCAGCGGATGCGACGCCGCGGTGAACAGTTGCGGCGAGCCACCGGCGCGGGCGATGCCCTCGATCGCGCTCCAGGCCATCATCGTGAGGTAGTCGATGACATCCTGGCGCGGCATGGCCTTGTCGGTGTTGGTCCACCAGTGGGTGGCCAGCTGGATGCCGCCGACCAGCACATACGACCACAGCAGCGCGCCGTCGGTGCGGATGCCCTTGGCGCCCGCCCGATCGACGAGCACCGTGGCCACCACCTCGGCGAACAGGCGCTCGAACTCGGCCAGCGAGGACTGATCGCCCGCGGTGTTGCTCATGATGAACCGGTAGACCTCGGGATCGTCGTCGACGGTCCCGACGTACTCGGTCATCGCGGCGCGCACGAGCTGGTACTCGTCGGCGTCGAGACTGATCGCGCCGTACACCCGTGGCAGCAGGGTGGTTTCGATGAAGCGCTGCATGGTGGCGTGCACCAGGTCGTTCTTGTCCGCGAAATAGCGGTACAGCACGGTCTTGGACACGCCGATCTCGCTGGCGATCTCGTCCATGCCCGACTGGCTGCCCCTGGCCCGGATGGCATTGAGGGTGCCGTCGACCAGCTCCTCGCGGCGGTCGATCTTGTGCTGGCGCCACCGACGTTTGCGGCCGTCGGCCTGGGCGCCGCCGCGCACGCTCGGACGCGGTGTCTGCTCGCCGATCTCGACAAGGTCTTCGGTGGACAGAACAGCCCCCTTGGATCGATGTGGCGGTCTCTACCGAACAGCTTAGGCGCGTAGGTGTGAGGTGGTGCATTTTTGAGCGACGTTGCGGCATTTACCACACCCCCGCGGCTACCCGCGCGTAGCCGAAACAGCGCTGTCGCCGTGTCGCGGCACCCGCCACGCGGGGCTGGCGGCGGCGTACTCGCCGCGCGCACAGCAGAATGGTGGTTATGGAGAAATCTCCCGGCAACACGGCGGTTCTCGCGCCGCGCACCGAACCCGCCGAGCGGCCCGCCGGCTTCGCGGTGATGACCGATGAGGCGGGCAAACGACGTGACCTGTTCAAGATGAAGGCGCTGGCCACCGGGTTCCTGGTGGTGGCCAGCGTGATCTACCTGCTGTGCCGCTGGCTCGAATCGCGCGGCGGGGGCGGGGAGTGGGTCGGCTATGTGCGCGCGGCCTCGGAGGCGGGCATGGTCGGCGCGCTGGCCGACTGGTTCGCCGTCACCGCGCTGTTCAAACACCCACTCGGGCTGCCGATCCCGCACACCGCGATCATCCGCAAGAAGAAAGACCAGCTCGGCGAGAGCCTGGGCGCCTTCGTCGGCACCAACTTCCTGGCCCCCGACGTGGTCTCGGCGCGATTGGAGTCGGCGCAGATCTCGCTGCGGGTGGGGCGCTGGATGGCCGAACCGAAGAACGCGGCGCGGGTGGCCAAGGAGAGCGCCACCATCCTGACCGCGGTGGTCAACACGCTGCGTGACGAGGACGTCGAGCAGATCATCGACAACACCATCGTCAAGCGGATCGCCGAACCGCTGTGGGGTCCGCCGCTGGGGCGGGTGCTCTCGGAGATGATCGCCGACAACCGGCAGCGGCCGCTGATCGACCTGCTCGCCGAGCGGGCGCACCAGTGGGCGCTGGGTTCGCAGGACACGATCGACCGGATCGTGGTGCGCGATTCGCCGCAGTGGGCGCCGAAATTCGTCAACACGCTGCTCTCGGAGCGAATCTATCGCGAACTCGTGGAGTTCACCTGGAAGGTCCGCTCCGATCCCGATCATGAATTGCGCAAGGCCGCCGATCGCTTTCTGCAGGATTTCGCCGAGGACCTGCAACACGACGACGCGATGATCGCCAAGGCCGAGAAGGTCAAGGCCGAGATCATGGGCCGCGAGCAGATCACCGGAATGGCCGAGGCCACCTGGCGCGCGGCCAAACGGTTGATCCTCGAGTCGGCCGACGATCCCGACTCCACGCTGCGTCGCAAAGTCGCCGAAAATGTGCAGCAGCTCGGCGAGCGCTTGCGCGACGATCCGCAGATGCGTGGCAAGGTGGACGGGTGGATCGACCGGGGCGCCCGCTATCTGGTCGGTAACTACGCCAGTGAGATCTCCACCCTGGTGACCGACACGGTCGCGCGCTGGGACGCCGACGAGGCGAGCAAGAAGATCGAATTGCAGGTGGGCCGGGATCTGCAGTTCATCAGGATCAACGGCACGGTCGTCGGATCGCTCGCCGGCCTGGCCATCTACACGATCTCGCAGTTGCTGTTCCACTGACCCGAACCGTTAGCCGGACCGGTGCTAACAGAAGTGCTTGCAATAGTTAGCACCCTGTTCTACTATTGGCCTTACAACACCAGAAGGTGAGCGATGACAGACCAACCCGAGAGTCGTGTAGCGCACGCGGCTCAAGACATCGGAGGTTTCATCAGGGCACAGCGCGAAAGCGCGCAAGTGTCCCTGCGTCAGCTCGCCGCTCTGGCTGGGGTCAGTAATCCGTACCTGAGCCAAATCGAACGCGGATTACGCAATCCCTCCGCCGAAGTACTCGCACAGATCGCCAAGGCACTGCGCGTTTCCTCGGAGGTGTTGTATGTGCGGGCCGGTTTTCTCGAACAGCGCCCGCACAGCCCGGTCCGGGACGCCCTGCTGGCCGACACTTCGGTGTCCGAGCGGCAGAAACAGGTGTTGCTGGAAATCTATGAGTCGTTTCGCCGGGAAAACGGGGAAGACACCGGCTCAGGGGGGAACGAACGGGACAGTGACGTTTCGTTCACGACAACTGACACTCCGCCACACCAGGAGAATGAAGACAGATGACCGAGAAGACCGCCACTGTGACCAAGCCGCTCTACGCCACCGTCGGCGCCGGTGATGCCATCTACACCGCCGTGAACGACGTCGTGGCCGACGTCCGTGAGCGAGTGGCCACCACCGACGCCAAGGCGCGCGTGGAAGAGGCCCGTGAGCGCATCGCCAACGTGCCCGCCGACGTGCAGGCCCAGTTCGACACCCTGCGCGAGCGCCTGTCCGTGCTGCCCACCGAGCTCCCGGAGGACCTCGCCGAGCTGCGCGAGAAGTTCACCACCGAAGAGCTGCGCAAGCTGGCCGAGCAGTACTACCGCCAGGCCCTCGACATCTACGCCGACCTCGCGGTCCGCGGCGAGGAGACCGTCGACCGGCTCAAGACCACCCCGGCCGTCGAGGAGCAGATCGGTCGCGTCGAGACCATCTACAAGGATGCCTCCGCCCGCGCCGAAGACGCCCTGACCAAGGTCAACGACCTGCTGGGTCGCGGCAAGGCCGAGGTCGTGGCCGCCGCCGACACCGCCGAGGCCGTCGTCGAGGCCGAGGTCGTCGCGGTCACCACCGAGCCGGCCCCCGCCCCCAAGGCCCCCGCCGCTAAGAAGGCCGCGCCCGCCAAGAAGGCTCCCGCCAAGAAGGCCGCGCCGAAGAAGGTCTAAGACTGCAGGCCAGTGAGGCTCGGTTGATCGGGCTTCTGACTGGAACCTTGTTTTGGAAGACGGTCCCAGATCGTTGACAGTGAGGCTCGGTTGATCGGGCTTCTGGCTGGATCCTTGTTTTGGAAGACGGTCCCAGATCGTTGACAGCGACCCCGTACACAGTGTGTGCGGGGTCGCTGTTCGTATGATGGGGGTGTGAATACGGTGAACAATCTGACGGCGCTGATCATGCTGGTCATCTGGGTGGTGGCTTTCGGCGCGACGGTGTTCGCCCTGATCCATGCCGTGCGGCAGCGGTCGGACGCTTTTACCGCGGCCGACAAGCTGACCAAGCCGATCTGGATGGCGATTCTCGGTGGGGCCGTGGTGTTTCTGCTGATCGCGGCCGGTGGGCTGGGGCTGCTCACGTTCATCGCGATCATCGCGACGGGGGTGTACCTGGCTGATGTGCGGCCCAAGGTCGATGAGGTGCAGCGCGGTCCGCGGTGGTGAAATCTCCCCGCCGATAGCCTTCCGGGTGTGTGGTACGCGGTGTTACTGTTTCTATCAGTAACACAAAGGAGTGTGCCGATGCGCGCAAAGTTGTCGACGGCTCTCGCCGAGGGGTTCCGTCAGGTATCCAGCATGGTCGAGACGGTTCGGGCGGCCCACCGTGCCGACCTGCGGACCAGGTCCCACGGCGACGCGGCCCTCGATCCGCCGCGGCTGCCCTACGACGTGATCCCGGTGGTCACCGCCGACGGCGCCCGGCTGCGCGTGCACGCCTACGGCCCCCTCGACGCGCCCGTGATCGTGTTCTCGCACGGCTGGACGTGTTCGCTCGAATACTGGAACGCCCAGATCAACGCCTTCGCCGGCGAGTACCGCGTGATCGCCTACGACCAGCGCGGCCACGGCGAGAGCACCAACGGCTACGCCAAGCCGAGCACCAACCTGCTCGCCGACGACCTGTGCGATGTCCTCGACGCGGTGCTGCTGCCGGGTCAGCGCGCGGTGCTGGCCGGCCACAGCATGGGCGGCATGACCCTGATCGCCTGGGCCGGGCGCTACCCCGAGCGGGTCGCCGAACAGGCCGCCGCGGTGATCCTGACCAACACCGGCGCCCACTCGCTGGTCGAGGTCTCCACCATGATCCCCGGCCTGAACAAGCCGCTGCAGCTGCTGCGCGGTCGCGCGCTGCCGACCCCGGACTGGCTGGGCAAGCTCGTGCTCGGCACCCCGGTGGTGCTGCCGCCGATCAAACCGGTGCGGTGGATCTTCGCCCGCCAGGTGATGACCCTGGACACCTCGCGCGCCAAGCTCGACTACGCGCTGTCGGTGGTGCGGGCCTGCCCGATCATGACGCGCTCGCGCTACGGGCTGCTGCTCACCAACCTGCACCTGGGCGACGACGCGAAGAACCTGTGCGTGCCCACCACCGTGCTCGCCGGTGACCGCGACGACATGACCCCGCGCCTGCACGCCGAGCGCCTGGCCGCGCTGCTGGCCGACGCGGGCAGCCTGGTCGCGTTCAAGGTGCTGCCGACCGGACACCTGGGCAATGTGGAGCGCTACGACCTGTTCAACGCCGAACTGAACGCCCTGCTCACCGCCGCCACCGAGCCTGCGCGCGCCATGGCCTGATCGCCTGCGAGGATGAGGGCATGAGCACCATCGCCCCCGTGACCTCGGACGACCGCCGTTTCGTGCTGACCCTCGGCTGTCCCGACCGGCCGGGCATCATCGCCCGGATCTCCTCGTTCATCGCCGAGTTCGGCGGCTCGATCTCCGAGGCCGGGTACCACTCCGACGGTGACATCGGCTGGTTCTTCACCCGCCAGTCGGTGCAGGCCGCGACGGTGCCGTTCGGGATCGACGAGCTGCGCTCGCGCTTCGCGCAGGTGGCCGCGGAGTTCGGGCCCGAGACCGATTGGCAGCTGCTCGATTCGGGGGAGCCGCGGCGGGTGGTGCTGCTGGTGAGCAAGGACGGGCACTGCCTGCACGACCTACTCGGGCGCGCGCAGGCCGGTGAGCTGCCCGCCACCATCGAGGCGGTGATCGGCAATCATCCCGATCTGGCCGGGATGACCGAGGCGCACGGGGTGAAGTTCCACTACGTGCCGTTCCCGAAGGATCCGGCCGAGCGCGGACCGGCCTTCGACCAGGTGCGCGAGCTGGTCGACTCGCACGATCCGCACGCGGTGGTGCTGGCCCGGTTCATGCAGGTGCTGCCGGCGGAGCTGTGCGAGCACTGGGCGGGGCGCGCGATCAATATCCACCACAGCTTCCTGCCCTCGTTCGTGGGCGCGCGGCCCTATCACCAGGCCTACGCGCGCGGGGTGAAGCTGATCGGGGCGACATGTCACTACGTGACCGCCGAGTTGGACGCGGGGCCGATCATCGAACAGGACGTGATCAGGGTCGATCATGCCGACGACGTGCGCGACATGGTGCGTCAGGGGCGCGATATCGAACGGGTGGTGCTCGCGCGCGGCCTGCGCTGGCACCTCGAGGGGCGGGTGCTCGTGCACGGGCGGCGCACGGTGGTGTTCGAGTGAGTCACAGGTCGTAGAACGGTGCCGCGTAACGGAATTCGCCGGTGACCGCCGGATCGTAGGCGGTGAGCGGGCGGACCTGGAAGTACGGCGCCCACTCGGCCTCGTCGGGGACGATGCCCAGGCGCGCGCCGGGGACGAAACCGAAGCGGGCGTAGTAGTCGGGGTCGCCGACCAGGCCGACCACCGATTCGTCGAGGGCGTCGGCGGCACCGAGCGCGGCGTGCACCAGGGCCGAGCCGACGCCGGACTTCTGGTGTTCGGGGTCGACGCCGAGCGGGCCCAGCGCCAGCACCGGGAAGGGGCCGATGCCCGCCCTGGTGAGGGTGAGGTGGCCGACGACGGTGTCGTATTCCAGGGCGACCAGCGACAGGGTCGGCATCCAGGACTCGTCGGTGCGCAGGGCGTCGACGAGGGCGGGTTCGGGGGGTTCGGTGACGGCCGGATCGCTCGCGTAGTGCGGGGCGAAGGCGGCGCGGTGGATGGCGGCGATCGCCGCGGCGTCCGCTGGGGTCTCGCGACGAATCAGCACAGGGTCAAGTCTCCCGGATGGGAGTAGACGAGCGCAATGACTCCGCGGCGGCGATACCGTGCGCCGCTCCCGCCCGAACATGTGCGATGCTCGGGAAATGACTTCCGCGCCGCTGACCCGGGCCGCCGTGGCCGACCTGATCGACCACACCCTGCTCGCCCCGGAGGCCACCCCGGCCGAGGTGGACACGCTGATCGCCGAGGCCCGCAAGCTGGGCGTGTACGCGATCTGTATCTCGCCCTCGATGCTGCCGGTGCGCGCGCCGGGCGTGGTGGTGGCCACCGTCGCCGGATTCCCCTCCGGCAAGCATCATTCGCTGGTCAAGGGCGCCGAGGCGCGCCTTGCGGTGGATCAGGGTGCCACCGAGGTCGACATGGTGATCGACGTGGGCGCCGCGCTGGCCGGGGACTTCAATGCCGTGCTCGCCGACATCATCACGGTGCGGGAGGCGATCGGGGATCGGGCGCTGCTCAAGGTGATCATCGAATCGGCCGCGCTCACCGACGAGGCGATCGTCGGCGCGTGCCGGGCCGCCGAGCAGGCGGGCGCCGATTTCGTGAAGACCTCCACCGGTTTTCATCCCGCAGGCGGGGCCAGTGTGCACGCGGTGCGGTTGATGGCCGAGACGGTCGGGGGTCGACTCGGGGTCAAGGCCAGCGGCG
>NZ_JBHSQN010000014.1:187033-295061 GCF_042658545.1 Nocardia lasii
ACCGGCGGGATCGCCTCGGTGTCGAGGGCCAGCTTGTAGTCGACCGCCGCCTCGATGATCGCGGCGGGCGCCACCCGGCTCGGGCTGTCGAAGTCGGCCGTGGTGCTCGACGGCTTCCCGGACTGACGCACTCAGCAGGTGATCTCGGTCTGCTGACCCGTCGGGCTGGTCGCGGCGTCGAGATCGGTCTTGCCGCCGGCCAGGTGCACGGCGATGCCGTCGTCGGTGACCTTCAGTTCCTGGGCGCGCAGGCCCAGCGGGTAGCTCTGCAGGCTCTCGGAGAAGGTGTCGATGATGCCCTGGACGAGGTCGGTGGGCAGGCCGATGCCGAGCAGCTGCGCGGACTTGGTCTCGATGGTGATGTTGCCGTCGCGGATCAGCGGTTGGACCTCGAGCTGGGCCAGCCCGCCGAGCACGTCGAGGGTGATCGCGCCGGTGGCGGCCGAGGACTTCACGCCGCTGACCATCGTGCCGAGGGTCTGGCGGATGCCGTCGTTGTTCCAGGTCACGTCGGCGGTGGAGCTGCCGATGGTGCCGCCGCCCGCGCCGCGGTCGGTGAGTTCGATGTCGTGGAATTTCGCGTGCACGACCATGCCGACGGCGGGGCCGAACTTGTTGTCCTCGCTGTCGACGGTCAGGGTGCCGACCTTGCCGTCCACATAGGACAGCAGGATCGGTTTGGCGCCGAAGCCGACATCGATCGACGATCCCATCTGCTGTTCGAAGGCGCCGCTGATGCAGCGCGAGATCTGGTGTCGCGCATAGGCTTCGGTGCCGCCGATGGCCGCGATGAGCAGAACGGCGACCACGGCCAACGCGATCACCAGCGGGCGGCGACCGATTCTGGGGCGAGTGGGTGTGTTCGTGGTCATGGCATCGAATTCTTCCCGATCTTTCTGTGTTCGCTCTGTGGACGCCGTGAAAGCCTTCCCAGCAAACTGTGACCTGGCGCACTCCGGCCCGCGTACCCTGGGGGGATGACTGGCGAGGACGCACGCCGGGTGGCGGGGACGGCGGATCACCGGTGGCGGGTGCTGCGGCGGTTGGCGGGGCGGCACGCGGGCTACTTCACCACCCGACAGGTCCTGCGCACCGGCTGCGAACAGCAGGTCAGGGCCGCGCTCGGGGACGGGACGGTGACCAGGGCCGGGGTCGGGATGATGCGGTTGGGGCAGTGGCGGGCGGGACCGCTCGACGAGTACGCGATGTGGGCGGCCTGGTTCGACGGGGCGGCGGCGGTGGCCTATCAGAGCGCGGCCGAACTGCACGGGCTCGGACGGTTGCAGCCGCGGTTTCTGCACCTGTCGGTGTCGGCGGGGCGGCCGCCGGTGACCCCGCGCCTGGTGCTCACGCGGCGCAGGCTCGGCGACGGGGATGTGGAGTCCGCGGGGCCGTTCCTGGTGACGACGCCGGTGCGCACGGTGCTGGATCTGGCCGAGACCGAGATCGCGCAGTCGGCGTTGGACGAGGTGGTGGCCGACGCGGTGGCGATCCATCGGTGCGATACCGACGAGATCTGGTGGGGCGGGCAGCAATTGGCTACGCGGGCGGCCTCACGGGTGCGGCGGGCGTTGAGCCGGGTCTGAGGGGGCGACGGCGTCCCACGGCACCGACAGGACGCAGTCACGCATGCGACGGTTGTAGGCACGGATCGGAAAACCGTTGTCGCGCAACAGTTTCGCGGTTTCGCGCCAGCGGATGCGGGGGCCGTAGGGCGCCATCGGGGCCGCGCGGTCCCAGGCTCGATCGGCGGCGGTGAGCAGGGTGTGGATCTTCTCGCCGGGAATGTTGCGGTGGATCAACACCTTCGGCAGGCGCTCGGCGATGTCGGAGGGGCGGTCGACGGTGAACGGATCCCAGGCCAGGGTGAGTGAGCGGGGGCGGTGTCGGTCGAGCAGGACCCAGGCGCAGCGGCGGCCGAGTTCGTCGCAGGTGCCGTCGACGAGTAGGCCGTCGGGGGCGAGGTTGTCCTGGATGCGCGACCAGGCGTCGCCGACGGCGTCCTCGGGGTATTGGCGCAGGACGTTGAAGGCGCGCACGAGGGTGGGGCGCAGGCCCGCCAGCTCGAAGCCGCCACGGGCGAAGCGGACGCCGTCGCGCGGCGGCACCACGCGCGCCGGGTCGATCTCGAGGCCGACCACCTCGAGGTCGGGGCGCACGGTGCGCAGGCGGGCGGCGAGCTCGAAGGTCGTCCATGGTGCGGCGCCGTAGCCGAGATCCACGACCAGGGGGGTGGGGGCTTCGCGCAGGGTCGTGCGGACCAGGTCGTCGTTGACGAGCCAGCGGTCGCTGCGGCGCAGCCGGTTGACCCCGGTGGTACCGCGGGTGATGGTGCCGACCGGGGGAGGGGTCTTGCGGGTCGGGGCCACGGGTGAACTCGGGTCAGACCGGCTTGTCGGCGGTCTTGTCGTCGAGGTAGCGCAGGGTCTCCTCCTGCTCGGCGCGGAACAGGTCCACCAGGTTCACCAGCATGAGCTGCTCGAGGCGCGGGCCGACCATCGGGATGAAGACCTTGGCGGTGGGGGAGAAGCGCACGGTGGCGCCGGTCTCGGTGGGGAACAGGCGGATGGTGCCGTTGAGGCTGCCCGGACCCGCGGGGATCGAGGCGGAGAACTTGCCCTCGGTCTCGTCGTGGGCGAACGGGCCCCAGCTCTCCTTGCGGGTGATCACCATGTCCTTGCGCATGACGGTCTGGGCGATCTCGGGCAGCATCTCGCGCGGCAGGGTGTGGTGCAGGACGACGTCGATGCTGTCGTCGGTGACGTCGAGGCTGACCACTTCGTTGTGCGGCGCGTACTTGCGCATCTCGGCCACGCGCGCCTCCCAGTAATCCCTGTCCCGCAGTGCCGCGTAGAGCTCTTCGGTGGTGTGCAGGGGGTAGCGGGCGGAGTAGTCCAATCGGCGTGCCATGCCAGAACACGTTACGGGGTTGGGCCGGGCTCCGGGGCGAGAGGTGGGTTCGGGGTCAGAGGGTGATGCCGACCGTGACCGGTTCGGGTTCGAGGGTCACGCCGAAGCGTTCGGCGACGCCCGCGCGCACGGTGCGGGCCAGGGCCACGATGTCGGCGGCGGTGGCGGCGCCGCGGTTGGTGAGGGCCAGGGTGTGCTTGGTCGAGAGGCGGGCGGGGGCGGGCTCGCCGGGGAAACCCTTGGCGAAACCGGCGCGCTCGATCAGCCAGCCCGCGGAGAGCTTGGTGCCGTCGGGGGCGGGGTAGGTGGGGACCTTGGCGTCGCCGACATGGGCGGTGATCGCGGCCATGACCTCGGGGAGGCGCTCGGCGGGGACCACGGGGTTGGTGAAGAAGGAGCCCGCGCTCCAGGTGTCGTGGTCGGTGGGGTTCAGGACCATGCCCTTGCCCGCGCGCAGGCGCAGGACCTCGGTGCGGACCTGGTCGACCGGGCGGGTCTCGCCGTCGGCGGCATCGAGGGCTTTCGCCAGTTCGCCGTAGCGCAGGGGGGCGCTGCGGCCGGTGGGGTCGAGGGCGAAGTCGACGGCCAGGATCACGCCGTCGTCGCTGTGCTTGAGCACGCTGGTGCGGTAGCCGAAGCCGAGTTCGGCGGGTTCGACCCAGCGGACCTCGCCGGTCTTGCGGTCGAGCAGGTGGACTCGGCGCAGGAGGGAGGCCACCTCGACGCCGTAGGCGCCGACGTTCTGGACGGGCGTGGCGCCGGCCGAGCCGGGGATGCCGGACAGGCACTCGAGACCGCCGAGTCCGGCCGCGACGGTGTCGGCGACGACGGTGTCCCAGGGCGCGCCCGCCTCGGCGAGCACGCCGTCGGCGGCGAGGTCGATGCCCGTGGTGGCGATCCGCACGACCACGCCGTCGAACCCGGCGTCGTCGATGAGCAGATTCGACCCGCCCGCCACCAGCAGCACCGGGATATCGGCCGCGTCCAGGGTTTTCACCGTGGCGACCAGGGAGTCGGTGCTCGCGCATTCGGCCAGCAGCGCGGGGCCACCCACCCGCAGGGTCGTCAATTCGGACAAACGCACCGAATCGCGGACCGTCGCGCCGGTCTCGGCAAGCAGGTCACGCAGCTGATCGGAGGACACCACCCGTGTTGTACGCACGTTCGCAGACGGTACCGTGTCCGGCATGGCTACACCTCTGGCGTTCACTGCCGGCTACACGCATTCCGTCGACGCGGTGCGCGCCGCGTACTCCGACGAGCAGTACTGGAAGGCCCGGATCGCCGAGGTCGGCGGCCCCGGTGCCCGGCTCGACGGATTCGCCGTCGACGGCGACCAGGTCCGTATCCAGATGGTGCAGGCAATCCCCGCCGATCAGCTCCCGCCCGCCATCACCGCCGTGCGCCCCGGTGACCTGGTCATTCCGCGCACCGAGAGCTACACCGGCACCGGCGGCACCTTCGAGGCCCACGTCGACGGCGCGCCCGCGGTGGTACGCGGCACCGTGACCCTGGCCCCCGACGGCGGCACCGGGTCCACCAGCGCGATCAACGGCACCATCGAGGTGAAGATCCCGCTGTTCGGCGGCAAGATCGAAGCGGCCATCTCGGAGCGGCTGATCGAACTGCTCGGCAACGAGGCCACCTTCACCGAGGAATGGTTGAACCGGAAGTAGTTCCCCGGTCCCGGTGAGCGCTGTCACGGGGTGGGTGTCGGTGGCTCGGCGTACATTCGGGACGTGAGCACAGATGCGGTAACCGGGTTGTTGCGGGCGCGTGCGGCGAGACGCCGTGCGGCCCCGCGTGGTTCGGGTGGGCTGGGTGTTCTCGGTGCTCGCTCTGTGGTTGCCGTGTTCTTGCTCGCGGTGCTTCTGGTGATGACGGGCTGTTCCGGTGACTCGCCCGGTGGTGGGTCGCCGGCGGCCAGTTCGGGCGCGCAGGTCACGCTCGCGCCTGCCGCCGGGGCCGACGAGGTGGCGCCGCTCGCGCCGGTGTCGGTGACGGTGGCCGACGGCACGATCGAGCAGATCGCGCTCACCAACGCCGAGGGCAAGCAGATCGCCGGGCAGCTCAGTCCCGACCGCACCTCCTATCGGATCGGTGAACCGCTCGGGTACGGGGCCACCTACACGTGGTCGGGAACGGCCGTGGGCGCGGCGGCGAAGACCGTGCCGATCGAGGGCTCGTTCACCACGCTCACGCCCGACTCGACCATTCCGGCCACCATCAATATCGGCGACGGGCAGGAAGTCGGGATCGCGGCGCCGATCATCGTGAAATTCGCCGGGGCGGTGACCGACAAGGCGGCGGCGGAGAAGGCGCTCACCGTCACCACCGAGCCCGGGGTCGAGGGATCGTGGGCGTGGTTGCCCGACGACAACGGGTCGCGGGCGCACTGGCGGCCGAAGAACTACTGGACGCCGGGGACCACCGTGCAGGTGGCGGCGAAGCTCTACGGGGTGGATCTCGGCGGCGGGGCGTACGGGGAGTCCGATGTGACCTCCGATTTCACGATCGGGCGCAGTCAGATCGTGCTCGCGAACGCGCCGAGCCATCGGATGCAGGTGGTGCGCGACGGGGCCACGATCTTCGACTTCGCGGTGTCCTACGGGGAGGGCAACGAGGCGCGCAATGTGACGCGCTCGGGGGTGCACGTGGTCACCGAGAAGTACGAGGACTTCATGATGTCGAATCCGCCGTACTACACCAATGTTCGGGAGCGCTGGGCCGTGCGGATCTCGAACAACGGTGAGTTCATCCACGCCAATCCCGAATCGCTGTCGGCGCAGGGGTCCTCGAATGTGACCAACGGGTGCATCAATCTCTCGCCCGCTGACGCGCAGGCCTATTTCCCGACCGCTCTCTACGGTGATCCGGTGGAGGTGACGGGTACCTCGATCGAGTTGTCGCAGGCCGATGGGGATATCTACGACTGGGCGATCGATTGGGAGACATGGAAGTCGATGTCGGCGTTGCCCGCGGGGACCGCGGTGTCCGCGCCGCGCTGATCGCGTAGCGGGCGCTACATCGTCGGCTGTGTGGCGGGGAGCCAGCGGGGGTGGTTGGCGTCGATGACGTAGGCGTGGGTGTGCTGGTAGTGGCGGGGGCCGATCTTGATCGCGTCGACCAGGATGGCCGGGTCCACCGTGCCCAGTTCGTGGACGTGGGTGATCTCGGTGGGGTCGTGGCGGGGCCAGGAGTGGAGTGCGGCTGCGGTGCCGAGGGTGGCGATCGCGGCGAGGACGGCCCAGGTGGTGGTGAAGCCGGCCGTGGTGGCCAGCCACCCGGTGATCGGGTAGGTGAGCAGCCAGGCCAGGTGGGAGAGGGAGAACTGGGCGGCGAACAGGGCGGGGCGGTCTTCGGGGTGGGCCGAGCGGCGCAGGACGCGGCCGGTGGGGGTGAGGATCAGGGCGGTGCCCGCGCCGATGGTGGCCCAGGTGCTCAGGGCGGCGGGCCAGTGCCAGGGGCCGGTGGGCAGGGTCGATAGCGTCAAGGCGGCGGCCAGGCCGGTGAGTAGGAACGCGGCGCCGGTGAGCATGACCGGGCGCTCGCCGCGGCGGTCGAGGATTCGCGGCAGGGCGAGGGCGACGAGCATGGTGCCCAGGCCGTTGGCGGCCAGAAGCACGGCCACGCCGGACTGGTCGGCGCCGAGTACGTCGCGCGCGTAGTTCACCGTGTTGATCATGACCACCGAACCCGCCGCGGCGACCACGAGATTCAGACCGAGCAGACCGCGCAGGCGCGGAGTCGCGGCGAACAGGCGCAGGCCGGCCACCAGGCGTTCGGTGATCGCGCCGTCGGCGGCGGCCGCGTTCGGGATGCGCGCGGCCGCGACCAGCGCGAGCGAGATCGCGAAGCCGAGTCCGGTGCCGACGAACAACCAGTGGAAGCTGATCAGGCTCAGGGCCAGCGCGGCCAGCATGGGACTGAGCAGAGTTTCCATGGTCGCGGCGAGCTGGGCGGCCGAGAGCGCCCTCGTGTAGTCGCGCTCATCGGGCAGGATGTCGGGGAGAACGGCCTGGTAGGTGGGGGTATAGGCGGCCGAGGCGAGTTGCAGCAGCGTGATGAGGACGTAGATCTGCCAGATCTGGTCCACGAACGGCAGCGCGACCACGATGACGCCACGAATCCCGTTGAGCGCCATCAGAAATCGCCTACGCGGCAGCCGCCCGGCATAGGCGCCCGCGATCGGGGCGACGATCACGTAGACGACCATCTTCAGGGTGAGCGCGGTCCCGAGCACGATGGCCGCGTCACCACCCGCCAACTCGTAGGCGAGCAGCCCCAGCGCCACGGTGGTCAAGCCGGTGCCGAACAGGGCCGCAACCTGGGCGGTGAAGAGCAGACGGTAATCACGATGCGCGAACAGTGCGGTGCTCATGTGCCGCCTCCCCAATCTGCTTATCTGCGTATGAACGCAATAACAAGCATAGGAGGCTCAGCTATTCCCGTGGCTTTTCCCAGACGCGATAACTGATCTCGCACGAACATGGGTAACTCACCGGGCACGCCCGAAACTGGTCACGTACTGACCCGCATGCCCGATGCGAGACGCAACCCGCCTCCCCGCTGTCGGCAAAAATCGCGGAGAGGCGGGACAGTGGAGAGGCGGGACAGTGGAGAGGCGGGACAGCGGAGAGGCGGACCAACCAGCTGTCAGGACTCCGCGGACTCGTTCGCGCGTTCCTTGCTCAGGGCGTGGGTTTCGTCGACGCTCAGGCCGTGCTGTTTGGCGAGCAGGTCGCGGATCTCGATGAGGAGTTCGGTTTCGGTGGGCTCGGCGGCCTTGGTGGTGCCGAAGCGGTTCTTGAGGGTGGTCATCGGCAGCATGAGCACGAAGTACAGCACCGCGGCGACCATCGCGAAGTCGATGAACGCGGTGATGATCGGGCCGATGGCGATGAAGGTGGCGGGCTTGCCCGCGATCAGCTGGACGCCAAGGCCCAGTTCGTTGCTCGAGCCGAACACGGCCAGCAGCGGGGTGACCACGCCCTTGGTGACCGCGGTGACGACGGCGGTGAACGCGGTGCCCATCACCACGGCCACGGCGAGGTCGATGACGTTTCCGCGCATCAGGAAATCTTTGAACCCGCTGAAAACGGACTTGAAACCGGGCATCGGCGTACTACTCCTAGGACTGGCTAACGGCAAACGCGCACGTTAACGCACATTCGCACGTTATGGCGAATCGGCGGCAATGCCGGAAGGGATCGTCCTCAGTATCAATTCCGGCCGCTCAGCTCGCCACTCGAACGCCTCAGCTGTCCTCGGGGTGGGTGGCGCGTCTCACGTCAGCGACGGGCGAACGAGCCCGGTCCGGCCTGGTCGCGGGGCTTGACGACGATGGTGTCGAGATTGACGTGCGGGGGCCGGGAGGCGACGAAACCGACGATCTCGGCGATGTCGGCGGCGTAGAGCGGGTCGATGCCCTCGTAGACCTTGGCGGCGCGTTCGGTGTCGCCGTCGAAGCGGACCAGCGAGAACTCGGTCTCGACCGCGCCGGGGGCGATCTCGGTGAGCCGGACCGGTTGGCCGAGCAGTTCGCCGCGCAGGGTGCGGTGCACGGCGCCCTGGGCGTGCTTGGCCGAGGTGTAGCCCGAGCCGTTGTCGTAGGTGTGCTGGGCGGCGATGGAGGTGATGGTGACGATCAGGCCGTCCCCGGAGGCGATGAGTTTGGGCAGCAGGGCCTTGGTGATGCGCAGGGTGCCCAGCACGTTGGTCTCCCACATCCAGCGCCAGTCGTCGAGGTCGGCGTCGAGTACGGTCGCCAGGCCCTTCGCGCCGCCCGCGTTGTTGACCAGCACGTCGACGTGGTCGACGGCGTCGGTGAACGCGCGCACCGAGTCCTCGGAGGTGACGTCGAGTTCGAGTGCGATGCCGCCGATCTCCCGCGCCAACCGCTGCACCCGGTCGAACCGGCGGGCGCCCAGGTAGACGTGGTAACCCTGCGCGGCCAGTTCGCGGGCGGTGGCTTCACCGATTCCCGAGCTGGCTCCGGTGACGACGGCGGTGCGATTGCTCATGTTGGTCGATCCTATTAGCCGCGGATTCGCGCTCGCCATGACTGCGATCACGGTGATGTGAAACGTGGTTAGCCTGTCGGTATGGCTATTCGTGATGCGGTCGGTGCGGACGGGACGAGGATCGTCTACCGGGTGGAAGGCGAGGGGAGACCGCTGGTGCTCCTGCACGGGTGGGCGGGGAATCTGCGCTGCTGGGGTGCGGCGGCGAGCGATCTGGCGCGGCGGTATCGGGTGATCGCGGTGGATCTGCGCGGGCACGGCTACTCCGACGATCCGGAGACCGGCTACGACGATCCGACGGCGTGGGCCGGTGATGTGGCCGCGGTGCTGGCGGCGGAGGGGATCGACGCGGGGGCGGTGCTGCTTGGCTGGTCCTACGGCGGAATCGTCGCCACGGATTACCTCGCCACCTACGGGACCTCGGCGGTCGCGGGGGTCGTCTACTGCGGGGCGACCGCCCATATCGGGCCCGAGGTGCCGGGTGCGGCGGTGGGACCGGCGATGGCGAAGGCGATTCCGGGGGTGTTCGACGAGGCGGCCGGTCGGGCGGTGCGCGCGTTCGCGGTGTTCGGCAACGCCAATACCGGGCCGGGCGCGGACAAGGGGCCCGACGCGCAGCGGTTGTTCGGCGGGAGTCTGGCGACGGCGCCGTCGGTGCGCAAGGCGCTGTTCTATCGCACGGTCGACAACACCGAAACGTTGCGCGCCCTTGATGTTCCGGTGTTGGTGCTGCACGGTGTCGAGGATCCGGTGGTGCCCGCCGACAACGGTCGCTACATCGTCGAGACCGCTCCTGACGCGCGCGGGTCGTTCTGGGAGGGGGCCCAGCACGGGCTGTTCATCGAGGATCGGGAGCGCTTCGTCGCCGAGGTCAGCGAGTTCATCGACGCGCTCTAGGGGTTCGCCGCCCCGAAAATCTGTGACTTGGCAATGTTTCAGAAATGTGTCCGGGGCGGGTGAGGTCGCCCTACTCTGTGCTCGACGGCCATGTCGGCGGCCGGGCATGGAGGTGGCGCATGGGCGTCTTGACGCGGTGTGTGCTGGCGTTCGCGGCGGGGGTGGCGTGCGTCGCCCCGGCCGCGCAGGCGAGCCCGATCCCGGATTCGGCGCGGTTGATCTCGGCGCAGCCGGGACCCGGGCGGGTGGTCGAGTTGACGGTGTACTCGGCGGCGATGGGCAAGTCGGTGACCGTGGCGGTGCTGCCCGCCGCCGATCGCGCGGTGGCGGCGCCGGTGCTGTATCTACTCAACGGTGTGGACGGCGGCGCGGGGCCGAGTGCGGGGTGGCGCGACGGCGGGAACTGGCTGACCCGCACCGACGCCGAGGAATTCTTCGCCGACAAGCAGGTCACCGTCGTGATGCCGATCGGCGGGGCGGGCAGTTACTACGCCGACTGGCAGGCCGACGACCCCGTGCTCGGGCGCCAGCGCTGGACGACCTTCCTCACCCGCGAGTTACCCGGCGTCGTCGACACCGAATTCCGCGGCACCGGCGTGAACGCCGTGGCGGGAGTGTCGATGGCGGGCACCGCGGCCTTCCAGCTCGCGCTGGCCGCGCCGAAGCTCTACCGGGCCGCGGGTTCCTACAGCGGTTGCGTGTCCACGAGTGGGCCGCAGGGGCACATGATGGTCAATACCGTCGTCGCCGGGCAGAAGGGCGATCCGGTGAATCTGTGGGGGCGGCCCGGCGATCCGCGCTGGGCGGCCCATGATCCCTTCGTGCACGCCGATCGGCTGCGCGGGCTGGCGCTGTACGTGTCCTCGGGCAACGGGATGGCGGGCGGGCTCGACACCGTCGACGGGCCGGGGGTGGATGGCGATTCGATGAAGCTGGTGGATCAGCTGGTCATCGGCGGGATCCTCGACGCGGTCACCGCGATGTGCACCCAGCAGTTGGCCGGTCGGTTGCGCGAGCTGGACATCCCGGTCACGGTGGATCTGCGGCCGAACGGGACACACTCGTGGGGATACTGGCGCAATGATTTGCGTCGGTCGTGGCCGCTGTTCGCCACGGCGTTGCGCGTGCGCTGAACGCGCGAAATTTCCTGTCTCGCGGAATTATTCGCAGGATTTGTCACGCCGAAATTAGCAATTGCTGGCAATGTCGCACGCGGCATCTGAGCAGGTAGTGGCGGTGGTGTGATTGGTCTGCGGCACCGATGTGATCGGCTCGTGATTGTACTCGCGCACAACAGCTTTTGATCGAACAGGTCCGCGTCGAATCTTCTGGTAATCGTCACAGACTTCTGTGAAATAGGTGAGTAGCGTTCGCCTGATGTCGTTGGATCACAGATGGAGACGAGCATTTACGCGTCGAGATCGGAGTTCGATGATGGTGGGCGCGCGCGTGGTCGTGGCGGTACTCGCCCTGGTGTGCGGTGCTGTCGTCGGGGCGTTTCCGGTGGGTGCCGAGCCGGGGGCGGCACGGATCGAGGATCGCGCCGAACAGGCCGACCGCACGATCGACGTGGGCGTGTACTCGCCGGCGATGGACATGGTCACGCGGGTGCGTGTGCTGCGCGCCGCCGATCCGAACGCGCCCGCGCCGACGCTGTACCTGCTCAACGGTGTGGGCGGCGGCAGTGACGGGAACTGGCTCGATCGCACCGATGTGGTGGAGTTCTTCCGCGACAAACAGGTCAATGTGGTGATCCCGTTCGGCGGGGCGGGCAGCTACTTCACCGACTGGCGCGCCAACGATCCCGTGCTGGGCAAACCTCGGTGGGCAACATTTCTCACCAAGGAACTGCCGCCGGTGATCGACGCCGAATTCCACGGCACCGGCGCCAACGCCATCGCGGGACTGTCGATGGCGGGCACCTCGGTGTTCCAGCTCGCGCTCGCCGAACCGGGGCTGTACCGGGCGATCGGGTCCTACAGCGGGTGCGTGCGCACCAGCGACCCCCGCGGACAGGCCATCGTGCGCACCGTGGTGGGCAGCCGGATGGGCAACGCGGTCAATATGTGGGGTCCGCCCACCGACCCGGCCTGGACGGCCAACGACCCCTATCTCCAGGCCGAATCGTTCCGTGGCACCGAGGTCTACATCTCCTCCGGCAACGGACTGCCCGGCCCGTTCGACACCCCCGCCGCCGAACGTGACCCGATGCAGTTGCTCACCCAGGTGCTCTTCGGCGGCTCCCTCGAGGCCGTGACCAATCTGTGCACCCAGCAGTTACGCGATCGGCTCCAACAGCTCGGCATCCCGGCCACGGTGGACCTGCGGCCCAACGGCACGCACTCGTGGGGCTATTGGGAACAGGACATGCACAAATCCTGGCCGGTGTTCGAGGCGGCGCTGACGAAGGCGCTGTGACAGCTGTCACCGATCCGGGTACGGGGATGGTCGGTGGCGTCGAGGAGTGCACACTGGAGTGTGTGAGTCAGCGTCGTCCCGAAGTTCTGCCGCACCGCATCGCGGTGCTGTCGGTGCACACCTCGCCGCTGGCGCAGCCGGGCACCGGGGACGCGGGCGGGATGAACGTCTACGTGCTGCAAACCGCCCTCGAGCTGGCCAAACGTGGCACCGAGGTGGAGATCTTCACCCGTGCGACCTCCTCGGAACTGCCGCCGGTGGCCGAGGCCGGACCTGGCGTGCTCGTGCGGCACGTGGTGGCCGGACCGTTCGAGGGACTCGACAAGCAGGAGCTGCCCACGCAGCTGTGCCCGTTCACCGCCGAGGTGCTGCGCCAGGAGGCCAGGCACCTGCCGGGCCACTACGACCTCGTGCACTCGCACTACTGGCTCTCCGGGCAGGTCGGTTGGCTCGCGCGCGATCGCTGGCGGGTGCCGCTGGTGCACACCGCGCACACCCTGGCCGCGGTGAAGAACGCCGCGCTGGCCGACGGGGACACCCCCGAACCCGAGACGCGGGTGATCGGGGAGAAGCAGGTGATCGCCGAGAGCGACCGGCTGGTCGCCAACACCGGCGACGAGGCCCGCCAGCTCGTAGAGCTCTACGGCGCCCGCCGCGACCGCATCGACGTGGTGCCGCCCGGCGCGGATCTGAGCCGCTACCGGCCCGGTGACAAGCTCGCCGCGCGCGCCGAACTCGGGCTGCGCGCCGACGAGCAGATCGTGGCGTTCGTCGGCCGGATCCAGCCGTTGAAGGCGCCGGATGTGCTGGTGCGGGCTGCGGCCGAACTGCTCTCGCGCGATCCGAGCCGCAAGCTCCGGGTGCTGATCGTGGGCGGACCCTCGGGGACCGGGCTGGCCAGGCCGGACGCGTTGATCGAGCTGGCCGCCGATCTCGGCATCGCCGAGCGGGTCACGTTCCTGCCGCCGCAGCCCGCGGACACGCTCGTCCAGGTGTATCGGGCCGCCGATGTGGTGGCCGTGCCCAGCTACAACGAATCCTTCGGCCTGGTCGCCATCGAGGCGCAGGCCAGCGGCACGCCCGTGCTCGCCGCCGATGTCGGCGGCCTCGGCACCGCGGTGCGCGATCACGAATCCGGGCTGCTGGTGCCGGGGCATCGCACCCCCGACTGGGCCGACGCCATGGCCGCCCTGCTCGACGACCCCGACCGGCTCACCCGCATGGGCGCCACCGCCGTCGCGCACGCGAGCCGGTTCTCCTGGGCGCACACCGCCGAGGGCCTGCTCGACAGCTACGCTGCGGCCATGGTCGGATTCCGGGCCGAACGCGGCCCGATCGCCCTGCACGCGGGCGAGACCAGTCAGGCCAGATCGCGGGCGCTGTGGCGGCGCCGGACGGGAGTGCGCAGGTGAGCGACGTGTCGCAGGACAGCGTTTCGCGGATTATCGACGACACGTTGCGCGAGCGCGAGATCGAATACACCCGCCACGGCGAGGACACCTTCATCGTCGTGCTGCCGGGTGAGCGCAAGCTCAAGACCACGGTGATGCTCACTCTCGGCAAGCACGGCGTGCGCACCGAGTCGTTCGTGTGCCGCAAGCCCGACGAGAACTTCGAGGGCGTCTACAAGTATCTGCTGCGCCGCAACCGGCGCCTCTACGGGGTGGCCTACACCCTCGACAACGTGGGCGACATCTACCTGGTCGGTCGGATGTCGGCCGAATCGGTGACCCCCGACGAACTCGACCGGATCTTCGGCCAGATCCTCGAGGCGGTCGACAACGACTTCAACATCCTGCTCGAACTCGGGTTCGCCGAATCCATTCGCAAGGAGTGGAAGTGGCGGGTCTCGCGCGGGGAGTCGCTGAAGAACCTGCGCGCCTTCGAGCACATCATCGACGAGGCCGACAAGCCCTGACACACGACGAGGCCGGACAGGAGAGTTCCTGTCCGGCCTCGGTGCTCAGCTCAGCAGTTCGACGGCGCCGGCTCGCCGCGGAAGCGGGCCTCGACGTAGTTCCACGCGTCGGGGAAGCCCGCCACGGCGGCGGTCATGTGCTCGGAGATCTCGACGGTGTTCAACTGCACCGGCGAACCCGTCCCGCACCAGTGGCCGATGGTCTGGGCGACCGGGCCGTACGGGGTGAGGGTGTCGTACTTGCCCTGCCAGATGTAGGTGGGCGCGGTCGGGGCGCCCTGGAAGTGCACGAGGCTGTTCTCGCGCAGCACCCCACGGGCCACCTGGCTGCTCAGCAGCTCCTTGGACGCCGCCATCTGCTCGGCGTTGCGCAGGATGCCGTGGAACAGCAGGAAGCGACGGCACGCGTCCTTGGTGAACTCACGGAACCACAGGCCGTTCTCGTTGAGCTGGTCGGAGACCGGCACCTGATCGGGGTACTCGCGCTCGATGCCCATCGCGGCGGCGAAGGCCAGCCCGAAACCGGGGTGCGGGGCGAAACCGAGCGCGTCGGCCATCAGTTCGAGGTCGGCGGGGATGCCGCCGGACACCACGGCCGCCAGCTTCAGCTCCGGCGCGTAGGTGGGCTGCAACGCGCCCGCCCACGCCGTGGCCATGCCGCCGCCGGAGTAACCGGCCAGCGCGACCGGCGAGGAACCGACACCGAGCTCGGCGACCTTCTGCACCGCGCGCACGCTGTCGAGGGTGATCATGCCGCTGAGCTTGGCCGCGCCGTAGGCGACCGTCGGGCCGAGGTAGTCGGGCACCGAGATGGCCCAGCCACGCGCCAACGGCAGCATGGCGCCGGGCGCGTCCTGGAGCTCGCCGTTGAACAGCGACTGCGAGGGGTTGCAGCGGGTGCCGATCGAGTTGATCAGCGCCTGGTAGGACACCAGCGGCGGGTTCTTCACGCCGATCGGCAGCAGCACCGTGGTCACGCCCATGATCGCGTTGCCCGAGGAATTGGTGGAGCGGAACGCGACCTGGTGGCCTTCGGTGCCGGGGTACATCCACGTGTCGATGCGACGTGTCCGCACGACGTCACCGGGAGCCAGCTCGCCGATATCGGCGGGCGCGGCGAAGAACGGATCCGGATCAGGCGTGGGATAGAGCGGGTTGGCGCCCGCGGGAGCGGCGAGGAAGCTCACGCACAGCAAGCTCAACACCAGTACGACAAATTTCGACACAGCTTTCCTTCATCAGATGTAGTGCTGCCCAAGGGAGATGACCCGACCCGCGTCGAAGTATCTAACGAAAACTTGTGACTTGTACCGACCAGTAATCAAAGTGTCGGATGCCACAAACTGTGACTACTCACATCGTGACCGGAGCCAACTGCGGCGATACCGGAGGAAGAGGTGCCCATGACCGCGCTCGCGCTGGACATCGGAGCGACGAAATTCGCGGCGGCGACGGTGGGGTCGGACTACCGACCGCACGGTGTGCGACAGGTCGCGGCGGGGACGGCCGATCCGTGGGCGGCCTGCCGCGACCTGTTGCTCGCTGTGGCGGGTGACAACCGGGTGCGCGCGGTCGGGATCGGTTCGGCGGGGCCGGTGGATGTGCGCGCGGGGGTGGTGGCGCCGTTGAATCTGGGGCCGTGGCGCGCCGGGTTCGCGATCGTCGAGCACGTGCGGACGCTGTTTCCCGACGCGGTGGTGCGGTTGGCGATCGACGGGGCCTGTTTGGTGTTGGCCGAGCATCGGGTGGGCGGGTTGCGCGGGGTGGACAACGGGTTGGCGTTGACGGTGTCGTCGGGGGTCGGCGGGGGGATGATCGCGGACGGGCGAGTGGTGGTGGGGCGCACCGGGAACGCGGGGCACATCGGGCACATGGTGGTGTCCGGGGATGACACCGCCTGTCCCTGTGGGGGATTCGGGTGCGTGGAGGCGGTGGCCAGTGGGATGTCGGCCGTGCGGTGGGCGCGGTCGCGGGGCTGGGCCGGGGTCGACGGGGTGGAGTTGGCCGCGGCCGCGCATGCGGGGGATCCGGTCGCGGTGGCCGCGTTGGCGCGGGCGGGAACCGCGCTGGGGCAGGGTATTTCGTCGGCCGCCGCGCTGTTGGATGTGGATCGGGTGGTGATCAGCGGCGGGTTCGCGCAGTCGGGGGAACCGCTGTGGGGGCCGTTGCGGGCCGCGGTGGCGCGACATTCGGGGCTGTCGTTCATTCGGGAACTGGAGGTGGAGTTGTCGACGTTGAGCGACGGCGCGACGCTGGTGGGAGCGGGTGTGTTGGCGATCGAGGCTGTGGCGCAGGGGAGTTCGCGGTGAGCCGATGAGCAGGCCGGGTGGGGACTCTTCGGTCCGAACTCGAGAATGCCTGGGCGCGTTGGGCTGAGCTCGGCGTTCACGGGCGTAGCCTCGGTGAGGTGGCTGCCGACTACGTGCCGGGCGATGTCGTCCATATTCCGGAGGGTCCGTTCCAAGGGGTGTGCGCCGTCGTGCGCGAGGTTGACTCGGTGGCGTCGCGATTACACATCGACGCCCTGATCGCCGGTGGCCCACACGCCATGAACGTCGGCTTCGACGAGGTGGAGTGGGCCTGAGCGCACCGCAATGTCAGAATGGCCCCTATGACCTACACCCTCGTGCTGCTGCGCCACGGCGAGAGCGAATGGAACGCCCTCAACCTGTTCACCGGCTGGGTGGACGTGCAACTGACCGACAAGGGCATCGCCGAGGGTAAACGGGCCGGTGAGCTGTTGAAGGAAGCGGGCATCCTGCCCGACATCGTCTACACCTCGCTGCTGCGTCGCGCGATCAGCACCGCCGACAACGCCCTCGGCACCGCCGACCGGCTCTGGATCCCGGTCGTGCGCGACTGGCGCCTCAACGAACGCCACTACGGCAACCTGCAGGGCAAGAACAAGGAGCAGGTGCGCGAGGAGTACGGCCAGGAGCAGTTCATGCTCTGGCGTCGCAGCTACGACACCCCGCCGCCGCCGATCCAGTCCGACAACCCCTACAGCCAGGCCGACGACCCGCGCTACGCCGGCATCGAGGTCCCCACGACCGAGTGCCTGAAAGACGTTGTCGCGCGCATGGTGCCCTACTGGGAGGACACCATCGCCAAGGAGCTCGTCACCGGCAAGACCGTGCTGGTCGCCGCCCACGGCAACTCGCTGCGCGCGCTGGTCAAGCACCTCGACGGCATCTCCGACGACGACATCTCCGGCCTGAACATCCCCACCGGCATCCCGCTGGTCTACGAACTGGACGAGAACCTGCGTCCGGTCAAGCCCGCCGAGTACCTCGACGCCGAAGCCGCCGCCGCCGGTGCGGCCGCGGTCGCCAACCAGGGCGGCAAGTAACCCCGCACGCCACGGCCCCGCACCGCTTCGAGGTGTGGGGCCGTTCGTGTGTTCGGGGGTCCGCAATGTCACAGCGAACTGTTCGCGGCGGCGGTCCGAAATCGGTGGGTCGCGGGGTGCCGCGACGGGTGGGAACCGCCGCTGGGGGTGGGGGAGCGGCCGTGCGGTGGGCTGTGAACTGCTCGTTGGTGATTCATGTGATTCGCGCATGAGTCACGCCGGGTTGTACGCCGTCAGACCGGCCCGCGACGGCGAGTGACACGCCCGGCGAATGGTCAAGTGCCCGCCGGGTGAACGGCACGCGAACACCATGCCAAGTGCCCGTGACCTGCGCGAAACTTCGTCGACCCGGCAACGTGAGAACGCCGCGCACTCGTACGATCAATCCTGTGAGTGTTCCGCAGGCCGTGCTGTTGGCAGTCCTCGCGGCTGTCGTCGGACTGGCAGTCGGGGGCCTGCTGATCCCGTTCGTCAACGCCCGCCACGCCGCCCGCACGCAGGAGGACACCGGGCTGACGATGTCGCAGGTGCTCGACCTGATCGTGCTCGCCTCCGAATCCGGGATCGCCGTGGTCGACGAGTACCGCGATGTGGTGCTGGTGAACCCGCGCGCCGAGGAACTCGGCCTGGTCCGCAACCGGCTGCTCGACGAACGCGCCTGGTCGGCGGTCGAGAAGGTGCTCGCCAACGGCGAATCCGCCGAATTCGACCTCACCGCCAAGAACCCCTCACCCGGCCGCGGCCGCATCGCGGTGCGCGGCGTGGCGCGGCGGCTCTCCCGCGAGGAGACCAGCTTCGTGGTGCTGTTCGCCGACGACGACTCCGAGCAGGCGCGCATGGAAGCCACCCGCCGCGATTTCGTCGCCAACGTCAGCCACGAACTCAAGACCCCCGTCGGCGCGATGAGCCTGCTGGCCGAGGCCATGCTCGAATCGGCCGACGACCCCGAGGCGGTGCGCCACTTCGGGTCCCGCGTCCTCGGCGAATCCCGGCGCCTGGGCAAGATGGTGACCGAGCTGATCGCGCTCTCGCGACTCCAGGGCGCCGAGAAACTGCCCGACCTGGCCGTGGTCGACGTCGACGCGGTCGTGCAGCAGGCGGTCGACCGCTCGCGCACCGCCGCCGAAGCCGCGGGCATCACCGTCAGCACCGACCGGCCCAACGGGCTGGAAGTGCTCGGCGACGAAACGTTGCTGGTGACCGCGCTGTCGAACCTGGTGGAGAACGCGATCGCGTACTCGCCGCAGGGTTCGCACGTGTCGGTGAGCCGGTCGCTGCGCGGCGATCACGTCGCGATGGCGGTCACCGATCGCGGCATCGGGATCGCCAAGGAAGACCAGGAGCGGGTGTTCGAGCGGTTCTTCCGCTCCGACAAAGCCCGTTCGCGGTCGACCGGCGGCACCGGGCTCGGCCTGGCCATCGTCAAACACGTGGCGGCCAACCACAACGGCGAGATCACGCTGTGGAGCAAATTGGGCACCGGCTCGACGTTCACCCTGCGCATCCCCGCCCATCTGGAAACCGATGGGGACGAGGACGCCGAACAGACGTCGGAGCCCACCACAAGAGAAACCACCGTCACGCGGACTCTCGCGGGACGAACGAACGGTGTGGAGGCACGCAGATGACGAGTGTGTTGATCGTCGAAGACGAGGAATCGCTGGCGGACCCGCTGGCATTCCTGCTTCGCAAAGAGGGCTTCGATGTCACCGTCGTCGGCGACGGACCCTCCGCGCTGGCCGAATTCGACCGCTCCGGCGCCGATATCGTGCTGCTCGACCTCATGCTGCCCGGCATGAGCGGCACCGACGTGTGCAAGCAGTTGCGGCTGCGCAGCGGGGTACCGGTGATCATGGTGACGGCGCGCGACAGCGAGATCGACAAGGTCGTGGGGCTCGAACTCGGCGCGGACGATTACGTCACCAAGCCGTACTCGGCGCGGGAGTTGATCGCTCGCATTCGGGCGGTGCTGCGGCGCGGCGCGGGTGACGAGCTGGACTCGGGTAGTGAGAACAATGTGCTCGAGGCCGGGCCGGTGCGGATGGATGTGGATCGGCATACCGTGCATGTCAACGGGGGGCAGGTTACGTTGCCGCTCAAGGAGTTCGATCTACTCGAGTATCTGCTGCGCAACTCCGGGCGGGTGCTGACCCGTGGGCAGTTGATCGACCGGGTGTGGGGTGCTGACTATGTGGGCGATACGAAGACGCTCGATGTGCATGTCAAGCGGTTGCGGTCGAAGATCGAGGCTGATCCGGCCAAGCCGGAGCATCTGGTGACTGTGCGCGGGTTGGGGTACAAGCTCGAGGCCTGAGGTTGTTTTGCAGGGAACCCGTCTTAGGGCGGGTTCTTTGCGTTGGGGGGGAGATTTGGGGGGTACTGGTCCCAGGGGGTTGCGCAGGCTGTGTTTTTGGAGCGCTGGCGCGCTCGAGCGCGGCCCCCAGGGGCCGCGAGTTAGCCACCGTTGCTGGCGGCTGCGCCGCGGACGCAACGGCGGCTAACTCGCGGCCGGGCCGCTACGCCGCTGCGCGGCGATCCCTCCTAGAGGTCGGGATGTGCGGGGCTGGGTTGGGTGGTCATGGCGGATTTCAAGGGGCCGAAAACCCCGCGGTGCCGGCCGCCGATCAGATAGAGCTCCAGGCGGGGCCGAGGGGGGTGTCGATCTTGCGGAGGGGGTACCAGCCGAAGGCGTCCTCCTGCTGGCAGTCGTAGATCTCTACGTCGGTGCCGTTGCCGCGGCAGGCGATGGTGGAGGAGGTGCCCTGGGGGCTGATGATGATGTATTTGCCGTCGGTGGCGGCGTTGAGGGCGGCGGGGTCGGTGTAGTTGACGAAGCTCGTGGTGAAGTCGGCGTACTTGGCCGGGTCGCCGTTCGGTTCGGCGGCGGCCTGGCCGGTGAGGGCGACGGTGGCGCCGATCATCAGGGTTGCCGCGCAGAGTGCTTTCTTGAACATGATCAGCTATCCAACCCGATCCGGGTGACCGGTGCGTGGCAGGCAGGTGAACCGAATTGTTGCGAGGTTTTCACACGTCCTGATCCGAATGGTGAGCTTCGGGGTGGATGCGCTCGGCCTCGACCGTCGCCGGATGCACCGCGATCAGGCCGAGGCCCTCGCGGCGGCGGCACAGGCGTGAGAGTTCCTCGTAGGCGGGCGCGCCGAGCAGCTCGCGCAGTTCGGGGCCATAGGACTGCCACACCGGTTTCTTGCCGACGTGGGCGTCGGGGGAGCCGGTGCAGTACCAGTCCAGATCCAGGCCGCCCGGACCCCAGCCGCGGCGGTCGTACTCGGTGACCACCGTGCGCAGGATCTGCTCGCCGTCGGGACGCTCCACCCAGTCCTGGGTGCGCCGGATCGGCAGCTGCCAGCACACGTCCGGCTTCACCTCCAGCGGCTCGATGCCCTTGCGCACGGCCATGATGTGCAGCGCGCACCCGGGGCCCGCGGCGAAACCGGGACGGTTGAGGAAGATGCAGGCACCGTCGAAACGGCGGGTGCGCAGGGCGGGCTCGTCCTCGAGTTCGTCGAGCTCGAGGTAACCCTTCTTGACAACTTTGCCGTTCTCGGTCGCCTCCGGCATGAGTTGCCAATCGGCGGGTGTGAGCATCTTCACAGCACCGGCCAGGCGCTTGCGATCGTCCTTGTCGGCCAGGAACGCGCCGTGCGAACAGCACCCGTCATCGGGGCGTTCGGCGATGATGCCCTGGCAGGCGGGCGTGCCGAACACGCACGTCCAGCGCGAGAGCAGCCAGGTCATATCGGCGACGATCTGGTGCTCGTCGTTTGCTGGGTCGGTGAACTCGATCCACTCGCGGGGAAAATCGAGCTCCACTTCGGGGGCCGCGACGATCTTTCCCCCAGGTCGGAGCCCGGCCTCCGCGGTGCCAACTGCGCCTTCGGTCACAAGCGGTGACGCTAACAGTTCGGTCGCCTGGCTCGCTGTACCGGATCACCAAGTACCGTATTCATGTGCGGCTTGGTGTTCTCGATGTCGGAAGCAATACCGTCCACCTGCTCGTGGTGGACGCGCATCGTGGTGGGCACCCGATGCCCATGAGCTCGTCGAAGGCCACCCTGCGCCTGTCGGAGAGCATGGACTCGATGGGGCGGATCACCGAGGAGGGTGAGGCGCGCCTGATCGCGACCATCCTCGAATTCGCCGATCTGGCCCGCAACTCCCGGTGCGTCGAACTGATGCCGTTCGCCACCTCGGCCCTGCGTGAGGCCACCAACTCCGAGGACGTGCTCGCTCGCGTGCGCGCCACGACCGGGGTCGACCTGCGGGTGCTCTCCGGCGAGGACGAAGCCCGGCTGACCTTCCTCGCGGTGCGCCGCTGGTTCGGGTGGAGCGCGGGCCGGATCATGAACCTCGACATCGGCGGCGGCTCGCTCGAGCTGTCCAACGGTGGCGACGAGGAACCCGATGTGGCGCTGTCGTTGCAGCTCGGCGCGGGCCGATTGACCCGCGAGTGGCTGCGCGACGATCCGCCGGGCAAGCGCAAGGTCGCGGTGCTGCGCGACTGGCTCGACGCCGAACTCGTGGTCCCGTCCAAGACGCTGATCGAGGCGGGCCGACCCGACCTGGCCGTCGGCACCTCCAAGACCTTCCGCTCGCTGGCCCGCCTGACCGGCGCCGCACCCTCGGCCGCCGGGCCGCGGGTGCGCCGTACACTGACCAGCTCCGGGCTGCGCCAGCTGATCGCGTTCATCTCCCGGATGACCGCCTCGGACCGTGCGGAACTGGAAGGCGTGAGCTCGGATCGGTCCCAGCAACTGGTGGCCGGCGCGCTGGTCGCGGAGGCGACCATGCGGGCGCTGTCGCTCGACAGCATCGAAATCTGCCCGTGGGCGCTGCGCGAAGGGCTGATCCTGCGCAAACTGGACTCCGAGCCCAACGGTGGTGCTCCGGTGGTCGAGCCGCCGGTGACACCGGTGGCGGAAGTGGAGTCGGCATGAGCGGTCAGCGCCTGCCGAGGCCGAAGTTATACGGCAGGAATTGCCGGAGGGACGCAGGATGAGTGGCGAGGATTCCAAGCAGCTGTCGGTAGCCGAGCTGCTGGCGCGCAATGCCGCGCAGGGTGCCGCACCCGCGGCCTCCGGCGGCGGGCGTCGACGACGCAGCGGACGCGGGCTGTCGGTCACCGACCTGACCGGCGAGAACGCGGCCGTCAAGCCGAACTCGCACGCCGCGCCCGCCCCGGCGGCGCCGACCGGCTACGAGCCGCCCGCCGCCTACCAGCCCGCGCCCTACCCGCCGCCCGGACCGGTCGAGCCCGCGTTCTCGCCGATGTCGGGCCCGATCACCCGCTTCGACCCGCACACCGGCCTGTCCGAGGCCGACCTGCCCGCGCCGGCGCGCCCCGACCCGTTCGGGCCGTTCCGCGCCGAGGCCCGCGACGCCGGATCCCGCGCGCCGGGCAGGCTCGGGGTGCCCGGCGCGAACGCGCAGCCGGTGGATCCCGGCATCGCCGAGATGTTCGGCTCCGGCGCGATCCCCGCCGTGGGTGGGGGCAGGCGCCACAAGCCCGAGGAACCCGCCGAACCCGCGCCGCCCGCACCGTCGGCCGGTGGTGGGCGCGCGGCGCGCAGGCGGGCCGCCGAGGCCGCGGAAGAGGCCGTCGAGCCGGCCGCGCCGTCGGGGTTCGAGGCACTGCACGAGTCGGGGATCGAGGCGCCGCGCGCGTTCATGGGTCGACCGGGGCAGTCGCGCGGTTTCGACGAGCTGCCCGATATCGGCTTGGATTTCCAGGAGAACCGGGGGACCGGATCGGCCGGGTTCAACGGGTGGCCGGGGGAGTCGTTCGACGGGTCGCCCGCGCCCGGATTCAACGCCAAGCCCGCGACGGCCTTCAACGGTCGGCCCGGTGAATCGTTCGACGGTTCGCCCCTCCCGAGCGTCGACGGCGGTTTTCCCGGTTCCGCCGACCACGCCACCCAGGCCTACAAGGTCGCCCCCGAGGCCCCGCCCGCGCGCGAGGCCGATCCGCGGCCGTCGCTGGACCGCAGGCGGTCGGGCGAGCCGAAGTCGAGCGGGTTGCCGGTGTGGTCGGCGCGCAGGCATCGACCCGACAAGTCCGCGCCCGAGAGCGGCGGGTTCCCGACGGCCGCCTGGTCGCCGGTCAGCCAGGAGCAGCCGCTGCTGTCCGGGCAGTCGGTGGCCGGGGAGCTACTGCGGCAGCGGGCCGATCACGACGCCGATGCGCACACCGAGGTGCATCGACTCGGTGCCGCTGCCGAGCCGGTCACCGACGACTACGCCGAATCCGATTACCCGGACCGCGATTACGTCGACAACGACTACTCCGAGTCCGACTACGCCGACGGCGACTACGACGACGAGTACGACGACTACGAACCCGAACCCGTGCGGACCAGGGCGGGCAGGCGCGCGGCGACCAAGGCCGCCGCGTCGAAGGTGGCCAGTCGCGCCAAGTCGCGGGCCGCGAGCCGGCTGCCGGGCAAACGCGCGGGCACCGCACCGGGCAAGCGCACCTCGGGTCGGGCCCGCGCCGACGCCGACGCCGACAACCGCCGTCAGTGGCTGATCCTCGCCGCGCAGGCCACCGGTGCCGCGATCGCGGGCATGCTGCTGTTCAAGGGCTTCGAGACCATGTGGGAGCGGATGCACTGGGTCGCGCTGGCCCTGGCGATGGTGGTGATCCTCGGGCTGGTGGCGCTGGTTCGCGTGCTGCGCCGCACCGACGACATCTTCAGCACCGTGATCGCGGTGGTCGTCGGCGTCTTCGTGACGATGGGACCGCTAGCCTTCCTTCTCAGTACCAGCTGAATACAGGGAGTGGGCGAGGCGTGGACAACGCGCAGGACATCGCGATCGGGCTGTCGACGGCCTCGGTGTATCCGGAGAACACCCAGGCGGCGTTCCGCTACGCCGCCGAATTGGGTTACGACGGTGTGGAATTGATGGTCTGGGCCGAACCGGCCAGTCAGGACATCGCGACCGTGCAGTCCTACGCCAAGCGCTACGGGGTGCCGGTGCTGGCCGTGCACGCGCCGTGTCTGCTGATCTCGCAACGGGTGTGGGGGGCGGACCCGGTCGCGAAGCTGGAACGCAGCGTGCGCACCGCCGAGGCACTGGGCGCCGACACCGTGGTGGTGCACCCGCCGTTTCGCTGGCAGCGCCGCTACGCCAAGGGTTTCGCCGATCAGGTCGGTGAGCTGGAGGCCCATCACCCGGTGAAGGTCGCCGTGGAGAACATGTTCCCGATGCGCGCGGACACGATCTTCCGCGAGGGCGCGGTGCGCAGGCTGGAACGGCGCGCGGGCCCCGGCCGTGCGGTGAGCGCGTTCAGCCCCTCCTACGACCCCACCGACATCGGCTTCGAGCACTACACCCTCGACCTCTCCCACACCGCCACCGCGGGCACCGACGCCCTGGACCTGGCCCGCCGCATGGGCGAGGGCCTGGTCCACCTGCACCTGGCCGACGGCCGCGGCGCCGCCCACGACGAACACCTCGTCCCCGGCGACGGCACCCAACCCTGCGCCCAACTGTGCGAACACCTGGTCCACACCGGCTTCCGTGGCCACGCCGTAGCCGAGATCAACACCCAGAACGCCAGAACCACCACCGAACGCGCCACCCAACTGGCCCGCACCCTCGACTTCGCCCGCCTCCACCTCACCGGCACAGCCCCCGACCCCCACCACGCCGACCTGCCGTAACACAGGTCGCGGCCCGTCCGCCGACCCCGCACACAGCCCCGGTCGGGTAACCGGTGAAAGTCTCTACCAAAGGGGCCCGCCCCGATCTGGACTGACCGGAGGGTGCGACGAAGGAGTACCCGGAGGGAGGGAAGATCGGGGCCCACCAGGGCCCCGCTCGAGCGCGCCAGCGCTCCAAAAACACAGCCTGCCCACCTCCTGGATGACCGCCACCCCGAACCTCCTGGATGACCGCCACCCCGAACCTCCTGGATGACCGCCACCCCGAACCTCCTCGATGGCCGCCACCCCGAACATCGCCGATGACCGCCACCCCGAACATCGCCGATGACCGCCACCCCGAACATCGCCGATGACCGCCACCCCGAACATCGCCGATAGCCCCCCGCTCGAGCGCCCCCAGCGCCCCGAAGACCCAGCTTGTACGCTGTACGAACCCCATTCCCTCGATCAGGAGTGACCAGTGACGCGAGAATTAGCGACCGACGCGCCGTTCAGTCGGGTCCTCGACCTGACCGAGCTCACCACCACCGACACCGAGACCGGCCGCTACGCCGGCGTCATCGACGACACCTGGACCATCGGCCCGAAGGTGCACGGCGGCACCATGGTCGCGGCCACCGCCGCCGCGGCCACCCGCTGGCTCACCGAAGCCGACGAATCCCTGGCCGCGATGGCCCCCATCGCCGCCAGCACCGACTTCCTCGGCGCCCCCGACCCCGGCGAGGTCGAATACGCGGTCCACATCCGCAAGAAGGGTCGCCAGATCTGCCTGGCCGACACCGACCTGATCCAGAACGGCCGCGTGCTGGTGCGCACTGCCTTCACCTTCGGTCACCTCGACGCCGCCGAAACCCGCTGGAGCGGCCCCGAAACCGACATGGCCGTCGAACCCACGTCCGACTCCATCCGCTACACCGCCGACTCGCCGCTGGGCGCGATCGTGCACGTCAGCCAGGGCGCGCACCTGGTGATCGACCCCACCTGGGGCGAGTTCCTGCGCGGCGAGACCGGCCCGCCCCGGCTGCGCCTGTGGATCCGACCCTTCGACGGCGACGAGGCCGACCCGCGCGCCCGCGCCGCCTTCGCGATGATGGCCGCCGACATCAGCCCGCCGGTGCCGATGAACCTCGGCCACTTCGGATGGTCGCCCACCGTGCAGATGACCACCTACCTGCGTCGCATCCCGGCGCCGGGCTGGTTGCGCGTCATCGCCAGTTCCCGCGAGGTCGGCGAGCGCATGTTCGACGAGGACCACCTGGTCATCGACTCGACCGGGGCCGTGGTGGCCCAGAGCCGTCAGCTCGCCCTGATCCCGGCGGCACGCTGAGTCGCACGGGCCAACTAACCTTGTTCTCATGACGAGAATTGCGGTAGTCGGTGGCGGTCGGATCGGTGAGGCGCTGGTCGCCGGATTGCTGGAATCCGGCCGCGCGACCAAGGATCTGGTCGTCGTGGAACCGGCCGCCGCGCGCGCCGCGCAGCTCGCCGAGCGGTTCAAGATCCGGGTGAGCAAGTCGGTCGCCGACGCCGTGGAGGGCGCCGACATCGTCGTCATCGCGGTCAAGCCCGGCGTGGTCGACTCGGTGCTCACCGACCTGTCCAAGGCCGATCTGGACAACGGCCGCGACCAGGTGCTGGTCTCGCTGGCCGCGGGCGTCACCACCGCGCGGCTCGAGTCCAAGCTCCCCGCCGGGTTCCCGGTCGTGCGGGTCATGTCGAACACGCCGATGCTGGTCGGGCAGGGCATGTGTGTGCTCTCGCCGGGTCGCTACGCCAAGCCCGAGGAGCTCGAGCAGGTCGGCGAGATGCTCGAGGCGGTCGGCAAGGTCGTCACGGTGCCCGAGGCGCAGATGGACGCGGTGACCGCGGTTTCCGGCTCGGGTCCGGCGTACTTCTTCCTGGTGGTCGAGGCCATGGTCGACGCGGGCGTCGCCCTTGGCCTGACCCGCGAGGTGGCCAACGAACTGGTCGTCCAGACCATGATCGGTTCGGCCGCGCTGCTCGACGAAACCGGTCAGAGCGCGGTCGACCTGCGCGCCGCGGTCACCTCACCCGGCGGCACCACCGCCGCCGCCCTGCGCGAACTCGAACGTGGCGCGCTCCGTTCGACCTTCATCGAGGCCCTGCACGCGGCCAAGCATCGCTCAGCCGAACACGGTGCATCGAACGAGTGACGAACGGGTACCCGATTTGAAAACCGATTTCTCACACCCGTCGCAGTAATCCCACTGGTCCCGCTAAGCTCGTAGAAGCACGTGCGTGTCTGTTCCGCTGGTGGGGAAGCCGGCGGCGCGGACGTGCCGGAGGTCAATGGTGCCATGATGTCTGCGAACAGAATGTCCAGTAATTCACCGGCGTCGGGCGGTGGTTCGGGTTCGTCCGGACCGCGCCCCGGCTCCACCCCGCAAACCGTGATCGGCGGTGGCACACAGTTTCTCACCGTCGCCGAAGTCGCGGACCTGATGCGGGTCTCGAAGATGACGGTCTATCGGCTCGTGCACTCGGGTGAACTGCCCGCGGTGCGCGTCGGTCGCTCGTTCCGAGTGCACGCGAAGGCGGTGCACGACTACCTGGAAACGTCGTATTTCGATGCCGGATGAGTTGGTCCGGCTGGGCGTGAGGGCGGTTTCGTTTGGGCTCGGGTGTCCCGGTAGCATGGACCACTGGTTCGTGTCCGCCTGCCGGTGGCACCGTCGCTGGTGTCCGGTTGCCCCGGCGGCGCGACGCCAAAACGATCGCACGTGACGAACGCGTGTGTATGCCGAGTAGAGAGAACGCGAGGAAACCCTATGGGTTCTGTGATCAAGAAGCGCCGCAAGCGTATGTCGAAGAAGAAGCACCGCAAGCTGCTTCGCCGCACGCGTGTTCAGCGGCGCAAACTCGGCAAGTAAGCCCGCGTGTCCGCGACGAGCCCGTCATCCCGTTCTTTCGAGGTGGCGGGCTCTCGCTGTGAAATGTCCGGATTTGTGAATCTCACTGTGACGGGACGAGTCGTCCTCGTTAAAAGCTTGTAGATCGTGACGGCGAGTGGCGCGAATGCGGCTACTCTGGTACGCGAAACATGAGAAGCAGGGGGCTTTGAGTGGGGTCTGGTCCGAGTTCCGATACGCGGGAACGACACGCGCCGAGAGTTGTGCTGGTCACCGGTGCCAGCCGGTTCTTCGGCGGCAATGTCGCGGCACGTCTGGCTGCCGAACCCGGCGTCGACCGTGTCATCGCGGTCGACACCATGACGCCCGGCCGCGAGCTTCGCCGCCGGATGGGCAGCGCCGAGTTCGTGCGCGCCGATATCCGCAATCCCCTGATTCGCAAGGTCATCGAGGGCAACGACGTCGACACCGTCGTGCACGCGGCCGTGCTGGCCCGCCCGCCGGCCGGTGGTGGTCGCGCGGTGATGAAGGATCTCAACGTCCTCGGCACGATGCAGCTGCTCGCGGTGTGTCAGAAGGCGCCCTCGGTGCGGCGCGTGGTCGTGCGGTCGTCCTCGGCCGTGTACGGGTGCAGCGCCAAGGATCCGGCCAAGTTCACCGAGGAGATGGGCGCGCGCACCCCGCCGTCGGGCTGGTTCGCGCGCGACATGATCGATATCGAGGCGCTGGTGCGCGGGATGGCGCGGCGCAGACCCGATATCTCGGCCTCGATCCTGCGGTTCGCGCCGATCGTCGGCCCGCGCCTGGCCGATCGCGGCGTGCAGTACCTGCGCTCGCCGGTCACGCCCACGGTGCTCGGGCGCGAGGCCAGGTTGCAGTTGCTGCACGAGGAGGACGCGGTCGCGGTGCTGGTGCACGCGGCCCAGCGTGCTCACGGCGGCACGGTCAATATCGCCGGGGACGGCGCGTTGGCGATGTCACAGGCGATCCGACGGGCCGGGCGCATCGTGGCGCCGGTGCCGTTCTTCGTCTTCCGTACGGTCGGTCGCTCCCTGATGGGCCCGATCATGCGCGGTTTCAGCGGTGAACAACCCGACTACTTCTACTTCGGCTGCGGTCTCGACACCACCCGCATGCGAACCGAACTCGGCTTCACCCCGCGCTGGACCACGGTCCAGGCATTCGATGACTTCATCGCGGGCGCAGCGTTGCGGCCTGTCTTCGATCCGGCATGGATCGACGTCGCGGAACACAAACTGCTCGGCCTCATCGGGGCCGGTTCAGGAGCGCATACATGAACGAGGGCGCCAAAGTCATTCGTCTCGACGTCACTGTCGAGCCCCGACAACGACCACAGGCCAGGCGATGGCCGGAGCAGCCCGCGACGCCCACCCCGGTCACCTCGCTCAGCGAGCGGCGCCCCGGCATGCCGACGCCCCCGCCCAAGTCGCTGACCGAGATCCTGCGCGGCGCCGTCGGCGAGCAGATCGAGCGCACGGCCGAGTTCGCGCGCCGTCGTCTCACCGGCGACTACCAGATCGACGAGTTCGGCTACGACCGTCACCTGCTCGAATCGGTGATCCTGCCCGCGCTGCGCCCGCTGTCGGACTTCTGGTTCCGTGTCGAGGCCACCGGCATCGAGAACATCCCCGCCACCGGCGGCGCTCTGCTGGTCGCCAATCACGCGGGCACCGTGCCGCTCGACGGGCTGATGCTGCAACTGGCCGTGCACGACAAGCACCCCCAGCAGCGGGCGCTGCGCCTGCTGGCCGCCGACCTGATCTTCGAACTGCCGCTGCTGGGCGCGCTGGCCCGCAAGGCCGGGCACACCCTGGCCTGCCATCCCGATGCCGAACGGCTGCTGCGCTCCGGGCATCTGGCCGGGGTGTTCCCGGAGGGCTTCAAGGGTGTCGGCAAGAGCTACGCCGACCGGTACAAGTTGCAGCGCTTCGGGCGCGGCGGGTTCGTCTCGGCGGCGGTGCGCACCGGGGTGCCGATCATTCCGGTGTCGATCGTGGGCTCGGAGGAGATCTACCCGAAGCTGGCCGACATCAAGCCGCTGGCGCGTCTGCTCGGCCTGCCGTACTTCCCGGTCACGCCCACGTTCCCGCACCTGGGCCTGCTGGGCGCGGTGCCGATGCCGTCGAAGTGGTACATCGAGTTCGGCGAGCCGATCGCGACCACGGCGTACGAGCCGGAGGAGGCCGATGACCCGATGACGATGTTCGAGGTCACCGACCAGGTCCGCGAGACGATTCAGCAGACCCTGTACAAGCTGCTGGCCAAGCGCCGCAACGTGGTGCTCGGCTAGCTCAGCGTTCGCGGTGGCGGGCCACCACGGCCGCGACCGCGCCGCCCGCCGCGCCCAAGGCCAGCGCGGTGGGCACGCCGATCTTGGCCGCCTTGCGTCCGGTGCGGAAGTCGCGGATCTCCCACCCTCGGTTCTTGGCCACCTCACGCAGGTCGGAGTCGGGGTTGATCGCCACGGCGGTGCCGACCAGCGACAGCATGGGCACGTCGTTGTGGCTGTCGGAGTAGGCGGTGCAGCGCTTGAGATTGAGGCCCTCGCGGATGGCGAGGGTGCGCACGGCGTGGGCCTTGCCGAGGCCGTGCAGGATATCGCCGACCAGGCGGCCGGTGAACCTGCCGTCGACGCTCTCGGCGACCGTGCCCAGCGCGCCGGTGAGACCCAGGCGCTTGGCGATCACGTTCGCCAGTTCCACCGGGGTGGCGGTGACCAGCCAGACCTGCTGACCGGCGTCGAGATGCATCTGCGCGAGCGCGCGGGTGCCGGGCCAGATCTTGTCGGCGATGATCTCGTCGTAGATCTCCTCGCCGAGGGCGGCGAGTTCGGCGGTGGGACGGCCGGCGATGAAGCTGAGCGCCTTCTCCCGGCCCGAGACCATGTCCGAGGAGTTCTCCTTGCCGGTGACCCGGAACTTCACCTGCTTCCAGGCGACATCGACCAGGTCGGAGGTCTTGAAGTACTTGCGCGCGGCCAACCCGCGGGCGAAATGCACGATCGAGGCACCCTGCACGAGGGTGTTGTCGACATCGAAGAACGCCGCGGCCGTGAGATCGCGCGGGACGTCCCCACGATCGGTGCCCTGCTCGGCCAGTTCGGCGTCGTGGAGTTCGAGCGCGGCGTCGGCACTGGCCTCACCGGCCAGATTGGCGCGCAGCTCCTCCTCGCTCGGCCCGAACGGGCTGCGTGGCAGCCGTGCGAACTGCTCCTGCAATTCCTGACCCAGGCGGCTGGGCTGCCACCGCGCAGGGAACTCCCCGAATCGCCCTGCGACGAATCCGGCCCTAGTCACCTTCGAACGTTCCGGCACCAGTACCCTCCGCTAGTCGCGCGAACCATGTCCACAGTAACCGCCCGCACCGACAACACGGTGCGGGCTCGGGGATTAAATAGGGCTCATGACCAATCCCACACCCACTGTGACCCTGTTGACCCGCGCCGGATGCGGCCTGTGCACTACGGCACTGGCGCAATTACAGACCATCTGTGGTGATTTCGGTCTCCCGGTCGGCACGGTCGATGTCGACGAAGCCGCGGTCAGCGACTCGACATTGCGCGCCGAATACGGTGATCGACTGCCTGTGGTCCTGTTGAACGGCCGTGAACACAGCTATTTCGACGTCGACGAGCCACGTTTGCGAGCCGACCTGAGCCGCATCGCTGGTAGCGACGGAAAATGAGGCCGAATTCACCGACTTTGTGAACGCCTGCACAAGCGGTTACGGTGGTGACACGCAATCCGCACCGTCGGCCCGCAGCGGCGGTGGCGGGATTTGTACCGCCCCTATGGCACCGGTCGCGCTCTCGTCATTGCAGCGACCCACACCGGTGAACGAAACAGAGGATCCGGACCGCGATCAGGCCCGGAACGAGGAGCCGACGACGTGACAGAGCAGCACGAGACGCCGAGTGGCGCCTCCGGCAAGGCTCTCGTGCGGGACATCCCGCAGGCCACGGTGACTCGTTTGGCTACCTATCTCCGTGTTCTCGCCGGGATGGTCGACTCCGGTGTTGTCATCGTATCGAGTGAGGAACTCGCTGTCGCGGCGGGTGTCAATTCGGCGAAGCTGCGCAAGGATCTTTCCTTCCTCGGACCCAACGGTGTGCGGGGTGTCGGCTATGACGTAGCCAAGTTGCGCACCAGGATCGAAGACGTGCTCGGACTGTCGCAGGGACATCGGGTGGTGCTGATCGGCGCGGGCAATCTGGGTCGCGCGCTGGTCGGCTACGGCGGATTCGGGGTCCGTGGCTTCACCGTGGTCGGCATCTTCGACAACGATCCCGCGGTGATCGGGCAGTCCTTCGCCGGTCTGGTGGTGCGCGATGTCGAGCAGTTGACCGCGCAGATTCCCGCGCTGGCGCCGACGATCGCGGTCGTGGCGGTGCCCGACGAGGCCGCCCAGGACGTGTGCGACCACCTCGTCGAGGCCGGGCTGCCCTCGATTCTGAGTTTCGCGCCGCTGGAACTGCGCGCGCCCGCCCACGTGCAGATCCGCCGCGTCGATCTGGCGATGGAACTGCAGATGCTGTCCTTCGACGCCGCGCGCAACGACGCGCCCGCGCTGCCCGAGATCGCCCAGGTCGGCTCCGGCCGGATCGCGCGCCGGGTACCGCAACCAAGCCTCCTCACACATGCCGCGCCGGTCGAACCGGCTCGCGGCAGGCCAGCGCGTCGCACCGCGCCGCACTCGGCCACCCCCCACTCGGCAACGGAGCCAAGCACCAAGGGATCGGTGATCACGCCATGAGCGAGCGTCAGCGGGCGAATCAGCAACTCGGCGGCGAGGTGTGGTCGTGAGTGTTCTTCTGGTCGGGATCTCGCATCGCAGCGCCCCCGTCTCGGTGTTGGAGAAGGTCGCCATCAGTGAGGCCGATCGGCCGAAACTGGTGGACCGGCTGCTCGCCTCCAGCCATGTGTCCGAGGCGATGATCGTCTCGACCTGCAACCGGGTCGAGGTCTACGCGGTCGTCGACGCCTTCCACGGCGGCCTCGGCGAGGTGAGCGATCTGCTCACCAAGCACTCCGGTCTGCCGCTGGGCGACCTCACCAAGCACGCCTACGTGCGCTACAGCGAAGCCGCCGCCGAACACCTGTTCGCGGTGGCCAGCGGCCTGGACTCGATGGTCGTCGGCGAGCAGCAGGTGCTCAGCCAGATCCGCGGCGCCTACGCCAGCGCCGACAGCCAGCAGGCCGTCGGGCGCACCCTGCACGAGCTGGCCCAGCACGGGTTGCGGGTCGGCAAGCGGGTGCACTCCGAGACCGGGATCGACCGGGCGGGCGCGTCGGTGGTGTCGGTGGCGCTGGATCGGGCCCGCGGCGTGGTCGGCGAGCTGGCCGGCCGGACCGCGGTGGTGGTCGGCGCGGGCGCGATGGGCGGTCTGGCGATGGCGCATCTGGCGCGGGCCGGGGTGGCGCGCGTGATCGTGGTCAACCGGACCCTCGAGCGCGCGCAGCGCCTCGCCGAGACCGGGCGCACCATGCACGGTGTCGACGCCGAGGCGGTCGAGATGTCGCGGCTCACCGAGGCCATGGCGGGCACCGATGTGGTGATCACCTGTACCGGCGCGGTCGGGTCCGTGGTGACCCTGGCCGATACCCATCGCGCGCTCGCGGGTCGGGCGCGCACCGACGCCGCCGAACGTCCGCTGGTCTTCTGCGATCTGGGTCTGCCCCGCGATGTGGAGCACGCGGTGGCCGGGCTGCCCGGCGTCGCCGTCATCGACATCGAATCGCTGCAGCGCGATCCGGCCGCGGGCGCCGCGGCCGACGACACCGCCGCCGCTCGCCACATCGTCGCCGACGAACTCGCCAAATACCTTGCCGGACAACGCATGGCGGAGGTCACCCCCACGGTGGCCGCGCTGCGTCAGCGGGCCGCCGATGTGGTGGAGGCCGAACTGCTCCGCCTGGACTCGCGACTGCCCGACCTGGCCGATCCGGCCCGCGACGAGGTGGCGCGCACCGTGCGCCGCGTCGTCGACAAGCTGCTGCACGCGCCGACCGTGCGCGTCAAACAGCTGGCCTCGACCCCCGGGGGCGACAGTTACGCCGAGGCGTTGCGGGAGCTGTTCGAACTGAAACCCGGTGCGGTACAGGCGGTCGCGGCGCCCATGGAGGTGGCCGCGAACGCCACCGGCGAGGCCGCCCTCGCCGACGACTTCACCGCAGCACATCTGGCCGACGAGCACGCCCGCATGACTGAGTCGAGGCCCGAGACAGGCAGCGTGCGAAACCACGCCGCGCCGTTCGGGCATGCGCAGGAGGAAACCGCATGACCACGACAGTGCAGGAAGAGGACACCGTGACCGCAGGCAGCACCGGCTCGCCGTGGCGGATCGGCACGCGCGGCAGCCTGCTCGCGCTGACACAGGCGGGCACCATCCGTGATGCGCTGATCGCGACGGGGCAGGCCGCCGAACTGGTGGTCATCAAGACCCCCGGCGATCTGTCGGCGGAGCCGGTGCAGAAGATCGGTGTCGGCGTGTTCACCTCCGCGCTGCGCGACGAGCTGGCCGCGGGCACGATCGACATCGCCGTGCACTCCTATAAGGACCTCCCCACCGCGCAGGATCCGCGCTTCGTCATCGCCGCGATTCCGCCCCGCGAGGACCCGCGCGACGCGCTGGTCGCCCGCGACGGTCTGGTGCTGGGCGAGCTGCCCGCCGGTGCTCGGGTGGGCACCTCGGCGCCGCGCCGCGCCGCCCAGTTGCGCGCACTGGGATTGGGTCTTGACATCCTTCCGCTGCGCGGCAATATCGACTCCCGCCTGCGCAAGGTGGCCGAGGGCGAGCTCGACGCGATCGTGATCGCCCGCGCCGGGCTCTCGCGGATCGGGCGCACCGACGCGATCACCGAATCGCTGGAACCGGTGCAGATGCTCTCGGCGCCCTCACAGGGCGCCCTCGCGGTCGAATGCCGCAGCGACGATACGGCGGTGATCGAGATCCTCACCGGTCTGGACGACGCCGCGACCAGAGCCGCGGTGCTCGCCGAGCGTTCGCTGCTCGGTGAGCTCGAGGCGGGGTGCACCGCACCGATCGGCGCGCTGGCCGAGGTCGTCGAGTCGATCGACGAGGACGGCCGGATCTTCGACGAACTCTCGCTGCGCGCCTGCGCCGCCGCGATCGACGGCTCGGATGTGCTGCGCGCCTCGATCGTCGGCGCCCCGAGCGACGCGGCCGAACTCGGCCGCACGCTGGCGCGCGAACTGCTGGACCTGGGTGCTCGCGCATTGCTGAGCGTCACAGACGAACCGGCACCCACCGACTTCCCTAATTCCAGCCCGATGGAGAACAACCGATGAGCAGCAGCCGAGCTACCAAGAAGCAACCAGGGCGGATCCTTTTCGTCGGATCCGGCCCCGGCGACCCGGCCCTGCTGACCGTGCGCGCCCGTGAGGTGCTCGAGCGGGCGACGCTGGCGTTCACCGACCCCGATGTCGACAAGGGCGTGCTCGCCCTGATCGGCATCGCCGTGGAGCCCGGCGCCGACGGCGAGAGCCGGGTCGACGTGCGGCCCGCCCTCGGCGAGCCCGCCGAGGTGGCCAAGACGCTGATCTCCGAGGCCCGCAACGGTCACGACGTGGTCCGCATCGTCACCGGCGACCCGTTGACCACCGATTCGGTGATCAACGAGGTCAACGCCGTCACCCGGTCGCACATGGTGTTCGAGGTGCTGCCGGGCCTGCCCAACGGCTCGGCGGTGCCCAGCTACGCGGGTATCGCGCTGGGCTCCGGGCACACCGAGGCCGATGTGCGCGGCGAGGTGGACTGGTCGGCGCTGGCCGCCGCCCCCGGCCCGCTGGTGCTGCACGCCACCTCCGGTCACCTGGCCGAGACCGCGAGCGCGCTGGTCGAGCACGGGCTGGCCCCGCAGACCCCGGTCGCGGTGACCGTGCGTGGCACGACCCGTCAGCAGCGCACCATCGAGGCCACGCTGGCCTCGCTGAACAACGCCGCTTCCGAGCTGGTCGGCCCGCTGGTGGTCACCGTGGGCAAGGAAGTCGACAAGCGCGCCAAGATGTCGTGGTGGGAGTCGCGTGCCCTCTACGGCTGGACCGTGCTGGTGCCGCGTACCAAGGATCAGGCCGGCGAGATGAGCGAGCGCCTGGTGACCCACGGCGCGATCCCGATCGAGGTGCCGACCATCGCGGTGGAGCCTCCGCGCAGCCCGGCCCAGATGGAGCGGGCCGTGAAGGGCCTGGTCGACGGCCGCTACCAGTGGGTGGTGTTCACCTCCACCAACGCTGTGCGCGCGGTGTGGGAGAAGTTCGCCGAGTTCGGTCTGGACGCTCGCGCGTTCTCCGGTGTGAAGATCGCCTGTGTCGGCGAGGCCACCGCGGAGAAGGTGCGTTCGTTCGGCATCAACCCCGAGCTGGTGCCCAGCGGCGAACAGTCCTCGGAGGGCCTGCTGGCCGACTTCCCGCCGTATGACGACGTGTTCGACCCGGTCAACCGGGTGCTGCTGCCCCGCGCCGACATCGCCACCGAGACCCTCGCCGAGGGCTTGCGCGAGCGCGGCTGGGAGATCGACGACGTGACCGCCTACCGCACGGTGCGCGCCTCGCCGCCGCCGGCGGAGACCCGCGAGATGATCAAGACCGGCGGTTTCGACGCGGTGCTGTTCACCTCGTCCTCCACGGTCCGCAACCTGGTGGGCATCGCGGGCAAGCCGCACGCGCGCACCATCGTGGCCTGCATCGGCCCCAAGACGGCCGAGACCGCGATCGAGTTCGGGCTGCGGGTGGATGTGCAGCCCGAGGCGGCGCAGGTGGGCCCGCTGGTGGAGGCATTGGCCGAGCACGCGTCGCGCTTGCGCGCCGAGGGCCTGCTGCCGCCGCCGCGGAAGAAGAGCCGCCGCAGCAGCAGCCGCTGATCTCAGGAGAAACCCCGAAAGCCCGCCCGCGACGGCGGGCTTTCGGCGTATCAGGGTCACCGGCTGTAGCGCAGCAGCGTGCGCACGAGTCGACAGGTGGCATCCGAAGGCGGGCGGATGTCGATCTTCTCGGCGGTGCGTCGGATCGTCTCGTTGGTGGCCTGATTGGGCAGGTAGACACCGGAATCCAGCAGCGCGATCGTCAACCGCATGGCCTTGAGCCGACGGTTGTGCGTCACGTACCAGCGGCGCGGACGGCCCGCGGGTAGTCGCTTCTTCTCCAGCGGCACGTACGGCGCGGTGATGACAGTGGTCTGAGCGGCGATGGCGTTCATGCGGCGTCCTCCCGTTGCGTGTGGGTTCCGCCCCCGTTCGTCGGAACCCTCGAACACGCTTTCGATTATAGCGAGGGCCACCGACAAGTTTCGGTGCTCTCACGCGGAAGCCGTTGAGCTTCAGAGGGTTTCGATGTTATCCACAGGTTCGCCGCACCGGGTTGTCGACCTCGCCGAAGCGCTGCTGCTCGGCAATCACCGATAGCTGTCGGAGGGCTGTGGTCTAGTAGCGCAACCCACCTCGAGGAGCGGCGATGACGGTGCACGAGATCGACCGACGGCTCGGCGCGCATATCGCGGCTGACGAACTACCCGGCCTGGCCTGGCTCGTCGCGATCGGCGACGACGTAACCACCGGCGCCATCGGCCATCTCGACGCCGCGGGCACCACCCCGGTACGCACCGACACGATCTTCCGCATCTCCTCGATGACCAAACCGCTCACCGCGGTCGCCACTTCGATCCTGATCGACGACGGCGTCCTCGACCCGGCCGAACCGGTCGACGCGCTGCTGCCCGAACTGGCCGACCGCCGGGTACTGGCGAACCCCGCCGCCGAGCTCACCGACACGGTCCCGGCGAACCGCCCGATCACCGTCGACGACCTGCTGACCTTCCGCCTCGGCTGGGGCATGGATTTCGCCGACTTCGCACCCACGCCCCTCGACGCGGCCTGGAACGACCTCGAACTCGGGTGGGGTCCACCGACTCCCGCGCGGATGCCGGCACCGAACACCTGGTTGGCGCGACTGGGCACCCTGCCGCTGCGTTATCAACCCGGCGAACGCTGGCTGTACCACGTCGGCGCGTCGGTCCTGGGCTTGCTGGTCGCCCGCGCCGCCGGTCGGCCGCTCTCGGAATTCCTGGCCGACCGGGTCCTGCGCCCCCTCGGGATGGCCGACACCGGCTTCTCCGTACCGGCCGAGAAGCTGGCCCGCTTCAGCCCGCACTACGCCGAGATCGACGGCGCCCGTACGGTTTTCGACCCCGTCGACGGTCAATGGAGCACCCCGCCCGCGTTCGAGGGCGGCGGTGACGGCCTGGTCTCCACCCTCGCCGACTACCACCGCTTCGCCCGCATGCTGCGCGACGGCGGCGCACTCGACGGCACCCGGATCCTGTCCGAACGCGCCGTCACCGCCATGACCACCAACCACCTCACCCCCGAACAACTCGCGCGCGGCGGTCCGAGCCCCGACGGCAGCGCGGGATGGGGATACGGCGTCGGTGTCCAACTGCGCGACCTCCCCGACGGCCCGCGGGCCGGCGCCTACGGCTGGGCGGGCGGGCTCGGCTCGATCTGGTCCACCGACGGCCCGGTGATCGCGATCCTGCTCACCGACCAGTCCTGGGGCTCGGCGGGCCCGCCGCCGGTCTTCGCCACCTTCGAGCGGATTCTCGGCGAACTGGCCCGAACCGCCGACCCGCTGTAGTCGCCGCGGCGACCAGGGGAGCGCCAGCGTATTCTGCGGGTTATGACCGCTTTCGACCGCCCGCGGCGGTTGCGCAGGACACCGGCATTGCGTCGCCTCGTCGCCGAAACCACGCTCGAGCCGCGTCAGCTGGTGCTGCCGATGTTCGTGGCCGACGGCCTCGACGAGCCGCGCGAGATCAGCTCCATGCCGGGGGTGTACCAGCACTCGCTGGACTCGCTGCGCAAAGCCGCGGTGGAGGCGGTGGCCGCGGGGGTGGGCGGGCTGATGCTGTTCGGCGTGCCGCTGCCCGAGGACAAGGACGCCATCGGCTCGCAGGCCAGCGATCCCGACGGGATCCTCAACCGGGGTCTGCGCGCACTGGCCGAGGAGGTCGGTGACGCGACGGTCGTGATGGCCGACACCTGCCTGGACGAGTTCACCGATCACGGCCACTGCGGCGTGCTCGGCACCGACGGCGCGGTCGACAACGACGCCACCCTGCACCGCTACGTCGAGATGGCCCTGGCCCAGGCCGACGCGGGCGCGGATCTGCTCGGCACCAGCGGCATGATGGACGGCCAGGTCGGCGCCATCCGCCGCGGCCTGGACGCGGTCGGACGCACCGATACCGCCATCCTCGCCTACACGGCCAAGTACGCCTCGGCCTTCTACGGCCCGTTCCGCGAGGCCGTCGGCTCCTCGCTGGAAGGCGATCGTCGCACCTACCAGCAGGATCCGGCCAACCGCCGCGAGTCGCTGCGTGAACTCGACCTCGACCTGGCCGAGGGCGCCGACATCGTGATGGTCAAGCCCGCGATGTCCTACCTCGACATCCTGCGCGATGTCGCCGACCGTTCCACGGTCCCCGTCGCGGCCTACCAGATCTCCGGCGAGTACGCGATGATCACCGCCGCCGCCGAGCGCGGCTGGATCGACCGCCGCGCCTCGGTGCTCGAGTCGCTGATCGGCATCCGGCGGGCGGGCGCGGACATCGTGCTCACCTACTGGGCGACCGAGGCAGCACACTGGTTGTCGTGATCGTTCCACCGCACAAACCCGAGCTCGTTCCCCTGCCCGAGGACCTCGTCACCTCTCGACAACTGTGGTGGGGTGTCGCCGGCCTCGGCGTCGTGTCCACCGTGGCGGGTCTGTTCACGATGTTCGGCCGCCGCGACGAGGTCGCCGAGCAGGTCGTCGAGATGTACAAGGTGGACCCGCCGCTGCCCGCGTCCACCGTGGATCTGATGGTGGTGCTGTCCTTCGTGTTCGCCGCGGTGATCGGCGTGCTGCTGGGCGGTCTCACGGTGCTCATCGCCCATCTGATGAGCAAGGGCAAGCTGTGGGCGCGCACGGTGCTGACCGTGGTCGCGGTCTGGCTGAGCATCGGCGCGCTCGCGACGATGTTCACCTTCGCCGACGAGGTCGGTCCCGCGACGATCGTGGCCGGGGGCGCGTCGATCGTGCAGGGCGTGCTGGCCGCGGGTGCCGCGTATCTGAGTTACCGCCCGGATTCGACCAAGTATTTCCAGTCGCGCCGGCGCTGACCGGACACAGTGTATGGTGAGGTTTATCACATCGGTTGAGCGGAGGCATTGATGCGCGTGGTGATTCAGCAGCCACACAGCCTGCGACGCGACCTGTTGGTCCTCGGATTGATGGTGGTGCTCACCCTCGCCGTGATCGCGCTGATTCTGCTCCCGAGCCTGGTCGGCTGATTCGATCTTGTTCCTGGCAGGATCGCAGGAATGAGACGCTCGATCGCGCTGTTCGAACTCGGCCTCGCCGTGCTCCTGTCGGCCTGCGCGGTCCTGAGCTGGCGAGACGCGCGTCGTCTCACCGAGTTCCCCGGCACCGACGAGCATCCCGGTTTCGTGGCCGTGCGGTACGTGCCGCCGATGCTGGTGTTGGCCACCGCGCTGGTGATCGTGGCGGGCCTGTTGATCATCGACGCCGTCGTCCGCGTTCTCGGTAGGCATCGCGCACCGACGCCCTAGTCGAGCGCCGACGGATTCGCCTGCTGTGTCCTCGCCCACCACACCGGCCGGGGGAGCGTAGCCGCAGGCCAATGGCCCTAGACCCGACTATCGACGGGAATCCGGGCGGCGTGTCGGGCGTGTCGCCGGTGGGTCGCTGCGGTCTGGGTCACTGTGCTCCACCCTGTCGTCCGGCGTGCCGAGGCGAACTGAGACACTGGAATCCGTGAGTCCTACGCAGGTACCGGTTTCGGCCCAGCTCTTCGAGCGGGCAGCCTCGGTGATCCCGGGTGGTGTCAATTCCCCGGTTCGTGCGTTCAATTCGGTCGGCGGTACGCCGCGGTTCATCGCCTCGGCCAACGGCTACACCCTCCTCGACGCCGACGGCAACGAGTACGTGGATCTGGTGTGTTCGTGGGGTCCGATGATCCTCGGCCACGCCCACCCCGCCGTCGTGGAAGCCGTGCAGAAGGCCGCCACCGGCGGACTGTCGTTCGGCGCGCCCACCGAGGCCGAGATCGAACTCGCCGAAGCCATCGCCGCCCGGGTCGACCCGGTCGAGCGCGTGCGCCTGGTGAACTCCGGCACCGAGGCCACCATGAGCGCGGTCCGCCTCGCCCGCGGCTTCACCGGTCGCTCCAAGATCATCAAGTTCTCCGGCTGCTACCACGGTCACGTCGACGCGCTGCTGGCCGACGCGGGCTCGGGCGTGGCCACCCTCGGCCTGCCCACCTCGCCCGGCGTCACCGGCGCCCAGGCGGGCGACACCATCGTGCTGCCCTACAACGACCTCGCCGCCGTGGCCGCCGCCTTCGAGGCGCACCCCGGCCAGATCGCGTGCGTCATCACCGAGGCCGCCGCGGGCAACATGGGCGCGGTCGCGCCGCTGCCCGGTTTCAACGCGGGCCTGCGCACCCTCGCCCACGACAACGGCGCGCTGCTGATCATGGACGAGGTGATGACCGGTTTCCGGGTCAGCGCCGCGGGGTGGTACGGCCGCGAAGGCGTCGCCGGTGACCTCTACACCTTCGGCAAGGTGATGAGCGGTGGCCTGCCCGCCGCCGCGTTCGGCGGTCGCGCCGAGATCATGAACAACCTCGCCCCGCTCGGCCCGGTCTACCAGGCGGGCACCCTGTCCGGGAATCCCGTAGCTGTCGCCGCCGGCCTGGCGACGCTGCGCGCGGCCGACGACGAGGTGTACGCGGCGCTGGACCGCAACGCCGGTCGCCTCGGCTCGCTGTTCGCGAAAGCGCTGACCGAGGCCGGGGTCGAGCATCAAGTCCAGTTCGCAGGCAATATGGTGAGCGTGTTCTTCGCCGACCGCCCGGTGACCGACTACGCCGCCGCCAAAGCGAGCCAGACCTGGCGTTACCCCGCTTTCTTCCACGCCCTGCTCGACGCGGGCGTGTACGCGCCGCCGAGCGCGTACGAGGCATGGTTCGTCTCCGCGGCACTCGACGAGGACGCGTTCGACCGTATCGCCGCCGCTCTGCCCGCCGCCGCCCTCGCGGCCGCGGCCGCAACCCCCGAAGGATCCCCAGCGTGAGCTCCGACCAGCCCGACGCAGAATTCGCCCCCGTCCCGGCGAACAGCGACGAGGCGCCCCACCCCGCGCCCGCCGCCGCCCCGCCCTCCCTCGACGACGACCCGTCGAGCGTCGAGACCATCGTGCACGTGCTGCGCCACGGCGAGGTGCACAACCCCAACGGCATCCTCTACGGCCGCCTGCCCGGTTTCAGCCTGTCGGCCACCGGTCGCGCCCAGGCCGACGCGGTCGCGCGCTCGCTGGCTGATCACGACATCTCGATGGTGATCGCGTCGCCGCTGCAGCGCGCCCAGGAGACCGCCGCCCCGATCGCGGCCGCCCACGACCTGATCGTGCGCACCGACGAGAACCTGATCGAAGCGGGCAACACCTTCGAGGGCCTGCGCGTGTCCGTCGGTGACGGCGCCCTGCGCAAGCCCCGGCACTGGTGGAAGCTGCGTGACCCGTTCACCCCGTCGTGGGGCGAGCCGTACCTGCAGATCGCCCACCGGATGCTCGCCGCGGTCAACAAGGCCCGCGTCGAGGGCGCAGGCCACGAGGTGGTGCTGGTCTCGCATCAGCTGCCCGTGTGGACGCTGCGCCGATTCCTGCAGGGCCAGCGGTTGTGGCACGACCCGCGCAACCGGCAGTGCTCGCTCGCCTCGCTGACCTCGCTGGTCTACCAGGGCGACACCCTCGTCGACATCGTCTACTCCGAGCCCGCGGGCGCGTCGGATCCGTCGGTACACGGCGCATGATTGTCCGCACTTCATCGGGATCCACCCGTGGCCATCGGTCGCGGGTGCTGATCGCCGTCGCGTCGGCCGCGCTGGTACTCGCCACCGCGGGCTGCTCGACCGGTACCGATGCGGTGGCCACCGGCGGTGGGACCTTCGAATTCGTCTCACCCGGTGGTAAAACGGATATCAGATATGACCCGCCCGCCTCGCGCGGGACGATCGGCACGCTCTCGGGGCCCGATCTGATGAACGAGGGAAAGATCGTTTCGGTCGATGATTTCCCGAACCAGATCGTGGTCGTGAATCTGTGGGGACAGTGGTGTGGCCCGTGCCGCGCCGAGTCGCCCGCGCTAGAAAAAGTGTTCGCGGCGACCAGAGATCAAGGCGTCGCGTTCCTGGGAATCAACGTCCGCGACCACCAGCGTGACAAAGCCCAGGACTTCGTAGTGGACAACAAGATCGAGTTCCCGTCCATCTACGACCCGTCGATGCGAACCTTGCTCGCGCTCGGCGGAAACTTTCCCACCAGTGTTATCCCGACCACGTTGATCCTGGATCGTCAGCACCGGGTCGCCGCGGTCTTCCTTCGCTCGCTATTGGCAGAAGACTTGCAGCCCGTGGTCGAGCAAATCGCCGCCGAGGAGAAGCAGTGAGCCGTCGTCGTCCCGGAAACTTGACCGCGTGTCGCCCCCGTCAGGGCGCGCGCCGCATGGGTGCAGGCTGGACGGTCGATGACCGTTGGGCCGGTATCGCGACCGTCCCGCGCAGTGTCGCCGGTGCCGGGCTGTTCGATTTCGGCCCCGCTGAACCGGCCGAGACCGAGCGCACCCTGTCGTTGCCGCGCGACGAGCAGCAAGACGACGCGGGCACCGACGAGTGATACCGCTCGCCGCAGTCGGGGATTCCTTCCAGCAGACCGCGGCATCGGGTCCGTTGCTGTTGGCGCTGGGAGCCTGCCTGCTGGCGGGCCTGGTGTCGTTCGCGTCACCGTGTGTCGTGCCGCTCGTGCCCGGATATCTGTCGTATCTGGCCGGTCTGGTCGGTGCCGAGGCACCGCCGGCCACCAGTGCGCAGGCAGGCACGCTCACCGCGCAACGCCGTAGCGCCAAGCTGCGCGTGGCCGGTGCCGCCGGGCTGTTCGTCGCCGGGTTCACGGTGGTGTTCGTGCTGGCCACGGCCACCGTGTTCGGCGTGATCCAGACCCTGAACGTGAACCGGGAGCTGCTGCAACGCATCGGCGGTGTGGTCACGATCCTGATGGGTCTGGTGTTCATCGGTCTGGTTCCCGCCCTGCAACGCGACACCAGGATGGAGCCGCGCAGGCTCACCAGCATCCTCGGCGCGCCGTTGCTGGGCGGGGTGTTCGCGCTCGGTTGGACGCCGTGTCTCGGCCCGACGCTGTCGGGTGTGATGGCGGTGTCCGCGGGCACCGAGGGCACCACCGCCGTGCGCGGGGTGAGCTTGATCGTGGCCTACTGCCTCGGTCTCGGGCTGCCGTTCATCGTGTTGGCCTTCGGGTCGGCCGGTGCGCTGCGCGGGGTCGGGTGGCTGCGGCGCAATTCGCGCATCATTCAGGTAATCGGGGGTGTTCTGCTCGTCGCCGTCGGCGTCGCACTGGTCACGGGGGCGTGGGATCAGTTCGTCGGTTGGGTGCGTGACGGGTTCGTCTCCGAGGTGACTCTTCCGATCTGATGACTGACACACTGACCGCGCCGACCACCCCCACTCCGCCCGTCCGGCAGTCGCTGCCTGCCCGGGTGTGGGCCATGGTCCGCAATTCCTGGCGTTCGCTGACCAGCATGCGCACCGCGCTGGTGCTGCTGTTCCTGCTCGCGCTGGCCGCCATTCCGGGCGCGCTGTTGCCGCAGCGCAGTCTCAACACCCAGAAGGTCGAGCAGTACATTCTCGACCGGCCGACGCTGGGCCCGTGGATGGACCGGTTCGAACTGTTCGACGTGTTCGGCAGCTTCTGGTTCACCGCCATCTACGTGCTGCTGTTCATCTCGCTGGTCGGCTGCATCCTGCCGCGCTGCTGGGACCACTACCGGGCCCTGCGCACCCCGCCGGTGCCCGCGCCGCGCAATCTGGGCCGGTTGCCGCACCACTCGAGCGACACCGACGAGCGCACTCCCGAGCAGGTGATCGAGGCCGCCCAGGCGTCGCTGCGTGGCTGGCGGACCGAGGTGCGGCCCGGTCAGCGCGACGGCGAGGTGACGCTGTCGGCCGAGAAGGGCTACGTGCGCGAGTTCGGCAACCTGGTATTCCACCTGTCGCTGGTGGGACTGCTGGTCGCGATCGCGCTGGGCAAGCTGTTCGGGTACGAGGGCAATGTCATCGTGATCGCCAACAACGGTCCCGGCTTCTGCACCACCTCGCCCGCGGTGTTCGACTCGTTCCGCGCGGGCAATGTCAACGACGGCACCGGCATGACGCCGCTGTGCATCAAGGTCAAGGACTTCAAGGCCGACTACCTGCCCACCGGTCAGGCCGAGATGTTCCACTCCAATATCGAGTACCAGGCCGGTGACGACCTGCGCACCGACACCTGGCGCAGCACCGAACTGCGCGTCAACCATCCGCTGCGCGCCGACGGTGACCGCATCTACCTGCAGGGACACGGTTTCGCGCCGACCTTCACGGTGACCTTCCCCAACGGGCAGACCCGCACCGAGACCATCCAGTGGCGGCCCGACGACGCGCAGACCTTCCTGTCCAGCGGTGTGCTGCGCATCGATCCGCCCGGCGGCATGTACGCCACCGACGAGGAACGTCGCCAGAACCAGATCGCCATCGAAGGCCTGTTCGCACCCACTGCCATGTTCCACGGCAACCTGCTGACCTCCTCGTTCCCGACGATGGACGATCCGGCCGTGGCGGTCGACGTCTACCGGGGCAACACCGGCCTGGACACCGGCCGTTCGCAGTCGCTGTTCGCGCTGGACCCGGAGATGATCAAGCAGGGCCGCCTGACCAAGGAGGCGCGGGTCAACCTGCGTCCCGGTGAGTCCACCACGCTGCCCAACGGCACCAAGGTGACCTTCGACGGCGCCGAGGAGTTCGTGAACCTGCAGGTCTCGCACGACCCCGCCCAGCAGTGGGTGTTGGTGACCGCGTTGACGATGATGGCCGGTCTGCTGGTGTCGTTGCTGGTGAAACGCCGCCGGATCTGGGTCCGGGCGTACCCGGGCGAGGTCGCGGCAGGTACCGTGGATCAACGACGTACCGTAGTAGAGATGGGTGGTCTGGCCCGCAGCGACCAAGCGGGCTGGGGCGCCGAGTTCGACCGACTACGGGCACGGACGCGCGCACTCGACACGGAGACGGAATCCTGATGCAGATCGACGAAACGCTCGCACGCTACAGCGACTTCGCGTTCATGTCGGCTATCGCCATCTACACCCTGGCGACGATCCTGCTGATCGTGCAGTACGCCTCGGCGCGGGCCAAACAGGTCGCCGCCCGCGAACTCGTCCCCGCGGGCGATCCCGGGCTGCCCGGCCGGGTCGAGACGCCCCAGGCCACACCGCTGGGCGAACGCCTCGGCAACATGGCCTTCTCGGTCCTGGTCGTCGGCGCGGTCCTGCACATCACCTCGATCGTGCTGCGCGGTTTCGCGACCCACCGTTTCCCGCTGGGCAACATGTACGAGTTCACCACCATGGCCACCGCGGCCGCCGTGGTGATCGGCCTGTACTTCCTGCGCGACCAGCGCTACCGGGCCATGTGGACCTTCCTGCTGGTCCCCGTGCTGATCCTGATGTTCCTGGCGGGCACCGTCCTCTACGCCGACGCGGCCCCCGTCGTCCCCGCGCTGCGCTCGTTCTGGCTGCCCATCCATGTCACCATCGTCAGCGTCGGCAGCGGCGTGTTCCTGGTCTCCGGCGTCGCCAGCCTGCTCTACCTGTTCCGCATGCGTCAGCCCGCCGGCGAGGAATCCGACAGCATCTTCGGCACCATCGCCCGCCGCCTCCCCGACGCCCGCACCCTCGACCAGCTCGCCTACAAAACCACCATCATCGGCTTCCCCCTCTTCGGCGCGGGCGTCATCCTCGGCGCCATCTGGGCCGAAGCCGCCTGGGGCCGCTTCTGGGGCTGGGACCCCAAGGAAACCTGCTCCTTCATCGCGTGGGTCCTCTATGCCGCCTACCTCCACGCCCGAGCCACCTCCGGCTGGCGCGACACCAAGGCCGCCTGGATCAACATCGCCGGCTTCACCGCGATGCTTTTCAACCTTTTCATCATCAACATGGTGATCAGCGGGTTGCACAGCTACGCGGGCCTGAACTAGGCGATCGCGTCCCCCGGGCGCCTGATCACGCAACCCCACAAAAATGCGGGCGTTTCACAATGCGCTGAGTGCGCTACCTTCTCGATGTCCTGACGAACGTTCGAGGAGTGTGAGCACATGCGTGGTCGAAGTTTCAGCGTGATCGCGGCGATAGCGGTCTCGCTGGGCTGCGGAGTATCGACACCGGCAACCGCCTCAGCCGCTCCCACGCCAGCACAGCCCATCGTCGACACCGGCTCCAACACCGCCCCGTGGTTGGCCTGGGCAGACCCCCGATCAGGCTCAGCAGCCCTCCCCACCCTCGCCCTCCTATGCCTGACCAACGGCTCCAGCACCGGCGGCTTCGGCATGCCGAGCTGCGCCTGATCCGAGTTCGTCGCCCGGGCCGAGATGTGGGGGCCATGAAAACCCGTTGAATATGTCGGTGGGGGGAGTGTTCAGTCGTCGCATGGGATTGGCGCGGCAGGGAACACGGATTCTGGACCTGGATGGGGAGCGGTACCGGTGGGTGGTCGCGCCGAATGATGAGCCTGGGCTGGCGATCGTGGTGGAAGTGGCCGAGGGCCACGGGCAGCGGATGGTCACCTGGGTTGATCACGGCACGGTCATCACTCCGCGGTTGGTCGCGCGGGTGGTGCACCAGGCGCTGCGCCGAGGGTGGACGCCGAGGCAGCGGGGTAGGGAACTCGTTCATCGGATCGAGGGCTGACGGCCTCGGAACTGGAGCGGAAGGGAAGCCCGGGCGTGGTGCGGCCGGGCTCGCGACCTCTCAGCAGTAGTAGCAGATCCCGTTGGCGGGGAGTTCTACGTGGCAGTGCAGGCAGACCGGTTTGCGGACCGGTTCGGGCTTGGGGACCGCGACGGTGCGGCGGGAAGTGGAAGGGCGCTTGACAGCGGCTTCGGCTTTTTCGGCGGTGGCCAGGTCCGCGGAGGTGGAGTGGCGGATGGCGGCGACCTTGGGAGGCAGGGTGGGCAGGCCGCCGTCGGCGGGGAGGTCGGTGGCGTAGTGCTGGTAGCACTGCCAGCGGGCCGCGGCGGCGTGCATCTCGAGATCGTCGGGGATGGGCAGGCCCGCGAGTTCGAGGATGTGGCGGTAGCTCGTGCCCACGGTCTGGTTCTTGCGCACGCACAGCGCGCTCAGCGGCGGCTCGTTGTTCTTGTGACAGTGCTCGGAGACCTTGTCGAGCACCACGGGCAGCCAGTGCTGCCATTTGACGTGCGTGCGGATGCCGGATTCCTCCTGCACCAGCTCGGCCAGTTCGGTGTTGACGATGAAGTTGTTGAACCGGGTGGCGGTGTCGGCCAGCACCTCGTGTGCCGCGCGAGTCCACTCCGAGCGCGCCTCGGTGAACGTCACGGCGCTGCCGTCGGCCGCGCGCCAAGTGGTCGGGATGGAACCCTGCTGCACATCAATCACCGGAATACGTTATCTACCCGGTGCTTTCACCGCACAACGGGGGTATGTGCCTCAGCTCACGGTGATCAACATCGCGGGGTCACTCGGTGGGGCCGGAGTCGTCGCGGGGTTGTTTGCCGAGGCGCCAGAGAAATTCCGGGTCGTCGTCGGGACCGAGAACGGGTCTGCGCGGGGGCGGGCCGGATCGGGGGCTCGGGCGCTGGGGCCCGAACGCCTTCCAGCACAGCACCGCGATGGCCACGATCGCGATGAGTGCCAACAGGTACGTCACGTCGCTCACCTCCTGCTATCGAGGGTAGCCGATGTACGCATGCGCACGAGGAGGGAAATTTACGGTGAACGCGAGCCCGTGCGGGCTCGCGTCAGCCCGTGAGTCAGCGCGGTGCTGCCTCGGTGGTGAGCGATTTGAGCAACTGCAAGACCTCGGACTCGCGGAATCGACGATGCCCGCCCGGCGTGCGCAGCGAACCGAGCCTGCCCGCATGCGCCCACCGGGTGACGGTCTTGGGGTCTACGTGGAACATGGCGGCCACTTGGCCTGGTGTCAGCAGAGTGTCCTGAAGGCCGACGGTGATCGCAGTCATAGCTAACCTCTCCGTTCTCGACAGTTCCCTCATCAGTGGCGTCATCGTCGCACTGCGACCCCCATGTAGTCGAACCACCTACTGTTGGTAAAGGGGAAGTAATAGACAAAAGCCGCGAACAGGGTGCGCCGCGGCAACCATTAGGCTGAGGTGGTGAGCGAAGCAACCGGTCAGCAGGACGCACGCAAGCGCTTGGCGCGCAATCTCGCGCTCTACACGCTGGCGCGGATCGGGCTGGTGGTGTTGATCGCCGCACTGATCGTAGGCGTTGCGACGCTGATCGGTGTCGAAGTTCCGATCATCGTCGCGGCCCTGTTCGCGTTGATCGTGGCGATGCCGCTGTCGTTGACGTTGACGCCGTTCAAGAATCTGCGGGTGCGGGTGAACGAGGACATCGCCGTCGTCGATGAACGCCGTCGCCAGGACAAGGCGCAGCTGCGGGCTCGACTACGGGGTGACGACGACAGCTCCTCGGCGTGAGGTTCCTCGATCGCAGCGCGTCGCGGGACTGGGTCGACAACGCGGTCCGGCTGATCGACGCCGACGCCCAACGGTCGGCCGACACCCATCTACTGCGGTATCCGCTGCCGGGTCGGTGGCCGGTGCAGCTCTATCTCAAGGACGAGTCGACTCACATCACCGGCAGTCTCAAGCACCGGTTGGCGCGCTCGCTGTTCCTGTACGCGATCTGCAACGGGTGGGTGACCGAGGGGACGACGGTGGTCGAGGCGTCGTCGGGGTCGACGGCGGTGAGCGAGGCGTATTTCGCGAAACTGCTCGGGTTGGATTTCGTCGCGGTGATGCCGGCGAGCACCTCGCCGCAGAAGGTCGCGCTGATCGAGGCCCAGGGTGGTCGCTGCCATTTCGTGGACTGTCCGTCGGAGATGTATCCCGAGGCCAAGCGGTTGGCGGCCGAGTCGGGTGGGCATTTCATGGACCAGTTCACCCATGCCGAGCGGGCCACGGACTGGCGGGGCAACAACAACATCGCCGAGTCCATTTTCCAGCAGTTGGCGTTGGAGACGAATCCGATTCCGGAGTGGATCGTGGTGGGCGCGGGCACGGGTGGCACGAGCGCCACGATCGGCCGCTACATCCGTTATCGCAGGCACGCGACCCGGCTGGCGGTCGTCGACCCGGAGAATTCGGCGTTCTTCGGCGGGTACGAGTCCGGTGACGCCGGGTTCGAGACCGGGTTGCCGTCGCGGATCGAGGGGATCGGCCGACCTCGGGTGGAGCCGTCGTTCGTGGGTCAGGTGGTGGACCGGATGATCGCGGTGCCCGACGCCGCGTCGATCGCCACCGCGCGCCACGCCAGCGACGTGCTGGGCCGCCGGGTGGGCGGGTCGACCGGTACGAACCTATGGGGCGCGTTCAGCCTCGTCTCGGAGCTGCTCGAGTCCGGCCGTAGCGCCAGCGTGGTGACCCTGCTGTGCGATGGCGGCGACCGCTACTCGGGTACCTATTTCGACGACGCCTGGGTCACCGCCCAGAACCTCGACCTCGCCGCCCCCACCGCGATCCTCGACGAATTCGCCACCACCGGCCGCTGGAACGGCTGAAACCCGTCGCGCAACCCTGACAGGAGATGTCAGGTTCTGGTGTGAGGATCGATGTCCATGACGACTCGCTACTACACCGCGGCCAGCCTCGACGGCTATCTCGCCGACCCGAACAATTCCTTGGACTGGCTGCTGGCCGTGTCAGAGGCCGACGAGGCGACCGATGACATCGGCGAGTTCCTGCGCGAGATCGGCGCCCTGTGCCTGGGCGCGACCACCTACGAGTGGATGGCGGCCAACAATCCGCCGGAGTATTGGCGCGAGAACTACGGTGATCGGCCCTGCTGGGTGTTCACCCATCGCGAACTGCCCGTGATCGCGGACGCGAACGTGCGGTTCGTGCAGGGGGTGGTGGAGCCGGTGCACGAGCAGATGGTCGCGGCCGCGGGGGACCGTGACATCTGGCTCATCGGTGGTGGTGAGCTGGCGGGAAGTTTCGCCGATGCGGGCCTGCTCGACGAGGTGATCGTCGGGATCACGCCGGTGACGCTGGGTGGTGGCGCACCGCTGCTGCCGCGACGGATCCTGTCCGACCGGATGACGCTGGTCGAGGTGGAACGAATGGGGCAGTTCGCCAAGCTCACTTATCGATTGGGCTGACCCCGTGTGTCGAACGGTCGGCACCGAGGCATCGACCGGGTTGCGCGCCGACATCTACGCGAGCCTGGACCGCGCCGCCTGAATTCTTCCCGTGTCTGTGTCGGACCCGCCGCGATGTCCGTTTTCGGGCCTAGCATTGCGTGTATGCAACTAGCAATACGGTTGGTCATCAACGCCATTGCCATCTGGGCCGCGGCGGCGTGGATCGACAAGATCGACGTCATCGTGCCGCCGGATTGGCAAGCCGAATGGGGCAATTGGGGCAAGGCGCTGGTCCTGGTCATCGTCGCCGCCGTGTTCACGGTGGTCAACGCGGTGATCAAGCCCATCGTGAAACTGCTGTCGCTGCCCTTCGTGATCCTGACTCTCGGGCTGTTCCTGCTGGTGGTGAACGCCTTCATGCTGTGGCTCACCGCCAAGATCACCGAGATCACCGATTACGGTCTTCGCGTCGACGGTTTCTGGGCGGCGCTGTGGGGCGGTGTGATCATCACTCTGGTCAACTGGGTGCTCGGCATCCTGGTGCCCGACGGCGACGACTAACCGAGCCCGACCGCCAGCGCGCTCAGTGCCGACCAGGCCAGCAGCGCCAGCCCGGAATCGCGAAGGGCGGGAATCAGTTCCAGCCCGCCCTTCCCGGTGCGCACGGGCGCGTTGGCGCGGATCGCCAGCGGCAGCGCGAGCAGGCCGACCAGGGCCCACGGTGTGCGGGCCACGAGCGCGAGGCTGATCACGAACGGTGTCGCGAGCAGGATCAGGTGCAGGGTGCGGGTGCGCGCGTCGCCGAGTTTCACCGCGAGGGTGACCTTTCCCGATTCGGTGTCGGTGGGGATGTCACGCAGGTTGTTGGCGACCAGCACCGCGCTGGAGAACGCGCCCACCCCGATCGCGAGCAGCAGCCCGACCCAGTCGACCCGCAGCGCCTGCACGTACTGGGTGCCCAGCACCGCGATCAACCCGAAGAACACGAACACCGCGATCTCGCCGAAACCGCTGTAGCCGTAGGGTTTGCTGCCGCCGGTGTAGAACCAGGCACCGGCCAGGCACAGCGCGCCGAGCAGCACCAGCCACCAGGCCGTGGTCGCGGCGAGCACCAGCCCGGCGACCGCGCCGAGCGCCAGACTCAGCACGGCCGCGGTGCGCACCGATTGCGCCGAGGCCAGTTTCGACCCGACCAGGCGCAGTGGACCGACCCGCACGTCGTCGGTGCCGCGGATGCCGTCGGAGTAGTCGTTGGCGTAGTTGACGCCGATGATCAGGGCCAGCGAAACCAGCAGGGCCAGCAGCGCTTTCCACCAGACGGCCCCGTCGAGCGAGGCGGCGGCGCCGGTGCCCGCGAGTACCGGCGCGATCGCGTTGGGCAGCGTCCGTGGTCGGGCGCCCTCGATCCATTCCGCTGCTGTAGCCATGATTCGAAGCCTAATCCGATCTCGGCCTCGCGCGCTGCCCGCCTCGGTGCGGTCGGCCCGAATTCGGTCAGGCCGGAGCGGATTCGGCGATGGTCTTGAGTCGGGCCAGGCCCTTGTCGAAGTCCTTGCCGATGAGGTTGTCGATGGGAAAGACGCTGCCCAGCACGCCCATCAGGCCGGTGCGGGTGCCGGTCATCTGCCAGCTCACCTCGGTGCCACCGGCGGCGTCGGCGAGGGTGAAGGTGACGAAATTGGTGGCCTTGAACGGCTTTTCGAAGGTGAGCTCCACTCCGATCTCGCGGTCGGCGTCGGCTTTGATCTCCATCACACCCGCCCCGGCTTTGCGGTTGCCGCGCCAGGCGTAGCGGGCGCCGACGCCGGATTCGGGGCCGGTGTAGGTGCGGGCGAGTTGGGGGTCGGCGTCTTCCCAGGGTGACCACAGTCGCCACTGGCGGAAGTTGTCGATCAGCGCGTGGATCCGGGTGGGTTCGGCGGCGATGAGGGTGCGCCGCGACACCGCGAAATTGCCCATGCGCGTGAGCTTAAGTGGCGGTGGGGTCGATGTCGCGACACCGTCGCGGGCTGTGTCGCCGACGGGCGCGCACCGTGTTCGGTCGGTGTTCTCGCCTACGATGAGTTCCGCCCATGTCTGCACAACTCCGCGGCCCCGTCGGGTCGCCCGCCGAGGCTGTTTCCCGCGTTGTCGTGGGTGTCCTCGGCGTGATCGCGATCCGCCGCGACCAGGACCTGATCGCGCTGCCCGGTGCCCGCGCCCGCCTGCTGCTGGCCGCGCTCGCGGTGCGTCCCGGCCGGGCGCGCGGTGCGCAGGCGCTGATCGAGGAGGTGTGGGGTCGGCAGCCGCCGCGCGCGCCGATGAACGCCCTGCACACGCAGGTCTCGCGCCTGCGCGCGCTGCTGCCCGACGGTGCGCTCGAGATCGGCCCCGCCGGGTATCGGTTGACCCTGCCCGCCGACAGCATCGACCTCACCCTGGCCGCCGACCTCGCCCGTCGCGCCGACCAGCGGTTGGCCGATCATCCGGCCGACAGCCTCACCGAGATCGCCAGGGCCCGCGCACTGTGGCGTGGCGAGCCGGGCGCCGACCTACCCGATTCCACCCCTGCCGAGGATCTGCGCACCGCCGCCGAGACCGTGCGTCACCGGCTCGATCACCTCGAACTCGCCGCTCACACCGCCCTCGGCGACTTCACCACCGCCCTCCCGCTGGCCCGCGCCACCGCCGCCGCCGATCCACTGGACGAATCCGCCCACACCACCCTGATCCGCCTGCTCGCCCTCGCCGATCGATCATCGGAAGCTCTCGAGGTCTTCGCCGCCTACCGCCTACGCCTGATCGAAGAACTCGGCGCCGATCCCGGTCCGGCCCTGCTGGCCCTCAACACCGCCATCTTGCGCGGCGAGCCGATCACGGTCGCACGGCAGTCGGTCGGTGCCCCGCAGCCGGGTGGGGCAGACGCGTTGTCCGGCCCCGGCACAGGGCAGGTGCGCGATCCGGCCGCGTTGTCCGACGCTGACACACGGCAGGTGCGCGATCCGGCCGTGTTGTCCGACCCCGGCACACGGCAGGGGCGCGATCCGGTCGCGTCGGTCGGCAGCGGTGCGCGCGAGTCGGGTGACCCGGGTGGGTCCGGCCCGCGCTCGGCTGTCGGCCTGCGTGCCGCACCCAACGAATTGCTCGGTCGCGGAGCCGATCTCGCGGCCATCGCCGGTCTGACGAACCGTTCCCGCGTCACCACGATCCTCGGTCCGGGCGGGACCGGCAAGACCAGGGTCGCCAACGCGGTGGGGGAGCGGCTGGCGAGTTCGGTGCCGGTGGCGCTCGTCGAACTGGCGTCGGTGCAGGCCGAGACGGAAGGGGGCGCCGACGCGCGCGCGGCGGTGGAGGCCGCGATCGGACAGGTGCTCGGGCTGGGTGAGGCGCGCGAGCCTGGTGGGCTGCGGCCGGGCCGACACATCGACTCGGGTCGGCGGTTGCGGGAGGCGCTGGCGGCCCGGCCGATGGTCTTGATCCTGGACAACTGCGAGCACGTGATCGACGCGGTGGCGGACCTGGTCGCCGATCTGGTCGGCGGTTGCGCGCACCTGACCGTGCTCACCACCAGCCGCTCACCCCTGTCGATCACGGCCGAATCCGTCTATCCCCTCGACCCGTTGGCGATCGACGCGGCGGGCTCACCCGCGACGGACCTGTTCTCGGCCCGCGCCCGCGCCGTGCGCCCCGACGTGCGCCTCGATCCCGAGCTCGTGGCGCGCCTGTGCCGCACCCTCGACGGCCTCCCGCTGGCGATCGAACTCGCCGCCGCCCGGGTGCGCACCATGAGTGTGGCCGAGATCGAGACCAGGCTCGAACACCGCTTCGCCCTGTTGCGCAGCGGCGACCGGTCCGCCCCGCACCGCCATCGCACCCTGCACGCCGTGATCGCGTGGAGTTGGAACCTGCTCGATCCCGAGCAGCAGGTCACCCTGCGCAGGCTCAGTCGCTTCCCGGCCGGGTTCACCCTGGCCGCGGCCGAGATCGTCGCCGCGGGCCCCGAGGTGGCCACCGCCGTCGACGGGCTGGTCAGCCAGTCGCTGCTGACCGTCCTGGACGACCCGGACGGCGCGGGCGTGCGCTACCGCATGCTCGAAACGGTGCGCGAGTTCGGCGCCGAACAGCTCGCCGAGGTCGACGCGCGCACCGACGGCGCCGAATCCGCGCTGGTCCGCGACCGAATGGCGGCCTGGGCCTGCGGATTCACCGCCGCCGCGGCGCGCGAGTTCCGCACGGGCGACCAGGTCGCGGCCGTGCTCGCGGTGACCGCCGAACTCGACAATCTGAGCGCGGTGCTGCGCCACGCGGCCGATCGCGGCGACGCGGCGACCGCGTACGCGGTGTTCCCGGTGGTCAGCATGGTGTGGATGATGCGCGGCGCGCACCGGGAGTTCCTCGGCTGGGCGCTGCGGCTGGTCGCGCTCGAACCGGACGAACCGTCCTCGGCCGAGGACGCCGATCTGCAGATGATCGCGCACCTGATGACGTTCTTGCACATGCAGTTCGTCGACGAGGGCGGCGCTCGCGCGGTGGCGATCGTGCGCACGCGAGCGCGGCGGCTGCGCACCTATCCCGGCCTCGATCCGGCCCTGGCCTTCCTCGGCGAATTGATCACGGTGCGGCCCAGCGGGTGGCGGTTGGGTCGGTTGTTCGCGCGGGGGACGCGCTCACCGCACCGGTTCGTCCGGCTCGCCGCGTTGTTCGCGCGCGCCAACTTCTGGGAGAACGGCGGCAATATCGCCGGTTCGACCCGCGACGCGTTGCGCGCGCTCGACCACCTCGACCCGACGCAGGTGTGGGGCACCGCGATGGTGTGCCAGCACCTGGCCCAACTGTGCGGCCAGTCCGCCCGCTACGGCGAGGCGGTGACGTACTACCGGCGCGCGCTCGCGCCGTTGGACCGGCTGCGCGTGCACGACGAGATCATGGAGATCCGCTGCTATCTGGCCTCGGTGCTGGTGGGCAGCGGGCAGCTCGAGCAGGCGCGCGCCGAACTCGATTTCGCGTTGCGCCCCGACGATGCGGGGGTCGGTCCGGTCGACGATCCGGCCGTGCGGCGCAATCATCGGCTCGCGAACGCCGCCACCGCCATCGCCGAACTCGAACTCGCCGGCGGTGAGCTCGACGCGGGTCTCGGTCACTACCGCCGCGCTCTCGAACTGCTCGGCTGGCCCGGTTTCGAACCGACGCCCGGTCCGGGCGCGCTGATGATCGCGGCGGCCGCGGTGGATGCCCATGCCCTGCACGGGCGCGCGTCCGACGCCGTCGACCTGGCGGATCGGCTGTTCGCGTCCGCCGATCGACGACTGGCCCAGTTCTTCGATCTGCCCCAGATCGGCGCGGTCGGGTGCGCGTTGGGTTCCTACCTGCTCGGCACCGGCACCGACCCGGATCGTGGTCTCGAACTGCTCACGCTGGCAACCAAATCCAGTGCTCGCCAGGACGGCCCGTCGATGGAAGTGGCCTGTCACCTCGCGCTGCACCGAGCCACGGTGGGCGATGCCGCGATGGACGAGGCCCTGCGCCGGGCGGCGGGCCTGCGCCGGATCACCGCCGCGCGGCGCATCATCGAACTCATCGCCGACAAGCCCTGACACGACGAATGGCACCCGAGATCGGGTGCCATTGTCGAGCAGCGAGATTCACGCGCGACGCATATACGCCCGCACTGCCAGCGGGGCGAAGATCGCGATCACCACCAGCGAACCGACCAGCGACCACACCAGGTCGGTGCCGTAACTGTTGGCGTTCATCAGTTCCCGGCTGGCGTTGACCATGTAGTACACCGGGTTGACGTGGTTGAGCCCCTGCATCCACCCCGGCATGGTGCTCACCGGGGCGAACGCGCCGGACATGAACGTCAGCGGGAACATCACCATCATCGAGATGCCCTGCACCGACGCGGCGCTCTTGCCGGTGACGCCGACCAGCGCCCAGATCCAGCTGACCGCGAACGAGCACACCACGACCACCAGGCAGGCCGCGACCACCCCGACCACGCCGCCGGCGGGCCGGTATCCCAGGATCAGCCCGACCAGCACGGTCAGGGTCGAGGCGATGGCGTAGCGCACCATATCGGCCAGCAGTGCTCCGGCCAGGGCCGAAACCCGGGCGATGGGCAGCGATTTGAACCGGTCGAACACGCCCTTGTCCATGTCCTCGCGCAGCTGGGTGCCGGTGACCACCGAGGTCAGCACGACGGTCTGCACGAGGATGCCGGGGATCAGCACGGGCAGGTAGTCCTCGACGCTGCCGGAGATGGCGCCGCCGAAGATGTAGGTGAACAGCGCCGTGAACAGGATCGGCTGCACGGTCACGTCGAAGAGCTGTTCGGGATTGTGTTTGATCTTGAGCAGGCCGCGATAGGCCATGGTGAGCGAGGTGGAGACGGTGTCGCGCAGGCTGATCCGGTCGGAGACCGCGGCGAGGTCGTCGGTGGGGGTGGGAGCGGTGAGTACTGCGGTCATGCCGCGCTCCGTTCGGTGTCGTCGGATTCGTCGGCCGGGTGGCCGGTGATGGTGAGGAAGACCTCGTCCAGGGTCGGTTTGCTCACGGTGATCTCCTCGACCCCGATCTCCCAGTCGCGCAACCGGATCAGCAGGTCGGCGGTGAGGTTCGGGTCGGGCAGTGCCGCGGTGAGCCTGCCCGCTTCGGGGCTGACCTGGGTGCTCACGCCGAGGAAGTCGCCGACGATGCGCCGGGCTTCTTCGAGCTGGGCGGGGTCGATGGTCAGGTGCACCGAGGATCCGCCGATGGAGGACTTGAGTTCGTCGGCGGTCCCGTCGGCGATCACCCGGCCGTGATCGATCACCGCGATCCGGTCGGCCAGCTGGTCGGCCTCGTCGAGGTACTGGGTGGTGAGCACCACCGTGGCGCCCTCGCGGACGAGTCGGCGGATGGTGTCCCACATCTGGGCGCGGGTGCGCGGGTCCAGGCCGGTGGTGGGTTCGTCGAGGAACAGCAGCGGCGGGGTGGCGATGAGGCTGGCGGCCAGGTCGAGGCGTCGGCGCATGCCGCCGGAGAAGTTCTTCAACGGTTTGGCGGCGGCCTCGGCGAGGTCGAATTCGTCGAGCAGTTCGGTGGCCCTGCGGCGGGCGTCGGCGCGGCTCAAACCGAGCAGACGGCCGAAGATGAGCAGGTTCTCGGTCGCGGAGAGTTCCTCGTCGACCGAGGCGTACTGGCCGGTGACCCCGATCAGGGAGCGCACCGCGTTCGGCTCGGCCACCACGTCGCGACCGAAGATCCTGGCACTGCCGCTGTCGGGCCGGAGCAGGGTCGCCAGCATCTTGATGGTGGTGGTCTTACCCGCCCCGTTGGGACCGAGCACGCCGTACACCGCCCCACGCGGCACAGCCAGGCTCACGCCGTCGACCGCCCGCTGCTTGCCGAACACCTTGACCAGCCCGTCCGCCTCGACGGCAAGGGGTGAAGTGGGTGTGAAAGTCATGGGAACAACGGTGCCCACCCCACCTTGCACCGCCCTTGCACACCCCTGTCGCCACCACTTGCACTGAGACCCCGACCCTGCGCGCGATCGCCCCCACCTGCGTGTTCTCGGCGCCAGCCGCCAAAAACACAGCGCCAGCCGCCAATAACCCAGTTCAAAAACCTGGGCCAGGCACCCCTGGGTGTTCTCGGCGCGCCTCCGCCTCTGGACTGACCGGAGGGTGCGACGAAGGAGTACCCGGAGGGAGGGAAGAGGCGGAGTTAAGCGCCGAGAACCGCGGCGCCAGCCGCCAAAAACACAGCACCAGCCGCCGACTACTCAGCCAGCAGTAGCTTCCGAACAGCCGTCCGGTCCGGTTTACCCGGTCCACGCAGCGGTATCTCCGAAAGCACCGCCAACTCACGCGGCGCCGCGATCGAGTCGAGTTCCGCCACCACGTGCGCGCGAAGTTCGTCGAGCGTAGGCGCCGTCGCACCCGGCGTCGGCACCACCGCGACGGCGACCCGCTGTCCCAGCCGCTCATCGGGCAGGCCGAGCACAATGCATTCGCGGATTCCGGGGTGATGGGCCAGCACCGCCTCCACCACCTGCGGAATCACCAGTAACCCACCGGTCATGATGGCTTCGTCGAGGCGCCCGGAGATGGTGAGGACCCCGTCCTCGAAGGTGCCCGCGTCCTCGGTGCGGAACCAGCCGGGTTCGGCGAAGGCCGGGTGATCGGGCAGGTTGCGGTACCCGCGCGCGATCATCGCCCCGCCGAGGATCACGCGCCCGTCCTCGATGCGTACCTCGGTGCCCTCGAGCGGCACGCCCTCGTACACGCACCCGCCGCAGGTCTCGCTCATCCCGTAGGTCCGCACCACGGTGATGCCGGCTTCGCGTGCCCGGTCGAGCACCGGGGCGGGGGTGGCCGCGCCGCCGACGAGCACGCCGTCGAGTTCGGCCAGCGCCTTCGACGCCACCGGCGAGTCCAGCGACTTGATCAGCTGCGTCGGCACCAGCGCGGTGTAGCGGCGCGGCCCGCGCATCGCGGCCACCGCCCCGGCCAGCGCCTCGGGCAGGAACCCGCCCGAGACATCGAGCACGGTCGGCTCGGTCCCGGCCAGAATGCTGCGCAACAACACCTGGATGCCGGCGATGTGGTGGGTGGGCAGCGCCAGCAGCCAACTGCCCGGTCCGCCGAGTCGATCGTGGGTGGCGGTGCCGCTGGTGCGCAGCGCGTCGGCGCTGAGCAGCGCGCCCTTGGGGATGCCGGTCGTGCCCGAGGTCGTCACCACGAGCGCGACGTCGTCATCGATCGGCTCGCCGGGCTTGAGCGCGTCGGAGAGCCTGCGTGCCTCGCGCCGGTCGGTGGTCGGGATCGGCAACCAGGCCGGGCCGCCGCCGTCGAGCGCTTGGCGCAGGTGGGGAAGTACTTCGCTGACCCCCGAACCGGTTGGCATCTGCAACGTCCGCAGGGTTTTACTCACCCCGACACCTCCGGATACTGCACGTTGCGCGCCCTCACGAGTTCGATCGTGTCATGCGACCGACAAGACCCGGCCAACGGGTCGGTTTGCCGGGAAACGGGTCGGAAAAGCCAGACATCACCACTGCGATTCAGTAGACGGGCACGACTGCGACTGCGGTCCGGACATCGACGGTCGGGCGCGGGCTCGCTGTTATCGTGCGTGGCCGAACCGGCTTCGGCAAGTCGGCTCGACCGCGCGCCGAGCCCGCTCACTCAGCTGACCAGCGCGGATCCCGCCGAATCGGATGTTCGGCGGGAATCTGCACCAGCACGATCGCGACTCCGTCGGGATCGCGCACCCACATCTCGCGCAGCCCCCACGGTTCGAGTACCGGGGCGCGTTCGAGCTCGATTCCGTTGTCCGCCAACTCCGTCGCCGCGGCGTCGAGGTCGCGCACCTGCAACCAGATGGCGCCGTCGAAGCTGCCCGCGTGCCCGCTGCCGCCGTGCGCGGCGACCTCGAGCAGCGACTGCCCGGCGAACAGCACCGTGCCGCCGGGGTACTCCCGCGCGATCGCCAGACCGAGGCCGTCGCGGTAGAAGGCCAGCGTGCGGGCGTAGTCGGTGGGCCGCAGGATGATTCGGCTGCTGAGAATGTCCATCGGGTGTCCGTTCTCGAGGGACCGGGGCTCAGAAGTACCAGGGGTAGGGCGCCCAGTCGGGCTTGCGCTTCTCGAGGAACGCGTCGCGTCCCTCGACCGCCTCGTCGGTCATGTACGCCAGGCGGGTCGCCTCGCCCGCGAACAACTGCTGTCCGACCAGACCATCGTCGAGCAGGTTGAACGCGTACTTCAGCATGCGCTGTGCCTGCGGCGATTTGCCGTTGATGTCGGCGGCCCACTCGAGCGCGACGTTCTCGAGCTCGTCGTGATCGACGACCTTGTTCACCGCGCCCATCTGGTGCATCTCCTCGGCCGTGTAGGGCCTGCCGAGGAAGAAGATCTCGCGCGCGAACTTCTGGCCGACCATCTTGGCCAGGTACGCGCTGCCGTACCCGCCGTCGAAGGAGCCGACGTCGGCGTCGGTCTGCTTGAACTTGGCGTGCTCGCGCGAGGCCAGCGTCAGATCGCAGACCACGTGCAGGCTGTGCCCGCCACCGGCGGCCCACCCGTTGACCAGCGCGATCACCACCTTGGGCATGAACCGGATCAGGCGCTGCACCTCGAGGATGTGCAGCCGACCCGCGCGCGCGGCGTCGACGGTGTCGGCGGTCTCGCCCTCGGCGTACTGGTAGCCGTTGCGGCCGCGGATGCGCTGGTCGCCGCCCGAGCAGAACGCCCAGCCGCCGTCCTTGGGGCTCGGGCCGTTGCCGGTGAGCAGCACCGCGCCGACGTCCGGGCTCATCCGGGCGTGGTCGAGCGCGCGGTACAGCTCGTCGACGGTGTGCGGGCGGAACGCGTTGCGTACCTCCGGCCGGTCGAAGGCCACACGCACCGTGCCCTGCTCGATATGGCGGTGATAGGTGATGTCGGTCAGGTCCTCGAACCCCGGAACGGTCTGCCACAGCTTCGGATCGAAAGTCACGACCACGATTATTGCCCTATCGGCGCGGTGGCCGGTACATGCTGGTAACACTGCAGGTCGAGCAGTCAGCGCGTCAGTGCGATCCCCGATGCGTATAGTTGCGCCTGCTCGTACATCGAACCGATCCGGAGGAACCTGAAAGTGGTTGCAGCACTGTCTGAATACCTGCTCGACGACGCCAAGCGTCCGGCTTTCCTTGCTGACGCCGTCGAGGTGCTCGACGCCGAGGTCTCGGACAAGGGTGGTGCGTCCGGCCTGGCCGTGAAGGGTGGCTACGCGGCGGTCAAGAAGATCAGCCCGACCATCGTTCCCGACGGTCTGGCCTCGCTGGCGCCCAAACTGCTCGATCAGCTCCAGCCGTACTGGGCCGAGTTCACCACCTCCGGCGCCGGTACCTTCGCGGATCTGCTCGTCGCGAAGTCCGACGAGGTCGCCGAGGCCCTGCTGGCCGTCACCGATGCCCGCGCCGAGGCGTCCACCCGGCCCGCGCTGAAGAAGGTGTACTCGTCGATGCGCGGTTCGGCCAAGAAGCACGTCATCGAGGCCCTGCCGCGCGTGGGTGACCTGGTGCAGAAGCACGCAGGCTGATCGTTTCGCGGTTCGTCGGCGGGTCCTCGCGGGCTCGCCGACGGTCGTGAGTGGATGTTCTCCAGGCCGTACACCCTCGGGGTGTGCGGCCTGGAGTGCTTCCGGTCACAGATCGGTCATTAACATTCGTAACCTTCGGCGCCGGTGGGGTCCGGGTCCGCCGCCGGAGGTTTGCCATGATTTCGCCCGCTGATAGCCATGATTTACATTTCCCCGAGACTTCCGGGGATAACGCGGAGTTAACGCGGGGAAAATATGCGAGTAGCGCGATGTTTACCGTGATTATCGCCACGTATAACGGATTGGCAAAGGCGGTCCTGAATCGATTACCTTTCAGTTGTCCGCAGATCGCAGCGAAAAGCGGATAGTCGTTCGGATCGCCACATTGCATTCCGCCACATCGCGTTACAGCCCTGCGGCGGGCCTGGAAGGAACTCTCATGATTCGCAAGTCTCTCGTCGTCGCCGGTGCTCTCGCGATCGCCGTGGCCGGCCCCGCCGCCGCCGCGAACGCGTTCGCTGGTTCCTCCGCTGGTTCGGCCGCCCTCGGCGCCACCGGCTCGGCTGCCCTCGGCGCCACCGGCTCGGCTGCTGCCGGTGCAGGTGGCACCGGTTCGGCCGCCCTCGGCGGTGGCACCGGCCTGGCCGCTCTCGCCGCCACCGGCGCGGGCACCGGCTCCGCCGCGCTCGGCGCGGGCTCGGCCGCCCTCGGTGGCCTCGCCACCGGTTCGGCCGCCCTCGCCGATGGTGTCGGCATCCTCGACACCGGCAGCTCGGCGCTGAACAACATGACCGGCACCGGTGTCAACGTTATCGACATCCTGCTCGGCCTGCGCGACCTGAACGCCCCTGCCTGAATTATCTAGGGCAGTAGGAAAATTGAAGCGGTGGCGAACTACGGTTCGCCACCGCTTTTCTTTGTTCGAATCAAGATCAATATAAATATCGATAGCGGGGCAATTGCTGACGCATTTCCCGCTGTCTTCTCGAATCGATTCGATTGCGGCACAGCGCTTTGCGGACTCTTCGCCGCCCGTGCTGCCGCGTGCGTGTCCCGGGTAACAGGGGCCGAGGGCGGCGCCACACCGGTCGGTCTGTCACGCTGGTGGTTGTGAATCCGTCAACAGCGCAGGCTCGGGTGGTCGTCGACGAACTCGTGCGCGGGGGTGTGCGCGAAGTCGTGCTGTGCCCCGGATCGCGCAACGCGCCCTTGGCGTTCGCGCTGCAGGCCGCCGACGCGGCCGGGCAGCTGCGCCTGCACATGCGGGTGGACGAGCGCACCGCCGGCTTCCTCGCGATCGGGCTCGCGGTGTCGGCGGGTCGACCAGTTCCGGTCGTGATGACCTCGGGCACGGCCGTGGCGAACCTGGGCCCGGCGGTGCTGGAAGCCAACTACGCGCGGGTGCCGCTGATCGTGATCAGCGCGAACCGGCCCTACGAGATGCTGGGCACCGGCGCCAACCAGACGGTCGAACAGCTCGGCCTGTTCGGCTCGCAGGTGCGCGCCACCATCAGCCTCGGCCTGGCCGAAGCCGAGGCGGGCGAGTCGGCCTATCCCCGACAGAACAGCGTGTGGCGCTCCTCGGTGTGCCGGGTGCTCGCCGCCGCCCGTGGCACCCGCTCGGGCAACGCGGGTCCGGTGCAGTTCGACATCCCCCTGCGCGAACCGCTGGTCCCCGAACTGTCCGACGATCCGCTACCCGCCGGTCGCGAGGGCGAGCGCCCGTGGACCGCCACCCAGTACGCCACCCTCGACGTGCCCCTCGACATCGACCTCACCCCCGATACCGTCGTCATCTCCGGCCACGGCGCCCGCCTGCTCCCCGAACTGGCCGCGCTGCCGACGGTGGCCGAGCCGACCGCGCCCATGCACGGGCCCGCCCTGCATCCGCTCGCGCTGTCGCTGGTGAAGCCGACCCAGGCGATCATCACCGGCCGCCCGACCCTGCACCGGCAGGTCTCGCGCGTGCTCGCCGACCCGGACGTGACCGTATTCGCCCTCACCACCGGCCCCCGCTGGCCCGATGTCTCCGGCAATGTCGTCGGCACCGGCACCCGCGCGGTCACCACCGGCGCGCCGAGCCCCGAATGGCTGGCGCGGTGCGCCGAACTGAACCGGCAGGCCGTCTCGGTGGTGCACTCGGAACTGGCGGGCCACCCCAAGGCGACCGGCCTGCACGTGGCCGCCGTGGTGATGGACGCCCTGCGCGAAGGCGACCAACTGCTGCTCGGGGCATCGAACCCGGTGCGCGACGCCGCCCTGGTGTCGAACCCGCGCCCCGGCATCCGGGTGCTGTCCAATCGCGGCGTGGCCGGGATCGACGGCACGGTCTCCGGCGCGGTCGGCGCCGCGCTGGCCCACCCGGGCCGCACGGTGGCGATGATGGGCGACCTCACCTTCCTGCACGACGCCGCCGGGCTGCTGATCGGGCGCGGCGAACCCCGCCCGGACAACCTCACCATCGTGGTCGCCAACGACGACGGCGGCGGCATCTTCGAACTGCTCGAACAGGGCGACCCGCAGTACGCGGGCGTGTTCGAGCGGGTCTTCGGTACCCCGCACGGCATGGATCTGGCCGCGCTGTGCGCCGCCTACCGCATCCCGCACCGCCAGGTCGACCCCGCCGAACTGGCCGTGGAACTGGCCGCCGACGCGCACGGCATGCGCGTGCTCGAGGTCGCGACCGAGCGGTCCAGCCTGCGTGAACTGCACGCGGGCCTGCGGACGAGGATCGCCGGCTAGCTGTCCTCGGCGACGGTGAAACCCTCGGCGCCCTCGTCGAACGGCACGGGGATGGTCTGTTCGATGACGTCGGCCGGGTTGGCGGTGTCGGCGTCGCGGGCGATATTGGCCGCCATCTCGTCGGTGTAGTCGGCGGCGTCGAAGTAGGCCGGATCGTCGGGGTCGTCGTCGCGGAACGCGGACTGCTCCTGTTCCACCCGGTCGGCCTCGGGGACCTCGTCGAGCGGGCGAGCGGTCTCGTACTCGATCATCGGTGCTCCTCGTTCGTCGGCGTTGCCTCGGACCTGGATTGCCTCGACGTGCTGTGATGCGGGGGTGTCGCTGCCCCGCGTCATCCAGGGTGCGCCGATCCGGGGCGGACGGCAACCCCGACGGCGATGAGTTCGCGACTGTCACGTCGTCTTCATGAACGTAGGCATCACGTCATGGATGAGGAGTACACATGGAACCGCAGTTCGACCTCGAACCCGCCGCTCGGTCGCTGGCCGCGATCGTCGACGGCATCGCCGACGACCAGCTCACCGGGCCCACGCCCTGTGCCGAGTCCACGGTGCGCGATCTGCTCGCCCACGTGGTCGGCCTGACCGAGGCCTTCCGCCAGGCCGCCACCAAGGAGGCCATCGGCCACTCGGCCCCGCCGCCCAGCGGCGCCGACAGCCCCCTGCCCGACTCGTGGCGCACCCTCATCCCGGCCCAACTCGACGCCTTGACCGCCGCGTGGCGCGTCCCCGAGGCGTGGGAGGGCGACACCGAGGCGGGCGGTGTCGAACTGCCCGCCGCGATCATGGCCATGGTCGCCCTCGACGAACTCGCCATCCACGGCTGGGATCTCGCCGCCGCCACCGGCCAACAGCTCACGGTCGATCCGACCACCGTCGCGATCCTGCACGAGTTCCTGCGCGACACCGATCCCGAGGGCACTCCCGGCCTGTTCGGCCCGACAGTCGAAATCCCCGCCGATGCAGCACCTTTCGATCGCGTCCTCGGCCTGACCGGCCGCGACCCCGCCTGGCATCCGGCGGGTGTCGTTTAGAGACCTCGGCTGCTGCCGGCGAGTTTTTCCGGCGCGCGGTGGTGCCACTTACGGTGCCGTCGCGAGCGCCGGTGTCGATGACCGTCTCAGTGAGCAATCGGCGACCTCCTCGAATGTCGTTGGGGCGCGGACATTCTCACGGCACGCTGCTTACGGCGTCGGCGGTGGTCACGAAGGTGCCCGCGATGGTGGCGAGGGTGGCCGCTCTGGCCGAGCGGTCGGCGATGTCGACGTCGATCGGGTCGCCGCTGGCGAGTAATCGGTAGTACAGCGGTGCGGAGACGGCCGACAGGACGGCGCGGGAGTCGGTGCCTGCCGGTGCTTCGCCGCGCGTGACCGCGTCTTCGACGCAGGGCGCCCATTCGGTGAGGCGGGTGTCGTAGAAGGCGTGCAGGGCGGCGGCGGCCGCGTCGTCGCAGGTGGCGGCGGCGATCACGGCGCGGAAGAGGTTGCTCTGGCGGGTGTCGGTGAGGGTTTTCGCGACCAGTCGGGCATTGGCGGTCAGGTCTTCGAGCAGGGAGCCGGTGTCGGCGCGGGGCAGTGACTGGTCGGCCATCTCCACGAGCAGGTCGGCGACCAGGCCGGCGGGGGTGCGCCAGCGACGGTAGACGGTGGTCTTGCCGACCCCGGCGCCCGCGGCGACCTCGGTGAGGTCCAGGTGGGCGAACCCGCGGTCGGCCAGCAGGTCACCGGCCACTTCCAGCACGGATTCGCGCACGCGGGCGGTGCGTCCACCCGGCCGGACGGAACCGGGCCAGGCGATATCGTGATCCATAACGGAACTCCTGTTTCGTTTACGGCGAATCGGGTGTAGGGTCGATCGTGTTAACGACACTACCGGACCTTTTAGGAGTTCAGATGGACTATCGACGACTCGGCGCCTCCGGTCTTCTGGTTCCGGCACTGGGTTTCGGGGCGGGCACGTTCGGCGGCCGCGGCCCCCTGTTCAGCGCGTGGGGCGATACCGACGCCACCCAGGCCAGGCGCCTGATCGACATCAGCCTCGAGGCCGGTGTCACCCTGTTCGACACGGCCGACGTGTATTCCGACGGCGCCTCGGAGGAGGTCCTCGGCGCGGCGATCAAGGGCCGCCGCGATCAGGTCCTACTGTCCACCAAATCGGCACTGCCCACCGGTCCCGGCCCCCAGGAGGCGGGCTCGGGCCGGGCTCGCCTGATCCGCGCCGTCGAGTCCTCGCTGCGGCGCCTGCGCACCGACTACCTCGACCTGTTCCAGCTGCACGCCTTCGACGCGGGCACCCCGCTCACCGAAACCCTCACGGCCCTGAGCGATCTCGTACGCACGGGTAAGATCCGCTACCTCGGCGTCTCCAACTTCGCCGGGTGGGAGCTGATGAAAACCCTCGCCACCGCCGAGGCCCTCGGCGTGGAGAAGCCGGTGGCGCACCAGGTCTACTACTCGCTGGCCGGGCGCGACTACGAGTGGGAACTGCTGCCGCTGGCCGCCGATCAGGGTGTCGGCGCGGTGGTGTGGAGTCCGCTCGGGTGGGGCAGGCTCACCGGCGGGGTGCGTCGCGGCCAGGCACTTCCGGTCACCAGCAGGCTGCACGAAACGGCCGAGGCCGGCCCTCCGGTCGACAACGAACAGCTCTACGACATCGTCGACGTCCTCGACAGCATCGCCGCCGACACCGGCCGCACCGTCGCGCAGATCTCCCTGAACTGGCTGCTCACCCGGCCCACCGTGGCCACGGTGCTGATCGGCGCCCGCACCGAGGAACAGCTCCGGCAGAACCTCGGCGCCGTCGGCTGGCAGCTCGACCCCGATCACCTGGCCGCGCTCGATGCCGCCAGCGCGACCACCCCGCCCTACCCCTACTACCCGTACCACCGCCTGCCCGACTTCGCCCGGCTCAATCCGCCGCTGACCAGCGCGGCCTGAGCGGTCAGTACACGTCGCGCACGTAGCGTTTCTCGGCCACGAGCTGTTTCTTGAAGGCCAGCGCACCCGCCTCATCCAGTTTTCCGTGGATCTGGGCGATGCGAAGCAGCGTGTCGTCGACGTCCTTTGCCATGCGGGCGGCATCGCCGCACACGTAGAAGTGGCCGCCGTCGCGCAGCCACGACCACAGCTCGGCGCCGTGCTCGATCATCCGGTGCTGCACATAGACCCGTTCGCGCTGGTCGCGGGAGAAGGCCAGGTCGAGGCGGGTGAGGAAGCCGGAGCGGAACATGTCCTCGAGCTCGGCGCGGTAATAGAAGTTCTGGGCGGCGTGCTGGTCACCGAAGAACAACCAGTTGCGTCCGGTGGCGCCGATGGCGCGGCGTTCGTGCAGGAAACCGCGGAAGGGAGCGATGCCGGTACCCGGTCCCACCATGATCATCGGGGCGTTCGGGTCGGCGGGCGGGCGGAAATGCGGGGCCCGTTGCAAGAAGATCGGCACCTCGGTGGTGTCACGGTCGGCCAGGAAGGTCGAGCACACCCCACCGCGCCGCGACGAGGTGCCGACGGGGTCGCCGTAGCGGACGATCCCGACCGTCAGCTGAACCTCGTCGGGGGTGGTCAGCGGGCTGGAGGAGATCGAATACTGGCGGGGCTGCAGCTTTTTCAACGTGCCGAGCCAGTCCACCAGGTCGGTGCGCACCGGGAAGTCGCGCAGCACGTCGACGGCCTGGCGGTCCCACAGGTAGGAGGCGAGTTCGTTGCGGTTGTCGCGGCGCAGCAGCTTGGCCAGCTGCGGGTGGTGGTTGCGTTCGCCGAGGAAGCCGAGCAGGTCCTGGCTCACCTTGGTGATGTCGAAGTGGGTGCTCAGGGCATCGGTGAGGGTGAGTTCGCGGTCGTCGACCTCGATCGTGCGCGCACCGTCGAGGCCGGTGCAGGTCAGCCACTCCGCGACGAGTTCGGGGCAGTTCGTGGGCAGCACGCCCAGCGAATCGCCCACCTCGTAGCCCGCCTCGAGATCGTGCAGGTCGAAACCGAAGCGCCGCACCTCTTTCGACGAACCCGGGGCGCTGAGGACTTCGTTGCGCATCAGGGTGGCGCGTACGGGGGACTGGCGGGTGAACGGCGCGGCGGGGGCTCGCTGGGTGCGGGCGGGGGCGGTGGTCGGTCGGTCGAGCACGATCGCGCCACCACGGCCGGTGGGCGAGGAGAGGGCCGGTCCCGCACTCGGTGGCGCGCCGACGGGGCCGGCGGGGCCGCCGTCGCGGGGTGCGCGGGCGGGGGCGGAGTCGTCGACGGGTGATCCGCCCGTGATCGCGGCTACGACCTCGTCGACCCACTGGTCGGCGGCGTCGGCGAAGTCGGGCTCGCTGTCCACCCGGGCCAGCAGCCGCTTCGCGCCACGTTCGGCGAAGAGGGTGTCCAGTTTGCGGCCGTGTCCACAGAAGTCGTCGTAGGAGGAGTCACCGAGTGCGAACACCGCGTAGCGAACACCGTGGAGGCGAATGATGCTGTCTTCCAAGCGAGTCCAGAAGTCCGCGCCGTTGTCGGGCGGGCCACCGTCGCCGAAGGTGCTGGTGACGATCAGGACGTCACCGGCGAGGGAGGTCAACTCGCACGAATCCATGTCGAGCAGGGCGGGCGTGAGTCCGGCCTCCTGGAGCCGGGTGGCGATGGTGGCGGCGAGTTCCTCCGCGTTACCCGTCTGCGAGGCCCACAGCACGGTAACCGGCTGGGCCACAGCGCTTTCGACGGTCTCGCCGGCGGGACCGGCGGCGCTGGTGCGCGAGTACATGCCGGCCAGGAGCCCGTCCACCCACAGTCGCGACCGGTCCGACATCGGCGCGCTCACCGGCAGCACCGGCTGGCCGGTCACCGGCAGGGATTGCAGGGCGGCGAGGTAACCGCCGAGGTAGACGCGCTCGGTCTCGCTGAGCGTGGGCGAGGTGCCCGCGTCCAGGCCGAGGATGCCCGCCAGCGGGTGCGCGGCGGCCGGGCGGTCGGGTTGCGCGGGCGCCTGCTCCGGGGTGGCGGCGGGGCCGACCCGGCGCAACGCCACCGCGCACGCCTTGAACTCCGGTTGCAGCGACGCGGGATCCACCGCGTCATTGGTGACCGCGTTGATCGTCAGATATTCGCCCTGTTCGTCATTCCAATGGAAGGGAGCGAAACAATCACCAGGTCGAACCCGATCGCTGATGCGCACCGGCAGGACGGCACGTCCCCGGCGCGAGGCGATCTCCAGTTGGTCGCCCGGCTCGAGCTCGAGGCGGCGCGCGTCGGTGGGATGCACCTCCACGAACGGGTCACCGTTGAGCTTGGTCAGCTTGGCGACCTTGCCGGTCTTGGTCATCGTGTGCCACTGATGTTGCAGGCGACCGGTATTGAGCAGGAACGGGTAGTCGTCGTCGGGCAGTTCGGCGGCGGGCAGGTGCGGGCGGGGGAAGAACACCGCGCGCCTGCTCGGCGTGGCGAACGCCAGGCGCGGGGTGGTGCCGTCGGCCGCCACGTGCAGCGGCTGGTGGGTGCCGTCGTTGAGGTAGCGAATCGGATTGCGCGGGGTGTCGGCGTCGGCGCACGGCCACTGCATCGGCCCCTCGGCCAGGCGCTCGTAGCTCATGCCGCTCAGGTCGTACCCGGTGGCCGGGTTGGTGAACTGCTGCAACTCGGCGAAAACTTCGGCGCTGGAGGCGAAGTCGAAGCCGGGGAAGCCCATCGCGGTGGCGACCTGGGCGATCAGCGCCCAGTCCGGGCGCGCGTCGCCGATCGGGTCCACCGACTGCCGCAGCAGGGTGACGTTGCGTTCGGAGTTCACCATCACCGCGTCCGTCTCGGCCCACAGCGCGGCGGGCAGCAGCAGATCGGCGTAGGAGTTGGTGGCCGTTTCGGTGTAGGCGTCCTGCACCACCACCAGTTCGGCCGCCTCGAGGCCGGCGATCACGGTCTTGCGATTGGCCACGGTGGCAACGGGATTGGTGCAGATGATCCACGCGGCCTTGATCTCGCCGTCGGCCAGCCCGCGGAACATGTCGATCGTGCCGGGGCCCGCCTCGGTGCGCAGGGTGTCCTCGGGCAGGTCCCACGCGGTTTCGACGAAGGCGCGGTCGGCGGGGGAGAGCAGGCTGCGCTGGCCGGGCAGGCCGGGGCCCATGTAGCCCATTTCGCGCCCGCCCATGGCGTTGGGTTGCCCGGTGAGCGAGAAGGGGCCGCTGCCGAGGCGGCAGATCGCCCCGGTCGCCAGGTGCAGGTTCACCAGGGCGTTGGTGTTCCAGGTGCCGTGGGTGGACTGGTTGAGCCCCATCGTCCACAGCGACATCCACTCGCCCGCCTCGGCGATCATCGACGCGGCGGTGCGGATATCGGCCTCGGCCAGCCCGGTCAGCTCGGCCACCCGGGCCGGCGGATAGTCGGCGAGGAACTCCGGCATCGCTGCCCAGCCCTCGGTGTGCTCGGCGATGAAGTCGGTGTCGATCGCGCCGTCGGCGACGAGCAGGTGCAGCAGGCCGTTGAGCAGGGCGAGGTCGGTGCCGGGGGCGATCTGCAGGAACAGGTCGGCGCGCGTGGCGGTCTCGGTGCGGCGCGGGTCGACCACGATCAGCTTGGCGCCCGCCTTGAGCCGGTCGGCCATGCGCAGGTACAGGATGGGGTGGCAGTCGGCCATGTTCGCGCCGCTGACCAGGAACAGGTCGGCGTGCTCGAAGTCGTCGTAGGAGCCGGGCGGCCCGTCCGCGCCGAGGGACTGCTTGTAGCCGGTGCCCGCGCTGGCCATGCACAGGCGCGAATTGGCTTCGATGTGTTGGGTGCGCAGGTAGCCCTTGGCCAGCTTGGTGGCCAGGTACTGCGCTTCCAGCGACATCTGGCCGGAGACGTACAGGGCGATCGCGTCGGGGCCGTGTTCGTCGAGGATCGCGCGCAGCCGGCCCGCGGTCTCGCGTACGGCCTCGTCGACCGGCAGCGGCACCGGGACCTGGTCGCGGGCCGGGCGCCGGTAGGCGGTGTCCATTCGGCCGGGCGCGGCCATCATCTCCGCGTGGGTGGCGCCCTTGGTGCACAGTCGGCCCGCGTTCGCCGGGTGCAGCTTGTCGCCGCTGACCTTCGCGATCACCCGTGCACCGGACTGATCAGTCTTGGTCTGGACGCTTATGCCGCAGCCGACGCCGCAATACGAGCACTGCGTACGCACAGTGTCCGTGTCGCGTCTGTCCGCTTCCCCTGTCATGGTTCGATCATCCGCACTCGTCGTTGCGCTCGATTTACCGAACGTTATGTCCAGGTGACAATCGACCTCACACGCCGAAATCCCGACGGTGAGGTCGAGGCGGGAATATCGCCGCTGATCAGGGTACCTGCGGGGGCATCGACGCACCGACGCGCGTCGGGCGGGGTGAGCAGCCTCACCCCGCCCGCGCACCGATTCTCAGCCCAGTTTGTAGCCGCGGTGCAGCGCCACCACACCGCCGGTGAGGTCGCGCCACTGCACCGAGTCCCAGCCGGCGTCGGCGATCCGGCGGGCCAGCCTGCGCTGATTGGGCCACGCGCGAATCGACTCGGCCAGGTACACGTACGCGTCAGGATTGGAGCTCACCGCGCGCGCCACCCGCGGCAGCGCCTTCATCAGGTACTCCATGTAGAGGGTGCGGAACGGGCCGAACACCGGGGTGGAGAACTCGCAGACCACCACCCGCCCGCCCGGCTTGGTCACCCGCAGCATCTCGCGCAGCGCCACATCGATATCGGCCACATTGCGCAGGCCGAACGAGATCGTCACCGCGTCGAAGGAATCGTCGGCGAAGGGCAGCGCCATCGCGTCACCGGCCACCATCGGCACCCGACGGAACCGGCCCGCCGCGAGCATGCCCTGGGAGAAGTCCGCGGCCACACACCACGCGCCCGACTTGCCGAGCTCCACGGTAGACACCCCGGTACCCGCGGCCAGGTCGAGGACCCGCTCACCGGGCCGCAGCCCGAGCGCGCGTCGCGTCGCCCACCGCCAGTACCGATCCTGGCCACCGGAGATCACCGTATTGGTGAGGTCGTAGCGTTTAGCCACACCGTCGAACATCGACGCGACCTCGTGGGGTTGCTTGTCCAGCGAAGCCCGAATCGGTTCCCGCTGCTCTGTTGTCGCCACGTACCGAGCTTAGAGTTTTTCCGCCGCGACGGTACGAGTGGGTTTGGCCACTCAGGCCGTGCGGGGCAATCGCTCTCGCGTTCCGGTGACATCGGCGTAGTGGCCCATCAGCTCCGTGCAGATCGCGGGCCAGGTGCGCCGCAGCACCGACTTGCGCGCGGCGCCGGCGAACAACGCGCGCTGACGCGGGTCCCGCAGCGCCGACACCGCACTGGGCAGCAGCTCGGCGAACCGCTCGACCGGCAGCAGGAAACCGTTGCGGCAGTGTGCGATCAGATCGCGCGGGCCGCCCGCGTCCGGCCCGATCACCGGCACGCCACACGACAGCGCCTCCTGCACGCCCTGACAGAACGTCTCGTGCTCGCCGGGATGCACCATCACGTCCAGGCTCGCGTAGTGCTCGGCCAGCTCGGTACCGCCCAGCTCGCCGGTGAACACCGCCGTCGGCATCAGCGTGCGCAGGCGCGCGCGTTCGGGTCCGTCGCCCACCACCACGAGCTGGATCGACGGGTCGCCGGCCAACGCGGCCAGCCGCTCCACGTGCTTCTCCGGCGCGAGCCTGCCCACGAAACCGACCACCAACCGATCGTCGGCGCCCCAGCTCGCCCGCAACGTTTCGCTGCGCGCCGCCGGGGTGAACCGGGCGATATCCACGCCGCGACCCCACCGGTGCACGCGCGGAATGCCGTGTTCGGCGAGGTCGTGCGCCGCCGCGGTCGAGGGCGCCAGCGTGCGGGTCGCGCCCTCGTGGATCCGCCGCGTCCAGGCCCAAGCCGCGCGCGAGGCCAGCCCGAGCCCGTAGCTCTTGGCGAACCCGGCCACATCGGTCTGATACACCGCCACGGTCGGCAGGTCCAGGCGCGTCGCGGCCGCGAGCCCACCGGCGCCGAGCAGGAACGGCGAGGCCAGGTGCACCACATCGGGGTCGAAGTCGGCGATGGCGGCGGTGATCCCCGGCTGTGGCAGGCCCACCGGCAGCGAACTCACCCTCGGCACCATCATCGCGGGTACCCGGTGCACCGGGAAGCGGTCGTGGAAGCGGGGTGCGGGCGGCACGCCGCGCAACGTATCGGGCGCCACGATCATGGCCTCGTGACCGTGCTCATCGAGGTGGTCCAACACCCGCAACACGGAGTTGACGACGCCGTTCATGTTCGGCAGGAACGACTCCGAGACGATGGCTACGCGCACCCTCCCAGGGTGCCCACCGCAGCTCGCCCCACCCCCAACGCGCACGTGAAGCCGCGGCGAACAGCAGGGGAAAGTTACGCCTCGCGCTGTTTGCGCCGCACGACCCACAGCACCGGCAGCGCGAGTGCCCAGGCCACCACGATCACCGACGCGGCCGGAATGATCGCCACCCGCGCATCGCGCCCCGCCACCCGGACCAGGTCGGGATCGCGAGTGCTGTACTCGACATTGATCCGCTGACCCACTGTCAGATTCGTGGGATACAGGATGCCGACCTTGGGATTGTGGGTCACGCTGTCGGGCGTCACGTAGGTGACCGCCGAGCGCAACCGGCCCGCCGAGAGCACCTCACCGGAGGTCACGCCCCGATTGCGCTCGATCTCGAAGTCATTGCGCCAGGCCGCGAGGACCAGCAGCACCATGAGCACGCTGATCACCGTGGCAGCGCCGATCACCCACGCCCTGACCCGGCGCAGGCGCGTACTCCGCCGCTGCGCGAGGCTGGTTTCCGACACCACCGCACCCTACTGGAATTCCGCCCGAGGCCGCCGCGAGGGCCGCCGCTACCATTCCCAGCATGTCCCGCAAATTCAGCTTCACCGTGCCCTACACCGTCCCGGTCGAAGAGCTTCACCGGGCACTAGTCGACGACGCGGTCTGGCAGGCGCGTTTCGCCGTCGCCGACACCGCGACCGTAGAACTGTCCCATCCCGAGGGACCGGACTCGATTACCCTCCATATGACCGAAAAGCCCGGCCGGGACAAGGTTCCCGGCCTGGTCCGCAAGGTGCTCAAGAGCGATCTCGTGCTCGAACGCACCGACAACTGGCAGCCCCTGCAGGGCGAGACCGCCAAGGGCACCTTCACCGGCACCACCAGCGGCATCGCCACCGAGATGGCGGGCACCTACGAACTGCGCCCCACCGCCGAAGGCAGCGAGATCGAGGTCGTCGGCACCGTCAAGGTGAAGGTTCCGTTCGTCGGCGGCGCCATCGAGCCGCTGGCCGAACAGCTGCACCAGCGGGTGCTGCACAGCGAACGCAAGTTCTTCGAGAACTGGTTCGTCTCGCAGTGACCGCCCGGCTCAGCTGAAGGGCGCCACCTCGTCGGCCCGCAACGAGGCTCGGCCCGCCGTGCGCCACAGGCGCGCGGTGAGGTCGAGATCCTCGTCGGTGACGAGGTTGCCCATCACGCGAACGGCCGTGCGCTGCAAGTACTTCGACCGCATCACCGGCGGCCCGCCCAGGGGCACCATCCTCGGGTGGGTCGCCAGTCCGGCCAGTCTGCGCGCCACCGAGAACGTGCGCCCGTAGCGCTCGCGCAGCAGCTGCGGCCACACCCGGCTCAGATCCGGCTCGTCGAGCAGACCTGCCAGCATGTGCCCGCCTTCGAGCCCGTAGTCGATGCCCTCGCCGTTGAGCGGGTTCACACACCCCGCGGCGTCGCCGACCAGCACCCAGTTCGGCCCCGCCACGTTCGATACCGCGCCGCCCATCGGCAGCAGCGCCGAGGCCACCGCGCGCAGTTCACCGCGCAGGTCCCATTCCTCGCGGCGCAGCCGGGTGTAGTGCTCGAGCAGCGGCTTGAGGGCGATATGCGAGGGTCGCGCCTCGGTGGCCAGCGAGCCGACGCCGATGTTGACCTCGCCGTTGCCGAGCGGGAAGATCCAGCCGTAGCCGGGCACCAGTTCGTCGGCGGCGTTGCGCAATTCCAGATGCGAGGAGATCCACTGGTCGTCGCTGCGGCCCGAGGAGATGTAGGCGCGCGCGGCGGTGCCGTAGGCGTAGCGCCGATTCCAGGTGCGGCCCAACTGTTTTCCGATGGGGGAGCGCACGCCGTCGGCCACCACCAGCACCCGGCACCGCACCGTGTGGGTGTTCGCGCCGATCCGCACGTCGACCTCGGTGACCCGCTCGCCGTCGCGGTGCACCTGCACGACCTTGGCGCCGTCGACCATCCGCGCACCGGACTTGATCGCGGTCTCGCGCAGGGTGTTGTCGAGTTCGGTTCGCGGAACGGCACTTCCATAGGTGGGGAACGACCCGCCCGGCCACGGCAGCAGCGCCTCGCGGCCGAATCCGGCCATCCGCAGACCGTGATTGACCGTGTGCGCGCGCAACCATTCGCCGAGCCCGAGCTTCTCCAACTCGGCCGTGGCGCGCGGTGTGAGGCCGTCGCCACAGGTCTTGTCGCGCGGGAAAACCGCCGAATCGAGCAGCAGCACATCACGTCCGCCGCGCGCGGCCCAGGCCGCCGACGCCGAACCCGCAGGTCCGGCCCCGACCACGAGCACCTCTACGGTGGCGGGCAGCGTCGCGGTGTCGGCAGGGGTGAGATCCGGTGAACCCATGGCTCAATAGTGGCACTCGCCGTTGCTGTGCGAGAGTGTCGGGTACACCGGGAATTGTCACTGTGTGACCGGGTTCATCGGCAGTGATGCCGGAACACGTTAGGTTGCTACCCGTCGGGGTCGGACGCATCGCTGGGAGAAGATTATGAGCACATCGGCTGTGAGCGACGAGAGCACCGTGGTTGCCGGGGTAGATCTCGTCGATCCCGACCTCGCCATCACCGTGCGCGACGGACTGGCCGCGGTCGAGAAACTGCTCGTCGACGAACTCTCCGACGGCGAGGATTTCCTCCAGGAAGCGGCCCTGCACCTGGCCAGGGCGGGCGGCAAGCGGTTCCGGCCGCTGTTCACCGTGCTGACCGGCCAGTTGGGCCCCAATCCCACCGATCCCGCCCTGGTCACCGCGGGCACGGTCGTGGAACTGGTACACCTGGCCACCCTCTATCACGACGACGTCATGGACGAGGCCACCCAGCGCCGCGGCGCCGAGAGCGTCAATGCGCGCTGGGGCAACAACATCGCGATCCTGGCCGGGGACTACCTGTTCGCCCACGCCTCGCGCCTGACCTCCACCCTCGGCCCCGACGCGGTGCGCATCATCGCCGAGACCTTCGCCGAACTGGTCACCGGCCAGATGCGAGAAACCATGGGCGCCAAGAAGACTCAGGATCCCGTCGAGCACTACCTGCGCGTGGTGTGGGAGAAGACCGGTTCGCTCATCGCCGCCGCGGGTCGCTTCGGCGGCACCTTCTCCGGCGCGGGCCCCGAGCACGTCGAACGCCTGGCCCGTCTCGGCGACGCCGTCGGCACCGCCTTCCAGATCTCCGACGACATCATCGACATCTCCTCGTCGGCCGAACAGTCGGGCAAGACCCCCGGCACCGACCTGCGCGAGGGCGTGCACACCCTGCCGGTGCTCTACGCCCTGCGCGAGTCCGGCGCCGACGGCGACCGCCTGCGCACCCTGCTCGCGCGCCCGCTCGAGACCGACGCCGAGGTCGACGAGGCGCTGGAACTGCTGCGCCGCTCACCCGGCATGGCACTGGCCAAGCGCACGCTCGCCGAATACGCCGACCTGGCCGACAGCGAACTCGCCGCACTGCCCCCCGGCCCCGCCAACGACGCCCTCACCCGCCTGGTCCGCTACACCATCGAACGGGTGGGCTGAGCGGAACTTCCGCGGCGCGATTCGCGTTGCTCATTCATGCCCAATGGGATCAAAACGTTCGGCTTGATGGTCGGGATGTCGGCGCTCATCGTCGCCATCGGGGCTATGTTCCGCAGCCCGACGATCCTGGTCATCTCGATCGTGCTCGCCGTCGGGATGAACGCCTACGCCTACTTCAACAGCGACAAACTGGCGTTGAAGGCGATGCACGCGCAACCGGTCAGCGAACTGGAGGCGCCGGTCATGTACCGGATCGTGCGCGAGCTCGCGACGACGGCCCGCCAGCCGATGCCGCGGCTCTACATCAGCCCGACCAGTGCCCCCAACGCGTTCGCGACCGGCCGCAATCCGCGCCACGCGGCGGTCTGCTGTACCAGCGGCATCCTGCAGCTACTCGACGAGCGGGAGCTGCGCGCGGTGCTGGGTCACGAGCTGTCGCACGTCTACAACCGCGACATCCTGATCTCGTCGGTGGCCGGCGCCATGGCCTCGGTCATCACCGGTCTGGCGAATATGGCGTTCCTGGCGAGCTCGTTCGGCAATCGTGACGGCAACGGTCCGAACATCATCGGTGTGCTGTTGGTCTCGCTGCTCGGCCCGATCGCCGCGGCCCTGATCAAACTGGCCGTCTCCCGATCCCGGGAGTACCAGGCCGACCAGTCCGGCGCCGAACTCACCGGCGACCCGCTGGCCCTGGCCTCGGCCCTGCGCAAGATCGAACGCGGCGTGCAGGCGGCCCCCCTCCCGCCCGACCCCAAGATCACCAGCGAGTCCCACCTGATGATCGCCAACCCGTTCCGCGCGGGCGACCGGGTGGCCCGCTGGTACTCCACCCACCCCCCGATGGACGAACGCATCAAGCGCCTCGAGGAGATGGCAGGCGGAAATCACCCCCACTGACCACGACGGGTTTTCGGCCGCCTCGGATCCGAGGGGCGAGACGTGACGCCGAAGGCGGAGTATCGCCCCTCGGATTCGAGGCCCAAGGGGCCGAAAACCCCGCGGCGCCAGCCGCCGAACTATCTGTAGTTGACGAACTGCAGGGCGATGCCGAAGTCCTCGCCCTTGAGCAGCGAGATCACTTCCTGCAGGTCGTCGCGCTTCTTGCTGCTCACCCGCAGCTCCTCGCCCTGGATCTGGGCCTTCACGCCCTTGGGGCCCTCGTCGCGGATCTTCTTGGAGATCTTCTTGGCCTTCTCGGTGTCGATGCCCTGCACCAGGGTGCCGGTGATCTTGAACACCTTGCCCGAGGGCTGCGCCTCGCCGGCGTCGAACGCCTTGAGCGAGATATCGCGGCGGATCAACTTCTCCTTGAACACGTCGAGGGCCGCCTGCACCCGCTCCTCGGCATTGGCGGTCAGCACGATGGCCTCCTCGCCCGACCAGGCGATCGACGCGTCGGTGCCCTTGAAGTCGTAGCGCGAGTTCAGCTCCTTCTCGGCCTGGTGCAGAGCGTTGTCGACCTCTTGGCGATCGACCTTGCTCACGACGTCGAATGACGAATCAGCCACACTGCGCTCCTGTCCTGTGAAGGTCGGGCGAACTCCGGGGAGTGGTTCGCCCACCACCGAGACAGTTGTACCCGCACCGGGGTGCGCGGGGTGCTCGCAGGGGTGTTGTGCAGGCGTTTTGATTGCTCGGGTGGGTTCGTTGTAAGCTGCTCCACGCACCGGAAACGGCGCACGGCAGATTGCCCGAGCGGCCAATGGGAGCGGACTGTAAATCCGTCGGCTTATGCCTACGTAGGTTCGAATCCTACATCTGCCACCTCGAACCCCGTCGATCATGAAGATCGGCGGGGTTCTTTGGTTTCCGGGCATCTTCCGGGTGCCGGGCCCGCCGCGTCCTCAGCGCGACCTCGCGGCGGGCGTAAGCGGGTAAAAACACGTCCTGAGCTGGCGATTTGGTAGTGCTGCCAGGTGTTGTGTAATCTCGTTCAGGACGCCGGAGCACGGGGTCACGCTGATCGGCCCGCCGATCTAGACTCTGTGCCACGTAGTCATGCCCCCTTAGCTCAGTCGGTAGAGCGTTTCCATGGTAAGGAAAAGGTCAACGGTTCGATTCCGTTAGGGGGCTCGCCGGATTGCCGGTGGTGACGCCAACCTACCGTAGCGGCATCATCGTGATAGGTCCGCCGTGGCGGTGTAGCTCAGTCGGTAGAGCAAACGACTCATAATCGTTGTGTCGCCGGTTCAAGTCCGGCCATCGCTACCAACATTGACTCAGCCTAGACCGGAAAGAAGGCAAATCGTGGCCGCGAAGTCCACCGATGTCCGGCCAAAGATCACCTTGGCCTGCGACGAGTGCAAGCACCGCAACTACATCACCAAGAAGAACCGGCGTAACGACCCGGATCGCCTGGAACTGAAGAAGTTCTGCCCGAACTGCGGAACCCACCGGGCGCACCGCGAGTCGCGCTAGTTTCACAGCATTGCCGAAGGCCGGACGAGAGTCCGGCCTTTGTGCGTTCATCCCCCGGACGCGCCACGTTTTTTTCCCCGGTCGACTTCGGTGCTGTCTTACGAGTGAGTAAGGTCGGCGTTGTGACAGTGCACACCGGAACTCACGAAGCGGCCCCCGCCGCGGCCGATTCCTTCGATCCGGCCGGCCACGCGGCCGCGATGGTCGGCCACCACTACCGCGTCGACGACTACTACGAAGTCGGCCGCGAGAAGGTGCGCGAATACGCCCGCGCCGTGCAGGACTACCACCCGGTGCACTGGGAAGAGGACATCGCGCGCGAGTACGGCTACGACGGCCTGCTCGCCCCGCTCACCTTCATCTCCCTGGTCGGCATTCTGGCCCAGCGCAAACTGTTCGAGCAGATCGTCACCGGCTACGACCTGAGCCAGATCATGCAGACCGACCAGATCCTGGAATTCCACCGCCCGATCCGGGTCGGCGACCAGTTGACCTGCGATGTGTACCTGCATTCCTTCCGTCAGGCCTTCGGCGGCGACATCATCGTGACCAAGAACATCGTCACCGCCCAGGACGACGAACTCGTGCTCACCACCTACACCACCCTGATCGGGCGCAGCGGCGGTGACATCGATCCCAGAATGTCGGACGCGGTGCGCAATGTGCTCATGCACGGCCTCGGCGAGGACGAGCCCGCCCATCACGCGCCCGCCGAGATCGGCGAGATCACGCCCGATCCGATCACCAGGGAACCGGCGCCGCGGGTGAGCAACCACGCGCTCTCGTTCGACAGCGTGGCCGTCGGTGACGAACTGCCCGCGCGGGTGGTGCGCCTGACCCGCGGCGACCTGGTCAACTACGCGGGCGTGTCCGGCGACGCCAACCCGATCCACTGGAGCGACGAGGTCGTCAAGCTGGTCGGCCTGGACAACGTGGTCGCCCACGGCATGCTCACGATGGGCCTTGGCGGCGGTTTCGTCACCTCGTGGCTGGGCGATCCGGGCGCGGTGACCGAATACAACGTCCGCTTCACCAGCCCGGTCTACGTGGGCTCGGAGATCCCGGCCGAAGTCGAATTCACCGGCAAGGTGAAATCGGTCGATCCGCAGACCCGGACCGCGGTCGTCGCCATCACCGCGAAGTCGGCGGGCAAAAAGATCTTCGGGCGCGCCACGGCAACCGTTCAGTTGTCCTGACCTGGTCGAGTGTCCCGGATTGGCGATAACCGCACGCGGTGACGTATAGTCGGGGCTCTGGGGTCACCGGCTGCTGCGCGCTGATCTTCCCGGGGAGTTCGCTCCTCACGGAAGCGGCGCGCGTGTTGTGTGACACCGTGGATAATTGAATATCGAGATGTGGTTGGGCGTGAGTCCAACCGAAGGGGCGTAGCTCAATTGGCAGAGCAGCGGTCTCCAAAACCGCAGGTTGCAGGTTCAAGTCCTGTCGCCCCTGCCCTGAATGCCAGCGACGAGCAAGGAGATGGCGTGAGCGACGAGCGGGATACTCGCGAAGACGGCGAGGACACCCCCGCTGCCACTCGACCGAGTGGCAAGCGGTCCGCTCGCCGTGTGCGCACGTCGGATGCTCCGGCCGAAACCGGAGCCGTGGCCACGCTGGATCGGCCGTCGGCGCGCAAGGCGGACAAGGCCAAGTCGGGCAACCCGTTCAAGCGGCTGCTCAAGTTCCTGCGAGAGGTCATCGCGGAACTGCGCAAGGTGATCTGGCCCAACCGGAAGCAGATGGTCACCTATACGGCCGTCGTTCTGGTGTTCGTGGTCTTCATGGTCGCGTTCATCAGTGGGGTCGATGTGGCGTTCATCAAGGGTGTCAGCTGGCTGTTCGGCTGATCGCCGACACCCCTAGCCGGCCGCCGATCCGGACCGAGGCGCCGCCGAGCGCACCCGGCCCACCAGGATGTACGTGACGACACAGGAAGCGAGTGCCTCAGTGAGCACCCCGGAGAACGACACCAACGACGAGTTCCCGGTTGACGACGCTGTCGTGGCGGAAACCGCCACCGACGAGGTCGAGGCCGAGCTCGCCGACGCCGACGCCGACGCCGACGAAGCCGCTGTCGAAGAGGCCGACGAGGTCGAGGCCGACATCGTCGACGAAGCCGTGATCGCCGAAGTCGCCACCGAGGACGATCCCGAGGCCGACCCGATCGAGTCGATGAAGATCAAGCTGCGCCGCGTGCCCGGCGACTGGTACGTCGTGCACTCGTACGCCGGTTACGAGAACAAGGTCAAGACCAACCTCGAGACCCGCGTGCAGAACCTCGGCCTCGAGGATTACATCTTCCAGGTCGAGGTGCCGACCGAAGAGGTCACCGAGATCAAGAACGGCCAGAAGAAGAACGTCAACCGCAAGGTGCTGCCGGGCTACATCCTGGTCCGCATGGAACTGAACAACGAGTCGTGGGGCGCGGTCCGCAACACCCCCGGCGTTACCGGTTTCGTCGGGATGACCGGCGGTGGCCCCGGCGCCAAGCCGACCCCGCTGACCATCAACGAGGTCGTGAAGTTCCTGGTTCCGGCCGGTGCGCAGGCGCAGAAGAAGGCCGCCGCGGCCGCCGCGACGGGTTCGGACGCCGGTGTGGCCGCCTCGGGCAAGCCCACCATCGAGGTCGACTTCGAGGTCGGCGAGTCGGTCACCGTCATGGACGGCCCCTTCGCCACGCTGCCCGCGTCGATCTCCGAGGTCAACGCCGAGCAGCAGAAGCTCAAGGTGCTGGTGTCGATCTTCGGTCGCGAGACCCCGGTCGAGCTGAACTTCACCCAGGTCTCCAAGATCTAGAGTTCACCCGCTTTTCCCGAACGGCACCGCTTTCCGGCGGTGCCGTTCGGCGTTTGTGCTGCTCACCACCCGATTGCCGGGTCTACCTGCTGGTCCGGTAGAGTGTGATGGTTCGTGTTCTGACTTCCCCGCAGTACCTGTCGGGGTCAAGTCGTGCGCGGATACGAGGCTTACGGCAACCGTAAGGAACCGAACCCCAGAAAGCCAAGGAAGAAAGATGCCCCCCAAGAAGAAGAAGCTCGCCGGGATCATCAAGCTGCAGATCCAGGCCGGTGCCGCGAACCCGGCCCCTCCGGTCGGCCCCGCGCTCGGTCAGCACGGCGTCAACATCATGGAGTTCTGCAAGGCGTACAACGCCGCGACCGAGTCGCAGCGTGGCAACGTCATCCCGGTCGAGATCTCGGTCTACGAGGACCGCACGTTCGACTTCAAGCTGAAGACCCCGCCTGCCGCTCGCCTGCTGCTCAAGGCCGCCGGTGTGCAGAAGGGCTCGGCCGAGCCGCACAAGACCAAGGTCGCCAAGGTCACGATGGACCAGGTCCGCGAGATCGCCAAGACCAAGGCCGAGGATCTCAACGCCACCGATCTCGATCAGGCCGCGAAGATCATCGCCGGTACCGCGCGTTCGATGGGTATCACCGTCGAAGGCTGAGCGTCAGCGCCGTAGGCGGCAGCGCAGCGTAACCACGCAGGCGTAGCGAAGCCTTCGGATAGATGCAGCAGGCTGAGCGAATCTCGCTCTCATGTGGGAGGGCCGGCCAGGCCCGAACAAACCACATCTGAACTCAGAACCTTAAGGACAGAAAATCATGGCAAAACGAAGCAAGGCGTACCTCGCCGCTGCTGAGAAGGTCGACCGCGACGCCCTGTACTCCCCGCTGGCCGCCGCGCGCCTGGCCAAGGAGACCGCGACCACCAAGACCGACGCGACCGTCGAGGTCGCCGTTCGTCTCGGCGTCGATCCCCGCAAGGCCGATCAGATGGTCCGTGGCACTGTCAACCTGCCGCACGGCACCGGTAAGACCGCCCGCGTCATCGTCTTCGCCGCCGGCGAGAAGGCGTCCGAGGCCGAGGCCGCAGGCGCCGACGCCGTGGGCGCCGAGGACCTGATCGAGCGGATCCAGGGCGGCTGGCTCGACTTCGACGCCGCGATCGCCACCCCGGACCAGATGGCCAAGGTCGGCCGCATCGCGCGTGTCCTCGGCCCGCGTGGTCTGATGCCGAACCCGAAGACGGGCACGGTCACCAACGATGTGACCAAGGCCGTCAACGAGATCAAGGGCGGCAAGATCAACTTCCGCGTCGACAAGCAGGCCAACCTGCACTTCGTCATCGGCAAGGCGTCCTTCGACGACGCCAAGCTGGTGGAGAACTACGGCGCCGCGCTGGACGAGATCCTGCGTGTGAAGCCGTCGACCGCCAAGGGTCGCTACGTCAAGAAGATCACGGTTTCGACGAACACCGGACCGGGCATCCCGGTGGACCCGAACCGCACCCGCAACCTCCTCGACGAGGACGCGTGAGCTTCTAGCTCGACTCGGTAGCACTTCCGCGAGGGCGGGAACGCAGGACGCGTTCTCGCCCTCGCGGCGTTCTATCCCGTTGGCGCACTGTCGAATTCGCGCACCGGTGACCCCGTTTTGGCAGATCGTGGTAGGTATGCGTACACTGGTCAACGGTCATGCGGAATGTGTATGCGTTCTCGAAGACCAAACCATCGTTCTACCGAAGACCGTAGGTCGTTGATGTCCGAGTTCGCTCGGGGGTCGATCGAAGGTCCAGCGACATTGCTGGCGGCCCACGCAGGTTGAGCTGAGGCCACAGGATTTTTCCTCTTGCGCCCCGGTACGCCCTGCGTCCGGGGCGTTTGTTCTGTCGCTGGCCCCTGATTCGGTAGTGCACCACGAACCCGACATCAGAGAGGAGGCGAAGTATGGCAAAGCCCGAAAAGGTCACCGCTGTCGCGGAGATCGCGGAGCAGTTCAAGAACTCCACGGCCACCGTTGTCACGGAATACCGTGGCCTGTCGGTCGGAAAGCTCACCGAGCTGCGTCGCGCGCTCGGCGCTGGCGCGACCTACTCCGTCGCCAAGAACACCCTGGTCAAGATCGCTGCCGGCGAAGCCGGTGTGGCGGGTCTGGACGAGCTGTTCGTCGGCCCGACCGCCATCACCTTCATCCAGGGTGAGCCGGTCGATGCCGCCAAGGCGCTCAAGCAGTTCGCCAAGGACAACAAGGCCCTGGTCATCAAGGGCGGGTACATGGACGGCCGCGCGTTGTCCGTGGCCGAGGTCGAGCGCATCGCCGACCTCGACTCGCGCGAGGTGCTGCTGGCCAAGCTGGCCGGTGCCTTCAAGGCCAAGCCCGCGCAGGCTGCTGCCCTGTTCGTCGCCCCCGCTTCGCAGGTCGCCCGGCTCGCCCAGGCTCTGCTCGAGAAGCGGACCAGCGCCGAAGGCGCTCCGGCTGCTGCCGAGGCCCCCGCGGCCGACGCCGAATAAGACATCCATTACCCGCTTCGTAGCGCGTACGCGCCGCGAGGTACTTCCCGAAAGGAACCACCATGGCCAAGCTGAGCACCGAAGAACTGATCGGCGCCTTCAAGGAGCTGACCCTGCTCGAGCTCGCTGAGTTCGTCAAGGTCTTCGAGGAGACCTTCGAGGTCACCGCCGCTGCCCCCGTCGCCGTTGCCGCCGTCGGTGGCGCTGCCCCCGCCGAGGCCGCTGAGGAGCAGGACGAGTTCGACGTCATCCTCGAGGGTGCCGGCGACAAGAAGATCCAGGTCATCAAGGTGGTCCGTGAGATCGTCTCGGGCCTGGGCCTGAAGGAAGCCAAGGACCTGGTCGAGGGTGCCCCGAAGCCGATCCTGGAGAAGGTCACCAAGGAGGCCGCCGAGGCTGCCAAGGCCAAGCTCGAAGAGGCCGGCGCCAAGGTTGCCGTCAAGTAATTCGGCACCTGTGCTGTTGTGAACGGGCGGTCCTTCGGGGCCGCCCGTTTGCTATTCGTTCGGACATGCGACAGTGATCCGGGCTATGTGGGCCGCCTAGGTTACTCTTCAGTCATGTAGGGGTGTGCCCCGTCTCACTGATGAGTTACAGTGACCGGACCCACATCGGACGTGGTGCGCCGCCGTGATGTGAGCGTGCGGTAACGCGGGTGGGGTGCTCGCAGGGATCAATGGAGGTAGCAGTGGGCGTCGAGGTCAGGACCGAGGGAGTAACGAAATCCTTCGGTTCACAGCGAATTTGGCAGGACGTGTCGATCACGCTCCCTTCGGGTGAGGTCAGTGCATTGCTCGGGCCTTCGGGTACGGGTAAGTCGGTGTTCCTGAAATCGCTCATCGGCCTGCTGCGGCCCGAGCGGGGGTCCATCTTCATCGATGGCACCGATATCACGACGTGCTCCAACAAGGAGCTCTACGAGATCCGCAAACTGTTCGGCGTCCTGTTCCAGGACGGCGCGCTGTTCGGCTCGATGAACCTCTACGACAACATCGCGTTCCCGCTTCGTGAGCACACGAAGAAGTCGGAAACCGAGATTCGTCGCGTGGTCATGGAGAAGCTCGAGCTCACCGGTCTGCTCGGCGCCGAGGGCAAGCTGCCCGGCGAGATCTCCGGCGGTATGCGCAAGCGCGCCGGTCTGGCTCGCGCGCTGGTGCTCGACCCGCAGATCATTCTCGTCGACGAGCCCGACTCGGGCCTCGACCCGGTGCGTACCTCGTACCTGGCGCAATTGCTGCTCAACATCAACGCCCAGATCGACGCCACGATCCTGATCGTGACGCACAACATCAACCTGGCCCGTACCGTGCCCGACAACATCGGCATGCTGTTCCGCCGCAACCTGGTGATGTTCGGCCCCCGCGAGGTGCTGCTCACCAGCGAGGAGCCGGTGGTCAAGCAGTTCCTCAACGGTCGCATGATCGGCCCGATCGGTATGTCGGAGGAGAAGGACGAGGCGCAGATGGCGCGCGAGCAGGCGCTCGTCGACGCCGGTCACCACCACGGTGGCGCCGAGGAGATCGAGGGCATCATCCCGCAGATGAAGGCCGAGCCCGGTATGCCCGCCCGCCAGGCGGTGTTCCGTCGTCAGGCGCGCGTGCGCGAGATCATCCACACGCTGCCGCACGCGGCGCAGGTGGCGATCCGTGAGTCGCTCGACCAGACCGAGGCCGACAATCAGGTGATGGCCAACTACGGCGGCAACGATCAGCCCACCGAGGTCTTCAAGACGATTCCGCACGGCCAGATCAACAACTGAGCCACTTTCACACCGCTGTCGAGCCTCGGCCACCCGGCCGGGGCTCGTTGGCGTTACGGGGCGAAAAACAGCAGCTGACCGGGCGCTGTAGCGGTTGGCGCGGACGGTGTGTCACGGGTAAAATGGCCGCCGCCGAGCAGTCGGGCACCGCGGCGATGTGGCAAGGGCGCCAGGCGATCTCAGATCGCGAACAGACCCCGCCGCGCACTTGACGAGGCGCGCGCGAACCGTCACCCTATTCACAGCAGCGATAGCTGTTAAGGGGCACCAGCGACCGGAACGCATCCGGTCCCGGCGCCGAGGAGATCCGACGCGGCCAGCGTTTCGGGCCTTCGGCGCGTTATCCGTGCGAGCGGTCACACGGATGGTATGTTGACACTCCCTTGTCTAGGGGTGTAAGTTTGGACGTTGCGCTGGCTGCCTCCTGTCCACACCTTGATTCGCACACGAAAGTCCCACCTTCCGGTGTTACTTCCGCTGCTGCTTGTTCTGGTTTCGTTCGGGCTGTCACCAGCGAGAATCTCAACAACGTAGCAGGCAAGCGACGGTCGCGGACCACCACGCGGCGCGCGTGAGGTGCTGGAAGGACGCATCTTGGCAGTCTCCACCCAGACCAAGGCTGGTATCCCCGGAGCCCCGTTGAGGGTTTCGTTCGCGAAGATCCGAGAGCCCTTGGAGGTGCCCGGACTTCTCGACCTACAAACGGACTCGTTCGCCTGGTTGGTCGGTACTCCCGACTGGCGCGAGAAGGCAGCCGCTCGCGGCGACGTCGGTCTCGCAGGCGGCCTCGAGGAGGTGCTCGAGGAGCTCTCGCCGATCGAGGACTTCTCCGGGTCCATGTCCCTGTCGTTCTCTGATCCGCGCTTCGAAGAGGTCAAGGCCTCCATCGACGAGTGCAAAGAGAAGGACATGACCTACGCGGCGCCGTTGTTCGTCACCGCGGAGTTCATCAACAACAACACCGGCGAGATCAAGAGCCAGACGGTGTTCATGGGCGATTTCCCCATGATGACCGACAAGGGCACCTTCATCATCAACGGCACCGAGCGTGTCGTCGTCTCGCAGCTGGTCCGTTCCCCGGGCGTCTACTTCGATCACAGCATCGACAAGACCACCGAGAAGGACCTGCACAGCGTGCGCGTCATTCCGTCGCGCGGCGCGTGGCTGGAGTTCGACGTCGACAAGCGCGACACCGTCGGTGTCCGCATCGATCGCAAGCGTCGTCAGCCGGTCACCGTGCTGCTCAAGGCGCTGGGTCTGACCACCGAGGAGATCGTCGAGCGTTTCGGCTTCTCCGAGATCATGATGTCGACCCTCGAGAAGGACAGCACCCCCGGCCAGGACGAGGCGCTGCTCGACATCTACCGCAAGCTGCGTCCGGGCGAGCCGCCGACCAAGGAGTCCGCGCAGACTCTGCTGGAGAACCTGTTCTTCAAGGAGAAGCGCTACGACCTGGCCCGCGTCGGTCGTTACAAGATCAACAAGAAGCTCGGCATCCACCTGCACGAGCCGGTCACTTCCTCGGTCCTGACCAAGGAAGACATCGTCGACACCATCGAGTACCTGGTGCGTCTGCACGCCGGTGACCGCACCATGACCGCCCCCGGCGGCGAAGAGGTGCCCGTCGAGGTCGACGACATCGACCACTTCGGCAACCGTCGTCTGCGTACCGTCGGCGAGCTCATCCAGAACCAGATCCGCGTGGGCCTGTCCCGCATGGAGCGCGTGGTCCGCGAGCGGATGACGACTCAGGACGTCGAGGCGATCACGCCGCAGACCCTGATCAACATCCGTCCCGTGGTCGCCGCGATCAAGGAGTTCTTCGGAACCTCGCAGCTGTCGCAGTTCATGGACCAGAACAACCCGCTGTCGGGTCTGACCCACAAGCGCCGCCTGTCGGCGCTCGGCCCCGGTGGTCTGTCCCGTGAGCGTGCCGGTCTGGAAGTTCGTGACGTCCACCCGTCGCACTACGGCCGCATGTGCCCGATCGAGACCCCGGAAGGCCCGAACATCGGCCTGATCGGTTCGCTGTCGGTGTACGCGCGGGTCAACCCGTTCGGCTTCATCGAGACCCCGTACCAGAAGGTCGTCGATGGCAAGGTCACCGACGTGGTCAAGTACCTGACCGCCGACGAGGAAGACCGCTACGTTCGCGCGCAGGCCAACTCCCCGGTCGACGCCGAGGGTCGCTTCCTCGAGGAGAAGGTCCTCGTCCGCCGTGCGGGCGAAGAGGTCGAGTTCGTGACGCCGGCGCAGGTCGACTTCATGGACATCTCGCCGCGCCAGATGGTGTCGGTCGCGACGGCCATGATCCCGTTCCTCGAGCACGACGATGCCAACCGTGCCCTGATGGGCGCGAACATGCAGCGTCAGGCCGTGCCGCTGATCCGTTCGGAGTCCCCGATCGTGGGCACCGGCATGGAGCTGCGCGCCGCTGTCGACGCCGGTGACGTCGTGGTCAACGAGAAGCCCGGTGTGGTCGAAGAGGTCTCGGCCGATTACGTCACGGTGATGGCCGACGACGGCAGCCGCAAGTCCTACCGGATGCGCAAGTTCAACCGGTCGAACCAGGGCACCTGCTCCAACCAGCGTCCGATCGTGGACGAGGGCCAGCGAGTGGAGAAGGGGCAGGTCCTCGCGGACGGCCCCTGCACCGAGAACGGCGAGATGGCGCTGGGCAAGAACCTGCTCGTCGCGATCATGCCGTGGGAAGGCCACAACTACGAGGACGCGATCATCCTGTCGCAGCGCCTCGTGGAAGAGGACGTTCTCACCTCGATCCACATCGAAGAGCACGAGATCGATGCCCGCGACACCAAGCTCGGTGCCGAGGAGATCACGCGCGATATCCCCAACGTCTCCGACGAGGTCCTGGCCGACCTCGACGAGCGCGGCATCATCCGCATCGGTGCCGAGGTCCGCGACGGCGACATCCTGGTCGGCAAGGTCACGCCCAAGGGCGAGACCGAGCTCACCCCGGAAGAGCGTCTGCTGCGTGCCATCTTCGGTGAGAAGGCTCGCGAAGTGCGCGACACCTCGCTCAAGGTGCCCCACGGTGAGTCGGGCAAGGTCATCGGCATCCGCGTGTTCTCGCGCGAGGACGACGACGATCTGCCTCCCGGCGTGAACGAGCTGGTCCGCGTCTACGTGGCCCAGAAGCGCAAGATCCAGGACGGCGACAAGCTCGCCGGTCGCCACGGCAACAAGGGCGTCATCGGCAAGATCCTCCCCGTGGAGGACATGCCGTTCATGCCCGACGGCACCCCGGTCGACATCATCCTCAACACCCACGGTGTGCCCCGTCGTATGAACATCGGCCAGATCCTCGAGACCCATCTGGGTTGGATCGGCAAGGCCGGCTGGAATATCGACGTGGCCGCCGACGGCACCCGCCCCGAGTGGGCCGCCACCCTGCCCGAGGAGATGCTGGCCGCACCGGCCGACTCGAACATCGCCACGCCCGTCTTCGACGGTGCCAAGGATGACGAGCTCACCGGTCTGCTCGCCTCGACCCTGCCCAACCGTGACGGTGAGCGCATGGTCGACGAGAACGGCAAGTCGACCCTGTTCGACGGTCGCTCCGGCGAGCCGTTCCCGTACCCGGTCGCGGTCGGTTACATGTACATCCTGAAGCTGCACCACCTGGTCGACGACAAGATCCACGCCCGTTCGACCGGTCCGTACTCGATGATCACCCAGCAGCCGCTGGGTGGTAAGGCGCAGTTCGGTGGTCAGCGTTTCGGTGAGATGGAGTGCTGGGCCATGCAGGCCTACGGCGCGGCGTACACGCTGCAGGAACTCCTGACCATCAAGTCCGACGACGTGGTCGGCCGCGTGAAGGTCTACGAGGCCATCGTCAAGGGCGAGAACATTCCGGAGCCGGGCATTCCGGAGTCGTTCAAGGTGCTCCTCAAGGAACTCCAGTCGCTGTGCCTCAACGTGGAGGTGCTGTCTTCGGACGGCGCCGCGATCGAGATGGGCGGCGGCGAGGACGAGGATCTGGAGCGCGCCGCGGCGAACCTGGGCATCAACCTGTCCAGGAACGAAGCGGCAACCATCGACGATCTGGCGAACTAGGTGGTAGGCGGTGCGGTCGCAGTGGAAGCGACCGCACCGCGCACCGCGCTCGACAACTAGTGAACTTTTGCTCGAATTCGACCCGAATAGGGGAAAGGAAGTTACGTGCTAGACGTCAACTTCTTCGATGAACTCCGGATCGGCCTTGCCTCCGCCGACGACATCCGCCAGTGGTCCTACGGCGAGGTCAAGAAGCCGGAGACCATCAACTACCGCACGCTCAAGCCGGAGAAGGACGGGCTCTTCTGCGAGAAGATCTTCGGTCCCACCCGGGACTGGGAGTGCTACTGCGGCAAGTACAAGCGTGTCCGCTTCAAGGGCATCATCTGTGAGCGCTGTGGTGTCGAGGTAACTCGCGCCAAGGTGCGTCGTGAGCGGATGGGCCACATCGAACTGGCCGCTCCGGTTACCCACATCTGGTACTTCAAGGGCGTTCCGTCGCGCTTGGGTTACCTGCTCGACCTGGCGCCGAAGGATCTCGAGAAGATCATCTACTTCGCCGCCTACGTCATCGTCGGCGTCGACGAGGAGCTGCGTCACAACGAGCTCTCCACGCTCGAAGCCGAGATGGAGGTCGAGAAGAAGGCTGTCGCCGATCAGCGCGACGCCGACCTCGAGGCCCGCGCGCAGAAGCTCGAGGCCGATCTGGCCGAGCTGGAAGCCGAGGGCGCCAAGTCCGACGTGCGTCGCAAGGTCAAGGACGGCGGCGAGCGCGAGATGCGTCAGCTGCGCGACCGCTCGCAGCGTGAGCTGGACCGTCTCGACGAGATCTGGACCACCTTCACCAAGCTGTCGGTTCAGCAGCTCATCGTCGACGAGGTGCTCTACCGCGAGCTCGTCGACCGTTACGGCGAGTACTTCACCGGCGCCATGGGTGCGGAGTCCATCCAGAAGCTGATGGAGAACTTCGACATCGACGCCGAGGCCGAGAAGCTGCGCGAGACCATTCGCAGCGGCAAGGGCCAGAAGAAGCTGCGCGCGCTCAAGCGTCTGAAGGTCGTCGCGGCCTTCCAGACCAACGGCAACTCGCCGATGGGCATGGTGCTCGACGCTGTTCCGGTGATCCCGCCGGAGCTGCGCCCGATGGTTCAGCTCGACGGTGGCCGTTTCGCCACCTCCGACCTGAACGACCTGTACCGCCGCGTGATCAACCGCAACAACCGCCTCAAGCGACTGATCGATCTGGGCGCGCCCGAGATCATCGTCAACAACGAGAAGCGGATGCTGCAGGAGTCGGTCGACGCCCTGTTCGACAACGGCCGTCGTGGCCGTCCGGTCACCGGACCGGGTAACCGCCCGCTGAAGTCGCTGAGCGATCTGCTCAAGGGCAAGCAGGGTCGTTTCCGTCAGAACCTGCTCGGCAAGCGCGTCGACTACTCGGGCCGTTCGGTCATCGTCGTCGGTCCGCAGCTCAAGCTGCACCAGTGTGGTCTGCCCAAGCTGATGGCGCTCGAGCTGTTCAAGCCGTTCGTCATGAAGCGTCTGGTCGATCTCAACCACGCGCAGAACATCAAGTCCGCCAAGCGGATGGTCGAGCGTCAGCGCGCTCAGGTGTGGGATGTCCTCGAAGAGGTCATCGCCGAGCACCCGGTGCTGCTGAACCGCGCGCCCACCCTGCACCGCCTCGGCATCCAGGCCTTCGAGCCCCAGCTGGTCGAAGGCAAGGCCATTCAGCTGCACCCGCTCGTGTGTGAGGCGTTCAACGCCGACTTCGACGGTGACCAGATGGCCGTGCACCTTCCGCTGTCTGCGGAGGCGCAGGCCGAGGCGCGCATCCTGATGCTGTCGTCGAACAACATCCTGTCCCCAGCGTCGGGTCGCCCCCTGGCGATGCCGCGTCTGGACATGGTGACGGGCCTGTTCTACCTGACTCGTCTCGACGAGAACGGTGTGGGCACCTACCGTCCGGCGACCAAGGACGAGCCGGAGTACGGCGTGTACTCCTCGCCCGCCGAGGCACAGATGGCCGTCGATCGTGGCGAGCTGACCGTGCGGTCCACCATCAAGGTGCGACTGACCGAGCAGCGCCCGCCGCGCGACATCGAGAACGAGCTGTTCCCGGACGGCTGGCGTCGTGGCGACGCGTGGCTGGCCGAGACCACCCTCGGTCGCGTGATCTTCAACGATCTGCTCCCGGCGGACTACGCGTTCATCAACGAGCCGATGCCGAAGAAGCGCCAGGCCACGATCATCAACGATCTCGCTGAGCGTTACCCGATGATCGTCGTCGCGCAGACCGTCGACAAGCTCAAGGACGCCGGCTTCTACTGGGCCACGCGTTCGGGTGTCACCGTCTCCATGTCGGACGTGCTCGTTCCGCCGGAGAAGGCCGACATCATGGAGCGCTACGAGTCCATGGCCGATCAGATCGAGAAGAAGTACCAGCGTGGTGCGCTCGATCACCAGGAGCGCAACAACGCCCTGGTCAAGATCTGGCAGGAAGCGACCGAAGAGGTGGGTGCCGCGCTGCGTACCCACTACCCGCCGGACAACCCGATCATCACGATCGTCGACTCCGGCGCGACGGGTAACTTCACCCAGACTCGTACCCTGGCCGGTATGAAGGGCCTGGTGACGAACCCGAAGGGTGAGTTCATCCCGCGTCCGATCAAGTCCTCGTTCCGTGAGGGCCTGACCGTGCTCGAGTACTTCATCAACACCCACGGTGCTCGTAAGGGTCTGGCCGACACCGCGCTGCGTACCGCCGACTCGGGTTACCTGACCCGTCGTCTGGTGGACGTGTCGCAGGACGTCATCGTCCGCGAAGAGGACTGTGGCACCGAGCGCGGCATCCTGGTGCCGATCGCCGAGCGCACCGCGGACGGCACGATCATTCGTGACGCGCACGTGGAGACCTCGACCTACGCCCGCACGCTGGCGCAGGACGCGATCGACGCCAAGGGCAACGTGATCGTGGCCAAGGGTGCCGACCTGGGCGATCCCGCCCTGGAGGCGCTGCTCGAGGCCGGTATCACCGAGGTGAAGGTCCGCTCCGTGCTGACCTGCACCACCGGCACCGGCGTCTGCGCCACCTGCTACGGCCGTTCGATGGCCACCGGCAAGCTGGTCGATATCGGCGAGGCCGTCGGCATCGTCGCGGCCCAGTCCATCGGTGAGCCCGGTACCCAGCTGACCATGCGTACCTTCCACCAGGGTGGCGTCGCCGGCGACGACATCACCGGTGGTCTGCCGCGTGTTCAGGAGCTCTTCGAGGCCCGTGTCCCCAAGGGCAAGGCGCCGATCGCGGAGGTCTCGGGTCGGGTGCGGCTCGAGGACGACGACCGCTTCTACAAGATCACGATCATCCCTGATGACGGGTCCGAGGAAGTCGTCTACGACAAGCTCTCGAAGCGTCAGCGTCTGCGGGTGTTCAAGCACGACGACGGTTCCGAGCGTCTGCTGGCCGACGGTGACCACGTGGAGGTGGGTCAGCAGCTGCTCGAGGGTGCCGCTGATCCGCACGAGGTGCTGCGCGTGATGGGTCCCCGTCAGGTGCAGGTCCACCTGGTCCACGAGGTCCAGGAGGTCTACCGCTCGCAGGGTGTGTCGATCCACGACAAGCACATCGAGGTCATCGTGCGCCAGATGCTGCGTCGCGTGACGATCATCGATTCGGGTGCGACCGAGTTCCTGCCCGGTTCGCTCACCGAGCGCGCCGAGTTCGAGAACTCGAACCGTCGCGTGGTGGCCGAAGGCCGCGAGCCGGCCTCGGGCCGTCCCGTGCTGATGGGTATCACCAAGGCGTCGCTGGCCACCGATTCGTGGCTGTCGGCGGCCTCCTTCCAGGAGACCACCCGAGTGCTGACGGACGCGGCCATCAACTGCCGCTCCGACAAGCTGATCGGCCTGAAGGAGAACGTGATCATCGGCAAGCTGATCCCGGCGGGTACCGGCATCAACCGGTACCGCAACATCCAGGTTCAGCCCACCGAGGAAGCCCGTGCCGCGGCGTACGCGGTGCCGTCCTACGACGACACCTACTACTCCCCGGACAGCTTCGGCTCCTCCACCGGCGCGGCAGTGCCGCTGGACGACTACGGCTTCAGCGACTACCGCTAAGCCTTAGGCAGCCAACAGATTTCGGCCCCCGCTCGTTCGAGAGCGGGGGCCGTTTTCGTGGTACCGCTCAGAGTTCGTTGGCGCGGCGAGATGGGCGCATCAGGCGACCTTGATCGTGTGTGGGCCGACGCTCACGCTGATGTCGACGCGGCCGCCGAGGGCGTGGGCGTACGCGCGGAGGGTGTCGAGTTCCATGGCGGCCAGGTCTCCGTTCTCGATTTGGGAGATGCGCGCCTGACTTACTCCGAGTGCGGTGGCGAGTTCGGCCTGCGTCGTGCCGACTTTCTGCCGAAGTTCTCGAAGGTGATGTCCGGCGATGCGCCCGGCCAACTGTTCGGCCGCAGTTGCCCGCACTTCGGGATCGGACAGTTCGGGGTGCAAGCGGTGCGCCTCTTCCTTCACTTCGCGCCAGCTTCGTGCACCAGTCATCGGCTTTCCCCTTCTCTTTCTGCGCGGTAGTCGGCGTAGCGGTGTTCTGCCAGCGGGATCGCATCCGTATACCACTTGGTCCAGCGGCCTGTCTTGTCTCCGCCGACCAGGATGATCGCTTGCCGGTCGGGATCGAAGATGAACAGCATTCGGATTTCCGACCGTCCGCTCGAACCGGGCCGGAGCTCCTTCAGATTCTTCAATCGACTGTGTTCGAGCGTGTCGACCAACGGTCTGCCCAGGGTCGGACCAACAGCTGAGAGCTGGTCGAGGGCCTGTTCGATCAAGGCTGCGGAGACCGGGTCGGACTCGCACAGCTTCATGAACCAACGGTCGACTGGCTCGAGTAGCACGATCTCCCATTCCATCGCCACAATATAAGTCAAAGCTTATACTGTGGCGTCAGGTGGTTCAATCCCTCTGCGGCGAATCGGCGAAATCGGAGAGGATCGCGGTGTCCGCGGGTGTTTCCGGGGTGCCGAGGGGGAGGGGCTCGGGTTCGCCGAGGCGGACGGTGATGACGCCGAGGAGGATCAGGGTGCCGCCGAGGAGTTGGAGGGGGCGGGGGGCTTCGCCGAGGAGGGCCCAGGCGAAGAGGAGGGCGGCGAGGACTTCGGTGAGGGCGACGAAGGAGGCCAGGCGGGAGCCGAGGCGGCGGGTGGCGGCGATGCCGGTGACGTAGGCGATGGCGGCGGTGACAATGCCGATGAGCAGGATGGGGATCCACCAGGGGGTGGTGAATTCGGCGAATTCGGCGGGGTTGGTGGTGGCGTGGAGGGAGACTATGCCGAGGGCGCCCGCCAGGAGCAGGATCAGGCCGCCGATCAGGAGCCCGCCTGCGGCGAGGACGGTGCCGGGGAGTGCGCCGCCCTCGGCGGAGAGCAGGAAGTAGGCGGCGGCGCCGACCATCGAACCCAGTGCCCACGCGATGCCGATCGGGTCGGTGGACACCCCGGAGAGCACGTCGAGTACCAGCATCAGGCCGGTGATGCCCAGGGCCGCGCCCGCGATGGTGGCCGCGCCCGGCCGCTGCCGGTGCCGCGCCCACAACCAGCCGACGATGGCGATCGGGGCGGCGAACTCGATGAGTAGCGCGGTGCCGACCTCCATGCGCGCGACCGCGTTGAAGTACGCGAGCTGGGTGCCCGCCACGGCGATCAGGCCGTAGACGGTGATGAGCCGCGCGTTGTCGCGCACCAGTTGCCAGTTGCCCCGCAGTTGGTGAATGGCCAAGGGCAGCAGGACGACTCCGGCGAGCAGCACCCGTGCGGCGACTACCGCGGCCGCGCTCCAGCCCGCGTCCATCAGTCCGCGCGCGAGTGGTCCTGACGTGCCGAACGAGGTGGCCGAGGCGAGGGCGAACAACAGCCCGGTCCGAATCCGAGCTGCGCTGTCATGAGTCAAAGCCACCATGGCTAATGACGTTAAGCAGCCTGCGGTAATCTGTCAATGTGGTTTTCGCTCATGACACCGAGGCGGCCCTGCTGGCAGCGGTCGAGCTGGTCAATTCCGCCGAAGCCCCCGATACGCTGACGGAAACGGCCCAGCTCGCCGACTTCCTCGAACGGCACGCCTACACCGGTCTCCACACCGGCGACGACGACGAACTGGCCGAGGTCCGCGCCCTGCGCGCACCCCTGCGCGCGCTGCTCACCAGCGACCGCGATGCCGCCGTCATCCAGGTGAACGACACCCTCGCCGAACACCGCGCCCTCCCACAGCTGGTCCGCCACGGCGATGTCGACTACCACGTGCACGCCGTCCCCCCGCAGGCCCCGCTACCCGTGCGCATAGCCGTCGAGACCGCGATGGCGATGATCGATCTCATCCGCGCCGACGATCTGAGTCGCCTGTCGATCTGCGCCGACTCCGACTGCGCGGGCCTGGTACTCGACCTGTCTCGCAATCGTTCTCGCCGCTACTGCAGCACCGCCTGTGGCAACCGCAACGCCGTCGCGGCGTATCGCGCCCGCCAACGCTGACGGCGGTGCCTCAATGCGGAGTGCGCACCTTCGGGCACTTCTTTCCCGCCAGATGGCACTTGTCCTCGAACCCTGACGGCAACCACGTCCCCGACTTCAATACCGGGTGATGCGGAAAGTGTCGCAGCGCGGCGGTGACGAAAATCAGTGCCGCCCACGGTGTTTGCACCTGGATCTGCTGCAGCGTGCCCTCCCGGTCGGGAAATCGGCAGCCGACCCGATCGGGTGCGGTGAGGTCGATGGATTCCAGGGCCGACCAGTACAGCGAGAACGACCGATCCGGGTTGGCCAGGTGCAGCCGCCGGTCCGAGATCATCACCGAGCCTGCCCGCTCGTACACCCACCGGGGTCGCGCGGCCGCCGCGGCCTGCTGGCGTCGCGTCCGATCGGCGACCGCGTTGCCGAGCTGAGCGGCCAAGGCGATCGGCGGCGGCCCGACGACCGGCAGTCGCGCGGTAGTGCGGCCGCCGTCGCCGCCGGCCCGCCACGTGTACCAGTTGACCGCCCCTTCGGCCAGCCCCACCTCGCCCGGTTCGATCCGCACCCGCGTGGCCGTGTGCGGGATCAGCGCGACCTCGCCGCGCGCGAGCAGATCGGCCACCCCGCACGTGTACAGCAGGTAGTCGTCGAACCACGTCCACCCGGCCTGTTCGGCCAGGGCGCGCTCGATATCGGCCAGCGGGTCGAACATCATTTCCATCACCACCCACCCGTGCGAACTCCTGGCCTCAACGGTAGCCGAGCCGGGTGACAATGCGCCGCTAGACGGGCGCCGGTTCGGCCTTGGCGCGCTGCTCGGTGGCGAAGGCGGGACTGTCGGCGAGCTTGAGCCAGATCACCCCGCCGATGATGACGGCCAGCCAGCCCGCGCGCGTCAGGGTGAGTGTCTCGTCGAAGAACAGCGGGCCGAACAGGGCGGCGCCGACCGCGCCGATGCCCGCCCAGACCGCGTAGCCGATGCCGACGTCGATGGTTTTCAGCGCGACGCTCAGGGCGAACAGGGTGAGCAGGAAGAAGACCACCGCCGCGATCGACCAGCCGAGCACGGTGAACCCGGAGCTGCCGCCGACGGCGAGCGCGTAGCCGACTTCGAAGACGCCTGCCAGTCCCATGATCAGCCAGGCTCGGGTGTTCGAGGAGGTTGTGTTCATCAGAAGTCCTTTCGAGGTTGTCGACGGTGGATTACGCGGCACCGCTGAGCTGGAGCCCGGCGACGCCGGCGATCACGATGGCGATGCCGAGCCCCTTCTTCCAGCTCAGTCGCTGTCCGAGGAACAGCGCGCCGACCACGACGATCCCGACGCCGGCGATCGAGGTCCACAGCGCGTAGCCGACGCCCACGTCGAAGGTGAGCAGTGCCCGGCTCAGGAAGAAGGTGGCGATGGCGCCGCTGACCAGGGTCGCGGCGGTCCAGCCCGGCCGGGTGAAGCCTTTCGCGTTGCTCGCGGCCAGGGCGACCATGACCTCGAAGATCACGGCGATACCGAGGTAGATCCAGCTCATGTCGTTCCGATCTGTTGGTTGGCTATGAGAAAAAGCATGGGCGCCAACGGAATCGGGAACAATGACACTTTTCGTCGTGATCGGTTAGCTGAAGTAATCGATTGCTGGCTACACTCGGCTTTCGCGGAGGGAGCTCGGGATGGAACGGCACGAGATCGAGACCTTCCTCGTCCTCGCCGAGGAACTGCACTTCGCCAGAACCGCCGAGCGGGTGCGGGTTTCGCCGGGGCGGGTGAGCCAGACGATCAAGAAGATCGAGCGCCGAATCGGTGGCGCGCTGTTCGAACGCACGAGCCGCCGGGTCGAACTCACCGCGCTCGGCCGCAGCTTCCGCGACGATCTGCAACCCGCGTACCAGCGGGTTCAGCAGGCCATCGGCAACGCGACCGCGGCGGCGCACCGCGTGGCCGAGGTGCTCGAGGTGGCGTTCTCGACCCCCTGGTGCGGCACGCTGCTGGTGCGCGCCGCCGACGCCTTCGAGGTCGAGTGCCCGGGATGTGAGGTGCGGATTCGGGAGGTCTCGCTGGCCGATCCCTACGGCCCGATCCAAGCCGGTGAGATCGACCTGCAACTGAGCGAATTCCCGATCAGCGAACCGGGTCTCACCCCCGGCCCCGTTCTGTTCACCGAACCCGCCGCACTCGCCGTCCCCGCGGATCACGCGCTGGCACAGCAGGATTCGGCGTCACTGGAAGACCTGGCACAGGCGCCGCTGATCACCTTCGCGACACCCGCGCAACCGCTGCACGACATCCACTACCCGCGCAGCACGCCATCGGGAAAGCCGGTGGAGCACCTACCGGTCCGAGTGGACTTCCCCGAGGCGCTGTGCCTGATCGGCGAGGGCAGGGGCATCACGCCGGTAGCCGCCCGCGCCCGCGACTACCACGCGCGCCCCGACGTCGCCTTCCTCCCGCTGACCGACGCGCCCCCATTCGAATACGGACTACTGTGGCGCACCGGCGAACGCGGCCCCGCGGTCCGCACCTTCGCCCGAATCGTCCGCGACCTCGCCTGACCTCATGGCCGCCGCGCGAACTCGGCGCGTGCTCCGGGCGAAGGCCGATCCCGCCGAGGTAGGCGGTGAGCCCGGCGAGCGCCGGCACGGCATCGACGATCCGCAACGGCAGCGGCGCGGTGTTCAGTGTCCCGCGCAGCGCGGGCGCGATGAGTAGGTCGTGTTCGCCGCGCTGGGAACTCCGTCGGCGGGTGCACGGTGTCCCAGCGGAAATCTCGGAGGAAGTCGGCGTGCTTCTCCAACACGGTGACTTCGACTCCGGCCTTGGCCGGCAGCAGGGCGGCCATGGTTGCGGCGGGTCCGCCGCCGACGATGCAGCACGTGGTCTCGTCCATGCGTGTTCCCCCTCGATGATGCCCGCCAATGTCTACGACAGAGCGTAGTAGTCGATTCCGGGATCCGTCCAGGATTTGTCGAAAGGGGTTGACCGTGCACCGGCGGCGCGCAATACTGAACTAGATGGTTCAGTATGACTTCCTAGACGCCTCGTTCGGGGCGCTCGCGGACCCCACCAGGCGGGGCATCCTCGAGCGGCTCGGCGCGGGCCCCGCGAGTATCAGCGAGTTGGCCGAGCAGTTCGAGATGACCCTCACCGGCATCTCCAAGCACATCGGCCTGCTCGAAGACGCGGGCATGGTGGTCACCGAGAAGCGTGGGCGGATCCGGTACTGCCGGATCGGTGAGCACGTCTTCGATCGGGAGGTGGCCTGGATGCAGGGCTACCGGCAGATGCTGGAAGCCCGGATGGACCGTCTCGGAGAATTCCTGCGACGAACGGAGCCAGAGCAATGAGCACACCCACCAAAGACGCGGTCATCAGCTCCACCTCGGACCGCCAACTGCACATCGAACGCGATTTCGACGCCCCGCTCGACCGGGTCTGGGACGCCTACAGCCGCATCGAGCAGCTCTCGCGCTGGTGGGGTCGCGGCCACGTGGTCGACGTCGAACGCTGGGAGTTCCGCAAGGGCGGGCACTGGCGTTTCATCGAACACGACGGCGACGAGTCCTACGGTTTCGAGGGCCGCTTCCGCGAGATCACCCCGAAACAGCGCATCGTGCAGTCCTTCGAATGGGACGGCATGCCCGCCCACATCAGCATCGACGACACCACCTTCGTCGACCTCGGCAACGGCCGCACCCGGGTCGTCACCGACAGCATCTTCCACACGGCCGAGGAATGCGCGGGCATGCTCGCCTCGGGCATGGAGGTCGGCCTCAACGACAGCTACCGTGCCCTCGACGCCCTGCTGGCCGCCGAACGCTGATCAGTGTGCGCGCCCGGTGGCCCGCTTGCGCGGCTTCAACCGCAGCGGCGGCAGCGGGGGAGCGGGGATGCGCTCCTCGCTCCCGTGCCCGTCGACCCCGCCGAATCGACCGGTGTCGTGGGCTTCCCACGCCTCGCGCGCCGCGACGATCTCCTCGTGACTGCGCCCGACGAAGTTCCACCACATCACCAGTTCCTCGGTGAACGGCACGCCCCCGATCAGGGCGAAGTGCGCGCCGTCGGTGCTCGACAGGCGCAGTTCGCCCCGGTCGGTGCCCAGGTACAGCAGCGGTCCGGCGGTGAGTTCGGTGCCCTCGACCGTCACCGAACCCTCGGTCACCAACACCGCGTGCTCGAATTCGCGTAGCACCGGAAGCCGCACCTCGGCGCCGGGATCGAGCACGATATCGGCGCCGACGATCGGGGTGTAGGCCCGCGCGGGCGAGGTGACCCCACCCAGCGACCCGATCAGCACGGTGGCCCGCACCCCCGGCTGCTCGTAGACCGGCAGCGACCGATGCTGCTCGAAATGCGGGTCGATCCCGGTCGCGCTGTCGGGCAACGCGATCCACAGTTGCAGCCCGTTGCCCGCGTGCGCGCCCGGCACCCCGAACTCCGAGTGCGCGATGCCGCGCCCGGAGGTCATCAGGTTCAACTGGCCCGGTTCGATCTCGACATCGGAACCCACCGAATCCCGATGCCGGATGCGCCCGTCGAACGGCCAGGTCACCGTCTGCAAGCCGATGTGCGGGTGCGGCAGGATGTCGGGGGAGGCGCCGGTCCGCGTGACGGTCGCCGACCCGAACCGGTCGAGAAAACACCACGCCCCGACGGTGGGCAGATCCCGTTGCGGCAGTGTGCGTTCCACGTACACCCCGCGCACGCCACCGAGCGGCACCTCCCTGGCCGGATACACCTCGACGACCGGACCCGCCCCCGCCGACGGCTCACACAGCGCCTCGACGGGGTGGGCCTCCAGGTCGCTCACGAGGCGACGCCCTTGCCCGTCACGTGCGCGTCGTACTCGGGGTGCTTGCCGAGGTAGCCGCGAATGAACGGGCAGTGCGCGGTGATGGTGCGTCCGCGCGCGATCACGTCCTCGAGCGCGCCCTTGGCCAGCACGCCGCCCAGACCCTTGCCCGCGAACGCTTCATCGATCTCGGTGTGGATGAAATCGGTGTCGTCGTCACGCTCGATGTACTCGGTGAAACCCGCGAGTTCACCGTCGAAGAACACGTCGTAACGGCTCTTCTCGGCATTGCGCACAACACGACGTTCCGGTTCGACGGCGGTGGCCTCGGACATGCGCTGACGCTCCTCCCACACCGGTACCGGTGCGCTGATGATCGGCGCGATCAACCGCGCCCACCGTGACGGCGACCCCAACGATCGCCGCGCTCTGTCACCAAGAACTACTCGCCCACACCGACTATTCCACCCGTCCCGATCCACGATCTGTAAGCCGCGAGTCGAGACCCGCGACCCGAGACCCGCGACCACCGACCGACGCCCCTCGGCCACCGACCGACGACCGGTGAACCGCGACCGACGACCGACGACCGGTGAACCGCGACCGACGACCGACGACCGGTGAACCGCGACCGACGACCCACGACCGGTGAACCGCGACCGGTGAACCGCGACCCGCGTACCGCTGCGCGAGAACCTATTCGCGCCCGGCCGAGGTGAACGACATATCCGCGTACCGATTGCCCGCCACCTGCCCGGCGATCGGTTCCAGCGTCGCGAGTTCGTCGTCGGACAGCACCACCGCCGCCGCGGCGACGTTCTCGGCCAGCCGGGTTCGCTTGCGGGTGCCGGGAATCGGAACCACCGGCAGGTTGTGCACGGCCGCCCTGGCGTGGACCCAGGCGAGCGCGACCTGGGCCTGGGTGATGCCGCGCGCGGCGGCGATGGCTGCCAACGGGGCGAGCAGTTCGGCGTTGTGCTCGGCGTTGTCGCCGGTGAAGCGCGGTTGGAACTGTCGGAAGTCGGTGTCGCCGAGGTCTTTCGCCGACCGGAACGCGCCGGTGAGGAACCCGCGACCCAGCGGCGAGTACGGCACGAACGCCACCCCCAATTCGGCGGCGGCGGGCACCGCGGTGCGCTCCACATCGCGAGAGAACAGCGACCATTCCGATTGCAGCGCCGCGATGGGATGTACGGCGTGCGCGGCGCGCAGTTCCTCGCCGGTCACCTCCGATAGGCCGAGCGCGCGTACCTTGCCCGCCGCGACCAGTTCGGCCATCGCCCCGACGCTGTCCTCGATCGGGACGGCCGGGTCGCGTCGGTGCATGTAATACAGGTCGATCACGTCGACGTCGAGCCTGCGCAGGCTGGCCTCGACGGCGGCGCGAATGTAGCCGGGGGAGTTGTCGAAGCCCCGGTAGGACGGGTCCTCCTCTTTGCGTACGATGCCGAATTTCGTGGCGATCACCAGGTTCTCGCGGTGGGCGCGCACGAAATCGGCGAGGAATCGCTCGTTGTGGCCGGAGCCGTAGATGTCGGCGGTGTCGAACAGGGTGACGCCGAGTTCGAGCGCGTGTTCGAGGGTCGCCCGCGATTCGGCCGCATCGGTGTCGCCGTAGAACTCGCTGATCCCCATGCAGCCCAGCCCCTGGGCGCCGACGCGGGGACCGTCGGCGCCGAGAGTGGTGGTGGGCAGTGTCGCGGTGGTGCTCATGTATCGCTTCCTTCGCTCGGATCGGCCCTCGTACACGGCGATCTTGTAGTCGAGTACGGCCACGGTCTGCTGTAGTTCCGCGATCTTGTCGAGCACGTCGGATCTGGTCCGGCGAAATATCGCCAGCCGTTGCGGGTAGGTCTGCTCGCCGGCGCGCACCAGTTCGGCGTAGCGGATCATGTCGGCCACCGGCATGCCGGTCAGGCGCAATCGCCCGATCAGCGCCAGCCACTCGAGGTCGCGGTCGCTGAACCGGCGGTTGCCGGTGTGGTCGCGGCCGATGTAGCCCATCAGGCCGATCCGCTCGTACCAGCGCAGGGTGTCGCGGCTGAGGCCCGAGCGTTCGGCTGCCTGACCGATCGAGTACTTCGGGCGTTCCCAATCCTCGCTGTCGGCGCGCAGGGCCCCGTCCTGATCCACCGTGCTCGTCCTTCCCGTGGAACTGCCTCGACGCTATCGACCTGGAGTGCACTCCAAGCAAGCCTCGATTCTGGCCGGGACGGCGGGCTCAGCTGTAGTTCGGCAGCTCCTGCACGGCCCACTGGTTGCCGTCGGGATCCTTGAAGAAGGTGAACAGCCCCCATCCCATGTCCTGCACGGGCGTGGCCTCCACCCCGGCCGCGACGAGCTGCTCATAGGCCTGCTGGGCGCTGGCGACCACCATCTGCATCCCCTCGACGCTGCCCGGCGCCGCGCCGGTGAGCCCGCGCCCGATACAGATCGAGCACCCCGAGCCCGGCGGGGTGAGCTGCACGAATCGGATCTCCGGGCTGGGCGTGTGGTCGTGATCGGCGTGGAAGCCGATGCTGGTGTAAAAATCCTTGGCCCGGTCGACATCGGTGACCGGGATGGCAACGAGTTCGATTTTCCAATCCATGTGACCGAGCATGACACCTGGGTCCGACAGAAACGTAGTGTGGATCACATGGCTGGTAAGGATATCGACCGCATCAGGGCCCGTTCGGCCTGGGAAACGGTCAAGGAGAGTCCCGTGATCACCGCGATCGCGGTAGCGCCGGTGGTCCTCGTGCTCGGGGTGGTGTGGTTTCTGACGAACGGGTGGGTCGCCTTCCTGCTCCTCGCGTTACTCGGCGTCGGCGTCGTGGTCGGGGGCAAGCTCCTGAAGTGAGCTCAGCGGGGCACGTGGAACGTGGTGAGTTCGCCCGTTCCCGGGCCCAGTTGTGCCCAGGGCCGGTCGAATTCGAGCACCGCCAGTGCCGAGGTAGGGAACTTGCGACTCAGTTCGGTCGCCTGGTCGGATTCGCGGTTGGCCGCCAATTCCCAGGCGGTCCACGGGATTCCGGGGACATGGCCGACGACGAGCAGGGTGGAGACCGTGTCGTCGGTGAGGCTGATCAGTTCGATCAGCGTGTGCGGGTTCGCCTCGTAGATGTCGTCGGTGTACTCCACCGGTGCGGTGATGCCGGTGGCCGCCAGGGTCTGGCGGGTGCGCTCGGCCGTCGAACAGCGCACGGCGTCGATGCGGGGCTGCGTGGCGCGCAACCAGTCCCCGGCCAGCGCGGCTTCGCGTTCGCCGCGCGGCGCGAGCGGGCGCGCGTGGTCCTCGACATTGTCGGGATAGGCCGATTTGCCGTGCCGCATCACAATCAGGGTCGCCACCATGAATCCACCGTAATCCCTCCTGACCCGCTGAGAGGACCGTCACACTCGAGGCACACTGAAAGCCGCGTCCCCAGCGCGAGCCACCGACCACCACGTTTCGAGGATCCGCACCCATGGCCTACGTCATCACGCAGCGTTGTTGCAACGACGCGAGCTGCGTCACCGAGTGCCCGGTCGACTGCATCCGCCCGACCCCGGACCAACCGGAGTTCGCGACCGCGGAGATGCTCCACATCGATCCCGACACCTGCATCGACTGCGGTGCCTGTGTCGACGCCTGCCCGGTGGACGCGATCTTCTCCGAGGACGACCTGCTCGCCTCGCTGTCGCGCTACCGCGAGATCAACGCCGCCTACTTCCAGCGCCACCCGCTCGAGTCGAATTTCGACCCGATGCGCACTCCCGCGCGCCCGCCCAAGAGCCTGGGCACGCTGCGAGTCGCGATCGTCGGCGCGGGTCCGGCGGCCTGCTATGCCGCCGATGAACTGTTGCGCCGCAGCGATGTCGAGGTCGAGATGTTCGATCGGCTGCCGACCCCGTGGGGCCTGGTCCGCGCGGGCGTGGCCCCCGATCACGCGGGCACCAAGGGCGTCGCGACGATGTTCGAGTCGGCGTTCCGGCGCGACACCCTGCAGTACTACCTCAATGTCGAGATCGGCGAGCACATCGACCACGCCGAACTGCTCGACCACCACCACGCGGTGATCTACGCGGTCGGCGCGTCGAGCGACCGCGCCCTCGGCATCCCCGGCGAGGACCTGCCCGGCAGTCATTCGGCGACGGAGTTCGTGGCCTGGTACAACGGCCACCCCGACTTCGCCGACCGCGTGTTCGACCTGTCCGGGGAGCGGGCGGTGATCGTCGGCAACGGCAATGTCGCCCTCGACGTGGCCCGGGTCCTCACCGCCGACCCGGACGAGCTCGCCACGACCGATATCGCCGATCACGCCCTGGACGCGTTGCGCCACAGCAATATCCGCGAGGTCGTCGTCCTCGGCCGCCGTGGACCGTTGCAGGCCGCCTACTCCTCGCCGGAGTTCCTGGCGCTCACCCACCGCGCCGGTGTCGACGTGATCATCGATCCCGCCGAACTCGACCTCGACCCGCACAGCCGCGCCGCCCTCGACGACCCGGACATCGAGCCCGCACAGCGCCTGAAATACGAACTCGCGCAGGAGTGCTCGACGGCGAAGTCCGATCCGGCGAACAAGCGCATCGTCTTCCGCTACCTGGCCGCCCCGGTGGCCGTGCACGGCGCGACAACCGTCACCGGCCTCGAGTTCGCGCACAACGAATTGACCGAGGAGAACGGCCACGTGGTGGCCACCCCCACCGACCGCACCGAAACCCTCGACACCGGCCTGGTCCTGCGCTCGATCGGCTACCGCGGCCGACCCGTCCCCGGCCTGCCCTTCGACGACCAGCGCGCCGTCGTCCCCAGCGAACACGGCCGCGTCATCGACAACGGCGAACCCGTCCCCGGCGTCTACGTCTCCGGCTGGATCAAACGCGGCCCACGCGGCGTGATCGGCTCCAACCGCGTCGACGCCGAGGAAACCGTCGAATCCCTCATCGCCGACTTCACCGCAGGCAAACTCACCACCCCCACCGCCGACCGCACCGCCCTACGCACCCTGCTCACCGAACGCCAACCCGACTTGGTCGACCGCAAGGGCTGGAAAACCATCGACCAATCCGAGAAGACAGCAGGCAAAGCAGCAGGCCGCCCCCGCATAAAACTCACCACCCGCGAAGACCTACTCAAAGCCGCGAAAGGCTGACCGCCCAGCCCCGCCAGCCCAATAAACCCAGTTCAAACACCTGGGCCAGGCCCACCTGGGTGTTCTCGGCGCGCCTCCGCCTCTGGACTGAGTAGAGGGTGCGACGAAGGAGTACCCGGAGCGAGGGAAGAGGCGGAGTTAAGCGCCGAGAACCGCGGCGCCAGCCGCCAAAAAACA
>NZ_JBHSQN010000015.1:0-50817 GCF_042658545.1 Nocardia lasii
CCACGCCGAATGGACCTATTCCCCCACCCTCATCCCCACCCCCACCCTCACAACCCTCACCACCACCTGGCTACAAACCCTCACCCACCTGGCCACCGACCTCACCACCACCGACCCCACCGGCCTAACCCCGTCCGACACCGCCGTCCCCACCTTGACCCAGGCGGAAATCGACGAGTTCGAGGCGGAGTGGGACCTGTGAGCACCGTCCACGCATCTCCTCGGAAACGTGTCACGCCACTGTGGTCGGAAGATTCGCCAGCGCGGCTGCGCATTCCGCGCATTCTTCGAGTCCCTCGTGATCCTGCATCGGCACGAAGAACACACCGCAGAGCGCACGCGAAGCCTTTCCTTCGATAGTCGCTGCCGCGAGATGCCCGGTGTGCACGCGATGGCTGACGGCACCGAGCACTTGTGGCAGGAGTTCATCGCGCGCCGACGCGACACGGAGACGGTCAGCCTGCTCCCGGCAGTAGCCCGGCTCAGCGATGGTCGAATACGACGAACCGTAACGATCCCAGCCCTGTACCGGAGGCGACAGCGACACCAAGACGCGCACTGTCAGAAGCCATCCGAGGTCGCTGGTCGCGAATTCGTGAGCCAGGTCGAACTCGACCACCAGCTCCTCGCATCCGTCGACCATTGCGACTGTGAACACAGCCGCACCCATGGATTCGGCACGCACCGGATGAGGGAGGCACAGTCGAAAGCTTCCGCCCGAATTGGTTGCGCTCAGTACATCGGCAACGTCCTGCTGCATCCGCAGTTCCCACTGGGTTGTCAACCAAGCCGACTTCTCGACCCTGAAAAGCCTCCGGTCGAGTTCCGTCGGCAGCAGCCGCGCACCACCGGCGCGGTCGATGATCGCACCGAGCCATTGATAGAAGTCCGCGCCGTCTTTGTGTCCGCCCTTCGCGAGCCCGGCCGCGCAGACCCACCGCACCCCAGTATCGGGGTCTGTCCACAGTCCCGCACGCCACTGCCCGTTCCGCAGCTCCTGCAACCTCAGATCGCCCGAGCAGGCGATCAAGCGCGGCGACGGGTCATTCGCCGGATCGGATCCGTAGAGTTCGGCGGCTTTGCGCAGCAACGAGTGCGGTAGCTCATTGAACGGATGCAGGTCGCTCCACCGCTGGTCGGTAACGGCTCGTATCACGCGCGGCTCCGCCCAATCCGCAACGAGGTCCTCGGTGAGCACACGGATTGTGGGGCGAGCACGACTATATGGGGCCACGCGACGATGCTCGCAGGCGACGGCACACGTTTCCACTCATCGTGGGCCTACTCGCCGGTTCGATGGGATCACACCTCGTCGGCAAGCTCGTCGATGGCCGCGGCACGGGTGCGGTCGATGTGCGCGAAACGCTCGGCGAGTTCCCGGCGGTCACGCTGACGTTCACGCTCGAACTCGATGACATCCTCCAGGTTGATCCGGCGATCGCGGCCGACCCGAAACGACGGCAGGGCCCCGGAATCGAGCAACTTGTACAAGTGCGTACGGCTCATACCGAGCCGCTGCGCGACCTGCGTGGGCGTCCACACAGCGTCGGTCCCGGACATGGCGACGTCGGAACCCGCGTGAACATTGCGGACGAGCGCCTCCAACAGCTCGCGAAGCTCGGACGGCGCGAGCTCGCCCACCAGCCTCTCGACCTTCGCCAGCTCCGCCGCAGACACCTGGGCAGCATCCACGCGATGAGTCACAACAGCCACCCGACACCCTCCTTCGTGCCCACTCACCCATCAACAGATGTCACAGATGACACTACGTCATGAGGCCGATCCAGTCAATGTCAGTCATGGAGTCGACAGATGGCCAACCACACGGACCAGCAAGCTCAACGTGCCACACGGCGAGAGCTACTCGACTCCCGGGATCGAAAATTCGGACCGGTCGCGACGGAAGGACTCGCACGAGCACGCGAGGCGTTCGGCGAACTGCATGGGAACAGCCTTCGACCTGAGCCACGTCAGGTCACCAGACTTCGAGCATCGACCGCACCCGGGACAGGCGACACCGCCGATCCGCGTTAAGTATAGTTAAACTAACTATACTTAACCTCTTATTCACAGGTCAGCAGAGGTAGGCGAGTTCCTCGAACTCGCCGGTCGTCATGAGCGGATCATGCGCGGTGGTCATGAGACAACGCTACCGACATCGGACGCGGGCATTCGACGGAATTATGATCACCGTAGTACCCATTATCTCACTTAACGATTACCATAGTAACCATGAAGCGCCCCACATCCCCCGTCGTCACGAGGAGCGCGAAGCAGCTCGGGGAGTACCTGGCGAACTGGCGGAAACTCCAGGGACTGACAGCCGAGCAGGTTGCTCAGCGCGCGAACATCACCCGCACAACCTTGCGGAGCGTCGAGAACGGTGGGCTCGGCGTGACCATGGAGACCTACCTGTCGGTCCTGCACGCCCTGGGCATTCTGCGCGATTCTCTCAACGCCATCGACCCCTACGAATCCGATCTCGGGCGAGCCCGCGCCGACCAGATCCTGCCGAAGCGAGTGCGCCCGTGACGACACCGGACAAGCTTCTCGTCGCGGTCGACCTCGACGGCGACACCACCGATGCCGCCATCGCCCACTTCAACCGCCGTGGGCCCACGATCAGCACAACCATCCACTATCTCCCGAGCTACCTGTCGAATCCCCGCGCCTACGCCTTCGATCCGGGAATCCCGCTCACCGCAGGGAGTTTCAGCGTTCGAGGTCTTCCGGGGGCATTCTCGGACTGCACCCCCGACCGCTGGGGGAAGAATCTGGTCACGAAACGGTTGGCGGCGCAGGCTCGTGAACAGGGACGCCGACCCGCCACCGTGACCGATATCGACCTGCTCGTCGGCGTCGCGGACGCGACCCGGCAGGGCGCATTGCGCTTTCGTGAAGTCGACGGGCCGGAATTCCTCCACTCGGATGCCTCGATTCCGCCCTTGGTCGAACTTCCCCGGCTCCTGCGCGCCGCCGATCGAGTTACCTTCGCGCCACAGCCGCGCTCCTCCGACCTCGCCGCCATCAAAGAGCTCTTGGCCGCAGGAACAGGCACGCTCGGCGGAGCTCGCCCCAAGGCCTCGGTCCGCGACGGCAACCGTCTGCTCATCGCCAAGTTTCCGCACCGCGACGACACCGTCGATGTCATGGCATGGGAATGCACCGCGCTCGACCTTGCCGAGCGGGCCGGAATCGAAGTTCCTCCACACCGCATCTCACGGATCGACGGACGCACGGTACTGCTACTCGATCGTTTCGATCGCCGCCCGTCCACCGGACAACGGGTCGGATACATCAGCGCGATGACGCTCACCGAACACAGCGACGGCGACATCGCCGACTACTTGGATCTCGCCGCCGCACTGTCCTTCGCCGGGCAGAAGCCGAAGGATGATCTGGTCGCGCTATGGCGCCGGATCGCGTTCTCTGTCGCCATCCACAACACCGACGATCACCTGCGAAACCATGGGTTCCTCCGTGTGCGTAACGGATGGACGCTGGCACCGCTGTTCGACGTCAACCCGAACCCCGACCCGCACAGCGAACGCGTGACCGGAATCGCCGGCGCACGCGCGGCCGACGAGGAAATCGACGCACTGATGACCAGCGCCGCCGAATTCGGGCTGTCGGCAGTCCAGGCGGCCACGATTCTCGCCGAGGTGTTCGCGGCGACGCGGGATTGGCGAAGTGTCGCTACTGCCAACGGCATCGGCAGTTCGCAGATCGCCGTTTTCGAACCAGCTTTCGAGCAACTACGCGAGGGGGCGAAACTTGCGGTCGAACGCTGATTGCCGCGCCCCGAGTTTTCCGTCGACAAACTCCAGCGGAACGCCCTCCGCCACCCGCGCGGCGACCCGGGCGAGTTCCTCGAACTCACCGGTCGTCATGAGCGGATCATGCGCGGTGGCCATGAGACAACGCTACCGACGGGGCTGGTGAGGGTGGCGGGGAACATCGTGAAACACGGCCGCCCCGGCACCCATTCGATTTCTCGGGAATGCCGGGGCGGGGGCGGCGACCCGATGAGGGTGGGGTCGCACGTTTCGGGGTCAGAGGGTTTTGGCGATCTCCTCGATGCGGTCGAGGACCGACATGGCCTGGCCGTAGTGGAGGGTATTGAAGTAGGAGAGGGGGTAGGCGTGGCCGGTGCGGACGGCGGGGAGGCGGGTCCAGGCTTCGGTGGCGCGCAGGGGGTTGGTGGTGGGGAGGGGGGCGCCGGTGTTGTCGGCTTGGTAGAGGATGACGTCGGAGGGGGTGAGGGTGTCGATCAGTTCGATCGAGAACTCCTTGGTGGTGCCGGTGCCCTGGGAGATGTCGGAGAATTGGACGCCCGCGTCGGCGAGGACGACGCCGCTCCAGGAGTCGGGCAGGGCCAGGTACCAGGTGGCGGGGTTGCGGCCGCCCATGACCATGCTCCAGCGGGTGCGGGCGAAGACGTCCTGGTAGCGGGTGGCGATGTCGTTGGCGCGTTCGTCGTAGCGGCGCTTGACCTCGTCGCCTTCGGCGCGTTTGCCGACCGTGTCGGCGGCGGACAGGGCGTGCAGTTTCCATTCGCCCGCCTGACGGGCCGGGAAGTAGACGGTGGGGGCGATCTCGGCGAAGCGGGCGGCGTTGGTGTCGGGAGCGTGCGACAGCGCGGTGCTCAGGATGAGGTCGGGGGTGTGGGTGAGGACCAGTTCGGGTTTGGCGCCGTTGCGCGGGCCGACCTTGGGGATCGCGCGGTAGGCGTCGAGATGGGTTGCCAGCAGCTGGGTTTCGTCGTATTCGGCCATCGCGACGGGCGTGTAGCCGACGTCGAGCAGGGCGCCGGGGGTGTAGTGGTCCAGGCAGACCACGCGCGCGGGGTTCACCGGGATCTGCACCGGTCCGGTCGCGCCCTCGACCGCGCGGGTGCTGGCAACCGCCGTCTCCGCCGAGCCGGCGCAACCGGCCAGTGCGACCGCGCCGACCGCGCCTGCGGCGAGTCCGAAGAACCCGCGCCTGTCCATCAGCATTGCCATCGAATTACCTTTCATCTGCCACGACGGGGTGGCTGTCGAGCGTGCGCAAAGCGGTGAGTGCGCACCAGAGAACAAGGGTCACCACGCAGCCGGCGGCGCCGTAGACGAGGAAGACCTGGCGGGTGGGCACCAGGCCGGCCACCACGCCCGCGACGATCGCGCCGACCGAGACCGAGACGGTGACCTGGGCGGTCCACACGCCGGAGACCCGGCCGCGGAACTCGTCGGGCGTATTGCCCTGCACCACCGCGAATCTCGCGATGTCACTGACGACGCGACCGACGCCGTGCGCGGCCAGGCCGAGGAACAGCACGGCGGTGGAGGCGAGCAGACCCGCGCCGACGAAGGCGGCGGCCGAGACGAGGGTGGCGGCGAAGATCACCTGGCCGCCGCGACGCATCGAACCGGTCCAGCCGGAGGTCAGGGTGCCGAGCAGGGCGCCGACGGCGGGTGCGGCGAACAGGACGCCGACGGTGCGTTCGCCGCCGTGCAGCACCTCGGCGACGTAGGCGGGCACGAGCACGCCCCAGCCCGAGAGCAGCATCGTGACGAAGCCGACCAGCATGGTCGCGCCGACGACCCGGTGGCCGAAGGCGAACCGGAACCCGGACACGATCGCGCGCAGCGGCGACTCGCCGTGGGTGCTGTCGGGGACCATGCGGTCGAGTCGGGCGATGAGCACGGTGGTGACCAGGCTGGCCGCGGCGGCCAGCCAGTAGTTGGCGGTCACGTCGAGCGCGGCGATGAGGACACCGCCCAGTGCGGGCGCGGCCACCGAACCGAGGTTGGAGGTCAGGGCCATCAGCGCGCCCGCCGCGGCGAGTTTGTCGCGCGGGATCAGTCCGGGGGTCGCGGCGATCAGGGCGGTCGCCGAGATGCCGCCGGCTACTCCGTCGATGACGGCGCACACGAAGATCGCCCACAGGTGCGGGTCGGGCAGCATGGCATTGATCGCCAGCAGCGCGAAGCCGATGGTCGCCGCGCCCCGGGCGCCCGCGATCACCGTGCGGCGGTCGTAGCGGTCGGCCGCGGTGCCGCCGAACAGGGTGCCGATCAGCGCGGAGACGCCGATGACGGTGGAGATCGTGGCGACCGTGGCGGTGGAGCCGGTGAGCCCGTAGACCTGGATCGGCAGGGCCACCACCAGGAAACCGATGCCGAACACCGAGATCGTGCGGGCGATGAACAGGGTGCGGAACTCGCGGCTGGTGCGCAGCGGTTCGAGGTCGATCGCGATCTTGCGCGGCGGGGCGGCGCTCACGGAGCGAGCACGTCGAGCCAGAGCCCGAGCACCGGTTCGGCGGCCAGGGTGACGAATTCGGCCTGCGGGGCCCCGGCGGAGCGCCACTTCTCGACCAGCTGCATCAGCCGGACCGAGTCCAGACCGGCGTCGAACAGGTTCGTGTCCTCGGTGAGTTCACCGGGTTCGACGCCGAGCGCGGCGGCGATGTCGGCGAGTACGGCGTCGCGGTCGAGGGTGGTCACGGTGTCCTCGGACATGGCAAGTCTCTCTTGATCTTTCGGAGTTCAGCGTGACGACAGTTGGTCGATGGCGCCGGGCACCGGTTCGGCGGGGTCGGCGCCGAGCGCGACGATCCGGTTGTCGGCGTCGACGTGGACGACCTTGGGCTCGTGCACCAGGATCTCGGCGGGCTCGAGCTGAGCGTAGGACATGATGATCACCAGGTCACCCGGGTTTACCAGGTGCGCGGCGGCGCCGTTGATACAGATCTTGCCCGAGCCCGCGGGTCCGGTGATCGCGTAGGTTTCCAGCCGGGCGCCGTTGGTGATGTCGACGACCGCGACCTGCTCGCCCTCGACGAGATCGGCCGCCCGCATCAGATCCGCGTCGATGGTGATGGAGCCGACGTAGTGCAGATCGGCCTGGGTGACCGTTGCGCGGTGAATCTTGCCGTTGACGAGCGTACGAAGCATTCGCTTTCTCCCACTGCATAGTTCGACGGACCGACGGGTTCCGGCGCGGGACACGCCTCGGCCGACCAGAGGTTAGGCTACACTAACGAACGCCTCTATTGGCAACCTTCCGTCATGCAATCACGGATAGGCTATTAGCACTCATTCGTCATCTTCGGCGTGATGGTCCAGGTTGACCGTGCCCACGCGCCAGTACCCGTCGACCTTCATCTGGTCCTTGGTCAGCTTCAGCTCATCGACGAGAACCCGCCGGATCGGCCGCAACGAGGTCGATTCCCCAGCCGCCCAAGCGAATACGCGCCCCTGCGGCAGGTCCAGCGCACGGATGGCCTCGACCAGCAGCGTGGTGGTGCCGGGTGCGGCACTCCCCCGGTGCAGATACGTCACGTGGACGCGATCCGAGACCGGCAGCTCGAGTTCGTCGGTGGCGTCGGTGACCTCCACGAACGCGCGCACCTGCTTGTCGGCGGGCAGTTCCTCGAGCCAGCGGTGCAGTGCGGGCAGGGCGGTCTCGTCGGCGGCGAGCAGGTACCAGTCGTAGCCGACCGGGTAGATGTGCGAGCCGCGCGGTCCGATCACGCCGATCCGGTCGCCGAGCTGCGCACCGGCCGCCCAGCTGCCGCCCACACCGTGCGTGTGGAGGACGAAATCGATGGTCACCGCGCGCTTTTCGGGATCGTAGGCGCGGATCGTGTAGTCGCGGAATTCCGGTCGGCGGCCGTCGGCGCGCGGGGCGAGACCGAACGGACCGATCTCGGGCATGACCAGTTCGCCGGTCGCCGCGTCGGGGAAGAACAGTTTGAAGTGACTGTCGGCGGCCATCGGCACGAACGGGAAGTCGTCCTCGAGGTCGTCGCCGCCCAGGACGATTCGCTGCATGCGCGGGGTGAGCGCGTAGGTTTGGAGCACCTCGAGCACGCGCGGGGCGATCGGGTGCATGACCAGGTTGATGGTGTCCTGGTGCGGGGTTGCCTCGGTGTTCACAGCAGTTCCTTTCGTTCGCGCGAGCGTGCCCGCGGAATCACCAGCGGGGTGCCCGATTCCGGGTCGTCGATGATGCGGCAGGCCAGGCCGAACACGTGCTCGACCAGCTCGGCGGTGATCACGTCCGCCGGGTGCCCCTCGGCCACCACGACGCCGTCCTTCATGGCGATCAGGTGGTCGCCGTAGCGGCAGGCCTGGTTGAGGTCGTGCAGGACCGCGACCAGGGTGTGGCCGCGGTCGCGGTTGAGATCGCGGAACAGTTCGAGCAGTTCGATCTGGTGGGCGATGTCGAGGAAGGTGGTCGGCTCGTCGAGCAGCATCAGCGGGGTCTCCTGGGCCAGGACCATCGCCACCCACACGCGCTGGCGCTGCCCGCCGGAGAGTTCGTCGACCAGGCGCGGCGCCAGCTCGGTGACGCCGGTGGCGGCCATCGCCGTGATCACCGCGTCCTCGTCGGCGCGCGACCACTGTCGGATCAGCTTCTGATGCGGGTAGCGGCCGCGCGCGACCAGGTCGGCCACCGAAATGCCTTCCGGGGCAGTGGAAGTCTGCGGCAGTAGGCCCAGCTTGCGGGCGACCTGTTTGGCCGGATACGACGAGATGGCCTTGCCGTCGAGCAGCACGGTGCCCGCCGACGGGCGCAACAGGCGCGAAAGGGCGCGCAGCAGTGTCGATTTGCCGCAGGCGTTGGGTCCGACGATCACGGTGAAGGTGTCGTCGGGGATGGCCACGGACAGCTGCGTGCTGATCACCCGTTTGTCGTAGCCGACGGTGATCTCGTGCGCGGCCAAGCGCGAACTCGGGTTCGTCAACGTCGTACCTCTCGTGCCAGCAACCAGACGAAATACAGGCCACCGATCGACACCGTGACCACCCCGACCGGCAGTTGGTTCGGGGCGAACGCGCGCTGGGCGACCCAGTCGGCGGTGACCAGCAGCAGCGCGCCCATCGCCGCGGCGGGCAGGACCGCGACCGAGGCGGTGCGGGTGAGCCTGCGCGCGAGTTGCGGGGCGGCCAGGGCGACGAAGGCGATCGGACCGGCGGCGGCAGTGGCCAGCGCGGTGAGCGCGACACCCACCAGCACCAGGGCCAGGCGGGTGGGTTCCACCCGGATGCCGAGCGCGCGGGCGGCGTCGTCGCCGAGGTCGAGCACCGGGATCCGGTAGGCGAGCAGGACCGCGCACGGCAGCAGCACCGCGAGCACGATCGTCACCGGCAGCACCTGATCCCAGCCGAGTCCGGCCAGGGAGCCCTGGCCCCAGACCGCGGCCGCCATCGCCGCGTTCAGATCGGTCTTGATGATCAGCCACACGTTCACCGATTGCAGCATGGCGCTGATCGCGATACCGACGATGATCAGCCGGAAGCCCTGCACGCCGTCGCGATAGGCGAGGACATAGACCAGCAGGGCGGTGCCGAGGCCGCCCGCCAGCGCGCCGACAGCCGTCTCGTAGTAGCCGCCCTGGAGGAACAGGATGACGATCAGGGCGCCGGTGTAGGCGCCGGTGTTGAAGCCGATGATGTCGGGGCTGCCCAGCGGATTGCGGGTCAGCGACTGGAAGATCGCGCCGCTGGCCCCGAGCGCGGCGCCGAACATCAGCGCCAACAGCACGCGCGGCATCCGCCATTTGCTCACGACGAGTTCGTCGGTGCGCGAGCCCTCGCCGAAGATGGCGCGGAGCACGTCGGGCGGGGAGATCGTGTAGTCGCCGGTGCCGAGGGAGATGACCGCGACGACACCGGCCAGCCCGATCAGCACCAGCACCACCGCGACGACGCGCAGGCCGATTCGCGCGGAGAAGCGGTCGGTGACCCGGAGGGTGGCGACGGCACGGCCGAAGTCGACGCGCGAGGCGTCCTTGCTGATCCTCACAGGCCACTGGCCTTCCGGCGGCGGACCAGCATGATCAGCACCGGTGCGCCGACGAAGGCGGTGACGATGCCGACCTGTAATTCCGTGGGGCGCAGGACGATTCGGCCGAGCACGTCCGACAGCAGCACCAGGGTGGACGCGCCGAGCACGGTGTAGGGCAGGATCCAGCGCTGGTCGGGGCCGACCAGCCAGCGGGCCACGTGCGGCACCATCAGGCCGACGAAGCCGATCGGCCCGGCGGCCGCGGTGGCCGCGCCGCACAGCAGCGTGACGGCGATGATGCCGAGCCTGCGGGTGTTGGCGATGTCGACGCCGAGCGAGCGGGCGAGGTCGTCGCCGAGGGCGATGGAGTTGAGTGGGCGCGCGACGGCGAAGGCGAGCACCAGCCCGGCGACCACGAATCCGCTGATCGCCCAGACGACGCCCGGGTCGGCGCCCGCGATCGAGCCCGCGTACCAGAACCGCAGGTGGTCGAAGGTTTTCGGGTCGATCAGCATCAGCCCGTTGGTGATGCCGTAGAGCACGGCGCCGATCGCCACGCCCGAGAGCGTGATCCGGATGGGTGTGGTGCCGCCGCGGCCCTGGGAACCGAGCAGGTAGACCGCGACCGTCACCACCACCGCGCCGAGGAAGGCGAACCACATGTACTGCCAGATGCTGGTGAAGCCGAAGATCGCGACGGCCAGTGCGACGAAGAACGCGGCACCGGCGTTCACCCCGAGAATGCCGGGGTCCGCCAAGGGGTTTCGGGTCATGGCCTGGATGAGCGCGCCCGCGACGCCGAGCGCCATACCGACCAGCAGGCCGAGCATGGTCCGTGGGACGCGCAGTGACCGCACGACCAACTGGTCGGCCGAGCCGTCGTAGTTCCACAGTGCGTCCCAGACCGCGGCGAGCGGGATATCGCGGGTGCCGACGGTGAGGCTGAGGGCGAGAGCGACGAGCAGGATCGCGGCCGCGACCAGCAGGCCCAGCGAGCGGCCTCGGTTCGAGGTGACGGTGCCGGTTCTGGTGATCGGTTTCTCGGCGGTGCTCACTTCGGCTTCCCCCTGCGAAGCCGAAGTGAGCACCATCGTCGAATCTACTGTGGCACTGGTATTTTCGGCAACGTCCTTGCGTTCCCTCATGCGCGTGCGCCGATCTTCCACGACTGGGCGCGTTCCTGTTCGCGCCAGAAGTCGGCGTAGCGGCCCTCGGCGGCGAGAAGTTCGTCGTGGGTGCCGGTTTCGGCGATGCGGCCGTGTTCGAGGAACACGATGCGGTCGGCGGCGCGGACGGTCTCGAGGCGGTGGGCGATGACCAGGACGGTGCGGCCGGTGGTGAGGGCTGCGGTGGCGGCGCGGATGGCGGCCTCGTTCTCCACGTCCAGAGCCGAGGTGGCCTCGTCCAGCAGGACGACCGGGGCGTTCTTGAGCAGCGCGCGGGCGAGCGAAATGCGTTGGCGTTCACCGCCGGACAGGGCCGCTCCACCCTCGCCGACGATGGTGTTCCAGCCGTCGGGGAGACGGGCGATGATCTCGTCCACTCGCGCCTGGGCGGCGGCCGCGGCCAGCTCGTCGTCGGTGGCGTCGGGGTGGGCGATGAGCACGTTCTCCCGGATACTGGCGTCGAACAGGTAGACGTCTTGGAAGACCATCGACACCGCGCCCATCAGTTCCACCGAACCGATCTCGCGAATGTCTTTGCCGCCGAGGGTGATCGAGCCCGAGTCGACGTCCCAGAAGCGGGCGACCAGGCGGGCCAAGGTTGTCTTGCCCGAACCGGACGGACCGACGATCGCGCAGACCGAACCCTGCGGGACCTCGAAGGAGATGCCGTCGAGGAGGGTGCGGTCGGCGTCGTAGCCGAAGGTGATGTCGCCGAAGGTGATCGAGGAATCGGCCGGGACGGCGGTGTCGGTGGTGGGTTCCGGCAGGGGCGGGGTGGCGACGATCTCGCCGATCTCGGCCAGGGTGCGTTCGGCCGCCCAGATCACGCTGCCGGTGCGGCCGAGCGCGGCCATCGAGTCGACCAGCAGCGCGGCCAGCACGATCACGATGGTGGCGACCACGGCGGATACGGCGGCGGAGTCGGCCCGGTGCAGGGCGGTGAGCAGCACCGAGGACAGGAACAGGGCGGTGCCGGCCTGGAAGACCACCGAGCCGGTCACCGCGCCACGGAAGTACGCGGCCGAGGCCGTGCGCACGCGGTCGAGGGCGGTGGTGATCTCCGAATCCGCCTGGGCGGTCCGGCCGTAGGCGCGCAGTACCGATTGCAGCTGGGCGAATTCGACCAGTTCGGCGTTGATCTGCTCGGTGGTGGTGTTGCCCGCCGAGGTGGCGCCGCGCAGCAGTCGCGCGGCCCAGAAGTACAGGACCACCAGGATTCCCAGGCCGCCCGCGGCGACCGCGCCGGTCACCGGGTCGACCACGACGAGCACCACCCAGACCGCACCGGCCAGTGCGGCGGCGCGAATATTCACCGCCACAACGCCGTTCAGGGTCGCGGCGAGCATGCGGGTGGCCTCGCCGGCCAGTCGGGTCAGCGCGGCGGCGCGGTCCGGGGAGAACCAGCCGAGTGGGAGCGTGACCACGTGCTCGGCCAGGCGATGCTGGAGGGAGGCCACGATCTCGCTGGTCACCGCGCGCTGTCGGGCCGAGGCGGCGCGGGAGGTGGCGACGGTGAGGACGAGCAGCACGCTCAGCGCCGCGACCCACCACCACGCCTGCGGGAACCGGTCCCCGATCAGGGTGTGCAACAGCGGGACCAGCACCGCGAAACAGGCGCCCTCGACCAGGGCCGAGGCCGCGACGAGCCAGTAGCATCGGCGCATTCGCCGCCGGACCGGTTCGGTGACGACACCGTCTGCCAACGCGATCATCGCGCGGTCACCTCCTGCGCGGTCGACGCCGCCCACATCCGGGCGTAGCGGCCGTTCGCGGCGAGTAGTTCTGTGTGCGTGCCGGATTCGGCGATGCGGCCCTCGTCGAGCACGACGATTCGGTCGGCGTCGGTCACGGTGGTGAGCTGGTGGGCGATGACCAGGGTGGTCTTGTCGGCCATCAGGTTCGACAGGGCGTCCTGGATGCGGGCGGCCGATTCCGGGTCGGCGGAGGCGGTGGGTTCGTCCAGCACGAGGATCGGGGCATCGGCCAGGACGGCGCGGGCGATGGCGACCCGCTGGGACTCCCCGCCGGACAGGCGGGCGTCGGCGCCGATCACCGAGTCGTAGCCGCGCGGCAGTTCGGCGATCCGATCGGCGATTCCGGCCAGGCGGGCGGCCTCGGCGACGGTGGCGTCGTCGGCGTCGGGCCGGGCCAGGCGGATGTTGTCGGCGATCGAGCGGCGTAGGAGTTGGGGGTCCTGGAAGACGAAGGCGAGTTCGCGGTAGAGGTCGTCGGGTTCTAGTTCGCGAATGTCGCGGCCCCGCAACCGGATCGCGCCCGCGTCGATATCCCAGAAGCGCGGGATCAGGCGGGCCAGGGTCGACTTGCCGGAGCCGGAGGCGCCGACCACGGCGGTGACTGTGCCCGGTTCCAGGCGTAGGTCGATCTCGCGCAGGACCGGGGCGTCCGCACGGTAACCGAAGCTGACCCCGACGAACTCGACCGCCGCACGCTCGGTGTCCGCGCCGATTCGCACCTCGGCCGAACGCGCATCGAAGGCGATTTCGGGCGCGCCTGCGGCAGGATCCGCGACCTCCCCGGACTGCGTATCGACCGGACCTTCGCCCGAGTTCACGCTGTCGACATCACGGGACTCGAAGCGCCTATCGACACCCACGGCGAGTCGCCGCTGCGCACGATCGTGTTCGGGTTCCGGTTCACCTTCGGCCACACCGGCATCCGGGTCCTGCGACACACTCGCGGGCCGCACCTCGAGCGGTGCCTCACCGAAGATCTGCGCCAGCGACATCCCCACCATGCGGGCGCGCCGACCGGCCATCAGCACCATCGGCAGCGACCACACCCCGCGCGAGATGATCCAGGAGAGCAGCAGGAACGGGACCACGACCACGCCGTCGATCCAGCCCGCTGCGGTGAACGCGGTGCCCGCGACGGCGGTGATCACGATGGTGACGATCCAGGAGGACAGGAGGGAGGTGGCGCGGGTGCGGCGGGCTTCGACGGCTTCGGCGAGCAGGTAGGTCTGCGCGAAACTGTCGGCGGCCTCGCCGAAACGTCGGGTGCCGCGCTGGGCCTGGCCGAAGACCTTGAACACCGAAATGCCCTGGGCGAGTTCGGTGGTGCGAGCGCCGAGCAGGCGGGCGGCCTCCTCGTGCGCGGTTTCGGCCGGGCTGGGGTTGCGGCGCTGACGGGTGATGATCGCCGTCGCGGCCAGGGTGGGAGCCAGCACGATGAGCGCGAGGCGCCAGTCGACCCACAGCAGGTACCCGGTGGCGAGCACGGTGGTGGCGACGAAGCGCGGCAGCATCGGAATGCCCTCGCCGACAAGCACACTCAGTGAGCCGATATCGGCGCCGACGGTCTTGCGGACCTGCGCGGAACCGTTGCGGGTGAACCACCCCAGCGGCAACCGCTCGAGGTGGGCGACCACCGCCCGTCGGGCCGCGTATTCGACCTGGCGGCTGGCGCCGAAGCTCAGGGTGAACGAGATGCCGTGTGCCACCGGCACGGCGAACAGGGTGCCGACGGCGATCCAGGCCCACACCCGCACCGCATCGGTGACGCCCGCCGCGATCAGGGTGATCAGGAGTTCGCCGAGCGCGATGAACGTCAGCACCGTGGCCACGGCGGCGACCAGTTGCAGCAGGGCCGCGGCGATCAGGCGCGACCGGACCGGGCGCAGCAGCAGGGCCAGCTGCGACGGGCCCGCCGGTCGACCGGCCCCGCCATCCGCGGTGGTCCGCGACATGGACTTCCTCCTGAACCGTGGCAACACCGGAAGCTACCTCTAACAAAGACGCAATTGGACAGTACAGGCTATAAGTCCGGTTCACGACAAACGGCGGGCCCGTGGACCGGACCCGCCGATTGGTCGTACCGAAACCTGATGGAGAAGAATCAGGAGGCGGTGACGGTGATGAAGTACTCGACCGCGGCGGCGATGGCCACCGGCACACCGACGAACAGCGCGCCGCCCATGGTGCCCGCGGGCGCCAGCATGACCGCGCCGGCGATGCAGCCCGCGACCGGACCCGCGCCGAGGAACATGGCCAGCGGCAGCGACAGACCGGCACCGATGACGCCACCGATGATGCAGCCCGCGACACCCGCGCCGACCGCGCCGACGAGGGCACCGATCGCGGCGCCGACCGACAGGCGGCTACCGAACTTCTGCCAGGCCGAGGCCTCGCGCTGCTGCGGGCTGACCTCGGCGATGTGCTGGGGCGCGCTGGCCGAGGGCTTGTAGTACGCACCCTCGGTGACCGGGGTCAGACGCGCGGTGTTGCCGTTGATCTCGGCCCGCACCGGGTACGCGATCTCGTCGATGCTGATCTCGAGCGGCGTACCGCCGACGATCTGGTTCTCGGCGTTCTTGATCTGGAACTGGCCGTTGGCGACGGTCAGGGAGCCCGCGTCGATCGTGATGATCGCGGCGGTGTCGTCGCGGGTGGCGGTGTAGTTCACCACGCCGGGGACGATCTCGACCGCGATGCCACCGTCGGGCGCGACCGGGGCGGGGACCGCACCGGCGCTGCCCGCGGTGCCTGCGATCCCGACCGCGGCGATCGCCACCATCGAGGCGAACGCCATCTTCCTCATCTTCATGCCTGTTCCTTCTGCTCGTCGACCGAGCACAGCCAACCGGCCGTCTCGATCCGTCGGGAGTTGTTCGGCAGGTGCGCCGCACCGGAACCGCCGCTTCGTCGATCACGGCGTTCCAACCCCTCCGAGGGCGTGCCGCACGATCGCTCAGCCGAACGACGCTAAAGTTAGCCTATCCTGACAACGTGCACAAGCGGTTGCTCATCGTCAATGCGCGGGGACCTGTGCGCGCAGCACGATCGAGTCCAGGATCTCGGCCGCGCGCACCGCGACCACCGAGAGCAGCGAGGAACTCAACCCGTGGGTGTCCTCGACGCCGCCGTTGAGATACACCCCGCACGCCTGCCCCTCCGGCAGCCGGAGCCGGTAGTCGCGCTCGACCGGAGGTTTGCCCGAAGCCTGTTGCCCCGCAACGACATCGACGAGTTGGGTCACGTCGAAGGACCGGAAACCGGTCGCGTAGACCACCGCGTCGACCGTGAGCGAGCGACGCCGCCGGTCCATCACGTCGAACAGCTCCAGCCGCACCCCGTCGGCCAGCTCGGTCACCGCCTCGATCCGGGTGGCGTTGTGCACGTACTGCCTGCGATGCCCGGCGACCTTCTCCTCGTACTCGCGCCGGAACAGATCGGCGATGAGCTCGCCGTCGACCGCGCTGTAATTGGTGCCGCGGTGGTAGGACATCATCTGCTCGCGCACCGGCTCGGGGGCGTCGTACCAGCGGTCGACGGTGTCGGGATCGAAGACCCGATTGGCATAGGGACTGTCGTCGGACGGGCTGAACCCGAACCGCGAGATGACCGAGTGCACCTCGGCCTCGGGATACTGGGTGTGCAGATACCGGATCACCTCGCCCGCGCTCTGCCCCGCGCCGACGACGGCGAACCGGCCGTGCGGACGACTCGGCACCTGCCCGAGATGATCGAGCAGCTGATGGTTGTGGAACACGCGCGCGCTCGGCGTGACGCCCTCGGGCAGTTTCGGCACCAGCCCCGGCGCGACCACCACGTTCTTGGCGCGCACCGTCGTGACGCCGTCGGGTCCGTGGCAGGTCACTTCGACAAGCTCACCGACACAGTCGATTCGGACAACGCGGGTGCTGTAGCGGACCTCCACGTCGACCCGTTCGGCGGCCCAGTTCAGATAGTCGGAGAATTCCTGCCTACTGGGGAAGAAGGTCTGTAGGTTCACGAAGTCGACGATGCGGCCGCGCTCGTGCAGGTAGTTGAAGAAGGTGAACTCGCTGCGCGGATTGCGCAGGGTGGCAAGGTCTTTGGCGAAGGATATCTGCATCGTCGAGTCCGGCAACAACATGCCGGGATGCCAGCCGAACTGCGGTTTCGCCTCGAGGAAGACCGCGTCGACGCGGGTGGCCGCGCCCTGGTTGCGCTCGTGCACCACGGTGGCCAGCGCCAGATTCGAGGGCCCGAACCCGACCCCGATCAGGTCGTGGACCTGCGTTGCGGCGTCCGCTCCATTCATTGTGTTACGCAAGGAATATCCCATCGATCGACCCCGGAGCCCCCGTTGGCAACTCGAGGCGCGACAGTAACACATAGCCTATCACTTTTGGTTGCCTCAATGTAGGCACAATGGGTACCCGGATGGGACGAACCGCGTTGCCGCTACCAGCGCGTTCGATTCGCCGCGCCTACCCGAGTCGGCGATGGTCGGGTCACAGCGGGACGGGGTCGAGCCTCTCGTGCGCGGTTGCCGCGCTCACTGCGCGATATCGCAGGTCCCGTCGGACACGAGGAGTTCCGGTCCGTTGTTGCGCACATTGTTGACCAGGGTCGAGACCGGACGCACCGAGATCGACGCCAGTTCCGCCGGCGAGGGCGGCGCCAGCAGGTCGGCGGGCGCGGGGTGGTCGGGGTCGAGCCAGGCGTCCCAGTGCGCGCGCGGCATCGGCAGCGGCATCCGGTCGTGGATGTCGGCCAGCTCGCCCGCGGAATCGGTGGTCAGGATCGTGCACGACAGGATCGGCTCGGCGTCGGGCTGGGCGCGATCGCGCCACACCGACCACAGTCCGGCCATGTACAGCAGGGAACCGTCACTGTGCGACATGTAGAAGGGTTTCTTCACCGCCTTGCCCGTGCCGGTCGGGGCCGGCTCGACCAGCCATTCGTACCAGCCGTCCATCGGCACCAGGCAGCGCTTGTGCTTGACCGCGTCACGGAACGAGGGCGCGGTGGCCGCCTTGTCGGCGCGCGCGTTGAACAGCGGCTTGCCCTTGGCGGGCACGCCCGGTTCGGCCGCCTTGGTCCAGTGCGGGATCAGACCCCAGCGCATCCGCCGGATCCGCAGGCGCGGGTCGTCGTCGGGGTCGCCGTGCTCGTGGCGTTCCACCACGGTGAGGACCTGGGTGGTCGGGGCGACGTTGTAGCTGACGGCCGCGTCGGGCTCGCTCAGCCCGGTCTCGTCGACGGCGTCGAGCTCGGCCGCCAACCGGCCCGGATTCGTGGTCGTCGCATATCGTCCACACATACCGGCCAAGATACGCGCCGAAATACCCACCACCGGTGTGTCCACGACGCACATAGGCGAAGATGGGGACGTGAGTTTCTGGCCTGCGCCCCATATCGAGGTCCCCGTCCACGCGACCGTGACCCTGCCCGGTTCGAAATCCATCACCAACCGAGCGCTCATCCTGGCCGCGCTGGCCGATGGGCCCTCCACCCTCACCGGTGCGCTGCGCAGCCGCGACACCGACCTGATGATCGCGGCCCTGCGCGCGCTCGGCACCGAGATCACCGGCGCGGCTGACGTCCTCGAGGTGACCCCCGCGCCCCTGCACAGCGCCGCCGTCGACTGCGGTCTCGCGGGCACCATCATGCGATTCCTGCCGCCCGCCGCCGCCCTGGCGACCGGCGACGTCGCGTTCTTCGGCGACGAGCAGGCCAAGACGCGTCCGCTGTCGACCATCCTCGACGCCCTGCGCGCGCTCGGCCTCGACGTCGACGGCGACGCGCTGCCGTTCGTCGTGCACGGCACCGGCGCGCTGCGCGGCGGCACGGTCACCATCGACGCCTCCGGTTCCTCGCAGTTCGTCTCCGGGCTGCTGCTCTCGGCGGCCCGCTTCGACGAGGGCGTCACCGTCCACCACGACGGCAAGTCGCTGCCCTCGATGCCGCACATCGAGATGACCGTCGAGATGCTGCGTCGCGCCGACGTGGACGTGCGCACCCCCGCCGACTCCGGCAACGCCCAGACCTGGACCGTGGCGCCCGGCCCGATCCGCGCGGTCGACTGGGACATCGAACCCGACCTGTCCAACGCCACCCCGTTCCTGGCCGCCGCGGCGATCACCGGCGGCGAGGTGAGCATTCCGATGTGGCCGCGCGGCACCACCCAGCCCGGCGACGTGATCCGCGAGATCCTGGTGCGCATGGGCGCCGAGGCCCGCGTCACCGACGGCATCCTGACCGTGCGCGGACCGGAGCGGTTGGCGGGCATCGACATCGACCTGCACGATGTCGGCGAGCTCACCCCCACCGTCGCCGCACTGGCCGCGCTGGCCGACTCCCCCTCGCGCCTGCGTGGCATCGCGCATCTGCGCGGTCACGAAACCGACCGGCTCGCAGCGCTTTCCACCGAGATCAACCGTCTCGGCGGCAAGGTCGCCGAGACCGAGGACGGCCTCGAGATCATCCCCACCCCGCTGCACGGCGGCCAGTGGCACTCCTACCACGATCACCGGATGGCCACCGCCGGTGCGATTCTGGGTCTGCGGGTGCCGGGCGTGCAGATCGAGGACATCGGCACCACGGCCAAGACCCTGCCGACCTTCGTCGCGCTGTGGGAGCAGATGTTGGCGCCCGCCCTATCCGGTGAGGGAGTAGCGCGCTGAGCCGCCAGGGGCGATCCTCGGCCAGCTACGACGAATCCGACGTCCGGGTGCGTCCGGGCAAGGCCTCGTCGCGTCCGCGCACCAAAACCCGTCCGCAGCACGCCGACGCCGAGGCCGCCATGGTCGTCGCCGTCGACCGGGGGCGCTGGGGCTGTGTGCTCGACGGTGACGCCGACCGGCGCATCGTCGCCATGCGGGCGCGCGAACTCGGCCGCACCCCGATCGTGGTCGGCGACCAGGTCGACGTGGTCGGCGACCTCACCGGCAAACCCGACAGCCTGGCCAGGATCGTGCGGGTGAGTCCGCGCAGCACCGTGTTGCGGCGCACCGCCGACGACACCGATCCGTTCGAACGCATCGTCGTCGCCAATGCCCAGCAGCTGTTCATCGTGGTCGCGCTGGCCGATCCGCCGCCGCGCACCGGGTTCGTCGAGCGGGCGATGGTGGCCGCGTATGCCGGTGGGCTGGAACCGATCCTGGTGCTGACCAAACGCGATCTGGTCTCCGAGTCCGAGTTCGCCGCCGCCTTCGACGGTCTGGACCTGACGATCCTCTACGCGGGCATCGACGATCCGATGGAGCCGGTGCTCGAGATCCTGCGCGATCGGCTCACCGCGCTGATCGGGCACTCCGGGGTGGGCAAGTCGACCATGGTGAATCGTCTTGTGCCCGACGCGTACCGGGCCGTCGGCGAGGTGTCGGGGGTCGGCAAGGGTAAACACACCTCCACCCAGTCGGTCGCGCTGCCGTTGCCCGAAGGTGGCTGGGTCATCGACACCCCCGGTGTGCGCTCGTTCGGTCTCGCCCACATCACGCCCGACGATGTGATCGCGTCCTTCACCGACCTCGCAGGCGCGATCGAGGATTGTCCGCGCGGCTGCACCCATCTGGGCCCGCCCGCCGACCCGGAATGTGCGCTTGACCAGCTTCCCGGCACCGAACGTCGGGTGGCCGCGATCCGCACGTTGCTCACCGCGCTGATCGCCAATGATGCCTGGTAAGTAGCGAAGGTTGCGAAATGAGCAACGGTCAGATTGCGAATTCGACTCGCGTCCGCGCACGTTCACGATCTGGACCACCCGCGCCGTTAGGGTCATCCCCATGAAGCCACCGGCGATCGGTTACCTGCGACGCGACATCTCGGGTGTCGCGCAGTCCTGGGACGAAACGCAGATCCGTTCCCTAGCCGAGCGACTCGGTTACCGCTTCACCAAGACCGTCGTGTTCAGCAATCGCACCGCCGATCCGATCGGCAGGCTGCTCGACGTGGTCGCCACCACCGAGGCCGCCGCGATCGTCACCCCGAGCCTGGCCCACCTCGACTCCGACCTCCCGCACCGGATCGTCGCGGCCTGCGATGTGATCACGGTGTCCCCCGAGATCACCCACGCGAGAACCCTGCCCGCGCTGCCCGCCTAGGCGAGCGCGCGGAAGCGGCCGTCGGGGTCGCGGGCCAGCCGTCCGCGCCGGACCGCGGCATTGAGGCAGGCTTCGATGCGGTCCTCGGCGGCGCCGGTGCGTTCGTGGCCGAACTGGGTGAGCGTGGCCCAGACGATCTCGTCGAGGGTGTGCCGATCACGCTGCGCGACATGGGTTATCGCGTTGACGATCTCCTCGGCCGGGATGGCGTCGATGGTGCGGGTGAGGGTGGGCGGGGTGAAGCGGAAGCCGCGCCAGGTGGCCGGATCCAGGTCCGAGGGCCAGACGAAGACACCCAGCGAGGTGGCGCGCATGAGGGATTCGGGAACCTCGCCCAGCACGCAGATCTGCTGCTTCTCCGAGGGTTTCTGGACGCCGAAACGTTGGGCTACCCGCGCGACCAGCAGGTTTCGCTCGATCGGGCCCTCGAGGGAGATGGTTTCGCGCACCGCGTCGCGGACCCGCACGGGGATGGTGGCGGAACTGTCGCGGTCGAGGTCGGCGGGGGAACCGAGGACGCCGGTCGAGGCTTTGACGTAGGGGATGCCGGTGGGGAGCCAGTGGTGGGCGGTGCGGGTATGGGTCTGCCAGTCGGGGGTTTGAGCGACGGTGGGAGACGGGGGTGGGGTGTAGGCGTGCGGGGACGGTGAGGGCGGGGCGGTGTGGGCGATCGGGTAGTGCGTGGGGGTGTGCGGGCGGGGCACAGGCGGGGCGTACGGACCCGGCTGTCCGTAGCCGTGCTGCGGGGCAACGGGATTGACGTAGTGCGCACGATCCGGTTGCCACGGTGCGCCGACACGCTGCTTGTGACGTGCGCGCCGATCGCCGGTGACGAGCTGCCAGATCGACACCCCGACCAGCGCCGTGCCGGCCACCAGGAAGCCGACCGCGAGGGCGATCTCGCCCGTGCTCGCGTTGCCGATGCCGCTCGAGTAGCCGACCGCGCCGAGTAGCACGCCGAAAATGCCGCCGATGATGCCGACGATCCAGCCGATCTTGCCGAACACCTGCACAGGGCCCACTCCACTTCCGCGCGGGCCTGTATTTCGAGGCCGCACCGATGTCCGACGCGCTCCCCCGTCGGCGATGCGCCGAGCCTACTACCGAGGTGCGACAGGTTCGTCGTTCCGGTTCCCCTGCGATCAGCAGCCGAGTTCGGCGGCGAGCTGTTCGACGCGGCGCCGGACCGGATCGTCGGCGGGTCGAAGGATTCCCAGGTCGTCGCGCAACTGCCCCACGAATCGCCCCGCCTTCGCCTGATCACCCACCGCCGGAAGCAGATTCGCGATCGCTACCCGGACCGCCAGCGCGTCCTCACCGAATTCGCCACCGGTGGCGCGGATTTCGCCGAGGATCCGATACAGCTCGTCCACCGCCGAGGCCGCGGTCAGATCGCCCAGAGCGGCCCGGCACTCCACCGCGGCTGTCCGGGCCTGCCGGACCGGACTGCTGCTCGGGCCGCCTGCCCGCAGTTCGATCGCCTCGACCCGCTCCCATTCGGCCAGGGCTCGACGCTGTTCGCCGCTGAGGGCCAAGGCGAGGGCGATGTCGCGATGTAGTTGGCCGAGTTGGGAACTGACGGGACCGTAGCGGTGCTCGGCCTCGTCGATGACGGTGACCAGGGCTTGGGCCGCCTGCGCGAAACGTCCCTGATCGCACAGTTCGCGGTAGCGGGCGCCCACGCCGACGAGTCCCGTTGTCTCCGTTGCCGGTTGGTGACCAATGGGCTCATTCTCTCGCGGTGCCGTTTCTCGCGGTGCCTCGGCGGGCGGATTCGGACGGCGGAAGATCCGGGTGGGATCGGGACAGCCTGGCGGAGAGTACGATTCGGGTGCGCCGCTGCCGGGCAGGAACGGCAGCAACCGGTCATAGACCTCGCGCGCCGTCGCGGGCCGATCGGACGGGTCCTTCGCCAGCAATTCCAGGACCAGCTGTTCGATCTGCGCGGGCACCTCGCGACGCAGGGACCGCAGCGGCGTCGGCACGTCCGACAGGTGCCGATTGTGCGCATCGAATTCCGAGCGCGCCTCGAACACCCCACGCCCGCTGAACATCTCGTGCATGATGCAGCCCAGCGCGTACAGGTCCGCGCGCGGTCCCACAGCCAGCCCGTTCACCAACTCCGGCGACATATACGCCGCCGTCCCCAGCACCGACCCGGTTCGCGTGATCCGTCCGGTGCTGCCGTCGAGCAGCGCGGCGATCCCGAAGTCGATCACCTTCACCGTGCCGTCCGCCGCCACCAGCACATTCGCCGGTTTCAGATCCCGGTGCACCACCGGAAACACGTGCGCGTGCGACAGCACCGTCGCGATCTGCGCCGCGATCGCCACCCCGCATTCGATCGACACCGTGCCCACGCCGGCCAGGAAGTCACGCAGGGTCACGCCCTCGATGTGTTCCATGACCAGATACACGCTCTCGGCGTCGGAATCGAGCACCGCGTCGAACACCTGCGGCACGCCGTGATGGCGGATCCGCGCGGTCACCCTGGCCTCGCGGCGGAACCGGGCCACGAACTCCTCGGCCAGATCCTGGCGAGTGGCGAACTGTCCCACCGCGATTCGCTTGACCGCCACCGGTCGATCCAGGACCGTGTCGTAGCCCGACAACACCTGCCCCATGCCACCCGCGCCCAGCGCTCCCGTAATCTCATAGCGACCGCCGAGAATTTCGCGCACCCGAACCACCTTCCGTTCCACGACACACCAGCGCGAGGCTATCTCAGTGCTATTACTGGTCGAGCCACCAGAAGACCGACCCGAGCGCAAGCCGCGCCCACCAGCAGATCCGCCCGCGCGCTACCAGCGCCCACCCGCGTACCTGGACCCTGCCGACCTGTGCCTCGAAGACCTGCGGACCGTAGCTCAGGTCCTCTACCGGTGGCGAAACGGCATCTCGTCCCCGAACGCGATCCCGCCGAGTTCCAACAACTCGCAGTAGGCCACGCGGTCGGCGGCGAGGCGCTGGGCGGCCTCGGCCAACGTGGCCGGAGTGAAGTCGGCGCCGACCGTGGCCTGATGCTCGACCGCCTCATCGGCCAACGCGACCAGCAGATCAGCCAACCGGTTGATCTGCCGCTCCACCGTGCCCGAACGCCGCCCACCCAGCTGATCGGTCATCCCGTCGGCGACCCCGAGCCGATGCAGTCGCGCCATGGACTCCGACAGCCCGCGCGTGCTGGTGGCATCGATCCAGCCCCGGCGCTGGAGTTCGGACACCACGCCGTACGCCTTGTCGAGCCGAAACCACGACGCCTTCAACCGATGCGGTAGCTGCGGACCCCGCACGGCCGCAGGACGATTCGGCGGCGGAGCCACCGGCCGAGGCGGCGGCGGCAGTCGACGCGCCTGCATGATCATCGCCCGCCGCGCCTCCCCCCGCTCATGCAGCAGCACACCACCCAACGGCAACACACCCACCAGGATCGAGGCATAGAAGTGCCCCGCCTCGGTGCTGTCCACCCCCCGCGCCTCGAACAGCGACGCCACCCCGTACCCGAGACTCAGCGCACACCAGCAGGCAGCGAGCACCCACAGTGTGATCACCGAGCCCGAACGCTGATACTTCATCGCCCCACCCCCATATCAGCCGCCCCTCCTGCTCTGAGAATACTTTTGTCACTGTAGAGGCGGGATACTCCGGCAGTTGTACGAACGCTTACTCAATCCTTCGTACATGCACAGCGTCGGCCGGGCATGATGCGATCATGCGGACCACGGTATCCCTGGACCCCGACGTGGCAGCCCAGATCACCGAGCGGATGCGCAGGACTGGAGCGTCCTTCGACAAGGTGCTCAATGATGCTGTCCGCGCGGCTCTTTCGCCACAGTCTGCTCCAACCGAAATTCGGGTACGCACCCGCAATCTCGGAAGCCCGTCCGGAGTGCAATGGCCGTAAGCATCGGCTCGTACGCGCAGCGGCTCCGCCCGAAGACCTAAGTCACCCGACGACCACATCGGCCGCTCGCACTCGAGTCGGACGCTATGCAGCGCTGCTATGCGGGACGAAGCTCACGCGCGCGTCATCGACCGCGATGACAAGGTTCAGTTCCGCATCCAAGCCCTTGGCAAGCTTGGCCAACAACCCCAGCGTCGGCACTGCGTCAGAGCCCTCGATACGAGAGATCTTGGCCTGCGTCAGTCCGGCCCGCTCAGCCAACTCCGCCTGTGTCAAACCCAACTCGGTCCGCCGCCCATACACCGCCTCGGCCAGGGCCATCGCCAACCGAACCTCATGCCGAACGCTCGCGACCTCCTCGGACTCGAACGGCGCGACTCCGGCCCTCCATCGACTATGGGTCATCACAGCTCTCCCTTATCGATCACACGAGCGAACTCATCATGCGATGGCCCATGCTGCGCTTCACAGACCAGCTTCGCCTTGATAGCGACCTTCATCACCTCGTCGCCGTAGTCGTTGATGACCTTGACCGCGATTTTGCCGCTCTCCGGCTTCGGGAAGGGGCGAGAGACCGTCTGATAGAGGGACTCCAAGGCGTCTGGGTCGATGTCGGCCTCGAGCGCGGTCTCGAGCCGCTTGTAGGGGTCGTTACCGCCGGTGAAGCCGACCGTCCTTGATGACACCAGTGGGGCCGCGCCGTCCGATCTCGAAGTATCTAGCGGGCGGGTCGTACGGCGAGTTCAAGATCGGATTGTCGCTCGACTCAGACACCCCACGCACCTTCACCTACGACACACCATCTATAGACGGCACCACCCGGACCGGTCACATAATGCCATCTATAGATGGTCGACGCGAGAGCAACGCCTCGGAAGCCTTGTTGAGGTGCCAGAATCCGCCGTCGAGAACGAGCTCGTCGCGATTCTGGGACATCATCTGGCCGAGTTGCGCATGGCCCGAGGGCTCACTCAGGAGCAGGTCGCGCTCGCCGCGGGGATGAGTCGCAACCACTATCAGTTGCTCGAGGCCGGGTTGCGGGCGCGTAAGCCTAGGAAACCGGCGAATCCCACGTTCACGACGCTGGTCGCGCTGAGCGAGGTGCTCGATACTCCGCTGCCGGATCTGATCAACGAGGTTTGGAATCGGAACGCGGGCTGAGGTGCCCCGGGGGCTGGGTTATCGGAGGTAACTTCGGTTGCGGAAGTAGTCGCCTTCCTCGTCGTCGGGGTCGACGAGGCTGGTCGGGGCTTCCGTAACCGGTTCCGGGAGTGGGGGCGGGGGTGGTGATACCTGGGCGATCAGGTCTTTCATGCTCGGCGCGCCGGGGATCAGGTCGGGGAGGTCGGGCATGGATGCCGACAGTGGTGCCAGGGCCTGGTGTTGGGCTTCGGCGGTTCGGCGGGTCAGTTCGGTGAGGGCTTCGGTGACGGAGCGGCCCAGGGCTTCGGGGGTGGTTCGTTTGAAGGCGTCCTCGGCGATGTGCACTTCGGAGACGCCGACGACGGTGCCGGAGGCCCGCACCAGACCGTCGGCCGACCACACGCCGACCAGGGCTGTGGCGCGGTCGCCGGCGTCGAGCAGGGCCGACTTCTCGGCGTCGAACGTGTCGAGTAGCGCGTCGATCTGGGCGCGCAACGCGGCGTTGGACGCGCGGGTCGGGGCGGACTGATCGTCGTTCATGGAACTCTCACTCTGTCGGGAGGCACGTCACGTTGCATGATATGGGCAGGTCTCGCCCCCAGCCGAAATCAGCCGTGCTGCCACACCAGCCGATCGAGCATGTTGTGCATCGGCCTGTTGTCACCGCGCAGTGAGGCCATCGATGCGTGGACATTCTCTTCGGGATCGAGACCCGACCAGTCGATCACCCAGCCGACCTCACGGCCGAGCTGATGAAAGAACGCCCGTTGGGCACGGCCATTGCCTTCGCGGAACGGATGTATCGCGTTGACCTCACCCAGGTAGTGCGCGAGTTTCGCGATGAATTCGGGTCGGTTCATACCTCGCAGGTGCCCGTCAGCCGACAGTGCCGCGAATACCTCAGCGGAGTAGCCGACGATGTGGTGCGGATGGCAGAACGGATCCGATTTGGCGATCCCGACTGTCCGAACCTCTCCAGCCCACGGATAGACGTCGCCCAGAATCTCGCGGTGGAACGCGGCGAGATGTGCCAAGTCGTAGCTTCCCGGCAACGATCGGATACCCAAGTCGACCAGCGCGGCTTGGCTCAGATCCGACTCCACCTGATGCAGCGTGTCAGCGTCGGTGATCCCGAAATGATTGCGCAGCAACCCAGATTCAGGATCGATGTACGGGTCGACGGTCACGCCGCGCTGTGCAGACCCCGAACCAACTCCCGCATGCGCACGGTGCTGATCTCACCGCGTGCCCACTGCCCCATGATCGCCTCCGCGGCTGGACTCGCCGATCCGCCTTCCGCCCGAACCGACGCCGCCGCCTGCGCCAGGGATCGAGAACGCTCGGCGGTCAACTCCTCGAACACCTCGACAGGAACCATCACTGCCTCGGTCTTGCGATGCGACCCTACGCCGACCGGTCGCAGATCGCCGCGACGAAACCGAGCCAGCAGGGCGGACAGCTGCTCTCGCGCTTCACGTACCGACAGGGTATCCATCAGCAAAGTGTACCCAAATATGTACACATCGACCTCGCCCTTCCGGTCAGCGGATCACTCTGCCTCGGGGTGGTGTTCGAGGGCTCCCGCAGTTGCGCAAGGCAGAGGACAGGCCAGAAGTAGCCGGCGATCCGTCCGGTGGCGGGTGGCGGCGGTCTGTTGCCGCGCGCCCAGGCCGCGAAGGGGGATCGGCTGTTCGATCGACAGTCGCCACGCGGTGATCCGTGCGATCACTCCGTTGCCTACGGTGCTACTCCGGTACGGAGAAGGGTTCGAGGGCTGCGGCGGTGAGGCCGGTGGCGATGAGGTCGGCGGTGGTGTGGGCGGATTGGGTGGTGGTGCGGGCGGTGACGCGGAGGTGGTGCAGGCGGCGGAAGGCTTGGCCGTAGGTCTTCTGGGTGGGGAGGGGGAGCAGGGGGATGCGCAGGCGAGCGGGGTCGAGGCGGATGGTGGTGGTGCCGATCATGGCGGCGGCGTTGTCGGGGCTGCCGATGAAACCGGCGAAGAACCAGGGGTCGATGCGGGTGGGGTCGGTGCGGAAGACGAGGACGCCGGGGCCGGGGACGGCGCCGATGTCGGGGCCCTCGGCGACGCGGGCGCCCTGGGCGGCGCCGTGGTCGTCGCGCAGGCGGGAGACCAGGACGTCGCCGTCCTCGATGGGGTCGTCGACGGAGGCGCCGGGCGCGGACAGGCCGGAGGGGGCGCGGCTGGCGAGCAGGTCGTGGCCGGTGAGGACCGGGCGCTGTGGGGTGTCGAGGGCGACGGTTTCGGAGTTGGGGGTGACGATGCGGACCGCCTTGCCCGCGATGAGGTTGCCGACGGCGACGTAGCGCCACACAGTGCCGGGGGCCGATTCCCAGTCGCGCACGGCGTCGGCGGCCGCGCGGAGTTCGGTGAGGTCGTCGGCGAGGCGGGTGATGGCGGCGTGGGCGGCGGCGGAGGCGTTGTCGGGGTCCACTGCGGCGCGCACCTGACGGGCGGGGGTGAGGTCGACGTCGTCGTCGAGGACGTCCATCACCCGGACCACGGCGGTCACATCGGGGACGGTGGGGTCCTGACCCGCGTCGAAGGCGCGCCACGCGGTGACCACCGTGTCGGCGAGCACCTGCCAATCCGATTGTTCGCCACCGTGATTCGGTAGGCGGGTGGTGTCGGCGAACAGCAGGGTGTCCTTCGAGATGCCCGGTGCGGGGCGGCGCACCACCCACAGGTGCAGACCGACCTGGCGCGGCGTGGACGCGCCGGGCGGGAGTGCGATCACAGCGCGTAATGCGCCCGCGCGCAACAGTTCCATGCGAATCCGTCGGCCCGAGGATCGGGCGGCGACGGCGGGCGGTAGCAGGAGAACGGCGGTGCCGCCGGAGTGCAGGTGGGCGATGGCGTGCTGGACCCAGGCCAGTTCGGATTCGCTGCGCGGGGGCACCGAGTAGACCCAGCGCGGGTCGAGCGCCAGTTCGTCGGCACTCCAATCACGTTGGGAATAGGGCGGATTCGACAGGACACCGTCGAACTCGAGATCGGTGAAGGCGTCGGCGAGCAGGGCGTCGCCCGCGTGGATGTCGATCTGCGCCTCGGGCGCGAGGGAGCTGAGCAGGGCGGCGGTGCGGCCGGCTTGCACGGGCACGATGTCTTGGCCGACGAGCTGGTCGGCCCCGATTCGTGAGGCCTCGAGCAGGAGGGTGCCGCCGCCGCAGGCCGGGTCGAGGACCGAGCGCGGGGCGGGCGCGGCGGAGGCGGCGAGGACGTCGGCCATCAGGGCGGCGACGGGTTGATCGGTGGGGTAGACGCCGGTGCTGGGGCCGTCGAGGCCGCGTTCGGCGAGCACGGACAGGGTCCGCTGCACGCCGACCTCCGTGACCGCCGCCCGCACCGCCGCCAGCACCGCCCCTTCGGACTCGCGCGCGGGGTCCGCGACGAACTCCATCAGCGCGGCCACCTCGCCGGGCGCGACCTCGGAGCGCAACACGGTGCGCAGATGCTGCACCGGGGAGTCGGCCGCGGTGTTGCCGTGGCCGCGCAACCACTGCTGCACCTCGGCGAGGTCGAACAGGGGGCGGGTTTCGGAGCCGCCGGGGACCGGTGCGGGGAAATCGGCATGTCGGCGGCGCCAGTTGCTGACGGTGGCGCGGGTGACGCCGGCCAGCCGGGAGATCTCGGCCGCGGCGACGGTGGGCGCCGGGGATGCGGGCCTGCTCGGCGTGTCCGTCGCGGGGCGCCGTGTTCTGCGGGTCGAGTCCGACATGTGCCTCCTCTGGTCAAGGTCAAACATTACACATATCGTTGACAAAACCCGAGGTCGGTAAACGTGTTTTCAACGTCAACAGTGAAAACATTGTTCATCTGTTGCCATTGCCTCGCGGAGCGTGTAGCGTCTTCCTCAACGGCGCGGCAACGATCGAGACAACCGCCCGAGACGCACGAAACATGTTGCACCGCAATCTGTTTCGTGACAGCACCCATCGCGGCACACCCCTGTAGACGACGACCGGAACCGGTCGGCGATCGGTCGTGCCATCAGCCAGCCCTACACATGGCCACCGGCAGCTCCGACGGCCTTTTCCAGGAGGAACCGATGACCGGACCGCTCGACAAGCCCGCTCAGCCCGCCGACGCGCCGGTGGCGTGGGATCCGCCGACGCAGGTGGAGCCGCTGCCGGACCCCCGGAACTTCGCGCCGCATCCGCGGGAGTCGCCGCGCGATCTCGCGCCGCCGCAGCCGGTCGCGCCCACCCAGCCCTACCCCGCCCCGCAGCAGCCCTATCCCCCTGCGCCGCAGCACTATTCGCCCTATCAGGGTTATCCGCCGCCGGCCTATCCGATGCCCGGACAGCCGATGGTGTCGGTGACCCAGCACAACGGGATGGGCCCGCACACGATCGTGGTCCGCCGCGGGGTGAACCACGGCCTGCACCTGGTCCTCACCCTGATCACCTGCGGCCTGTGGTTGCCCATCTGGGCGATCGCCATCGTCATCGACTTGATGAACAACAACTGACCCACTTCCACCGAGGAGAGAAGCCATGTCCAACCCGTATCCGGCCCATCCCGGCGTCCCGCCGCAGCCCTACTACCCGCAGCCGCCGCGCAAGAAGAAGGTGTGGCCGTGGGTGCTCGGCGCCTTCGCACTCGCCGTGCTCGCGCTCTTCGGCGGGTGCGTGGCCCTGATCAGCAGCGCGGCCGACGAGGTCACCAAGGCCGAGGAGAGTCGCGCGGTGGCGGCACCGGCGGGCACCGAGGTCCGTGACGGCAAGTTCGGGTTCACGGTGACCAAGGTCGATCCGCCGGTGCAGACCGTCGGGGACAACGAGTACCTGCGCAAGACCGCGCAGGGCGAATTCGTGCTGGTCTACGTCGACGTCGCCAACACCTCCACTGTCGCCCAGCACTACTTCGGGTCGAACCAGAAGCTCATCGACGACCAGGGTCGCGAATTCGCCAACGACACCTCGGCGGAGATGAACGTGAACGACCAGCTCTCGGCCGAGATCAATCCGGGCAACAAGATCTCGATGGTCCTCGTGTTCGACGTCCCGGTCGGCACAGTCGCGGCCGCGGTCGAATTCCACGACTCGGCCTTCTCCGACGGAGCCCGCGTCGCCCTGAAGTGAGGTGAATCCGGTTCGGGTCCAGCGATAACGCTGGGCCCGAACCTATTTCGTGTTCGACACTCCCGCACCACCGGCCACGCCGAGTCGTGCGGGAAAATGGCGCGGTGAGCCCCGACGAGCGCCCCGGCCCCCCGACGATGAGCCCGAGCATTCTGGCGATCACCCTGTCGCGGCGGGTGGAGTCGGAGTTGGCGAACGAACTCGCGGCATTGGATCTGACGGTGGCCCGGTTGGGGTTGCTCGGCCACATCAACGGGGTGTCGGGGCCTCGTTCAGCGAGTCGGCCCGAATGTCGGGCACGAGCGTGCAGAGTGATCGTTCGGCCGGGTGCTGGCACCTGAGTCAGTGTTCGGCGCCGATGGTGTGCAGGATTTCGTGGATGATCGGGTCGGACAGGCGGTTGGTGACCGAGCGGCCCTCGCGGGTCGAGGTGACGCAGCCTTCGTGACGTAGGACGCGTAGCGCCTGGGAGATGGCGTTCTCGTTGCGGCCGATGGCGGCGGCCAGTTCGCCGACGCTGATGCCCGGCGAACGGTGCAGGCACAGCAGGATTTCCAGGCGGCCGGGGTCGGAGAGCACGTCGAAGCGTTGCGCCCACTGGCCGATCTCGACATCGCCGATCGCGCGCCGACCGAGTTCGACCGGCGATCCGTCCAGCGTGCGTGGCTCTCCCATGGCGATGTTCAGGATACGTGATTATTATCTGTCCATCTGTTCAGATAAACATGAGTTGGGATCCTGTGATGCGCGCACGGCCGCTGGTGGTTCTGGGGGCCGTGTTGGCGGTCGCGGCGTGTGGCGCGCCCGAGAGCGGGTCGGCCGATTCGCTCGTGCTGGCCGATGCCTATGAGCTGGGCGGATACAACCCGGTCGCCGGGTACGGGGCGGCCGGTGAGGCCAAGGTCTACGACGGTTTGCTGAAGCTGACCGGCGGGACCGGACTGCCCGGTTTCGTGCCGGGTCTGGCGACCGAACTGCCCACCGCCGAGGCCGACGCGACCGTGTGGACGGCGCCGCTGCGATCGGGCGTGCGGTTCAGTGATGGGTCGGAGTTCGACGCGGCCGATGTGGTGGCCACCTATCGCGCGATCCTGGACCCGGCGTCCGCGTCGGAGGTGCGGTCGTCGTTCTCGATGATCGAGCGGGTGGAGGCGGTGGATCCGCTGCGGGTGCGGTTCACCCTGCGCCATTCCTATGCCGCGTTCCCGACCAAGCTGCTGATCGGGATCGTGCCGTCGGAGTCGGTCGCGACGCCGGGACCCGCGACGGAATCGCCGCTGAATTCGGCGCCGATCGGCACCGGGCCCTACCGGCTCACCGCGTTGGAGCCGACGCGGGCGGTGTTCGAGGCGAACGAGAACTATTGGGGCGGTGCGCCTTCGGTCAAGCGGTTGACCTTGCTGTACGTGCCCGACGACAACACGCGGGCGCAGCGGATGGCCAGTGGCGAGTTGGACGGGACGTCGTTGCCGCCGCTGCTGGCGGATACGTTCGAGGCGCCGATGTCGGTGCGGGCCAATGCTTCCGCTGATTGGCGGGGGGTGTCGATGCCGTCGGGCGATCTGGTCGCCGGCGACCCCGCTGTTCGACTGGCGTTGAATCACGCGGTCGACCGGCAAGCGATGATCGACAATATCCTCGGCGGGCATGGGCGTCCGGCCTACACGCCCTTCGCGGATGTCTACGGCGAATCCTATGAGCCCGCAGCCACTTTCGCCTTCGATCGCGAGCGGGCCGCGCGGATTCTCGACGACGCGGGCTGGCGGGCAGGCGCTGACGGGGTTCGCGCGAAAGATGGTGTGCGAGCGCGGTTCAGCGTGATGTACAACTCCAGCGACACGTTACGACGTGATCTGGCACTGGCTTTCGCCTCCGACGCGCGTCGGGTGGGGATCGAGGTGGATCTCGAGGCGCTGTCGTGGGATCGGATCGAGCCGCGCATCGAGCGGGCGGGGATCCTGCTCGGCGGCGGCAGTGAGCCCTACGACGCCGACACCCAGGCGTACAACACCCTGCACTCGCCGCTGTCGGATCCGGGCGCGGGCAGCCCGTACGACAACGCGAGCAGGCACGCGGACCCGGCGATCGACGCGCAGCTCGACATCGGCAGGCGCAGTACCGATCCCGCCGTGCGAGCGGCCGCGTACCGGGCGGTGCAGAGCCGCTACACGCAGGATCCGAGTCACGTGTTCCTGGTGCACCTCGATCACACCTATGTGGTGAAGGATTCGGCGTGGACCATGTCGGGGCCGATTCTCGAACCGCACTCCCACGGGGTCACCTGGGGGCCGTGGTGGTCGTTGCAGACGTGGACTCGATGAGGGTGCGCGGGCGCGGGCTGCCCGCCATGATCGGATGGCGGCTGGTCGCGGTGCTCCCGGTGGTCGTGGCGGTGTCGGCGCTGCTGTTCGCCGCGGCGGCGATCTCGCCGTTCGATCCGCTGGTGGGGTACCTGGGGTCGCGGTACGAGACGACGAGTTCGGCGGATCGCACGCTGCTCAGCAACCAACTCGGGTTGGACGCGTCCTGGTACCAGCTGTACGGGCGGTGGGTCGGTGATCTGTTCAGCGGTGACCTCGGCGTCTCACGTGGGTTCTCCCAGCCGGTGAGTACCGTTCTGGCGCAACGGATTCCCTGGACCGTGCTGCTGGTGGCCGTCGGGATGGGGACGGCGATCGTGGTCGCGCTCGCGGCCGGGGTGTGGGCGGGGATGCGTCGCGGCGGGGTGGTGGATCGGGTGGTGACCGCGCTGTGTGTGGCGATGCAGGGGTTGCCGCCGTTCGTGGTGTCGCTCGGGGCGATCGCGCTGTTCGCGGTCGGGCTCGGGTGGTTGCCGCCCGCGGGGCTCACCGACGCCGGCGCGGAGGTCGGATTCGGGCAGGTGGCGCGGCATCTGGTGCTGCCCGCGGCCGCGTTGGCCGTGTCGCAGGTGCCGTGGTTGCTGTTGGCCGTGCGGGAGTCGGTGTCGGGCAATCGCGGGGAGGATTTCGTGGTCGGCGCGGCGACTCGCGGTATCGACTCCACGACCATCACCCGCAAACACATTCTGCCGAGTTCGCTGGCCCCGTTCGTGACCATTCTCGGCGCGCGACTACCGGAAGTCGTCGTGGGCGCGGTGCTGGTGGAGGAGATCTTCTCGTGGCCGGGGATCGCCGGTGCGTTCGTGCAGTCGGCGAAAGACCTGGATATGGCGTTGCTGGCGATACTGACGGTGGGAACGACCGGGGCGGTGCTGCTCGGGTCGCTGCTCGCCGATGTCGCGGTGGTGCTGCTCGATCCGCGGGTGCGCGCCGATGGGTGAGCGGCGGCGGCTGGTGCTCGCGGGGTCGGTGCTGGTGGCGGTGGTGCTGTACGCGGTGATCGTGCCGTGGGTGGGCGGGGTCGATGATCGGCTGACCGATTTCGCGCAGGCTCGACAGGCGCCCTCGGGGCAGTGGTGGTTCGGGACCGACGCGGCCGGGCGGTCGCTGTTCGTGCGGATCGCGGCGGCGCTGCGGACCTCGCTGATCGTCGCGGCGTGCGCGGCGGCGGTGTCCACGGTGATCGGGGTGCTGGTCGGGGCGGTGTCGGCGCTGGCCGGCGGATGGGTGGATCGGGTGGTGATGCGGGTCGCCGACACGGCCAACGCGCTGCCGCACCTGCTGCTCGGGATCGTGATCGTGGCGCTGTTCCGTGGCAACGCGGTGGCGGTGGTGTTGTCGATCGGGCTCACGCACTGGGTGCAGGTGGCGCGGATCGTGCGGGCGGAGAGTTTGAGTCTGCGGGAACGCGAATACATCTCCGCCGCGGTGCTGGCCGGGGCCGGGCGCGCGCATCTGCTCGTCCGGCATCTACTGCCCGCGGTGGCTCCGCAGGCGTTGATCGCGGTGGTTCTGCTACTACCGCATGCGATTTGGCACGAGTCGACCTTGTCGTTCCTCGGGTTCGGGTTGCCGCCGCACGAGCCGAGCCTGGGGACCCTGCTCGAGGAGGCGCGCACGTCGCTGTTGCTCGGGGGGTGGTGGACGCTGGTGTTTCCGGCCGGACTGCTGGTGCTGACGACCGTGGCGGTCGCGGTGGCGGGGTCGTCGTTGCGGGGGCTGTTGGCTCCGCCGAAGCCTTCGAGGGTGCTGTGATGCTGTCTATCGCTGAGTTGAGTGTGCGGATCCCGGTGGGGGGCGGGGATGTGGTGCACGCGGTGAGTGAGGTGTCGCTCGAGGTCGGGGCTGGGCGGGTGACGGCGCTGGTGGGGGAATCCGGGTGTGGGAAGTCGATTGTGGCTGGTGCGGTGATGGGGGTGTTGCCGGTGGGGGCTGTTGTGACCGGGGCTGTTCGGTTGGGCGATCCGGCGGTGAAATACCCAGCGCTCTACCGGGATCACCGGGCCGCTCTCGGCGGTGACGACCACGCTGCCAATGGGGTCGATGTGCTCGGTGGGGATCATTCCTATCGTGGTCGGCGGATCGCGCTGGTTCCGCAGTCGCCCAGCACGTACTTCACGCCGGTGCGCACGCTCGGTTCCCAGCTCACCGAGACCATCGCGGCGCTCGGAACCGACTACAGCGCAGGTGATCTCGTCGATCGGGCGGGGCTGTCGCGTTCGGCGTTGGCGCTGTTTCCGCATGAGTTGTCCGGTGGGATGGCGCAGCGGGCGGCCGTGGCGGCGGCGTTGGCGGGTGATCCCGAGGTGATCGTGGCCGACGAACCGACCTCCGGGCTGGACCGGGGGCGGACCGACCAGATCGGGAAATTGTTGCGCGAGTGCGCCGATGGGGGTGCGGCGGTGCTGCTGATCACCCACGATCTCGGTCACCTGCTGCGCGCGAGCCTGGCCGACACGGTGGCGGTCATGTACGCGTCGCGGCTGATGGAGGTCGGGCCCGGTGCCGAGGTGCTCGACGATCCATGGCACGACTACACCCGCGACCTGCTCGCCGCGCTGCCCGAGCGTGGGCTGCGACCGCTCCCCCATCCGCCGCGCGCGCTGACGAATCTGTCCGAGGTGTGCCCGTACGCGGGTGGGCCGACGACGCTGATTCGGCAGGGGCAGCGCATGATTCGCCAACGGAGGTCTTGATGCTCGTCGCCGATTCGGTTACCGCCGGTTACCGCGCCGGTGCGGTCATCCGGGAGGTGGACCTCCAGGTGGCGCCCGGGGAGATCGTCGGGATCACCGGGGATTCGGGGTCGGGGAAGACGACGCTGGCCCGGACGATGGCGGGACTGGTCGCGCCCAGCGGAGGCACGGTCACCGTCGACGGTCGGTCGCCCCGTCGCGCGCGCGGCACCATCGCGATGGTCTTCCAATCCCCCCGCGCCGCAACCAATCCCCACTTCACCATCGCCCGGATCATCACCGAACCCACCACGATCAGCCGCACCCCACCCCCCGACCTGACCGAACTCGCCGCCACCGTCGGCCTCACCCCCGACCTGCTCACCCGCCGCCCCCACGCCCTCAGCGACGGCCAACTCCAACGCGCCTGCCTGGCCCGCGCCCTGGCCCAATCCCCCCGCTACCTCATCCTCGACGAACCCACCGCCATGCTCGACGCCGCCACCACGGCCACCATCATCCGCCTGGTCATGCACCGCACCGACCTGGGCACCCTCCTGATCAGCCACGACCAACCCCTCCTCACCGCCGCCTGCACCCGAATCCTGACCATGCACGAGGGCACCCTGAAAACCCACCCCGAATCTCCCCACTAGCAACACAATTACCTCAGCCCGTACTCAGGAACCGGCCCTAGCGTCAGTCCCCGTGACATCGAACGCAGTCAGCACACGACGCAGTCTCAGCGGGTGGGGACGGACCGCGCCGACGGTCGCCGAGGTCCTCCGCACACCCGACCTCGCGGTGATCGCCGAACGGGTGCGCACGGCGGGCCCGCGCGGGGTGATCGCCCGGGGACTCGGCCGCAGTTACGGCGATCCCGCGCAGAACGCGGGCGGACTGGTCATCGACATGACCGCGCTCGACCGCATCCACGCGATCGACCCGGACAGCGGAATCGTCGACGCCGACGCCGGGGTCAGCCTGGACACGCTCATGCGGGCCGCGCTGCCGTTCGGGCTGTGGGTTCCGGTGCTGCCGGGCACCAGGCAGGTGACCGTCGGCGGGGCGATCGGCGCGGATATCCATGGCAAGAACCATCATTCGCAGGGCAGCTTCGGCAATCACGTCGTCTCGATGGACATGATCACCGCCGACGGGCAGGTGCGCACGCTGACTCCCGACGGGACCGACGCCGCGCTGTTCTGGGCGACCGTGGGCGGGATGGGACTCACCGGGATCATCGTGCGAGCGCGAATTCGCTTGAAGCACACCGAGACCGCCTACTTCCTCGTCGACAACGACCGCACCCGCGATCTCGACGAAACCATGGAACTGCTGACCGGCGGGTCCGACGACGGGTACGACTACTCGATGTCGGTGCCGGACACCATCTCCACCGGCGCGAAACTGGGGCGCGCCGGATTCAGTCGCGGGTCGCTGGCCACGATCGATCAGCTACCGGTGAAACTTCGGTCGCGACCGCTGGAATTCGCCGCGCCGCACCTGTTCACGGTCCCCGACATCTTCCCGAACGGGATGGTCAACGCGGTGACGACGCGGATCGCCGCCGAGGCCGCGCATCGCCTGTTCCCCCGGCGCGCACGCGGGCGCATCCAGAATCTGACGCAGTTCTATCACCCGCTCGACCTGCTCGGGGAGTGGAATCGTGCCTACGGCAAGCGCGGATTCCTGCAGTACCAGTTTTCCATGCCGTTCGGAGCCGAGCGGCAGTTGGCGGATACGGTGCGCGCGATCGCCGAGTCGGGGCACCACTCGTTTCTCAATGTGTTCAAGCGGATGGGCGCGAGCAATCCGGCGCCGCTGTCGTGGCCGCACCCGGGGTACATGCTGAGCTTGGACTTCACGCTGAGCAGTGGGCTCGATCGGTTCTGCGTCGAACTCGACGAACGGGTCCTGGACGCGGGTGGGCGGCTGTATTTCGCCAAGGAGTCGCGGACTACACCGGCGATGATCGCGGCGATGTATCCGCGACTCGACGAATGGCGGCGGGTGCGGGAGCTGGTCGATCCGGCGGGGGTGTTCGTGTCCGATCTGGCTCGGCGGTTGCGGCTTCAGCGTTGATCGGCGCGGGTGCGTAGGGCGGTGTGGGCGGTGGTCCAGGCGTCGTGGGTGAGGGGGCCGCCTGCGGCGGAGTAGGCGTTCCAGTCGGTGGTGGGGTCGGGTTGGGTGGTCGGGGTCAGGGCGGTGGCGGCGGTGCCGTTCTGGGCGACCTGTTGTTCGAGGGCGCTGAGTTGTTCGGGGTTCAGGGCGCGGACGGTGACGTGGGCGAAGGCGTTGATGGGGACGGTTTGGCCCGCGGGGACCAGGTAGGGGTTGTAGGTGGCGGTGCAGCGGATGGCGGTGGAGCTGTTGGGGGACATGGTGCCGGTGCCGACGCAATCGGGGCCGGTGGTGATGTCGAGGGCGGACTCCACGGTGATGGTGTAGTCGTAGGAGATCGAGGTGATGCGGATGTCGGGGGACGTGGACACGGTGTTCTTGATGGTGAACTCGATCGTGCACGTGCCCAGGCACGGGTTCTCCAGGAAGCGGCCGTTCAGGGTGCCGCCGAGGTCGACGCGTGAGTCGATCGCGGTGCTCAGGGCCTGGATGCGGCCGGGGAACTCGGCGTAGACGGTGGTGGCCTCGCTCGCGGTCAGGTAAGTCGTGTCGAGGGTGAACTCGGGCAGCCGGTCCCGGCCTGCGCCCGAGTAGCCCGCGGCGTTGTTGATGATGCGGGTGATGATCGACTCCTCGCCGCCGGCCAGGCCGCGCAGGTAGGTGGTCACGTCACCGCTGGTCACGGGGGTCGACTGGTGATCGCCGACGCGGGCTTCGGCACCCACGCGCACAGCCGTGTCGTAGGTGGCCTCGGGATCCAGGGCCAGGGCGAGTCGGGCCGGTGCCAGCACCGTCGCCAGGTCGACACCGAACAGATCGGGTCCGATCAGCACCGGACGATTCAGGTAGAGCTCGATCTTGTCCTTCGGCACACCCAGTGCGCGCCAATCACTCTCGTCGCCGGTGAGGAACGACGTGCCGCCGACGCCGAGGTAGTCCAGCGACGCGCTGCCCACCGCGAGCGTGCCGGTGGCCTCCCCGACATTGGTGACGACCAGGTTCACCGTCATCGTCGGCGACCCCGCGGCGGTGCCGGTGAGAGTGCCCTCGTAGCGCACGGCGGGGGTGTGCAGCAGGCGCAGTTGTGCGGTGGCCAGTGCGGATCGGGCCTGGCGCTCGGGGCTGTTGTCGGCGCTGTTGACGACGAGCAGCACGACCGCCGTGAGACCGAGCACGACGATCAACGCGACGGCGCCGAGGGCGAGGAACAGGGGCTTGTTGCTGGAGCGCGGCGGTCGCGGGGCGTAGCCGTGGGGCGGTGCGCCGAACTGCTGTTGCGCATAGTGGTTCGGTTGCACGGCAAAGGGATTCGGACCAGAGTGCGGATTCTGCGGGGCTCCGACCGGCGGCGTCGGTCCGTAGGCCGGATTCTGCGGAGTTCCGACCGGGGGCGTCGGACCGTAGGTCGGATACGGCTGCGCACCGGATCCCGCACGGTCGCCGAAATCCGACATGTCCCCTCCTGACGGGCCCCGCCAGCACGCGACGGATCCCCAATAACCTGTAACCCCGGCAATTCTAGGGCTTCGGCGCTACCCGTGAGTACTCAGCCGGATGCGCAGCGTCTCGTAGGTGGGGATGAAAACCCTTCGCCGGTAACGACGTTCGACGATGTCCCACGGGCGGCCCGCGGCGGTGAGGGCTTCGAGCAGGGCGGTCAGTTCGGAATGGACCAGTTGGGCGCCCAGGCACAGGTGGCGGCCGCCGCCGAACCAGAGTTGGCGGGTTTCGGGGTTGTAGTCGCGGGCGATGTCGAACTCGCCCGCGGCGTTGTTGATGGTCCAGGTGAGGATCTTGACGTGCTCGCCGACGCGCAGGTCGCGGTCGGCCACGCGCACGTCGGCGGTCACCGAGCGGCCGACCAGGTAGGCGGGGCTGGTGACGCGCAGGGTCTCGCGCACGGCGTCGGGCAGGCGGTCGGGGGCGGCGAGCAGGGCGCGGTGCTGGTCGGTGTCGTGCATGATCGCGACCATGCGGGTCATGGCGCTGGCCAGGGTGTCGGTGCCGGCGACGGCCATCAGGATGGCGAGGCCGCCCGCGTGCTCGACCGCGAGACCGAGCTCCCGGCAGCGGCCCAGGGTGGTGTCGGGGTCGGCGCGGGCGTAGGCGGCGGGCACGTTCACGGCAAGCTGAGCGGCCAGTTCGCGGGCGCGGGCCACGGCGACGGGGTCCAGCGTGGTCGAGGCCATGGTGCCGAAACCCAGGTTGACCAGCTCTTCGACGTGGTGGAACAGGCGCAGGAACAGCGCGTCGGAGTCGTCGGTGACCTCGCCGCCGATGGCCGCGGCGATGTCCTCGGGGCGCATGCCGACCAGGTCGGAGACGCTGCGACCGACCAGGATCCGCGCGCGGGCGGCGATGTCGACGGTCTCGCCCGCCGCGAGGCGTTCGCGCAGGTCACGCAGGTCGGGGCCGATCACGCGTTCGACCAGGGCGTCGGTGTGGGCGAGGGTGAACAGGTCGCGGACCCTGGTGCGCAGTTCGGTGTGGCCGGGGCCCTCGAACAGGTCCTCGACCCAGTCGCCGATCACCTGCGCCCACCAGTGCCCGGCCGCGCCCTCGGAGACGATGCTGAAGTGGGTGCTGTCGTTGTAGATCTGGCGCGCCACCAGCGGATCCGCCACGAACCAACCGAGCTTGGGCACCGCCCGGATCGGGCGCGCGAAACGACCGAGCAGCAGTAAACCGGGCAACCAGGGTTGTCCCGCGGCGAGTAAGGTGAGCTCATGGCGTCGGGCAGTGCTCCACACCCCGGCACAATCTAGTTGAGCTTGCCCGATTAGTGAAGGTCCGCGGCGAGATCCGGAAGTGAACGAACATGAGATCGACCATCGAAGCGATCGGCGCGTACCTGCCGAGCACCGAGGTGAGTACGGCGCAGTTACTGGCACAGTTGGCCGTGGACGCGCCGGTAGACCTGGAAAAGGTCAGCGGAGTCAAAGCCCGGCGGGTGCGCGGGGACGCGGAGGACTCGTTCACCATCGCGCTGGCCGCCGCGCGCAGCGCCCTGGACAACTCCCGCTACGACGCCGCCGATCTCGACGTCATCATCTCCTGCTCGATCACCCGCACCCGCGGCGAGGACTTCTGCTACGAACCGTCCTTCGCGCTGCTGCTGCGCAACGCGCTCGGAGCGCGCACGGCGATCCACTTCGACGTGTCCAATGCCTGCGCCGGGATGATGACCGGGGTTCTGGTGCTGGACAGGATGATTCGCGCCGGCGCGGTGCGGCGCGGGATGGTGGTCTCCGGGGAGTGCATCACGCCCATCGCCGACACCGCGGTGCGCGAGATCTCGCAGAAATACGATCCACAGTTCGCGTCGCTGACCGTGGGCGACGCCGGGGCGGCGGTGGTGCTCGACGGCACCGACGGGCCCGGCCTGGACTACGTGGAACTCAATACCAGCGCGTCGTTCGCCAAGCTGTGCCTGGGAATGCCCAGTGACAAGGGCCCCGGCGTCGCGCTCTACACCGACAACCGGGCCATGCACAACGAGTCGCGGTACCTGCTGTGGACCTCGCGGCAGCAGGAGTTCCTCGACGCGCGCGGGTCCAGCTTCGCCGACGAACACTACGACTACCTGATCCACCACCAATTCAGCGCTCCGGCAGTGGAATTGATCGACAAGATCGCCGAACGCGAATTCGACTCCCCCATGCCGCCGGGTCTGATGGTGCTCGACCGGTACGGCAATACCGCCTCGACCTCGCATTTCGTGGTCCTGCACGACGCGCTGCGGCGCGGACTCGTCGCGCCGGGGTCGAAGGTGCTGCTCGTGCCCGCGGCGTCGGGGGTGGTGGCCGGATTCCTGTCGGTGATAATCGGCGATCTGCGGGTATAGAACAGTATGGGAATCATCATTTCTTCGGCCTCGGTGCGGAGCGACGGGGTCAGCTCGGTCGGACAGGCGGCCGATGCCGCGCAGGACGCGTTGGCGGCGGCGCAGTGTCCGCTCGAACAGGTCGACGCGCTGATCAACGTGGGCGTCTACCGCGACGCCAACCTCGTGGAACCGGCGGTCGCTGCGCTGATCCAGCAGGCGGCGGGGATCGGGTTGGACTACCGGCGCGGGGACGTGCCGTGCCTGTCGTTCGATCTGATGAACGGCGCGTGCGGGATGGTCAACGCCGTGGGAGTGGCGGCCTCGCTGCTGGCCGATCTGCCCGAGGGGCACGTGGTGGTGGTGTCGGGGGACGCGCATCCGGCGGGGTCGGACGAGTTCGCGTTCACGCCGGTGGGTGCGGCATTCGTCCTCGAGAATTCCACTGACGCAGTAGGTTTCGGTGGTGTGCACGTGAGCGCGGGTGACGCGCTGCCCGATCCGCAGGGGTATGTGACCCTGTCGGCGATGGGTTCGCAGGGGCGCTCGTCGTTGACGGTGGAGTTGCTGTCCGACACCACCGAACTCGTCGAACACGCCGCGGCCGCCGCCAGGGAAGCGCTCGCCGCCGACGGGCTCGACGCCGCCGATGTGGTGCTGCTGTGCGGCAAGCCGACCGCCGATTTCGCCGGTGGACTCGCCGCCGAACTGGGCGTGGGGGCGGTGGTGACCGACGAATTCACCGGGGACGCGCATACTTCGGCCCTGACCGCCGCGTACGTGACCGCGCGCGCGGCGGGGCTGGCCGATCGACCGTTGTTGTTCGTAGCCGCCGATGGTGGACCCACCGCGGCGGCGGTGACCTATCGAGGAGTTGGTGTGCGGTGAGTCCTTCGTTGCAGCACGGTCGACATCGGGCCGAGTCCGATGCGTCGGCGCCCAGCCGGGAGACGGTGCTGGCGCTGCGTTCGATTCCGGTGCTGGGGTGGGCGTTCCTGATCATCGGGCTGGTGCGACCGTTCCGGGCGCGCTGGTTGCGGGTGGTCTTCTGGATCGACGTGGTGTTGAGCGTGGGCGTGCACGCCGCGCAGATCCCGGCCGCGCGCAAGGTGGCGGCCGAACGCGGCATCTCGAGCGGGCGGGCCGCGATGATGACCATGCTGTTCGGGGCGACCTGGTGGAAGACACTGGGCGAGCACTGAGATGACAGTCCTGGTGACCGGTGCGAGCGGGTTCGTCGGCGGGGCGATCGTGCGCGGGCTCGCGCGTCGCGGGGTGCCCGTTCGCGCGATGGTCCGGGACGCGGCCTCGGCGCCCGAGGGTGTCGAGGTGGCGGTGGCCGATCTCGGCGACACCACGGCGCTGGCTCGGGCGGTGACCGGGGTGCGGGCGGTGGTGCACGCCGCCGCGCTGCTCGGCGAATTCGGCAGGCCCGCCGAGTTCTTCGCCGTGAATGTCGCCGGAACCGACCGGTTGGCGCAGGAAGCGGCGGCGGCCGGGGTGGCGCGGTTCGTGTTCATCGGCAGCCCGAGCGCGTTGATGGCGCCCGACGGTGGGGATCAGCTCGGGATCGACGAGACGGTGCCGTATCCGTCGCGGTTCCTGAACAGCTACTGCGAAACCAAGGCTGTCGCTGAACAATTGGTGCTCGCGGCCGACGCGCCGGGGTTCACGACGTGTTCGTTGCGGCCGCGGGCGGTGTGGGGGCCGGGCGATCGGCGGGGACCGATCGTGCAGATTCTGGCGAAGTTGCGGGCGGGGCGGTTGCCGGAGCTGTCCGGCGGGCGCGAGGTGCTGGCCTCGCTGTGCTACATCGACCATCTCGTCGACGCCGTCGCGCTCGCCCTCGTGGCCGAGAATATCGGTGGGCGTGCGTATTTCGTCGCCGATGCCGAGCCGGTGTCGGTGTGGCCGACGCTGGACGCGGTGGCGCGGCGGTTCGGGCTGGCCGGACCCGGAGTGACGGTGCCCGCGCCGGTACTGGGGGCGGGATTGTCGGTGATCGAAACACTGTGGCGGATACCGGCTGTCGCGCAGCGGTGGACTCCCCCGCTGTCGCGGTACGCGGTCGCGCTGGTCACCCGGTCGGCGACCTACGACCTGTCCCGAGCCGAACGCGAGCTGGGCTATCGACCCACCGTGGGGTTCGCCGATGGCCTCGACGAATTCCACCGGTGGGTCGACGAGGTCGGCGGGCTCGACCGGCTGCTGGAGGACGCGTGAGCGAGTTCTGGGTGGTGATTCCCGCCTTCGACGAGGAGCGGGGAATCTCGGCGACGCTGGAAGCCGTTGCGGCCCAGCAGGACAGCGACTTCACCGTGGTGGTGGTCGACAACAACTCGACCGACGGCACGGTGAAGGTGGTCGAGGCGTTCGCCCAGGCGCATCCGGTGCCGCGCATCGTGGTGATCTCCGAACCGCAGAAAGGCACCGGCGCGGCCGCCGACACCGGAATGCGCTACGCCATCGCACAGGGCGCCACACATCTGGCGCGCACCGACGCCGACTGCCTGCCCGCGCCGGACTGGACGCAAAAGATCAAGGCGGGGTTCGACTCCGGGCTGCGGCTGGTCAGTGGGCAGTTGATTCCGCGCACCGACGAGGGAGTGTCGTGGCGGGATCGCACCATCATTCGGGTCGCGCTCGAGGTGGCGTCGACCTTCGGAAAGGTGCGCTCGGGCAATCGGGACCCGAAATATCTAGGGCCCTACGTGATGACGCCCGGGTGCAATATGGCGATCACGGCCGAACTGTATGTGGCGGCGGGCGGGTTCCCGCGCACGGCCATCGAGGACCTGCACGAGGACCGGGCGCTGGTCAACGCGGTACGCACGATCACCACCGCATACGGGCTCCGGCGCGACGTGCGGGTGTACGGGTCGAATCGACGGGTGCGCGCGTGGGGAATTCGTAAGACACTGGCCTGGTACGCCGACCACCGGTACCGACCCGATGTGGTCGATATTCGGTGACGCAGCGAGTGGTCGAGCTCGACAGGCCCAATGACGAGGGGGAACATCGATGACCGACTTTCTCGAACGGCTCGCGGCGCAAGCCGATCGCATACCCGATGCCTCCGCGCTCGGGGCCGTCGGCAAACGCGCCTTCACCTACCGCGAGCTCGTCGACACCGTCGCACGGGTGGCGCACAACCTCGGCGAGGCGGGATTCGAGCCCGGGGATCGGATGCTGTTCTCGATCCGGCCCAGCGTGTCGTCGGTAATGTTGATCTTCGGGACGATCGCGGCGGGCGGGACGATCGTCTTCGTCGATCCCGGGGTGGGGCCGGAACTGTTCGCCCAGCGGGTCGCGATGGTCGAACCTCGTTGGGCGGCAACGGAATCGCTGTTGTACGCGGTGAGTGGGCCGCTGTCGCGGTACGGGCGCAAGAAGGGGTTGGAGTTGCCCCGGTTCGGGGCGCTCGATGTTCGCCATATCCACAGCGGCCTGTGGGTGCCGGGCACGCCGCTGGGATCCGTGCCGATGCGGCGCTTCACCGGCGACGCGCCCGACACCTCGTTGCCGGCAACCGATCCCGACGCCGAGGCACTGATCGTGTTCACCTCCGGGACCACCGCCGACCCCAAAGCCGTTGTGCACACGCGCGCTTCGTTGAGTGCGGGATTGGCCGCGATGGGCGGCCGGACCAGCCTCGCACCCGGCGCCTTCCTCCACACCGAACAGCTCATGATGGGACTGCCCGCGCTGATGGCCGGGGCGCGGTGGGCCATGCCGCGCTATCCGCGCCTGGGCACCCACATCGACCCCGTGCGCTTCACCCGAAACCTACGCAGCGCGACCCACGCCTTCTACACCCCGGCCGACCTCGCCGTCGCGCTCGATCACCTCGAGGCCGAATCCCTGCCGGTCCCCCCGCATCTGCGCCAGGTCGCCCTCGGCGGTGCGCCGGTGACCTCGGCATTGCTGCGGCGGGCGCAGAAGTCGTTGCCGGACACGGAGTTTCTCGCGATCTACGGGATGACCGAGATCCTGCCCGTCGCGGTGGCCACCGGTGCGGCGAAACTCGCCCACGACGGCGACCTGCTCGGGGCGCCCGTGCGGGGCGTGGAGGCGCGGATCGCCGAGGACGGTGAACTGGTGCTGTCCGGGCCCAACCTGTGTCGCGGGTACCTCGGCGCGGAGCCGCTCACCGAGATCGCCACCGGGGATCTGGCACGCTGGGACGGCAAGGAACTGGTGCTCACCGGGCGCAAGAAGGACATGATGATCCGGGGCAAGACCAACATCTACCCCGGGCTGTACGAACCGGCGATCGTCGCTCTCGACGGGGTCAGGGAGGCGGTCATGGTGGGGCTGCCCGACGAGATCGGCGACGAGCGGATCGTGCTCGCGGTGGTCGCCGAACCGGAGGCCAGGGACCTCGTCGCCCGGCTTCGGGAGCTTGTGCCGCAGATCATCGACACCACTGCGGTACCCGATGACATCGTGGTGGTGGAGCGGATTCCGGTCAGCGGGCGGACGAACAAACCGGATCGGGCGGCGCTGCGGGAAATGCTCTCCTGAGTTCGCCGCAGCGCGCACTCCGTAGCTTTCTGTACACTGCGTAGCGTTCGCGCGTACGCGATGATCGACCCGGACATGCCCGACGATGAGTGAATTCGCCGAGCCACTCCACATTCTGCTCGACACCTCGGTCCTCATCGACTACAGCGATATTCAATCGAGTTTGCCGGTCGATGCGGGACGCGGCGATCAGCGCCGTCAGCGTTGCCGAACTCGCCGCGGGTATCCATGCGGCCACAGACCCGGTGCGCCAGGCTCAGCGCCAGCTCCGGTTCCAGTGGGTCGTCCGGTCGTTCGACCCGCTGCCGTTCGACACCGATACCGCGCACGTCTACGGGTTGGCCCTACTGGTCGAGCAGATCGGCCGCAAGCCCCGACGGCGGGTGGCCGCCCTGCAGATCGCGGCTACGGCCGTTCAACACGCACTTCCGCTCTACACCCGCAATCCGGATGACTTCAGGGGGCTCGGACCGCTTCTCGATATCATTGCCGTGTAGCGGTCGCGATCGCGCGAAGGGTGTGGTCGGCGAGGGATTCGATGGTGGGGCGCGGGAGCATGGTGTCGACGTAGCAGAAAGTGATCGACATGGTGGGGCCGAGGGTGGCCACCGCTACGGTCAGGGCGCTGGCGCAGGAGTTGGTGCCTGCGATGGTGAGGGCGGTGATGTGCAGGGGGTCGGGGGTTTCGGGTGGGGTGAGTTTTCCGAGGTTGCTGAGGGTGACGTTCCAGGGGGCGCGGCGGTCGATGAGTTCTATTGTGCGGCGGCCTGATTCGAGGGTGCGGGGACAGCCGTAGCGGATGGCGGCCAGGGCTGCTAGGTGGTTCTTCTGCTGGAGTTGTTGGGACAGTTGGTCTTTGGCTGTTCGGGCGGCTTGCCAGAGCGTGGCTCGGGGGCCGTAGGGGATGTAGGTGGGGACTACGGCGGTGAACATGCCGGGTTCGTCGTCGGCCGGGGGTGGGGTGAGGTCGGCGCGGATGTCGACGGGGATGCCGATGCCCGCCACCTGCGTGGATCGGGGGGCCAGGGCGCCGAGGGCGGCGGCGAGTGCGGCGGCCAGGGCGGCGTTGATTGTGACGTCGTGCTGGTGGCAGCGGGCGCGGAGTTCGGTGAGATCCGCGCCCTCGATCGTGCGAATCACGGTGCGGGTGCGGCGAATCGGGAGCGGGGGCGCGGTGCCGGGCAGGCCGGTCGGGCGGCGGCGGAGCGCGGTGAGTTGGGCGGTGAGGTTGGTGCGCAGGCAGTGCAGCAGGCGGGTGTGTTCGGGTGGGATGAGGTCGTCGGCGGCCGGGATCGGGGCGCGCGGGGAGGCGGGCGGGGCGCCGAAGGCGTGGGCGAGGATGCGCCAGCCGAGCGAGGCCATCGAACGGCCGTCGAGCAGGACGTGCGACAGAACCAGGATCAGGTCATGGTGTTCGTCGGAAGTTCCTGGGCGCCAAGCCAAGTCGATGAGACGGCCCGGCGCGGTGGCGAGGTCGATGGGTTCGGAGAGTTGGGTGTCGAAGATCGTGCGCCACTCGTCGGGGTCGGTGACGATGCGGTGCAGGACCGGCAGATGCGGGTCGGGCGACGGGGCGAAACGGGGGCCGGCGACGACTGTTGTTCGCAGCAGCGGGAATTCGGCGACCACGGCATCGGCGGCCTCCTCCAAGCGATAGGCGCCGAGCGGGCCGCGCACGCGCAATCGGACAACGCAATTCGCCGGCGACAACTGATCGATGAGCCAGAACCAACGCTCCGACGCCGACAGCGGGCGGCTGATCTCCCCCATCGCGAGCCTCCCCTGTGTCGACATCACCCTCACCGTATCGAACCCCGATCGATACACAGTGCTTTCACATGGTGTTACTACGTGCGTATTATGGGGTTATGGGTTTCGAGTGGCCTGATTGGGCGATCGCTCACCTGATCGGCATCGAACCCAGCGAGGTTCGGCAGGTCCTCGCAGCGTCACGACGGTGGCCACGCCCGGCCTACGACGGCCAGGTGACCGTCCTGACGGTGTGGGGGCGCACCACGGCCGGGCGCCCGCTGATCGTGGTCATGCGACAGCGGGAGGACTGGACGTGGGTGATCATCGGCGCACGCACGATGCGCGCCGAGGAACTGGCGCGATTCGAGCAGTGGGAAAGTGGGAACCGATCATGAGCGATCTTCCGTCCGACAAAGAAGGACTCGCCGACTTCCTCGATCGGCTGAGCTTCTCCGACGAACCCACCGACGCCCCACCACGCCTTCCCGCCAACGAAGACATCATGGTGACCACGTCGATCCGCCTTCCCCTCGGACTGCACAGTCGGTTGAAATCACTCGCCGACGAGCGGCGGGTGGGGGTCTCGACGCTCCTGCGGGAATGGGCCGAGGCGGCGGTCGCCGATATCGACGACGAGGACCAGATGATCTCGTTGGCCGAAGCCAAGCGGGCGCTGTCGCGGGTGCATCCGATTCATCGGGCCAGCTGACGAGAGGCCCACCGGTTCCGACCGGATGCCCGAAGCACACTCAACGTGCGGTACCCCGACATCTTCGTGCGTGACTGCGAACCCTACGACGTCGACACGGTTCGCGAGCACCTCGCGCTGGTTGTCGAGGTCGCCTCGCGCGCTACGGTCGACAGCGATACCGGGGTGAAGCATCAGCTCTACGCACGGGCCGGTATTCCAGGCGGGGATCGGCGGCGCCGGTGCACGGGTGGTCGGTTCGACGGCCGGGGTCGGTAGCAGGTCGAACGCGCCGGTTGTCGCGCGCGGCAGGCTGGCCGAGAGATTCGCGGCCAGCTTCTTCGCGATGGCGTCGGCGCCGGTGCGCAACTGCGCGCGCAATCCCGACGAGTCGCGGACCAAACATCTTTCGTGATCGCCGGGTCTTGCGGTTCGCGACCGATCAATGCTCGATACGCAGCACCCGCTTCGGGGGTAGTGCGGCAGTGGTCGCCGCGGGGCAGAGTTGGGGAGGGTGGGGCGAAGTGGCCCGGCAGATCCTCGATAAAGGTCCGGCAGATTCCGAATAAAGTCCCGGCAGATCCCGAATAAGTACCCGGCAGATCCCGAATAAGTACCCGGCAGATCCCGAATAAGTACCCGGCAGATTCCGAATAGGCACCCGGCAGATCCCGAGTACTCTCGTCAGAGCATGGAGAATCCGAGACTGCCGACCGAGGGGAACTCGTGCTCGAATTGGTGCCGCGTGCCGCATCCGATCAGCTCGCGGATGCTGTCGCCGGCCAGGTCAACGCCCACTGGGCGCACTCGTCGAGACCTTCGTCTTCGCCGAACTGCTGAAACTGAAGAGCTTGACCTGCGATGCCTTCGAGATCATGCACTACCGCGACCGCGACGGCCGCGAGATCGACTTCATTCTCGAGACACCGGATGGCTCCGCGACAAACTCGGCGACCGCTTCACCGCCGGAATCGTCCTTCACTTGGGAGCCAAAGGGTTCTCCTACGGGGACCGAATCCTGTCGCTGCCGCTGTCGGCTCTCTGGGGTCATGCGCCGCTGCGCACGGAACCTGCCGATGCCGGACAGACCGGACCGTGACCAGCACACGTCCGCCGGATGGTTGGCCGCGAGCGGCCACGGACACCGATTCGGCGGGACTTCCACCGTGGACCCGGCACCGGGCCGAATGACGATCTGCCGGGCCGATCAATCCTCGGTTCGCAGCACCCGCACCGGGCAGGTTATGCCCGGCGCGTTCGCCAATCGTGTGTCTGTGGTGAGTAATTCGCAGCCGTAGGCTTCCGCTGTCGCGACGTAGGCGGCGTCGTAGGTGGTGAGGTTGTCGCGTAGTTCCCAGATTCTGGGGACCAGGACTCGGGTGACGGGGACCTCTGGATCGAGTTTTTCCAGGGCGGTGACGGCTTGGGTGGCCTGGGCGGGGGTGATGGTGCCCGCTCGGGTGAAGCGGCGGATGACTGACAGGACCTCGATGGTCCAGTGTTGGGGGGCGATCCAGCGGTTGTCGGCTTCCAAGGCGGTGCGGCAGTGGTCGCCGAGGGGAGCGGGGTTGAGGAGGGCGTGGGCGAAGACTGATGCGTCGACCACGATCACTCGGTGGCCTCGTGGTCGGTCAGTGCCGAATCTCGTTCGGCGCGTTCGGCATCCAGTGCCACCTGGATGTCCTGCGCGGGGAAAGCGACATCCCAGGTGGCGGGGCTGAACTGTTTGAGGACCGCGATGTTGTCCTGGCGGCGGGCCTCGTCGCGGATCAGGTCGAACAGGAAGGCTTGCAGGGACTGGCCTCGGCGCTGTGCCAGCGCGACCAGCTGATCACGCAGCGGCTCGGGAACGTCTCGAATCTGCAGGGCAACCATGCATGCAATAGTACATGCATGAGCTACGGGCGGTTGAGGCAGCGAGGGCTCCCACGGAAACCGTGGGAGCCCTCGTG
>NZ_JBHSQN010000015.1:50838-64262 GCF_042658545.1 Nocardia lasii
TTCAGATGACCGGATTCAGCGGCGGCGCTTGCCCTTGGTTTCGGTGCGGGCGGCTTCGCGGCGGGCCTTGCGGGTGGTGGGTTGTTGGGGGGTACCGCCGTATTCCTGGGCGGGGGTGTGGGATTCGGCGGAGCCGTCTTCGGCGGGGCCGGAGTAGTTGGTGACGCGGGGGGGCTGGTCGGAGATGCCCTTGGCGCGCAGGGCCGGGGGGGCCTGGGTTTCGGCGGGGGCGTCCTGGGGGCGGGCGCCGACGGGGGAACGCAGGCCCTTGTCGATGGTGACGCCTTCGGGCTGGGGCTGCTGGACCTCTACCTGGAGATTGAACAGGAAGCCGACGGATTCCTCCTTCAGGCCTTCCAGCATGGCGGCGAACATGTCGAAGCCCTCGCGCTGGTACTCGACCAACGGGTCGCGCTGGGCCATCGCGCGCAGACCGATGCCCTCCTTGAGGTAGTCCATCTCGTAGAGGTGCTCGCGCCACTTGCGGTCCAGAACCGAGAGCAGGACCTGGCGTTCCAGGTTGCGCATGGCGCCTTCGCCTGCCAGGCCGTCGATTTCCTGTTCGCGCTTCTCGTAGGCGGTGTGGGCGTCCTCGAGCAGGGCCTCGCGCAATTCGTCGCGCGAGAGTTCGCCCGCGTCGCCGGTGACGGTCTCGCCGGCGAGCTCCTTGTGGTCGAGGGTGACCGGGTAGAGGGTCTTGAGGGCGGTCCAGAGCTTGTCCAGGTCCCAGTCCTCGACGTAACCCTCGGCAGTGGCGCCGTCGACATAGGCGGTGGTCACGTCGGTGATCATGTTCTGCACCTGACCCTCCATGTCCTCGCCACGCAGGATCTGGTTGCGCTCGCCGTAGATCACGGTGCGCTGCTGGTTCATGACCTCGTCGTACTTCAGCACGTTCTTGCGGATCTCGAAGTTCTGCTGCTCGACCTGGGTCTGGGCGCTCTTGATAGCCTTGGAGACCATCTTGGCCTCGATCGGGACATCGTCGGGCAGGTTCAGCCGGGTCATGATCGCCTCGAGAGCGGCGCCGTTGAAGCGGCGCATCAGCTCGTCACCGAGCGAGAGGTAGAAACGGGACTCGCCCGGATCGCCCTGACGGCCGGAACGACCACGCAGCTGGTTGTCGATACGACGCGACTCGTGCCGCTCGGTGCCGAGGACGTAGAGGCCACCGGCCTCGCGGACCGTCTCGGCGTCGGCCTCGGTCTGCTTCTTGACCTGCTCGAGCGCGGAGTGCCAGGCGGCCTCGTACTCGTCGGGAGTGTTCACCGGGTCCAGGCCCTGGTTGCGCAGCAGCAGGTCGGCGATGATGTCGGCGTTGCCGCCGAGCACGATGTCGGTACCACGACCGGCCATGTTGGTGGCCACGGTGACCGCGCCGGGCCGACCGGCCTCGGCGATGATCTGGGCTTCCTGCTCGTGGAACTTCGCGTTCAGCACACTGTGCGCCACACCGCGTTTGGTGAACTGCTTGGACAGGTACTCCGAGCGCTCGACGCTGGTGGTGCCGATCAGGACCGGCTGGCCCTTCTCGTGGCGCTCGGTCACGTCCTCGACGACGGCGGCGAACTTGGCCTCTTCGGACTTGTAGATCAGGTCGGACTGGTCCTTGCGGATCATCGCCTTGTTCGTGGGGATCGGGACCACGCCGAGGCCGTAGGTCGCGTGCAGCTCGGCGGCCTCGGTCTCGGCCGTACCGGTCATGCCGGAGAGCTTGTTGTAGAGGCGGAAGTAGTTCTGCAGGGTGATCGTGGCCAGGGTCTGGTTCTCCGGCTGGATCTCGACCTTCTCCTTGGCCTCGATCGCCTGGTGCATGCCCTCGTTGTAGCGGCGGCCCACCAGGATGCGGCCGGTGAACTCGTCGACGATGATCACATCGCCGTCGCGCACGATGTAGTCCTTGTCGCGCTGGTAGAGCTCCTTGGCCTTGATGGCGTTGTTCAGGTAGCTCACCAGGGGCGAGTTGGCGGCCTCGTAGAGGTTGTCGATGCCGAGCTGATCCTCGACGAACTCCACGCCCGCCTCGTGCACACCGATGGTGCGCTTCTTGATGTCGACCTCGTAGTGGACATCCTTCTTCAGCAGCGGGGCGATCCGCGCGAACTCGGCGTACCACTTCGAGGAGGCATCGGCCGGACCCGAGATGATCAGCGGGGTACGGGCCTCGTCGATGAGGATGGAGTCGACCTCGTCGACCACGGCGAAGTTGTGCCCGCGCTGGACCAGATCGTCCAGGGAGTGGGTCATGTTGTCGCGCAGGTAATCGAAGCCGAACTCGTTGTTCGTGCCGTAGGTGATGTCGGCGTTGTAGGCCACGCGACGCTCGGCCGGGGTCATACCACCGAGGATCACGCCGACCTCGAGACCGAGGAAGCGGTGCACGCGGCCCATCCACTCGGCGTCGCGCTTGGCGAGGTAGTCGTTGACCGTGACCACGTGCACGCCGTCGCCGGAGATGGCATTGAGGTAGGCGGGCAGCACACAGGTCAGGGTCTTGCCCTCACCGGTCTTCATCTCCGAGATATTGCCCAGGTGCAGCGAGGCGCCGCCCATGACCTGGACCTTGTAGTGCTTCTGGTTCAGCACTCGCCACGACGCCTCCCGCGCGACGGCGAAGGCCTCCAGCAGCAGGTCGTCGAGGGTTTCGCCGGCGGCGTAGCGCTCGCGGAACTCATCGGTCTTGGCGCGCAGCTCGGCGTCGGTCAACGACTCGATCTCGTCGCCGTACGCGATGACCTCATCGGCGAGGTTCGAGAGCCGCTTGACCATGCGACCTTCACCAATCCGTAGCAACCTCGTCAGTGTCAGCGCAGGCACGGGTCTCGTCAGTCCTCTGGTCGGAGTTGTGTTCAACGGCGATGGTAGTCCGCAGACCACCGTACCCGGCGGCGTGTACCCGTGCCCGACGTACCGGCGCAGTCATAGCCCCAGGTCACGACGCCCGGCGAGCCAGGTTGTCCGGCACGGCTATTCACCTGCCGTGACGTAGGATGTAGCGCGTGCGCGGTCAGCGCCATAGGGCACCGAAAGGAGCTTCGGAGCGCGTGATCACGAGATTGACGCCGCAGGACGCGTCGTTCTATCGACTCGAGTCGAGCAGTAACCCCATCCACATCGGCTCTCTCGCGATCCTCCAGAACTCCGCACCGGATTCCACCGGCCAGGTTCTGGACTACGAACGCCTCGTCGACCTGGTCGAATCCCGGCTACCGCTGGTGCCGCGCTACCGCCGCAAGGTGCGTGAGATCCCGCTCGCGGTGGGCAGGCCGGTCTGGGTCGAGGACGCCCGCTTCGACATCAGCTATCACATCCGCCGCTCCGCGCTGCCGGGTCCGGGCAGCGACGAACAGCTCTACGACCTCGTCGCCCGGCTCGCGTCGCGGCCACTGGATCAGGGGCGCCCGCTGTGGGAGATGTATCTGATCGAGGGGTTGTCCGACGGGCGCGCCGCGGTGTTCACCAAGTCGCACTCCGCGCTCGTCGACGGTGACACCGCCCTCGAGATCGGGCACGTGATCCTCGACAACTCCCCGCTGCCGCGCGAACTCGCCGACGACGCCTGGCGGGCGCCGCGCGAACCCACCGACGTGGAACTGCTCGCCGGGGCGCTGTCGCAACTGGCCGCGCAACCGCGCGAGGCCTACGAGGTGGTGCGCGACGCGGGATCCAACGCGTTCGGAGTGGTGCGCGGGACCAGGATGGCGATGGCCGCGGCCGCGAACGTGGTGCGCGCGGCGACCTCGAGCGGGGCGCCGGACAGTCCGCTCAACGCCCGCACCTCGCGCAGTCGACGGTTCGACGTGGTGCGCACCGACCTCGAGGACTACCGCAAGATCCGTCGGCACTTCGACTGCTCGATCAACGACACCGTGCTCGCGGTGGTCACCGGCGCGCTGCGCAACTGGCTGCTCTCGCGCAACGAGGCACTGACCGAGTCGACGAATCTGCGCGCGGTGGTGCCGATGTCGGTCTACGTCGACGGCGACAACCAGCTCACCCCGGCCAGCGAGGTGTCCTCGTTCCTCATCGATCTGCCGGTGGGCGAACCGAATCCGACCATGCGGCTGTCGCACATCTCCCACGCCACCGACGCCACGGGTCGGACCCGGCGCGGGGTACGGGCGCGCACCCTCGTGCACCTGGCCGGGTTCGCCCCGGCGAGCCTGCACGCGATGAGTGTGCGGGCGGCGAGTACCTTCGCCGACAACAGTTTCAACCTGGTGATCACCAACGCGCCGGGACCACAGACCGCGATGTACATCGGCGGGGCGCGCATGCTGGAGATGTATCCGGTATCGCCGCTGCTGCGCAATCAGACGTTGAGTTTCGGACTCACCTCATACGACGGTCAGGTCTTCTACGGACTCAACGCCGACCGCGACGCCATGGCCGACATCGATGTCCTCGCGGCCTCGGTGCACGAATCGATGGAGGAGTTGCTCGGTGCCTGCTTCTGAGAACGACACGATGCGCGTCTACATCCCGGCGACGATCCCGATCCTGCGCCAACTGGTCGACGAGCAGCAGATGTTCCCGCTCGGCGCGACCGCGTTCGCGGTGACACCGGCGCTGCGCGAGGCCTACGCGGCCGGAGACGACGAGGAGCTCGCCGAGGTGGCGATGCAGGAGGCCGCGCGCGCGTCGATGCGGTTGATCGCGGCCGAACGCGACGGCGACGACGACCTCGACGACGACGCCACCGCCGCAGGGGAAGCCGTCGAGCCGGGCGGGCCGGTGTATCGGCGCGCGGTGATCGCCGCGGATGTGCCGGGCGTGAAGCTGCGCCCCGATCTCGACGACGCGGTGGTGAAGCTGTCGGGCCCGATCAGCTTCGGCGAGGTCGCCTCGGTGCACGTGGACCTGGCCGAGGCCGAACCGCAGGTAGCCAAGGCCGTGGACGTCATCGATGCCGCTGACCTGGGTGATCCCGACGCGGAGTTCGTCCTCGGCGACGCCGAGGACCACCAGCTGGCCTGGTACGCGCCCCAGGAAGTGCCCTTCCTGCTCGAACTCCTGTAATCCTCACCACTAGCGCAAAACCTACGATGCCGTAACCTTGCTGCAGGAGACGTGGGTCCCCGGGTTCTCGGCCGCCGATCAACACAGGAGTTGCAGCAAGAGATGGTTCTCAACAAGTTTCGGGAGTGGCTCGAGGCACCGGCGGCGCAGGTGGCCGATCGGGGCGGCAAGCTGAATGTGTTGCGTGGCGCGGTCGCGCGCGTGACCACTCCCCTGCTGCCCGACGACTATCTGCACCTGGCCAACCCGCTGTGGTCGGCGCGCGAGCTGCGCGGGCGGATCGTGGAGGTGCGCAAGGAGACCGCCGACTCGGCGACCCTGGTGATCAAGCCGGGCTGGGGCTTCGACTTCAAGTACCAGCCGGGCCAGTACATCGGCATCGGCATCCTGATCGACGGGCGCTGGAACTGGCGTTCGTACTCGCTGACCTGTCCGCCGGACTGGACCGGCGAGGGCGGGCAGCGGCTCATCTCGATCGCGGTGAAGGCGATGCCGGAGGGCAAGTTGTCCAGCCACCTTGTCAACGGGGTCGACGCGGGCACCATCGTGCGCCTGGCCGCACCGCAGGGCGGTTTCGTGCTGCCCGAGCCGCCGCCGGCGAAGGTGTTGTTCCTCACCGCGGGCAGCGGCATCACCCCGGTGATGTCGATGCTGCGCACCATGGACCGCCGCGACGGCGTGCACGACGTGGTGCACGTGCACTCCGCGCCCACCGACGCCGATGTGATGTTCGGCGCGGAGCTGCGCGCGCTGCACGACAAGCACCCCAGTTTCGTCTCCCACCTGCAGCTCACCGACGCACACGGCCTGTTCGCGCTGACCCGTCTCGACGAGCTCTACCCCGATTGGCGCGAGCGCGAGACCTGGGCGTGCGGCCCGGCGCCGATGCTCGACGCGATCGAGAACCATTGGCGCAACGCCGGTGTCGCCGACAAGCTGCACATCGAACGCTTCGAGGTGGAGCGGTCCGCGATCGGCGAGGGCGGCACGGTGACCTTCGGGACCACCGGGCGCACCATCGAGGTCGACGGCGCCACCAGCCTGCTCGAGGCGGGCGAGTCGGTGGGCGTGCAGTTGCCCTTCGGCTGCCGGATGGGCATCTGCCAGACCTGCGTGGTCACCATTTCCGCCGGACACGCCCGTGACCTGCGCAACGGCGACGAACGCCAGCCCGGTGACAAGGTGCAGACCTGCATCTCCGCAGCGGCGGGTGACTGCACCCTCGACGTCTAGAGCCCGGTTCGGCGACCGGAGCGAGTACCCTCGAAGGTATGCGTCGGCCATCCCGGTGACCGGCGCCGGTCGCTTAGGCCCCTCACTTCCCTCAAAAAGTCGCGAGCACCCCTAGGACCACTCACAGGCACCGGAACGAAGCCGATGGCGAGCTCCCGCGCGTGCAGCGCCGGTTCTCGGCCCGCGTCGATCCGACTGCCCGAAGGGTGTTCGAGGCGGTGCCCGCGGACAGGGGAGGTCGAGAACCCCGGGCCGAGAACCCCGCGGCACCAGCCGCCAATCAACACAGGAGGACCCCCGGTGGCCATCACCGATATCCAGGCCTTCGCCCATCTGACGGCGGCCGACATCGAGACCCTGGGGAAAGAACTCGATTCGATCCGCCGCTCGGTGGAGACCTCGCGTGGCGAACGTGACGCGCGCTACATCCGACGCACCATCGCCGCCCAGCGCGCGCTCGAAGTCGCCGGGCGCGCGGTGCTGTTCGGCAGCCGCAACCGTTGGGCGTGGGTCGGCGGCACGGCGATGCTCTCGGTCGCCAAGATCATCGAGAACATGGAGCTGGGCCACAATGTGAGCCACGGCCAATGGGATTGGATGAACGACCCCGAGATCCACTCCACCACGTGGGAGTGGGACATGACGGGCACCTCGGCGCAGTGGCGGCGCGCGCACAACTACTCGCACCACACCTACACCAATGTGCTCGGCAAGGACGAGGACCTCGGTTTCGGCATTCTGCGGATGACCCGCGACGAGGCGTGGCGACCGGTACACCTGGTCCAGCCCGCGGCCAATCTGCTGCTGGCCGCGACCTTCGAGTGGGGTATCGCGCTGCACGATCTGGGCATCGAGAAGGAACTGGCCGGGGTCAGCGGCAGCGTGACCTCCCCGGCCGACGTCGATTTCTACCGCAAGGCCGGCCGTCAGGTCGCCAAGGATTTCGTGCTCTACCCGGCGCTGACCGGCCCGGCCTGGAAGTCGACGCTCAAGGCCAACGCGACCGCCAACCTGGTGCGCAATCTGTGGTCCTACGCGGTCATCTTCTGCGGCCACTTCCCCGACGGCGCCCAGAAGTTCACCGCCGAACAGCTCGACGGGGAGACCCAGGGCGAGTGGTACCTGCGCCAGATGCTGGGCAGCGCCAACTTCAAGGCCGGTCCGGTGATGGCGTTCATGAGCGGCAACCTCTGCTACCAGATCGAGCACCACCTGTTCCCCGACCTGCCGAGCAACCGGTACTCCGAGGTGGCGGTGCGGGTGCGCGAACTGTGCGACAAGTACGACCTGCCCTACACCACCGGGTCGCTGGGCAAGCAGTACCTGCTGGCCTTCCGCACCATCCACAAGCTGGCGCTGCCGGACCGTTTCCTCAAGCGCACCGCTGACGACGCGCCCGAGACGTCCTCGGAACACAAGTTCGCCGGCATCACCCTGCCCGACGCGCTGCGGGTGGATCCGGAGACCGGCAAGCGGTTCGGATTGCGCTCGGCGCTGCACGACGCGAAGGTCGCTCTCGAGGTGAAGGCCCGGCACGAGAAGGAAGTGCTGCGCGAGGCCAAGACGGCGCTCAAGGCGCGGGCCCGGCAGGAAAAGCTGGCGTTGCGCGCGGCCAAGAAGGCGCTGGGCGAGCGGGCGCGTGACGAGCGGACCAAGGCCGCGCGCCGGATGGGCCGCGCGGTCTGAATAACAGATTCGTCTCGATGGATCAATAGGACGTTTCACACAATCAGTGCCCGAAATCTCCAACCTACGCTCTCGTAACTTACGGTACTGTAGCCGCCATGGCGATCTCGGATGTCAAGGAATACGCGCACCTCACCGCTGCGGACGTCGAAGCTCTCGGAGCGGAATTCGACGCGATCCGTCGGGAAATCGAGTCCTCCCGCGGTGCGAACGACGCGCGCTATATCCGCAATGTCATCCGCCTACAACGCGCGCTCGAGATCAGCGGGCGCACGGTCCTGTTCGCCAGCTTCCTGCCCCCGGCCTGGCTGGCCGGCGTCGCCCTGCTCGGCTCGGCCAAGATCATCGAGAACATGGAGATCGGCCACAACGTCATGCACGGGCAGTGGGACTGGATGAACGATCCGGAAGTCCACTCCACCTCGTGGGAATGGGACAACGCGGGCCCCTCGGCGCACTGGAAGATCACCCACAACTTCCTGCACCACAAGTACACCAACGTGCTCGGCATGGACGACGACATCGGCTACGGCCTGCTGCGCGTCACCCGCGACCAGCGCTGGATGCCGTTCTACCTGGGCAATCCCGTCTACAACCTGCTGCTGCAGGCGCTGTTCGAGTACGGCGTCGCGATCCAGCACCTCGAGCTGGGCAAGGTCGCCAAGAAGAAGTGGGCCAAGGACTCGCCCGAGTGGAAGCAGTTCGAGGCCGACCGCACGCTGGTGCTGAAGAAGATCGGCAAGCAGGCCCTCAAGGACTACGTGGTCTTCCCGCTGCTCACCGGCCCGTCGTTCGTCACCACGCTCACCGCCAACATCGCCGCCAACGTGGTGCGCAATGTGTGGACCAACGCGATCATCTTCTGCGGGCACTTCCCCGACGGCGCCGAGAAGTTCACCAAGGCCGACATCGAGGGCGAGACCCAGGGTGAGTGGTACCTGCGCCAGATGCTGGGCAGCGCCAACATCAGCGGCGGCCCGCTGCTGCACTTCATGAGCGGCAACCTCAGCCACCAGATCGAACACCACCTGTTCCCCGACCTGCCGAGCAACCGCTACGCCGCTATCGCCGTGCGGGTGCGTGAGCTGGCCGAGAAGTACGACCTGCCCTACACCACCGGGTCGCTGCCGGTGCAGTACTTCAAGTCGTGGCGCACCATCCTCAAGCTGTCGCTGCCGAACAAGTACCTGCGCCACACCACCGACGACGCGCCCGAGACCAAGTCCGAGCGGCTGTTCGCGGGCAACACCACCCCCACCATCGACCCGGTGACCGGGCGTCGTCGCGGCCTGCGCACCGCGCTGGCCACCGGCGCCAAACTGGCCCGACGCTCGGTGGCCTGACCCACTGCGGTTGGATGGTCGGCGTGAGTGCCGACCATCTCAGCGTCTACGACGCGATCCGTCTGCGTCGCGATGTGCGCGCCGAATTCAGCGGCGAGCTCGTCGACGACGCGACCCTGTGGCGAATTCTGGACGCCGCGCATCGCGCGCCCAGTGTCGGCAATTCCCAGCCGTGGGACTTCGTGGTGGTTCGCCGCGAGCAGACCCTGCGCGCGTTCGCCGCGCACGTAGCGGACAAGCGGGTGCAGTTCCGGGACTCGCTGCCGCCGGAGCGGGCGGCAACCTTCGACCCGATCAAGATCGACGGGATCATCGAGAGCGGCACGGGAGTGGTTGTCACCCACGATGATTCGCGGGGCGGGCCACAGATCCTCGGTCGGGCGAGCGTGCCCGAGACCGGGGTGTACTCGACGGTGCTCGCGATTCAGAATCTGTGGCTCGCGGCGACCGCGGAACAGGTGGGGGTGGGGTGGGTCTCGTTCTACGACCCCGAATTCCTGCGCGCGCTCGTCGACCTGCCCGACGGGATCAAGCCGGTGGCCTGGTTGTGCGTGGGGCCGGTGCGCGAATTCCAGCAGGTGCCAGATCTGGAACGGTTCGGGTGGCGCTCGGGACGAGCGCTGACCGAGGCCGTGCACCACGAAACCTTCGGCGGCTGAACATGATCCGAGCACCCGCGTGCGGCGGATGCTCGGATCGGTCGTGGTTCTAGGCCAGTCGGATCAGGCCGTAGTCGAAAGCGTGTCTGCGATAGACCACCGACGGGCGGTCGGTCTCGCGGTCGTGGAACAGGAAGAAGTCGTGGCCGACCAGTTCCATCTGGTAGAGGGCGTCATCGACCGACATCGGCGTGGCGGTGTGCACCTTGGTGCGCACGATGTGGCCGGGACCCGACTCCTCGGCGGACTCGTCGTGGTCGTGGGCGTCGGCGCCGTCGGTGGGGTTGAACAGCGACTCGTCGACCAGGTCGGCGGTGGCTTGGGCGACCGAGACCGGCGTCTTGTCGCCGTAGTGCACGCGCCGCTTGTCCTTGGTCCGGCGCAGTCTGCTCTCGATCTTCTGGGTGGCCGATTCCAGTGCGGCGTAGAAACTGTCGGCGCAGGCTTCGGCGCGCACGATCGGTCCACGGCCACGCGCGGTGATCTCCACGCGCTGACAGGCCTTGCGTTGACGACGGTTGCGTTCGTGGAACAGTTCCACATCGAAGAGGAAGATCGACGGGTCGAAGCGCTCGAGTCGAGAGAGCTTCTCCGCGACGTAGATTCGAAAGTGGTCAGGGATTTCGACGTTGCGACCGGAGACCACCACTTCGGCGTTCGGGGTCTCGAATTCGATCGTCTCGGTGGCACCGTCATAGAGTGCCGTGGGGTCAGCGTCTCGCACTGAAGCCCGTGAAGAAGTCGTCACGCGTACCTCCCGGATATGGCCGCACAACAGAACTGAAGAGCGGCGGGATTGAGCTGTGCCGATCGGGAATCGCCCGGCACCTGTATCCGCGGCACCACCTCCCAAGATGTGGTTCGGTGTGTGTTCGCGACGCTAGTCCGCCACGAGCGAGTCCGCCACTGTTCACGCAAATTTTCCTTCGTCAAGCCGCGCAAACCACCAAAACCGCGCGCGGGACTATGCCGATTCGGCCAAGGACGCGGACCGCCTCACACGCGGTGGCGCCGGTGGTCAGGACATCGTCGACCACTACTACCTGGGCTTTCGCGGCTCGAGTGAGCCAGCGATCGGGCTCGGCGACGGTGCTGATCTTGTCGCGCAGATTGTCGACGCGCTGGCGTGGCGTCAAGCCCACCGAATCGCGCACACCGCTGCTCATCCGCAGTAATGGGGCGGTCCGGCAATCGATCAGCCACCGTTGCGCGGCGCGCGCCGAACGCGCTACCGGGTCGCCGCCGCGGCGCCGGGCCGCGCTCGATCGAGTCGGGGCGGGCACGAGCAGCAGGGGGTGATCGGGGGCGCGCAGGCGCACCAGCGCGCGGGCCATGGCGAGGCCGATCGGGTCGGCCAGATCGCGGCGACCGTGCTCCTTGGCGGCGAGTACCGCGCGGCGACCCACCCCCGCGTAGGGGCCGAGCGCCCAGCACGCGATGCCGGGATCGGCGCGCGGGCGCACGCGAACGGGTGCGCGACCGAGTTGGTCGGCGCACCCGGCACACCATTGCTCGCCGAGTCGGTCACAGCCGCCGCAGCGGTTCGGCAGGATCAGATCCAGCAGTGCCCTCATAGCCGCAGAGCATGACAGGGGGCACCGACAGGATCAGCCCGGTAGGACGGGCACGACCTGATTTCCGGTCAGTCCCGGCACCTCGCGCCAGAACCGGTCGCTGCGGGTGGGATCGGCCGTCTGCAGTTGCAACACGGCCCGGGAATCGGCCACGTACTGCGTGGCCGGGGCCGCGGTCACCACCCGTACCGGCGGGGTCAGGTTCTGCGCGGGCACGGCGCTGAACTGGGAACCGTCGATGGAGACGGTGAAGACCGGATCCACATTGCCCTCGCGGGCGACCATGATGGTGTCGCCGGTGACCCAGCTCAGCGAGACCGCGCGGGTGCTCAGGCCCAGTGCCAGCGGCAGCGGGGAGGTGAGCGCGTACTTGCCGTCGGGGCGGCGTTCGATCACCGCCACGTAGACCTTGCCGTCGGCGATCAACGCCGCCCGCACGCCGGTGCGCGAGATCGTCACCTCGGTGATCGGCGCGCGCGGACCGGAGCCGTCGAACAAGGCTGAGATGTCGACGTCCTCGGTGGTGACATTGCCGGTGTTGCGATCGGTGACCGCGCGCACCACCTTCTCGCCGTCGATCGCCGTCCACGCCGCGCCGCCGTCGCCGGTCCAGGACGGGCGGGCGATGCTCATGCCCTCGGCGACCGGGAAGGCCCGACCGCCGTAGTTGCCGATCAGCAGGGTGCGGCCGGGTTCGGACTGCGGTTTGCCCGAGTCGGCGACCGCGGCGACGAACTGGCCGTCGGCCGAGATGCCGACCGACTGCAGATTGGTCGCCTCGCCGAAGGAACCGCTCGGGGTGACGATGCCGTCGGGGGTGACCTGGACCAGGGTGCCGTTGCGCAGCGCGTGCAGGCCGATCCGGTTCTGGCCGGGCGCCGAGGCGCTGTACTGGTCGACATCGGCCACCGACCAGCCGTTGGCCGCGTAGCGCTCGTCGAGCGGTTTGCCGTCGGCCAACAGCACGTACGGGCCGAGGATGTCGGCGTCGGACAGGGTCAGCACCACCTGCGCGGCGAGCAGTTCCCGTTCGCGCTGGCCCATCGTGCCGAGGCCGGCGAAGTCGATGCGCACTCCCCCGATGCCGACGCCGACCTCACCGGGTTCGTTGTTGGCCTTGGTGATCGGGGCGCGCAGGGAGACCGGCGGCGCCAACTGGTTGCGCACCACCGGGGCGATCGCGGCCTGCGGGCCCTGGGCCAACGCGCTGATCAGCCGCTCGGTGAGTTGCGCGCGCGGCACCGAGATCCAGCGTGGGTCCGGGACCAGCAGCGAATTGCCCGGGTCGATGTAGTGCAGCAGGTTGCGCTGATAGGACTTCATGAACGAGTCGTTGTCCATCACCACGCCCGGCGGCAGGTCGGTGATGCGCCACTCGCCGTCGATCCGGCTCATCTCGATCTTGTTCTCGAGGGTGCCCTCGGTGGCGCGGTAGCCGCCGTCGCCCGCGAGTTCGCCGACCTTGCGGGCGCGTAACACGTAACTGGCCTTGTCGCCCACGCGCGACTCGCGCAGGGTGTCGGGGCGGGCGTCGACGATGACGGTGCTGGCCTCGTCGTTCCAGGCCGCCGCGGTCGAGGGGGCCATGTACTGGCGGGCCGCGGCGTGCCGGTTGGTGGGATCGGCGCTGGCGGTGAGGAAATCGCCGAGCAGCAGGTCGGCGTCGCGACCGGGGATCGGCGGCGTCGGACCCGCCGAGGTGGGGGCGCGGTTGATCGTGCCCAGCGCCTGGGGAGCGGAGGATTCGGGCAGGCTGGCGCAGCCGGTGAGCACCATCAACCCGGCCAGCACAGCCGCGATCAGCACCGCGCCGCGCCGTGGCCGGTGATCCCCACGCGCACTGATCATGAAGCTCCGTCTCCCCTCTCACTGGACATCGGCTCGTCGTCCTCGGCGCGGACGGGCTCGTG
>NZ_JBHSQN010000015.1:64293-315277 GCF_042658545.1 Nocardia lasii
TGGCTCGGGCTCGGATTCGCCGCTCGGCTCGCTCGGCTCGGACTCGGGTTCGGCGGGCTCGAGGGATTCGGCCTCGGGCAGTGCGGGAACCTTGCGCAACATCGGTTCCAACGCCAGCGGGCTCTGGCCCAGCTTGCGTCCGCGCACCATGGGCAGCAGCAGCCGGAAACTCGCGCCGACGCCCGGATCGCCCCAGGCCTCCAGCCTGCCCTCGTGCAGATTCGCGTCCTCGACACTGATCGACAGGCCGAGGCCGGTGCCGCCGGAGCGACGCACCCGCGACGGGTCCGAACGCCAGAATCGGTTGAAGACCAGCTTCTCCTCGCCGGGCCGCAGCCCCACACCCTGATCGCGCACCACCGTCGCGACGGCGTTGGTCTCGGCGTCGCCGCGCATGCGGATCAGCACCGGCTTGCCCTCGGAATGGTCGATGGCGTTGGCGAGCAGGTTGCGCAGCACGCGTTCGACGCGGCGCGGGTCGACCTCGGCGATCACCGGCTCGTCGGGCAGATCGATCACCACCTCGACCTCGGCGTCGCGGGCCAGGTGGCGCACCGTGGAGATCGCGGCGCGCGCGCACATGCGCACGTCCAGCGATTCGACCTGCAGTTCGGCCACACCCGCGTCGTGGCGCGAGATCTCGAGCAGGTCGTTGAGCAGGCCCTCGAAACGGTCGAGTTCGTTGACCAGCAGCTCGGAGCTGCGGGCCAGCGCGGGGTCGAGTTCGTCGCTGGAGCCGTGGATGAGGTCGGCGGCCATGCGCACCGTGGTGAGCGGGGTGCGCAGTTCGTGGCTGACATCGGAGGTGAATCGGCGTTGCAGATTGCCGAATTCCTCGAGCTGGGTGATCTGGTTCGACAGGCTCTCGGCCATCTCGTTGAACGCCTGTGCGAGCCGGGCCATGTCGTCCTCGCCGCGCACCAGCATGCGTTCCTTGAGGCGGCCGTCGGCGAATCGGCCCGCGATCCGTGCCGCCGACCGAATCGGCAGCACCACCTGCCTGGTGACCAGGGCGGTGATCGCGGCGAGCAGCACCAGCAGCACCACGCCACCGATGAACATCGTGCCGCGCATCAGCGACAGGCTCGACTCCTCGCTGGCCAGCGGGAAGATCAGATAGATCTCGAGGGTCGCGACCTCCGAGCTCGGCGAGCCGATCACCAGCGCGCGGCCGCGGTAGCCCTCGGCGTCGGCGACGGTGGTGAACTGGTAGGACACCTGGTTGCGCTGGACGAATCGGCGCAGCTCGAGCGGCACCTCGGTGATCGGGCCCGCGGTGATCTCCTGCGTCGGAGTGCCGCCGACCATCGCCAAAGCCGCGTTGAAACTGCCCGCGGCGCCGCTGGACTGCCCGGTGCCGCCGCGATTGGACAGCGCACCGCGCGCGTCCTCGAGATTGCGCTTCTGGCTGTTGCCGGTCTGGATACCGGCCAGCTCCGTCTCGATCGTGTTGCGCGCGCGATCCATCTCCTCGACCGCCGCGTTGATCTTGGCTTCGAGGAGTCGGTCGGTGATCTGACCGGTCAGCACGACCCCGAGGATCGTGATCACGATGAGCGACAGGGTCAGTGTCGAGACGATGACTCGCAGCTGCAGCGATCGGCGCCACAGGTGACCGAGCGCAGTCCCGACGGCCTGGAACCAGGCCATGACCGGTGTCGCCCACCGCCGCAGCTGCGCCACTGGACCAGTGGTCACAGCGGCGCCCCGCAGTGATCGATCACGGCGGTCCGGCCTTGTAGCCGACACCGCGGACGGTGAGCACGATCTCCGGGTTCTCCGGATCCTTCTCGACCTTGGCGCGCAGACGCTGCACGTGCACGTTCACCAGACGGGTGTCGGCGGCGTGCCGGTAGCCCCACACCTGTTCGAGCAGGACCTCGCGGGTGAACACCTGACGCGGCTTGCGCGCCAGGGCGACCAGCAGGTCGAACTCGAGCGGGGTGAGCGAGATCTGGCCCGGACCGCGGGTCACCTTGTGCGCGGGCACGTCGATGACGATGTCGGCGATCGAGAGCAGCTCGGCGGGCTCGTCCTCGGTGCGGCGCAGGCGCGCGCGCACGCGGGCGACGAGTTCCTTCGGTTTGAAGGGTTTGACGATGTAGTCGTCGGCGCCGGACTCCAGGCCGAGAACCACATCGACCGTGTCGGTCTTGGCGGTGAGCATCACGATCGGAACGCCGGAATCGGCCCGCAGCACTCGACACACGTCGATGCCGTTCATGCCGGGCAGCATCAGGTCCAGCAGAACCAGGTCGGGGCGGATCTCCCGCACCGCCGACAGGGCCTGTGTGCCGTCGCCGACCACATGCGGGTCGAACCCTTCCCCGCGCAAGACGATGGTCAGCATCTCAGCGAGTGCCATATCGTCGTCGACGACCAGAATCTTGGGCTTCATAGTCCTATGTTGTCATCTCCCAGGCCAGGATCGGGCCGCCACGCCATTAATGGTGCGAACCCGTCGCGTATCCAACCTCATCCGGAAAAGATTTCCGAGCAGAGGGTCAGTAACGCGGGCCTATCGTCATCGGATCGGTATGTCCACCACCGGCCGTACCAGTCGCGGTCTGCCAGTTCACGATAGACCTCGCCGGTGCGCTGCTGCAGACCGCCGTCCCGTTCGTAGGCGTCGAGGGCGCGCGTGTCGTCGAGTTCGCCTCGGCGGCGGGCTCGTTCGGCCGCGACCTCGGTGGACACGTCGAGCAGGACGGTGAGGTCGGGGGCGGGCAGTGCGAGTCGGCCGAATTCCAGATCGCCCACCCACGAGACGATTTCGCCGTCGGCGTCCTGGTGGGCCCTGGCGGCGGAGTAGGCGGCGTTGGAGGCCACCCAGCGGTCCAGGATCACGATGTCGTTGCCGCCCAACAGGTCCGCCAGTTCGGCGCGGGCCGCGGCGCGGTCGAGGGCGAACATGATCGCCATGCCGTTGATCGACCCGGCCAGGTCGCCGTTGCCGCCGCGCAGGGCTTCGGCGGCGAGATCGGCGTGGATGGAATGGCCGTATTGCGGAAAGGCGAGGCTGTCGGCCCGCAGGCCCTTGCCGGACAATTCGGCGATCAGCCCGTCGATCAGCGTCCGTTTTCCGGCCCCGTCGAGTCCCTCGACCGCAATCAGTACGCCCATGCGGTGAGATTACCGCGCCCGTTCACGCGCCTATCACAGGTGGCACTTGCGGCGATTTCCCCGACTAGCACACCCTGTGTGAAGTGAGACCGTTTCATAAGCCCCGACTTTTCCGGTCTGGCACGAACACCGCCCCACGGACAGGGTGAACCATGCGCACACGCCTCCTGACCATCACCGCGGGCACGCTCGCGGCCGCCGCCCTGAGCTTCGGCAACGCCACCGCCGCCCCGGCCGCCCCCGGACCCGCACCTGTCGCTGACTCCGGCAGCGCGGCCCTGAGTTTCCTCGACGGAATTCTCCACGTGATCCGTTGCGGATCGTCGGCGACGTGCGGCAACTTCCCGTTCCCGTCCGATCCGACCACCACGGCCATCGCTGCCACACCCGCGGGCTGGTAGCTCGCACCGCTGGATCCTCGAACCCCTCGCGACAACTGGAGTCACCATGCAACTACGTACCCTGACGAGCTCGATCGCCCTGGTCGTCGCCGCGACCGCCCTCGGTATCGGACCCGCGGCGGCAGCACCGACGACCACACCGTCGGCAACGCCGATCCTGGCTCCCAGCGGCCCCTATCCGAAGACCGGCAGCTCCGCGATCGACTCCGTGTTCTTCGTGCTCAACACCCTCGCGTGTGGCGCGGTCTGCGAGGGTACGTGGCCGAACGAAACCCCGCTGTTCAGCGGCAGCGACTGACCCTGTCGACGACAGTGGGCCCGCCGACCGGATGGTCGACGGGCCCACTGTCTGTTCAGAACTCAGTAGCGGTAGTGCTCGGGCTTGTAGGGGCCCTCCACGTCCACGTTGATGTACTCGGCCTGGTCCTTGGTGAGCTTGGTCAGGGTTCCGCCGAGGGCTTCGACGTGGATCTTGGCGACCTTCTCGTCGAGGTGCTTGGGCAGGCGGTAGACCTCGTTGTCGTACTCTTCCGGCTTGGTCCACAGTTCGATCTGGGCGATGACCTGGTTGGAGAAGCTGTTGCTCATCACGAACGAGGGGTGGCCGGTGGCGTTGCCGAGGTTGAGCAGGCGGCCCTCGGACAGGACGATGATCGCCTTGCCCGAATCCTTGAAGGTCCACTCGTCGACCTGGGGCTTGATGTTGATCCGGGTCGCGCCCGAACGCTCCAGGGCGGCCATGTCGATCTCGTTGTCGAAGTGGCCGATGTTGCCCAGGATCGCGTGATCCTTCATCGCCTTCATGTGGTCGAGGGTGATGATGTCCTTGTTGCCGGTCGAGGTGATGACGATGTCGGCGTCGCCGATCGCCTGCTCGACGGTGACCACGTCGTAGCCGTCCATCAGCGCCTGCAGCGCGTTGATCGGGTCGATCTCGGTGACCTGCACGCGCGCGCCCTGGCCGGCCAGCGACTCCGCGCAGCCCTTGCCGACGTCGCCGTAGCCGGCGATGAGGACCTTCTTGCCGCCGATGAGCACGTCGGTGCCGCGGTTGATGCCGTCGATGAGCGAGTGGCGGGTGCCGTACTTGTTGTCGAACTTGGACTTGGTGACCGAGTCGTTGACGTTGATGGCCGGGAACACCAGCTCACCCGCGGCGGCGAACTGGTACAGCCGCAGCACGCCGGTGGTGGTCTCCTCGGTGACGCCCTTGACCGACTCGGCGATGGTGGACCACTTGGTGTTGTCGGTCGCGACGCTGGCGCGCAGCAGGTCGAGGAACACCTTGTACTCGGCGGAGTGGTCGTCGTCCTCGGGCGGGACCACACCGGCCTTCTCGAACTGGGCGCCGCGCAGCACGAGCATGGTCGCGTCGCCACCGTCGTCGAGGATCATGTTGGTCGGTTCACCCGGCCAGGTGAGCATCTGCTCGGCGGCCCACCAGTACTCCTCGAGGGTCTCGCCCTTCCAGGCGAACACGGGAGTGCCCGCGGGGGCCTCGACGGTGCCGTGCGGGCCGACCACGACGGCGGCGGCGGCGTGGTCCTGGGTGGAGAAGATGTTGCAGGAGGCCCAGCGCACCTGCGCGCCGAGGGCAACGAGGGTCTCGATCAGGACTGCGGTCTGCACCGTCATGTGCAGCGATCCGGAGATACGCGCGCCCTTCAGCGGCTGGACGTCGTGGAATTCACGACGCAGCGCCATCAGGCCCGGCATCTCGTGCTCGGCGAGGCGGATCTCCTTGCGGCCGAATTCGGCCAGCGAGAGGTCGGCCACTTTGTAGTCGATGCCGTTGCGGACGTCAGGGGTGAGCTCGGTACGCGCGGGGAGTTCTGAGGTCGTCACGCAGGTTAGGTTACCGCCTGGGACCGACGGAGTTCCCCGGCTTGTCCGTAGCCGCTGTTCAGGCCGCCGCGCGGTAGCGCGCCAGCAACCGCCGCTGCTTGCCCGGCGCCACATTGGCCAGGCTCAGGTCGCCGTCGTAGTGGGCGGCCACCTTGGGGTCCATCACCGCACGCCACAGCGGCGGCACGATGGCGAGCAGGATCATCGTGGCGTAGCCGGCGGGCAGCTGCGGCGCCTCCTCGGAGGTGCGCAGGGTCTGGTAGCGCCTGCCGGGGTTGGCGTGGTGGTCGCTGTGGCGCTGCAGGTGGAACAGGAAGATGTTGGTGACCAGGCGATCGGAGTTCCAGCTGTCGCGCGGGGAGCAGCGCTCGTAGCGGCCGTTGGGCTTGCGGGCGCGCAGCAGTCCGTAGTGCTCGACGTAGTTGACGGTCTCGAGCAGCGCGATGCCGATCAGGGCCTGGATGATCAGCCAGGGCAGGATGCTCGGGCCGAAGGCGAGCATCAGCCCGCCGAACAGCACTGCGGTCATCGCCCAGGCCTGCAGGATGTTGTTGCGCACGCTCCACCAGCGGCGACCCTGCCGGAACAGGCGCGCGCGCTCGAGCCGCTTGGCCGAGTGGAACCCGCCGATCACGCTGCGAGGCAGGAACGCCCACAGCGATTCGCCGAGGCGGGCGCTGGCCGGATCCTCGGGGGTGGCCACGCGGGCGTGGTGGCCGCGATTGTGCTCGACGAAGAAGTGGCCGTAGCCGGATTGGGCGAGCGCGACCTTGGACAGCAATTTCTCAGCGCGCTCCACCCGGTGGCCGAGTTCGTGGGCGGCGTTGATGCCGATGCCGCTGACGAAGCCGACCGTGGCGGCCAGGCCGAGCTTGTCGACGAGGTCGAGTTCGGGGCTGGTCCACATGAAGCAGGCCACGCCGAGGCTGATCAGCTGGATCGGCAGGAACAGGTAGGTGCACCAGCGGTAGTAGCGATCCGCGGACAGGGCCTCGTAGTCCTCGTCGCTGGGATTGTTGCCGTCCTCGCCGACGATCCAGTCCAGCAGGGGAATGGCGACCAGCACGATCACCGGGCCGATCCACCACAGGACTTCGGCTTTGGTCCAGTACACGAGTTGGGAGGGCAGCAGCGCGCACGCAGGGGCGATCAGCCCTAAAGCCCAGAGATACCGTTTGGGATCACGAAAACCCGCCGGTTTGCCAACCGTTTGCACACCCGCTCCGCTGTAAAAAGACCGATCGTCTACGGATGTGAATACTGACAGACCGTAGGCGTGTTACACAGCGGCAGATCACCAAACGTGGTGATGGTTACACCACAGCGATTCAGAGCTCGTGAGATCTCTCAGTGATCCGGCTCACCGTTGGTGGCGCGGATGCCTCGTACCTGCACAATTGCCTCGACATACGGCGCGAGCAGCGCGCTCATCTCCGCGGGGGCGTCGCGGTCGGGCACGGGCGGGTTGGGAATGTAGCTCAGCGCGATGCGGACCAGGGCGTGCGCGAGCACATCGGCCTCGGCCTCGGTGGCGTCGACCCAGCTGTGCACGAAGACCTCGGTCAGGCGCGCGGTGGCGTGTTCGAGCAGCGGGGCGGCGTCGAGGGTGATCAGGCGCAGCAGGTCCGGTTTCATCTCCCCGCTCAACAGCGAGCGGACCAGCGGGTCGCCCGCCGCCGAGAGGAAGAACTCGCTCATCCCGACCCGGATCGAGGCGCGGGCGTCGCCGACATTGGCGTCGAGCCCGACGCGCACGTGATCGACGAGGTCGTCGGCCAGACGCAGCGCGTAGGACTTGGCCAGACCGGCCCGCGAACCGAACTCGTTGTAGAGGGTCTGCCTGCTCACCCCGGCCCGCGACGCCACATCACCGAGCGTGACCTTGGACCAGTCACGCTCGGTGAGCAGTTCCCGCATCCCGTCCAGGACCGAGGTGCGCAGCAGTTCGCGCGCGGCCTCCTGATACGGGAGACGCGCGGAACCAGCGACACTCACGAACGTTCGATCTCGACCATGAAGAAGTCGGACTTGCGCGCTCCGCAGTCCGGGCAGGTCCAGTCGTCGGGGATGTCGTCCCAGCGGGTGCCGGGGGCGATGCCGTCGTCGGGCCAGCCCTCGGCCTCGTCGTACTCGAACCCGCACTGGATGCACTGGAAGAGCTTGTACTCGGTCACTGCGACACTCCTACCGCCTCGAAGTCGATCTTCTCCCGCACCCCACAATCCGGACAGCACCAGTCGTCGGGAACGGCAGCCCATAGTGTGCCAGGCGGAAATCCCTCGCGCGGCACACCTTTGGCTTCGTCGTAGACGAATTCACAGACCGGACACCGGTAGACACTCACGACTGCTCCTCCGTTGCGTACTTCGCCAGCACCTGCTCTCGACGCCTGGGTTGGATATTGGCCAGGGTCACGTCACCGTCGTAGTGCGCGAGCACCCGCTTGTCCATCACCTTGCGCCACAGCGGCGGGAAGTAGGCCAGCAGGATGAGGCTGGCGTACCCGCTGGGCAGGTTCGGCGCGCCGTCCCAACTGCGCAGGGTCTGGTAGCGCCGGGTCGGGTAGGCGTGATGGTCACTGTGACGCTGCAGGTGGTAGAGGAAGATATTGGTGACGATGTGGTCGCTGTTCCAGCTGTGGGTCGGGGCGGGCCGTTCGAAGCGTCCGCTCGCGGTCTTCTGCCGGACCAGCCCGTAGTGCTCGAGGTAGTTGACCGATTCGAGCAGGCTGAATCCGATGACGGCCTGCAGGATCAGATACGGCAGCACCTGCACGCCGAAGAAGGCGATCAGCCCCAGCCACAGCACCACCGACATCGCCCACGCGTTGAGCACGTCGTTGCGCAAGCTCCACGGGCCCTTGTCGAGCCTGCCCAGCCGTTCCTTCTCGAGGTGTAGCGCCGAGGTGAGGCTGCCCCACACCGTGCGCGGCCAGAAGGCCCAGAAGGATTCGCCCAGGCGCGAGCTGGCCGGGTCCTCGGGGGTGGCCACGCGCACGTGGTGGCCGCGGTTGTGCTCGATGTAGAAGTGGCCGTAGAACGACTGGGCCAGCGCGATGCGGGCCAGCCAGCGCTCGAGTTCGACCTTCTTGTGGCCGAGTTCGTGCGCGGTGTTGATGCCGATGCCGCCGATCATGCCGACGCTGATCGCGATGCCGATCTTGTCGACCACGTTGGCCCCGCCGGGGAAGCCGAGCCAGTGCAGGTTGGGCGCGGTGATGATGTAGCAGGCGAAGATCAGCGAGGCGTACTGGAACGGCAGGTACAGGTAGGTGAGGTAGCGGTAGTACTTGTCGTTCTCCAGGTACTCCATGACCTCGTCGGGCGGGTTGTCGCCGTCGGGGCCGAAGAAGAGGTCGGCCAGCGGGATCACGAGGTAGATCAGGATCGGGCCGAGCCAGAACGGGACCTCGGCCAGGCGGTGCCAGCCGAAGTGATTGAGGACCCACATCATGGGGATCGCGATCGTGAACAGGCCGGTCGGGGCGAACAGGCCCCACAGCCACAGGTATCTCTTGGAATCTCGCCACTGCGGCGGGGCCACCCGCTGCTCGGACGCGTTGGCATCGGTCGACATCATCGTCTCCATCCGGTGGCACATCTCACAGCTGTGATGTGCGTAACTCTCTGTCACAGACGATATGCCCGGAATTGTTCGATGTCTAGACAAATTCCTCGATTTGTAAAGCTGAGACCCTGTCAAGGCACGACGACGGCCGTGTCCGAGCTGGACACGGCCGTCGTCGTGACAGGTCAGAGACCTTTTCAGGGGCCTTTACTTCTGCCCTCTGACCGGGATCAGCACATCGGTGCCCGGTGGTAGCCCGGCCAGGGGCCACCAGCGCAGATCCGTCGATTCGGCGCTGCGCACCGGCACCGCGCCCGGCGGTGCGATGACCTCGAACAGCAGGTCCAGATGCCGGGTGGGCACCCCGAGCGAGCAGGTGATCGGGTGCGCCTGCGCGCCGAGTAGACCGGGTGTGATCAGCAGGTCGGGGATCCCCGATTCCTCCACCGCCTCGCGCAGGGCCGCGTCGCGCACGGTCTCGTCGCCCGGTTCGCAGTGCCCGCCGAGTTGGATCCAGCGACCGACGCGCGGGTGCAGGGTGAGCAGGATGTCGCGGCGGTCGTGCGACAACACGATGGCCGAGGCGGTGATGTGCCCGGCGACGTTCTCGCGCAGACACCCGCGCGGCGCCGAGCCGAGGAAGGCCAGAAACGCTTCGCGCAGTGAGTGATCCGGGCCGGTGGCCGGCTTCCACTCGGTCAGCGACTCCGTGGCCGAGGCGTGCAGCGACTCCGCGCTCATCGGCGCGGCTCCCTCGGGCTCACAGCTCCACCAATCCCGCGCCGGGCGCGCCGAGCACGCGCGGCTGCGGTTGTTCGAGGGGTTCGCCGATGGCGATGGCGCCCAACGGCATCCAGTCCTCGTCGAGTTCGAGGATCTCGCGCACGATCTCCGGGGCGAAGATCGTCGACCCGATCCAACAGCTGCCGAGACCGTCGGCGGCCAGCGCGACCAGCAGACCCTGCACCGCCGCGCCGACGGCCACGGTGAACATCGTCTGCTCGGCGGCGCGCCGGCGCGCGTCGGGATAGTTGTGGGCGCCGTCGGGCACGCAGAACGGGATGATCACCTCGGGGGCGTCGAACAGGATGCGCCCGCGCGCGATGCGGCGCGCCACCCGATCGGGGTCGAGTCCGTCGGCGGTGAGGTCGGCGCGCCACTTCTCGGTCATCGCCGCGAGCAGTCGCGCGCGCACCTCGGGCGTGCGCACCCAGACGAAGCGCACCGGGCGGGTGTGGTGCGGGGCGGGCGCGGTGAGTCCGACCGCCACCGCCGCGCGCACGCGTGCGGGGTCCACCGGTGTGTCGGCGAACGCGCGCACCGAACGACGCAGCGGCACAGCCTCTTTGCGGCCCTGTTCGATGGCCTCGGCGGTGCCGAGCCAGAACAGGTCGTCGACGCCGCCGCGCAGCAGGGCCGCCGCGGTGGAGCCGTCGTCGTCGGTGCGCAGTCCGCGCACCACCGCGACGGGCACCCCGCCCAGCTTGCCCTTGACCAGATCGGCGGCCGCGGCGAGTTCGTCGGCGACGGCGACCTGGGTGACGTGCAGTTCGTTGCCCTGGCCGTCGATCGCGCCGTCGTAGTCGTGCAGCACCCGGATCCCGGCCGCGCCGATGGCCGCGTCGATCTGGCCGTTGCGCCAGGCCCGGCCCATCGTGTCGGTGATGACCACGCCCACCTCGACGCCGAGGCGCTGGGCGAGCGCGGCGCGCAGGGCTTTCGCGCTGGCGTCGGGATCGGTGGGCAGCAGCACCAATTCGCCCTCGGCCACGTTCGAGCCGTCGACGCCGGAGGCCGCCTGCACGATGCCGAGGCGGTTCTCGGTGATCAGCGTGCGGCCCTTGCGCGCGAGCACCCGCACGGCTTCGCTGTCGACGAGCTTGCGCCGGGCGGTGTCGCGTTCCTCGGGGTCGGTCGGCGCGGCGACGATGCGGCCCTCGACCTTGGACACGATCTTGGAGGTGACCACGAGGATGTCACCGTCGGCCAACCAGGGCGCCTGTGCCGCAAGGTGTTCGGCGAGGTCGTCGCCGGGGCGGAATTCCGGCAGTCCGGTCACCGGCAGGATCCGCAGCTCCTCGGCCGCGTGATCGCCGAGCACGGCACTGCCGTCGGGCCTGCTCGCGTCGGCCAGGTCCTGCGCGCTCATGCCTTCACACCCGCCAACTCGAGTGCGGCGCGGGCCATTTCAGCGGTCGCGTCCGGGTCGGTCATCAGCAGCGGCACGCTGCGCACCTCGACGCCGGGCACCTCGGCGGTATCGGTGGAGTGCACCAGCCAACCGTCGAGGATGCCGGTGGCCGAGCGGGCGCCGTAGTGGCGGCCGATCGCCTCGGCGGTGGATTCCACGCCGATCGCGGAGAGGCATTCATCGGCCATGCCGCGCAACGGTTTTCCGTCGATCACCGGCGAGAGGCCGATCACCTTGGCTTCGCTGGTGCGCAACGCGCCGCGAATTCCGGGCACTGCGAGGATCGCGCCGATGCTCACCACGGGGTTGGAGGGGGCCAGTAACACCGCGTCGGCGGCCTCTATGATTTCGGTCACATTCGGTGCCGGAGAGGCTTGTTCGGCGCCGATGGAGGCAAATCCGTGGGTCGGCAGCGCCGCGCGGTACCGCACCCACCATTCCTGGAAGTGGATCGCGCGACGTTCGCCAGGATTGTCGGGATCGCTGACCACGACGTGGGTTTCGCAGCGATCGTCGGTAGCCGGGATCAGGCGCACGCCCGGCTGCCACCGATTGCACAGCGCTTCGGTGACCGCCGAGAGCGGGTAGCCGGCGCGCAGCATTTCGGTGCGGATGAGATGGGTGGCGATATCGCGATCGCCCAGCCCGAACCAATCGGGTTGGGCGTTGTATTTCGCCAGCTCCTCTTTGGCGTGCCAGGTCTCGTTCGCGTGGCCCCAACCCCGCTCGGGGTCGATGCCGCCGCCGAGGGTGTACATGCAGGTGTCGAGGTCGGGACAGATGCGAAGGCCGTGCATCCAGACGTCGTCGCCGACGTTGACGATGGCGTCGATCTGCGCGTCGGGCAGCAGCTGCCGGACGCCCTGGAGGAACCGGGCGCCGCCGACGCCGCCGACGAGAACGGCGATCCTCGGCTCGCGCACCGTGTCGTTGGCAGTCGCGGGGTCGGGTTGTGCAGTCACGGTGACACAGCCTAATGAGCGCGCACGCGGGCGCGGTCCGCAGACTGCGCGTAGCCGTGACCCCACGGCGACGGGGATGTTTGCCGAACGGTTTCGTGGCAATTCACAACCAAGTTGCTGACAATTTGCCACAGCACATAACAAGATCAACACGAAAGGCGGGTCCGGAGTGTAACGGAAGGGTGACGGCGGGTTGACCACGCGCAAGTGCGGCGTGTCTAATCACAGACATGTCATTCCGGTCACCGCGTGAAGGCATGACGCGGGGGCGTTTGCGAGAAGTTTCAACTCGCCGGAAGGCAGGCTCGGGGAAGCCCGCGAGACTACGTCGCGGTGTTGGGCCGTCGGGGTGGAATCTCTGATCCGACGGAAAAGATTCATTCTGCGCTAACACATAGTGAGGAGGCGGAACGATGACCGAAGATCTGGTCTCGCCGACCGATTCCACAGCAGGCGCAGCTCACGCTGTCTGCGCTGAACTGAGCTGGCAGGAACCGGACGTGGTAAGCGAAGTCGCGGCTCCCCGGCTGAGTCTGGTCGTTACGGGCTTCGATGAAATGTTCGAGTCGATCGAAGAGCAGTGGCAGGAACGTGCCCTCTGCGCGCAGACCGACCCCGAGGCGTTCTTCCCCGAGAAGGGCGGCTCGACACGTGAGGCCAAACGCATCTGCTTGGGCTGTGAAGTACGTGACCAGTGCCTGGAATACGCACTGGCACATGATGAACGCTTCGGTATCTGGGGCGGTCTCTCGGAACGAGAGCGTCGCAGGCTCAAGCGCGGAATCGGTTAAGTGACTGTTCGAAAGTAGACTCTCTCCAGGCCTGGCCCGGAGCCACGCAGGCGCAGTACGTCGGTGTCTCCGGGCGAACGCCCTGATCACACTGGTGCAGGCGAGAGAGGTGCAAGACCCATGGCACGTTCCCGGCGTCATTCTCCGGCACCCACCGCGCGTTCGGTGACCCGCCGCGGCCGCGGTGTCCGCGGCCCCATGCTCCCGCCGACGGTTCCCGCGTGGCGGACCAGGGGGCAGAAATTCGATCGGCTCGTGCTCGAGGCATTCGCTCCGCTGGACACCCGTTGGCACGATCGGCTCACCAAGCTCGATATCGCCGTCGACGATGTCCCGAAAATCCGTCCGCTGCATCCTGATTCGGTCACCTGGCCGGATGAGGTGGTCGCCGACGGGCCCGTCCCGCTCTCGCGGCTCATCCCGGCCGGGGTCGACCGGCACGGTGCGGCCACCCGCGCCAGGGTGGTGCTGTTCCGTAAGCCGTTGGAATTGCGGGCCGGTGATCCCGACGATCTGGTCGAGTTGTTACGCGAGGTACTCGTCCAGCAGATCGCCACCTACCTCGGCGTCGACCCGGATCTGATCGATCCCGAGCCCGAGTAGGCGGGCACCGCGGGGCGGGCGAGTGTGTCCGCTCAGGGCGTGTCCGTCTCCACTTTCGGTGCGCGGCGGGCTAATCTCGACGTCGTGATCCCCATGCGTCGTTGCTGCCGACCCGGCTGCAAGAACCCGGCTGTAGCGACGCTGACGTATGTGTACTCCGATTCCACCGCCGTCGTCGGTCCGCTGGCCACCGTCGCCGAACCGCACTCCTGGGATCTGTGCGAAACGCACGCCTGCCGGATCACCGCTCCCAAGGGCTGGGAACTCGTCCGCCACGAAGGCGGTTTCTCGTCGTCCAGTCCCGACGACGACGATCTGACCGCGCTGGCCGAAGCCGTCCGCGAGGCCGGCCTGCGCCGTCGCCCGCCCGCCGCCGAGGCCGACCAACCGGGCCACCGCGACAACGCCCCCGCCGCCCCGCGCACCGCGCGCACCGGCCGCCGCGGGCACCTGCGCGTGCTGCCCGATCCGTAGGCGAGCCCGGCCAGGATCCCGAAGTGTCGACCGAGCCCGCTAGGGTTAGCGACCATGACGACTCTCGCGCGCTCTGGCGAACTCGTGAACGCCGTGATCAAGGCTTATGACGTCCGCGGGGTGGTGGGCGAACAGATCGACGAGGCGTTCGTCGGCGACGTCGGCGCGTCCTTCGCCCGGCTGATGCGCGCCGAGGGCGCCACCCGCGTGGTGATCGGCCACGATATGCGTGAGTCCTCCCCCGCTCTCTCGCGCGCGTTCGCCGAGGGCGTGCGGGCCCAGGGCCTCGATGTGGTGCACATCGGCCTGGCCTCCACCGATCAGCTCTATTTCGCCTCGGGCAAGCTCGGCTGTCCCGGCGCCATGTTCACCGCCAGTCACAACCCGGCCAAGTACAACGGCATCAAGCTGTGTCGGGCCAACGCGCTGCCCGTCGGCCAGGACACCGGCCTGGCGACCATCGCGAACGAGGTCATCGAGGGCGTCCCCGGCTTCGACGGCACGCCCGGCACCGCCACCACCACCGATCTGCTCGCCGACTACGCGACCTACCTGCGCGAACTGGTGAACCTCGAGCAGATCCGCCCGCTGACCATCGCGGTCGACGCGGGCAACGGCATGGGCGGCCACACCGTGCCCGCCGTGCTCGGCACCCTCGGCCCGATCACGATCGTGCCGCTGTACTTCGAACTCGACGGCTCGTTCCCCAACCACGAGGCCAACCCGCTCGACCCGAAGAACCTGGTCGACCTGCAGGCGCTGGTGCGCTCCAGCGGCGCCGATATCGGCCTGGCCTTCGACGGCGACGCCGACCGCTGCTTCGTGGTCGACGAGCGCGGCGAACCGGTCTCGCCCTCGGCGATCACCGCCATCGTGGCCCAGCGCGAGCTGGCCAAGGAGCCCGGCGCCACCGTGATCCACAACCTGATCACCTCGCGCGCGGTGCCCGAGCTGGTCGAGGAACTGGGCGGCAAGCCGGTGCGCACGCGCGTGGGTCACTCGTTCATCAAGCAGGAGATGGCCTCGACCGGCGCGGTGTTCGGCGGCGAGCACTCGGCGCACTACTACTTCCGCGATTTCTGGGGTGCCGACTCGGGCATGCTGGCCGCGCTGCACGTCCTGGCCGCGCTCGGCGAGGGCGATCGTCCGGTCTCGGACCTGATGGCCGCCTACGACGTCTACGCCGCCTCGGGCGAGATCAACTCGACCGTGGCCGACGCCGCCGATCGCACCGCCGCGGTGCTGGCCGCGTTCGCCGACCGCACGGTGTCGGTGGACCGGATGGACGGCGTCACCGTCGACCTGGGCGAGCACGCCTGGTTCAACCTGCGCGCGTCGAATACCGAACCGCTGCTTCGCCTCAACGTCGAAGCCGGATCGCGCGAGGATGTCAACACACTCGTGACCGAGATCCTGAGCATCGTCCGCGCCTGACTGGGAAGATGAAACCAGTACCAGTGTCGGATCACGAGCATTGCCGGTGCCCGGCTGGAATAGTGGAGTCACAGACGACACAGCGCGATGAGGGGAGGTGGGTTCGGCGATGATCGCTGGAACACCGGTATTCGACCTCGACGATGCCGAGTCGCTGGAAGCCGCCGACACCGGTGGTGCCCTGCGTTCGGCGGCCTCGGGCGGCGCCCAGGTGCGCGCCACGGCCGCGGCCGTCGCCGAGACCTCCCTACTCGAACGTCTGGCCGATCTGCGCCCGCGCAGCCTCGTGTTGGTCTCGGGTTCGGGTCGGGCCGCGCGCGCGGCCGGGCTGCTCGTGGCCACCCTCGGCGACCGCGCCGGGCTGCCGATCGTGCCCGTCACCGCGCTGCCGCCCTGGGTCGGCCCGCTGGACGTGGTGCTGGTGGCCGGTGACGACGCGGGCGATCCGCGCCTGATCGAAGCCGTCGACCGGGCCATCCGGCGCAGTGCCGAGGTGATCGTCGCCGCGCCCAACGAGGGTCCGCTGCGGGCCGTGGCCGCCGGGCGCGCGATCGTGCTCGAACCGCGCGTGCCCGTGCTCGACCACAACCGGCTGCTGCGGTTCCTCGCGGTCGGCATCGCGGTGCTGCGCGGGGTCGACGCCCAGCGCAGCGGCCCCGCCACCCCCGATCTGACCGCGCTGGCCGACATGCTCGACGCCGAGGCGCTGCGCGACGGCCCGCTCAACGAGGTCTTCCACAATCCGGCCAAGACGCTGGCCGCCCGCATGCAGGGCGTCGGCGTGGTGTTGGCGGGCGACTCGCCCGCCGCGGTCGAGCTGGCCGGGCACGGCACCGAGGTGCTGTTGCAGTCCGCGGGCAGGCTGGCCTCGGCCGCCGATCTGGCCGACGCCGTCGCCTCGATGGGTCGGCTCACCGAGGCCGCGGGCGGCGCCGCGCCCGGCTTCGACCCGCTGTTCCACGACGAGGAACTCGACGGCCCGGCCCCGGTGGACCGGGTGCGGGTGCTGGCCTTGAGCGTGCATCCCGATCAGGCCGCGGCCCGACGCAAACTGGCGGTGTTCGACGGTGCCGGCGCCGGCCTGATCGACGCCGATCTGGTGCACGCCGATGTCGACGTGCTGCAATCGCAGCTCGCCGATCCGGGCGCCGCGCCGAGCATCGAACGCACCGCCGCCGAGTCCGCCGCAGGGGGCGGGCACGGCAGCGAACTCGAGCAGCTGGCCGTGCTCGCGCTGCGCCTGGACATGGCCGCGGCCTACCTCCGTCTCCTCGGCGCGCGCGGAGGCGCCGCCCCGGAGCCGGATCGATACGACGGGGGACGCTACTAGTGCAGGTACTCGTTGGTGCGCTGCGTTCTTACGCATGGGGGTCGCGCACCGCGCTCGCTCAGCTGTGCGGCAGACCGGTGCCCTCGGCCCATCCCGAGGCCGAATTGTGGTTCGGCGCGCACCCGGCCGATCCCGCGCACGTGCTGGAGGCGGGGTCCGCTCGGTCGCTGCTCGAGGTGCTCACCGCCGACCCGGTCGGTGAATTGGGCGCGGTGGCCGACACTTTCGGCACGCGGCTGCCGTTCCTGCTGAAGATCCTCGCCGCCGAGGAACCGCTCTCGCTACAGGCCCACCCGAGTTCGGCACAGGCCAAGGCCGGTTTCGAGCGGGAGAACCGCACCGGGGTGGCGTTGGACTCGCCGCTGCGCAACTACCGCGACGACAGCCACAAGCCCGAACTCGTGGTGGCGCTGGAACGTTTCGAGGCACTGGCGGGGTTCCGCGATCCGCAGCGCACCGTCGAGATGTTGCGCGCGCTCGACGTGCCCGGCCTCAACGTGTACGCCGAACTGCTTGCCGCCCAGCCAGATTCGGCCGGGCTGCGCACCCTGTTCACCACCTGGATCACGCTGCCCCCGGCCGCGCTGTCGAAGCTGCTGCCCACGGTGCTCGAAGGGTGCGTGCGGTACCTGTCGGGCAAGGGCGCGCGCGAGTTCACCGCCGAGGTGCGCACCGCGCTCGAACTGGCCGAGGTCTACCCCGGCGACGCGGGCGTGCTCGCCGCGCTGCTGCTCAACCGGTTGACCCTCGAACCCGGTCAGGCGCTGTTCCTGGCGGCCGGGAATCTGCACGCCTACCTGCACGGGGTCGGGGTGGAGATCATGGCCAACTCCGACAACGTGTTGCGCGGTGGCCTGACCCCCAAGCACGTCGACGTGCCCGAACTGCTGCGGGTGCTCGACTTCGAACCGATCGACCTGCCGGTGGTCGAGCCCGAACCCGGCGCCGACGGGGCGGTCCGATACCGCACGCCCGCACCGGAATTCGCGCTGTGCCGGTTCGATCTCGGCCTCGACGACGAGCCGGTGGTGCTCGCCGACGCGGGTCCGGGGATCGTGCTGTGCACCGCGGGCGCGGTGGAACTGACCGAGAACGGGCGCACCCTGGTCGTCGAACGGGGCAGCGCGGCCTGGATCTCGGCCACCGACACCGACATCAAAGCCCGCGCGATCCGCGGGCCCGCCCAGCTCTTCAGCGCCTGCGTCGGCGACGGGAACTGACGCCGCGCCGCGTATTTCGCCGATCGCGCACTACGCTGTTGCGAGTCGTGGTCAGCGAACGGAAGGGCGGACAGGGATATGTCGGCTGGTGGTGGCAAAAAGGCGATCGTCGCGGCGTTGACCGCCAATGCGGGGATCGCGGTGGCGAAGTTCATCGGCGCGTTCATCACCGGATCGGCCTCGATGATGGCCGAAGGTGTGCACTCGGTGGCCGACACCGCCAACCAGGGGCTGCTGCTGGTCGGGCAGCGCGCCGCGACCAAGGACGCCGACGAACTGCACCAGTTCGGCTACGGCCGCAACCGCTACTTCTACTCGTTCGTCGTGGCGCTGGTGCTGTTCACCCTCGGCTCGGTATACGCGGTCTACGAGGGCATCCACAAGATCCAGCACCCCGAGGAGCTGAGCCAGCCGATCGTGGCGATCGTGATCCTGGTGATCGCGATCGGCCTGGAAACCTTCTCGTTCCTCACCGCGGTGCGCGAATCCCGGCCGCTCAAGGGCGATTCGAGCTGGTGGCGGTTCATCCGCACCTCGCGCAGCCCCGAACTGCCGGTGGTGCTGCTCGAGGACACCGGCGCGCTGATCGGCTTGGTGCTCGCCCTCGGCGGCGTCGGCCTGACCATGGCCACCGATGATCCGATCTTCGACGGCATCGGCACGCTGTGCATCGGCGTGCTGCTCGGCGTGATCGCGGTCGTGCTGATCGTGGAGATGAAGAGCCTGCTCATCGGCGAAGGCGCCACCCCGGAACAGGGTCGCCTCATCCGCGAGAACCTGGTCGACGGCACCAAGATCACCTCGGTGATCCACCTCAAGACCGAATACCTTGGCCCGGACGAGATGCTGGTGGCCGCGAAGGTCGCCATCGCCCCGAACCTCGACGTGGCCGGGGTGGCCGATGCGATCGACTCGGCGGAGATGCGAGTCCGCGCCGCCGTTCCGACTGCGCGGCTGATCTATTTGGAACCAGACCTCTACCGCACGCAGTAGTATTTGCGGCTGGCGCCGCGGTTCTCGGCGCTTAACTCCGCCTCTTCCCTCCCTCCGGGCACTCCTTCGTCGCACCCTCCGGTCAGTCCAGAGGCGGAGGCGCGCCGAGAACACCCAGGGATGCTGGACCCAGGTGTTTGAACTGGGTTTGTGATGGGGGTCGACGGTTTCCGGTGGGGGTCGACGGTTCCCGGTCGGAGTCGACGGTTCCCGGTCGGAGTCGACGGTTCTCGGTCGGGGTCGGCGGTTCTCGGTGGGGGTCGGCGACACGGGGTGAGGTCGGGGGGTCTGTGCGGGCGTTGGCGGTAGCGTTTCGGTATGGCCGAGCAGGGTGAAGACAGCAAGATCGCGATCCTCGCCGCACTCGGGGCGAACGCGGGGATCATGGTCGCGAAGTTCATCGGCGCGTTCATCACCGGGTCGTCGTCGATGCTGGCCGAGGCCGTGCACTCGGTGGCCGATACCGGTAACGAGGCGCTGCTGCTGGTCGGGCGCAATGCCGCCGATCATCCGCCGGACAAGCTGCACCAGTTCGGGTACGGGCGCAATCGCTACTTCTACTCGTTCGTGGTCGCGCTGGTGCTGTTCCTGATGGGCTGTGTGTTCGCGATCAACGAGGCGATCCACAAGATCCGGCACCCGGAGGAAATCGAGTCGCCCTGGGTCGCGATCGGCATTCTCGGGGTGTCGATGCTGCTCGAGGGCGGCAGTCTGCTCACCGCGCGCAAGCAGTCGGTGCCGCTCAAGGGCAAGAACTCGTGGTGGCACTTCATCCGCAACACCCGCAATCCCGAACTGCCGGTGGTGCTGCTCGAGGACGCGGGCGCGGTGATCGGGCTGCTGTTCGCGCTGGCGGGCGTGAGTCTGTCGGTGATCACCGGCAACGGCGTGTGGGACGGTGTCGGCACACTGCTCATCGGCACCCTGCTCGGCGTGAACGCGGTCATCCTGATCATCGAGACCAAGAGCCTGCTCATCGGCGAGGGCGCGACGAGCAAGGACGACGCCGCGATCCGCGCCGCGCTGCTGGCCGATCCGCGCATCGAACGGGTGATCCGCCTGCAGAGCCAGTACCTGGGCCCGCAGGACCTGCTGATCAACGCCAAGGTCGCGGTGCATTCCGGGCTCGACATCACCGAGGTGTCGGCGGCGATCGATGCCGCCGACGAGCGCATCCACGCGGCGGTGGCCAGCGCGTGCACGATCTACCTCGAGCCGGACGTGTTCCGACCCGAGCTGGTCCACGACCCCGCGAAGAAGCCGACCTGATCGGTCAGCGGTAAGCCGGCGCCGATCCGCGCAGCAGGTCGAGCGGGTCGGTGACGATGCCGAACCGCTTGCGCAGCAGGTGATGTGCGGCGTGCAGACCGGACATGCCGTGCACGCCCGGTCCCGGCGGTGTCGACGAGGAGCACAGGTAGGTGCCCGGGATCGGCGTGGAGTACGGGTTCCAGCGGGCCAGCGGTCGGAACAGGGTCTGGCGGGTGGTCATCGCCCCGGCGGAGATGTCGCCGCCGATGTAGTTGGCGTTGTGGTCGGGCATGAACGCCGCCGGGGTGACATGTTTGGCCAGGATCAGGTCGCGGAATCCGGGGGCGAACCGTTCGACCTGGTCGATCACCTGCTCGCTGATATCGCGATCGGACCCGTTGGGCACGTGGGCGTAGGTGTAGAACGTGTGCTTGCCCGCGGGCGCCCTGGTGGGGTCGACGACGCCGGGTTGGATGGCCAGCACATAGGGCTTGTCGGCGAAAACGCCCGAGTCGACCTGATGTTCGGCGTACGCGGCCTCGGCCCTGGTGCCGACCAGGTGCAGGGTGCCCGCGAGATCGGCGCCCTCGGCGGCCCACGGCACGGGACCGTCGAGGGCGAAGTCGACCTTGCACGCGGCGTTGCCGTACCGGAATCGCCCGAGGCCGTGGCGGTATCGCTCGGGCAGGCGGTCACCGGCCACGCGCAGGAGTTCGGCGGGCGAGGTGTCGAACAGCACCGCGCGCGCGGCGGCGAGTTCGGCGAAGTCGTCGACCCGGTGTCCGGTCACGACTTCGCCACCGTGACTTTCGATGTCGGCGATCATGGCGTTCGCGATGGCCTGGCTGCCGCCGCGCGGGATCACCCAGCCGCCCGCGTGTGCGAGGGTGCCGAGCAGCAGGGCGGCGCCGACGGCGGGGAACGCGCGCGGTGAGGTGATGGCGTGGGCGGCGACCCCGCTGAACATGGCGGGCGCGATGTCGCCCTGGAAGATGGTGTCCGACAACGGCGATGCCTGTTCGAGCAGCCGTGTCGCGAACTTGATGCCGGTGGCGATCTTCAACGGCGGATGCCGCAGATCGCACATCGCGAGATCGACCACGTCGGGCCAGTTCTCGACCAGCGGGCCGAACAGCGTGCGCCAGGCGCGGCCGTCGCCGCCGAGGTCGGCGACCGTGGATTCGAGGTTGCGCCAAGCCAATCCGGCGACGCCGCCGTCGAGGGGATGGGCGTAGGACACGGTCGGGGTGAGCAGGTCCACCCCGTGCGCGGCCAGATCGAAGGCCCGGAAGAACGGGGATGCCTTCGCCATGGGGTGCGCGCCCGCGCAGACATCGTGGTGGAAACCGGGCAGCGTGAGTTCGGCGGTGCGCGATCCGCCGCCCGCCTGCTCCTGCGCTTCCAGCACCCGCACCGACAGTCCGGCGCGAGCGGCGATCACCGCCGCGGCAAGCCCGTTCGGCCCCGACCCCACTACTACGACTTCTACCATCGCCGTCCCTTCGCCCTCGGTCGCTCCGCCGGTCCGCGTCGTTGCCTCCAACCTACGCGGAGCGCGGTGCCCGTCGGCGTGCGCTCGGTCACCCGCCACACTCAGCCAGTCGCCGCGCTTGTTCCGTCGACGAGCAGGGCGATGCGTCGTTCGCGGAGTTCGGGGCGGAGTCGGCCGGCGCGTTCGAGGGTGGCCAGGCCGTGCAGGGCGGCCCAGGCGAGTTCGGTGCGGGCGCCGAGGTCGTCGCCTTCGGCGTCGGGGACGAACATCGCTTCCAGGCCGGCGAAGGCGTCGACCAGGGGCTTGGGCGCGTCGAGGCCGAAGACGAGGTCGGTCTTCTGTTGGAAGATGGCGTCGTAGCGGGCCGGGTTGGCCGCGGCGAAGTCGAGGTAGGCGCGGGTGACGGCGGCGATCACCGCGGTTCGGTCGGTTGCCTGCGCGCGGGCTCGGCGCAGGTTCTCGGCGAGTTCGACACAGCCCTCGAGCGCGACGGCGCCGACGATGGCCGCCTTGTTCGCGAAGTGGCTGTAGAGCACGGGCTGGCTGTATTCGATGCGGTCGGCCAGTTTGCGGATGGTGACCGCGTCCCACCCGTCGGCTTCGGCCATCTCGCGCGCGGCGTCGATGATCCGCTGGTGCCGGTCGGCGCGTTCGCGTTCCTTGCGCTGCTGGGTGCTCATGCTCGAAATCCTAGCAGCGCTAGACAGGACGCCGTGGCGTACCGGCCGGTATCGTGCTGATCCGCGAATGCGCCGGATGCGACGGCGGCGACCATCGGACGAAACACTCGATGGGTAGGGTCGCCTACCGCGGGGTAGTTGAACTCATGTCCAAGAGTTCTGGGAACTACTGTGATCGCCGTCTCATCGGTGCGTAAGGTTCTATCGAGGTTCGGAGGCAAGAGAGTGCGACGAGGACGACTGTCGCTCGCGGGACAGGCCTTCGTATGGCAGCTGGTGGTGTTGGCGTTGATGATCGCGGTCGGCACGATCCTGGCTGTGTTCGACGCCAAACGCGACCACGACGTCGCCGCCGAACTCCAGGTCCGCGATGTCGCGGTCACGGTGGCGCGCTCGCCCTCGACCCTGGCCGGGGTGAACTCGCCCTACCCGAGCGGGGTGTTGCAGCCGACCACCGAGCGGATCAGGGCGGCCACCGGCATGGACTTCATCGTGGTGATGGCGCCGGATCGCACCCGCTACACCCACAGCAACCCCGAGCAGATCGGCAAACCGTTCGTCGGCAATATCGACGGCGCGCTGGCCGGGCAGACCCTCACCGAGACCTTCACCGGCACGCTGGGCCCCTCGATCCGCGCGGTCGCGCCGGTCTACGACAACGGCAAGGTGGTCGCGCTGGTCTCGGCCGGCGTCACCCGGGCCAAGATCAGCACCCAGGTCGCCTCCCAGTTGCCGCTGATCCTCGGAGTGGCCGCGGTGGGGCTGGCCCTGGCCGCGCTGTCGTCGTTCCTGATCAGCCGCAGGCTGCGCCGCCAGACCCACGGCATGGCGCCCGACGAGCTCCGCGCGCTCTACGAGCACCACGACGCGGTCCTGCACTCGGTGCACGAGGGCCTGGTGGTCTTCGGCGCCGACGCCGACGCGGCCGAGGTGGTCAACGATCAGGCGCGCACCCTGCTCGACCTGCCCGAGGGTCCGGTGTATCGCGCCGACCTGCCGGTGTCGCTGCGGCAGATGAGCGCCGGGGTGGTGCGCGACGAGACGCACGTGACCACCGACCGGATCCTGCTGGTCAACCAGGACCTGGTGAGCTGGGAGGGCCGCGAGATCGGCACCGTGCTCACCATCCGCGATCAGACCGAACTGCGCGCGGTGCTCGGCGAGCTCGACTCGGTGCGCAGCTTCGCCGAATCGCTGCGGGCCCAGGCCCACGAGGCCGCCAACCGCCTGCACACCGTGGTCACCATGGTCGAACTCGGGCGCCCCGAGGAGGCGGTCGCCTTCGCCACCGCCGAATTACAGCTGTCCCAGGTTCTGATCGACCGGCTGCTGGCCGCCGTGGGCGATGCCGCGCTGGCCGCGCTGCTGCTGGGCAAGGTCGACCAGGCCGCCGAGCGTGGGGTGAGCCTGGCGATCAGCGAGGACACCGCGCTGGACTCCACCGATCCGCTCTCCGCGCACGAGACCGTCACCCTGGTCGGCAATCTGATCGACAACGCGATGGACGCGGCCGCTGGCACCGCCGACAAGCGCGTCGAGGTGTCGGTCTGTCATCGCGACGGCGCGCTGTGGGTGCGCGTGTCCGACAGCGGGCCGGGCATGTCGGCGCAGATGTTCTCGCGGGCCGCCGAACGCGGCTACACCACGAAATCCGACCACGCGGGCCTCGGCCTCGCCCTGGTGCACCGCCTCGTCGATCGACACGGCGGCACCATCACCACCACGGCCGCACCACACAGCGCGGTCACCGTTCGCATTCCGTTGAGGGAGAAGCCATGATCCGGGTCCTGATCGTCGAGGACGAACCGCTGATCGCCCAGGCCCACCGGGCCTATCTCGAACGGCTCGACGGTTTCGTCACCGGCGGGGTCGTGCACACCGGGCGCGACGCGCTGCGGGTGGCCGCCGAGGCGATCGCCGAGGGCAACCCGTTCCACCTGGTGCTGATGGATATCGGACTGCCCGATATCAGCGGTCTGGATGTGGCGGCGGCGCTCAACGGGTTGCAGCCGCGCCCCGACGTCATCTCGATCACCTCCGCCCGGGAACTGAACATGGTCCGCAACGCGGTCGCGCACGGGGTGGTGCTGTACCTGCTCAAGCCGTTCACCTTCGCCGCGTTCCGGGAGAAGCTGGAGCGCTACCGCGATTTCGACACCGCGCTGCCGGCCGGCGAGGCGGCGTTGTCGCAGTACGACATCGACCGCGCCCTCGGCGCCCTGCGCACCGCCGACCAGAAGGCCGGTGCGCCGAAAGGCGTGGTGCAGCACACCCTCGAGGAGGTCTCGCGGGCGGTGCGCTCGGCCGAATCCGGCATCACCGCCACCGATGCCGCCGCGGTCGTGGGCGTTTCCCGGATCACGGCCTGGCGGTATCTCGAGAAGCTGGCCGATGACGGATTGGCCGAGCGCCGTGCGGATTACGGTCGCGCCGGTCGCCCGAAGACCCGCTACCGCTGGCGCGCGAGCACCTGAGCGGTCCGCGCCGACTGCCGCACGGACGCGGTCGTGTCGTGCGGACCACCCGCCACCGGATGACAAGTCTCGAGAGGACTCGCACCGGACCGGTCGCTCCCGCCATGTCGTCAGGCGGGAGCCACCGTCGCCGGCGACGCATCTCGGTCGGTCTCACACCGGCCGGGCTGCTCCCGCCATGTCGTCGGGCGCCGACGTTCGCGCGACCGGACCCAGGTCGACCGGCATGTGCTCGAACCCGTGCAGCGTGAACAACTTTCGCCGCACCGGTTCACCGCGCACCCGCAGGTTCGGGTAGCGCGCGTAGAGCGCGCCCAGCGCGTGCACGGCTTCCATCCTGGCCAGGCTCGCGCCGAGGCAGACGTGGATTCCGCTGCTGAATGCCACGTGCTCTTTGAGATTCGTGCGGCCGATGTCGAAGCGGTGCGGGTCGGGGAAGACCGCCGGATCGCGGTTGGCTCCGGCCAGCGACAGGATCACTGTCGTGCCCGCCCGCAACCGCGTCCCCTCGATCTCGACATCCTCGAGCGCCTGGCGCGCGGTGGTCTGCACCGGCGGATCGAAGCGCAGCGTCTCCTCCACCACATCGGCCCAGCGCGCGGGATCGGCCTGGGCCAGGGCGAGCTGGTCGGGATGGGCCGACAGGGCCCACACGGCGTTGCCGATGAGGTTGACCGTCGTCTCGAACCCGGCCCCCATGAGCAGGCTGGCCCCGGCCTGGAGTTCGCGCAGACTCAGATCACCGGAGCTGACCAGGGTGGACAGGATGTCCTCGCCGGGGGCGCGACGCAACGTGGCGATGTGGTCGGCGAGGTAGTCGTCCATCTCCTCGATCGCGACCATCGCGGCCCGATACGACGCCCACGAGGTGCCGATGTCGAGCAGCGGGGTCACCTTGTCGCCCCAGGCCAGGAAGCTCTCGCGGGCCGAGGCCGGGAAGCCGAGCATGTCGGCGATGATCGCGATCGGCACCCGGGCCGCGAAGTCGGTGATCAGGTCCACCGAGCCGTCGGCGGGCATGGCGTCGAGCAGTTCGGCGGTGACCACCTCGACCCGCTCGCGCAGCCGGGCGATGGCGCGCGGGGTGAACGCCGAGGCCACCGGCCTGCGCATCCTGGTGTGTTCGGGCGGGTTGAGCACCAGCATCGACGGCGGTTCGACCGGGTTGGGCGGCAGGGTGACCCGCTCGGCGAGGGCCCGCCACGCGGTGGGCAGCTCCTCGCCGAGTGCGGGTCGCACGCCGAAGCGCGGGTCGCGCAGCATCGCGCGCACCGGTGCGTGGTCGAAGGCGGCGTGGGCGAACGACCGGCGCTGGATGCCGCCGCCTGCGCGCAGTTCGTCGAGCAGCGGGTACGGCTCCACGTACCCCCGCTGCCCGCCGAGCAGCGTCGCGAACGGATCACCGCGTCGGATCCGCCAGCGCAGTATCGCGCGCGGCGCCCCGTGTTCGGCTGACCAGCGAACCCAATAACGACCGTTCATCGCCACCCCTTTGTCCGTGAAAGTCCAAGTCCGACTTCCACGGTACGGGTGGGGTGTGACACATACCACGTACCCGAGGTGGAGCGTCACCGATACCCGGGTAGGAGTCAGCGTCGAACGGTGACCTTCTCGGTGACGACGCGATGGTCGAGGCCGGCGGGGTCGGGGTTGACCACCTGGACCAGCGAGGCACCGGCGTACAACACCGCGACGAACCCGTCGATCAACTCCTCGACGGTCTCCCACGGCGTACTCGACAGCACCCGGTCACCGGTGGAAAAACCCTGTGCCGCAGCGGATTTGCGCGCCATGGACAACACCTCGCCGACCGAGAGCCCGTCGAGCGCGGCACGGAACCCACCGGGCAGGAACTGGTCGCCGTGCACCCGCACCGCGGACGCGAAATCGGTGACGCCCACGGGCAGGTCGCGCACGGGCGTTCCCATCGCGTCCAACGACAGCACGGCCACCTCGCCGACACCGTCGGCGTCGTCGAGCCGGTCGGGGGTGACCAGGGCCAGGTCGGCATCGGGGTCGGGGGTGAGCACCACTTCGGTTCCCGCCCACCAGCATCCGAGCAGCACCGCGGCGGTCTGCCAGTGCGCGGGCAACAGCACCGCGACCCGAGCGCCGGGGCTGAGCGCGAACTCGTCGCGGATCAGGTTGGCGGTCTTGGCCGCCCAGTTGGCCAGCGTCAGCCCGGACAGCTCGATGCGGGCGCCGGTGGCGTCGTCGTACCAGGTGACGCGCGGCCCGGCGGGGTCGCGTTCGAGGATCGGGTCGAGCAGGGCGTCGGTCAGGGTCGAATTCGGCTCACGCATGGGTCAATTCACACATTTCGGTCCGTTCTGGCCTGCGTCGATCGGCGGGGCGGGCGGTATCGGTGTTCCGGTCGCCGGGGATGTCGGATCGAAATCGAACATGCCGCCGGCAGTCGAGCCCGGACCAGAATAGTCGCTCGCCAGGATGACACTCACGGTATCGGGCGACAGAGTCGGATCGCCGACCACGGTCAGTCCGCCGAGTGCCTCGGCCACGGCGGCCGCCTTCGGGTCGTCGGTGTCGTGGGCGAGCACGCGGCTCGAGCTCACGGTGCCGCCGGTGTAGTTGCCCACCGCGCCCTCCCGGAAACCCTTGCCGGTCAGGGCGGCCGACACCGTGGCGGCGAGTCCGGTGGCGCCGCCGGCGTTGTGCACGTTCACCGTCACCGAGCTCGGATCCGTGGCCGACGCGGCGGTGACCTCCTCGGGGCGCTTGTCCCCCACCAGCCCGGCGACGAAGTTCTGCACGGTGCGCGGATCGACCTTGACCACCGACTCCCCCGCCGAGGTCATGCTGTCGAGGTCGGCGACGGGGATGGTCTCGAAGGCCACTTCGCCGCCGGAGAGGTCCTTGAGCTGTTGCAGGAAGGCGAGCACGTCCCAGTCCTCGTCGAGGACCACCGTGCGCCCGACCGCCTCGCTGATCTGGCTGAGCTTGCTCGGGTTGGCCAGGGTCTTGGCGTTGAGCATCTGCCCGACCAGCTGCGCCATGAACACCTGCTGGCGCACGATCCGGTCGATGTCGCCGCGTTCGAGGCCGTGGCGCTGGCGCACGAAACTCAACGCCTCCTGCCCGTCGAGGCGCTGGCGTCCGGCGGGGAAGTCCGCGCCCGACATCGGTTCGTCCACCGCCTGATTCAGACACACCTCGACCCCGCCGACCGAGTCGGTGAGCAGCACGAACCCGAGCAGGCTCACCTCGGCGTAGTGGTCGACGCTGATGCCGGTCAGGTTTGCCACGGATTTGATCAGGGCCTGCCGACCGGCCTTGGTCGACTCCTTCTCGGCGTCGGCCTCGGAGCTGCCCTCGGCGAGCAGGGCGGCGCGTTTGGTCTCCTTCGTCGAGCCGTAGGCGGAGTTGATCTTGGCCTTGCCCTGGCCGGCGATGTCGACGTAGGAGTCGCGCGGGATGGAGATCGCGGTGGCCGAGCGGCCGTCGTTGGGCACCCGGATCAGCACGATGGTGTCGGTGTTGGTGCCCACCTCGTCGCCGGCGTGCAGCATCGCCTTCTCGGCCGCGGTGAGCGGATTGCCGTGCGCGTCGGTGCGGCTGTCGACCCCCACCAGCAGGATGTCCACGGCGCCGTCGCGTCCCCCGCCGAGTCCGAGCCCGCCGATCCGGTCGATATTGGCGATCAGGTTGTCGACACTGCGCCAGGCGAATCCGGTGAGCGCCAGCACCAGCACCGCCGAGATCGCCACCATGACTTTGGCCGGGCCGAGCGCGCCCGTGGGTGGACCGACCGGTCGTGTCGACTCTCGCACTCGTGCATCCTCTCGACGAACTCCGCGCCACCCTCGGCGTACTTCCCCCCGGCGAACCCCGCCTCAGTGTTGCCCCAGGCTAACCAACAGTTACCACACTCGGGCTCAACCGCTGGTGCCCCGGCGTGCCAGACTGGCCGCGTGAACGCCGATTTCCGTGCCCCCGCCGTGCTCGTCACCGGTGCGGGCGGACAGCTGGGACAGCAGCTCCTTCGGCTGGCGCCCACCGCGCGCGCGGTCTCGCGCGCCGAGCTCGACATCACCGACCGCGCCGCCGTCGAGGCCGCGCTGACTCCTGAGACGGTCGTGCTCAACTGCGCGGCGTATACGGCCGTCGACGCGGCCGAGACCGAGGTCGAGGCCGCTTTCGCCGCCAATGCCACCGGCCCGGCCGTGCTCGCGGCCGCCTGCGCGGCGGTGGGCGCGCGCCTGATCCATGTCTCCACCGACTACGTATTCCCCGGAAACGCGCGCCTACCCTACGAGCCCGCCGACCCCACCGGACCGGCCACCGTCTACGGCCGGTCGAAACTGGCCGGTGAGCGGGCGGTGCTCGAGCTGGGCGGCCAGGTGGTGCGCACGGCGTGGGTGTATTCCGGTGTCGAGGGGGATTTCGTCGCGACCATGCGCAGGCTGGAGGCCGAACGCGACACCGTGCGCGTGGTGAACGACCAGTTCGGCTCCCCCACCTACGCCGCCGATCTCGCGGCCGCCCTGCTGGAACTGAGCACCCGCCCCGCCACCCCCCGGGTGCTGCACGCCACCAACTCCGGCACCGCCACCTGGTTCGACCTCGCCGTGGCCGTTTTCACCGACCTCGGCGCCGACCCGGCCCGCGTGCGGCCGTGTACCTCGAGCGAGTTCCCCAGACCCGCACCGCGCCCGGCGTATTCGGCGCTGTCCCCGGCGGGGTGGAACGACGCCGGTCTGACTCCGCTTCGGCCATGGCGGATCGCGGTCACCGACGCACTGCGCCGATTGTCCGACTAGGCTCCGCAGTCGTGAACGCAGCAGACGCAGCCGATTCTCCAGCCCCCGCCGGCCTTGCCGTGGTCACGGTGACCTATTCACCGGGTGAGCACCTCGAGCATTTCATCACCACCCTGACCGAGGCGACCAGCGAGAAGCCGCAGGTCATCCTGGCCGACAACGGGTCCACCGACGGTGTGCCCGAACTCGTCGCCGAGGCCAATTCGCACGTCACGCTGCTGCGCACCGGCGGCAATATCGGCTACGGCGGCGCGATCAACCGGGCCGTGGCCGAGATCGACCCGTCGATCGAGTTCGTGATCCTGGCCAACCCGGACATCCGCTGGGGCGTCGATTCCATCGACAAGCTCCTCGAAGCCGCGAAGCGCTGGCCGCGCGCGGGCGCGTTCGGGCCGATGGTCCGTGAGCCCGACGGCAGCGTCTACCCGTCGGCGCGCCGCGTGCCCGGTCTCGCCGACGGCGCAGGCCACGCCATCCTGGGCTCGGTCTGGCCGAAGAACCCGTGGTCGGTGCGCTACCGCCAGGAGAACGAGCAGCTCACCGAGCGCGTCGTCGGCTGGCTGTCGGGTTCGTGCCTGCTGGTGCGCCGCGCCGCCTTCGACACCATCGACGGTTTCGATTCGCGCTACTTCATGTACATGGAGGACGTGGACTTCGGTGACCGCATGGGCAAGGCGGGCTGGCACAATATCTTCGTCCCCGACGCCGAGGTGACCCACGCCAAGGGCCACGCCGCGGGCAAGCATCCCGAACTGATGCTGCCGGCCCACCACGCCAGCGCGTACCGCTTCCAGGCCGATCGGCATCCGCACTGGTGGCAGGCACCGCTGCGGGGGGCGTTGCGGGCCGGACTTGCGGTTCGCTCCCGGATTGCGGTTCGATCGGCGCTGCGCGAGAAAGCGCGAACCGGGGCCTAGGGCACCGGTCACTGTGAACAGGGGAATTTCGATGGCAGGCAATGCAGGCACCGACGCGGTCATCCTCGTCGGCGGACAGGGCACGCGGCTGCGTCCGCTGACCCTCTCGGCGCCCAAGCCCATGCTGCCGACGGCCGGGCTGCCGTTCCTGACCCACCTGCTGGCCAGGATCGCCGACGCCGGGATCACCCACGTCGTGCTCGGCACCTCGTTCAAGGCCGAGGTCTTCGAGGAGCACTTCGGTGACGGTTCCGAGCTGGGCCTCGACCTCGAGTACGTGACCGAGACCGAACCGCTGGGCACCGGCGGCGGTATCCGCAATGTGCTGCCCAAGCTGCGCGCGGACAACGTGATGGTGTTCAACGGTGACGTGCTCGGCGGCACCGACCTGGGCGCGATCCTCGACACCCACGAGTCGACCGGCGCCGATGTGACCCTGCACCTGGTCCGGGTGAGCGATCCGCGCGCCTTCGGCTGTGTGCCGACCGACGCCGACGGCCGGGTCACCGCGTTCCTGGAGAAGACCCAGGATCCGCCGACCGACCAGATCAACGCCGGTTGCTACGTGTTCCGTCGCGAGTACATCGAGAAGATCCCCACGGGTCGCCCGGTCTCGGTCGAGCGCGAGGTCTTCCCCGCGCTGCTGGCCGAGGGTGCCCGCGTGCAGGGCCACGTCGACGCCTCCTACTGGCGCGATATGGGCACCCCCGAGGACTTCGTGCGCGGCTCGGCGGACCTGGTCCGCGGCATCGCCCCCTCCCCCGCCCTGCCCGGCCAGCGCGGCGAGTCGCTCGTGCATCCCGGTGCCGGGGTGGCGCCGGGCGCGCTGCTCATCGGCGGCACGGTGGTCGGTCGCGGCGCCGAGATCGGCGCGGGCGCCCGCCTGGACGGCGCGGTCATCTTCGACGGCGCCGTCGTGGAAGCGGGCGCGACCGTCGAACGCTCCATCATCGGCTTCGGCGCCCGCATCGGCCCCCGCGCCCTGGTCCGCGACGGCGTCATCGGCGACGGCGCCGTGGTCGGCGCCCGCTGCGAACTGCTGCGTGGCGCCCGCGTGTGGCCCGGCGTCGTCATCCCCGACGGCGGCATCCGCTTCTCCACCGACGTCTGATCCGCCGCTCGTGGCCGCCGTCGAAACCGACGGCGGCGGCCCGATTCCCGACGGAGGGATCACTTCTGCGCGGTGGCATTCGATCGGACCGCGAACTGCTCGGCGATCCAGGCGACCTCGGTGCGTTCGGTGGCGACGGTCTCGATCAACGCGACCACGGCCGCAGGGGCGATGCCGGGAACGAGTCCATAGCAACCCAGCAGGAGTCGAACGGCCACCCACGCCGTCATCTTGTCGCCCTCGGTGAAGGGTTGATCCCGGATGACCGATTGGAAGACCGCCGCAGCCTTCGACTCGGGTGTCGGATACGCCTCGCGCCCGAGCACAATCTGGTCCGCTCTCGTCGCAGCTGCGGCGACGAGGCCTAGATCACGAATCGCGCCCTGACCTTCGGTGACTCGCTGGTTGCACTTGATCAGCGCTTCCGGGCGCACCTACTCGGCTTCCCGGATCAGCGCGAGCAGATCCGCGTCCTCGACCATGACGCGCTCCAGGATGGCATCCTCCTTACGGCTGAGCGCGCGCACGGCGACCCAGTCCCGGAGCGCATCGCAGATAGCGCTGTTGAGGGACATGTGCGCGGCGTCGGCTTCCGCCGCGGCGGCGGTGTGTAGGTCGTCGGGCAGCCGCAGGTTCAGATTCGACATAGCACCACATTAGCACCACTTACCGAAGGTCTCGGCGGTTCAGCCGAAGCCGACGGCCTGGTCGCCCCAGGCGTTGTGCAGGTCGGCGTCGGGGTTGTCGACGACGCGGTCGATGGTGTCGATGAGCAGGGTGGAGCGGGCGGCGGGGCGGTAGTGGGGCCAGTGTTTGGAGCCGTCGATGGCGGCGGGGACGCTGTGTTCGGCGAAGGCCAGCCAGCGCCGTTGCATCCGGCCCGAGACCGCCACCGAGGCTTTGCGCCCGCCGAGCCAGAAGGTCGGGTCGTGGTTGAAGGTGCCGAAATTGCCGAAGACATAGGGCAATTCGGTGGCGTGGCCCGCGCCGACCCTGGCCGCCTTGAGCATCGGGGTGGCGTAGTCGAAGCGGTACATCCAGGTCGGCGAGTGCTGGGCGTGGCCCTCGGCGACCCAGGCGGCGGGCATCCGGAAGGCCGCGTCGGTCGACATGGCCAGTGCCCCACGGGTTTTGGTGAGGTCGGGGTAGGCGGAGGTGATCTCGGCGATCCGCTCGGGCGCCATCTCCGGGTGCGAGGCCGCCACATCGCGCAGCATGGTGTTCACCGCGTCGGGCGTCACCGGCATGATGGGCGAGCGCAACACTCGAAACAGTGACGCCTCATCGCGATTGGTGCCGATCAGCAGCGGCACCCGGTGCGAGCGACCCTGCTGGAACCGGTCGATCGGATAGCCGGGCAGCAGGTCGCCGTCGACCACCGGCGCGGCGGCGAGCCTGCCGGGTTCCTTGATCGGCACCTCGTCCAACAGCACCGCGCCGATCTCGACGAGTTGCTCGATCGGCAACTCCAGCAGGCGATTCGCCTCGCCCGGCGTGAGCTCGAGCAGTTCCAGATAGCGCTGCCCGACGATCGCGGCCCGCTCCTGCCCGAAAACCGTGGTGGCGGGCGGACTCTGGGCGATGGCCTTGTGGAACAGCCCGGCCGCGGCGGGTGAGGTGAGCAGCGCGGTCACGCAGCCCGCGCCGGAGGACTCACCGAACACCGTCACATTGCCGGGGTCGCCACCGAAGGCGGCGATATTGTCGCGCACCCACGCGAGCGCGGCGAGCTGATCGTGCAGGCCGAGGTTGGCGGTGAACTGCTCGCCGAACGCGGACAGGTCCAGGAAGCCGAGCACGCCGAGCCGGTAGTTCACCGACACGACCACCGCGTCACCGGCCTCGGCGAGTTTGCGCCCGTCGTAGATGGTCTGCGCGGCGGTGCCGAGGCAGTAGGCGCCGCCGTGGATCCACACCAGCACCGGGCGCGGTTCGCTGTCGCTGGGCTGGGGGCGCGGGGACCACACGTTGAGCCACAGGCAGTCCTCGCCCATCTGCAGGTCGGAGTCGACCGGCACCATCGCGCCCATCGCCTGCGGGGCGATATCGCCGAACACCACGCAGTCGCGCACGCCGTCCCACGGCTGCGGCGGTTGCGGGGCGGCGAAGCGTCGCGGTCCGGCGGGGGCGGCGGCGTAGGGGATGCTGCGCCACACGGCGACCGGTCCGTCCCAGGTGCCGCCCACGATGCCGTATTCGGTCTGTGCCAGCGGGTCGGCCTCGTGCGTCCGCAGGTCGGGGTCGAGATCGGACTGAATGCTCATCGCACACCTCCTAGCCGGCGCGACCGCACGGTGCCTGGGTATTTGCTCCCGCTGGTCGCCGCACCTGGTGACTTCCTATGAGGGTACGTGCGCACCGCCCGGTCGCGCGATCATCGCGCCATTTCCGCAGGTAACCGTTACCTTGCGATACAGGTGTTACCCCCGGAGCACGGGCTTACGCGGCGGTCACGAGACGGATTCGGGGGATATTTCCCACCCGTCGGGGCCGTGCGAACACCGAGGTCGACCGTCGCCCGGACCGGCTGCCCGCGCGACGATCGACCTCGATCCGATTAGCTGGAAATACGCTGCGCCGCGTCGTCGACCCGGCGCGGCGTGTCATCCTCCCCCGAGAGCGACCCGCCCACGGCGTTGTCGTGCCGCGTGTCCTCGCCGACATAGGCCGCCCACAGCCGCCGATACGCACCGTCGACCGCGACCAGTTCCGCGTGCGTGCCGACCTGCACCAGCGCACCCCCGCCGACCACCACGATCAGGTCCGCGTCGGCGGCGGTGGCCAGCCGGTGCGCCACCACGATCGTGGTGCGCCCGGCCGTCAGCACGTCCACCGCCGCGCGCACCCGCGCTTCGGTGGCCAGATCCAGGGAGGCGGTGGCCTCGTCGAGGATGAGGATGTCCGGGTCGATCAGCTGCGCCCTGGCCAGCGCCAGCAATTGGCGCTGCCCGGCCGAGAGGCTGCGCCCGTGCGCGCCGATCGGCTGGTGGTAGCCGTGTTCGAGCGCGGCGATCATCTCGTGCGCGCCGACCGCCCGCGCGGCCCATTCGATATCGGCGGGCGCGGCCTCGGGGCGACCGTAGGCGATGGCCTCGCGCACGGTGTCGCCGAACAGGAACGGTTCCTGCGGCACCACCCCGAGCCGTTTGCGGAAGTCGCGCAACCGGTATCGGCGGATGTCGACCCCGTCGACGAGCACCGCGCCCCCGGTCGGGTCGTAGTACCGGGCGAGCAGTTTGACCAGGGTCGATTTGCCCGCGCCGGTCTCGCCGACCAGCGCGACCTTCTGGCCCGGTTCGATCCGCAGGTCGATGCCGTCGAGCACGGTGCGCGTGCGCGAGGAATAGCCGAAGCTCACCGCGCGCAGTTCGATCGCCCCGTCGAGACCGGTGACCGGCAGCGGATCGTCGGCTTCGGGGGTGTCGACGGGGGTGCGCAGCAGCTCGCCGATCCGGTCGACGCCGACGACGGCCTGCTGGTAGCTGTCGAACACCTGCGAGAGCTGCTGGATCGGCGCGAACAGCAATTCGATGTAGAGCAGGAACGCGATCAGCGTGCCCGCGGTGAGCACGTCGTCGCGGACCTGATGCACGCCCACGGCCAGGACGGCCGCCGTGGCGATCACCGACATGAGTTCGATGCATGGGAAGAACACCGCCATCAGCACCTGCGAGCGCAGCCGCGCGTTGCGGTAGGCCCACGACCTGCCCTCGAACTCGTTCTGGTTCACCGATTCTCGACGGAACGCCTGGGTGACGGTGATGTTGTCGACGTTCTCCTGAAGGTAGGCGTTGACCGCGCTCACCCGCTCGCGGGCCAGGTTGTAGGCGGGCACCGACGCGCGCCGAAACGCCACGGTCGCCACCCCGAGCACCGGCAGCAGCACGAGCACCACCACGGCCAACTCGGCATCGATCACCAGCAGCGCGGTGACCACGCCGGCGATGGTGACGGTGCTGGTGAGCGCGGTGGCCAGGCCGGTTTGCAGGAACGCCGAGAGCCCGTCGATGTCGGTGGTCATCCTGGTCATGATCCGGCCGCCCAGTTCGCGCTCGTAGTACTGCAGGCCGAGTCGTTGCAGGTGGGCGAAGGTTTTCAGGCGCAACCCGTAGAGCAGTCGCTCGCCGACGCGTCCGGTGACGCGCACCTGGGCCACGCTGATCGCCCAGTCCACCACCACGACCACGATGGCCAGCGCGGCCGCGCCGATCACCACGTTCCTGGCGCCGGCGAGGACACCGTGGTCGATGCCGTAGCGGACCAGGAACGGGATCAGCACCTGGGCGACGGCGTCGAGGCCGACCAGTCCGAGTCCGGCCAGCAGCGGCCAGGTGAACGGGCGCAGCAGTCGCGGCAGGGAGAACGCGGTGTCGGGGGTGTGCGAGAAGGACCGGTCGACCTCGGGTTCGCCGGAGACCGGCGGCAATCGGTCGAGCAGGGCGACGATATCGCCGCTGGGTGGCGCACTGGCCATCATGCCCCCGGCCACGCCACCGCCACCGCCCGCGGGCGCACCCGCCGACCTGCGCGCGAACGCCCTGGCGAGGTGTTCCATGGTGCGGTCGTCGTCGGCGTCGACATCCGGCGCCACCCACAGTTCCTCGGTGGCCACGCGCGCGGTGTCGTGCTGGGGATCGACCCCGATTCCGACCACTTCGGGCGGGGTGAACAGCGCGCGGAACAGTTCGCCGGAGCGTTGCAGTTCGCGCAGGGTGCCCAGTTCGGCGACGCGGCCGCCGTCGAGGACCGCGACCCGGTCCGCCAGCGACTGCGTCGAGATGCGGTGCGCGACAACGATGGTCGTGCGTCGGCGGACCTCGGCGGCGATGCGCTGGTAGATCAGTTCCTCCACCTGCGCGTCGATGGCGGAGGTGGCGTCGTCGAGTACCAGCACCGGCGCCTCGGTGAGCAGGGCGCGGGCCAGGGCGATGCGTTGGCGTTGGCCGCCCGAGAGTCGTTGTCCGCGTTCGCCGATGGTGGTGTCGAGGCCCTGCGGTAGGGCGGTGACGAACTCGTCGGCGGCGGCGAGGAACAGCGCGTGCCAGACCTGCTCGTCGCTCGCGTCCGGCCTGCCGTAGGCGACATTGGCCCGGATCGAATCGGCCATCAGGTGCGTGTCCTCGAAGACCATCGCCACCTGCGCGCGCGGATCCGCCAGCTCCCGCAGGTCGACACCGTCGAAAAGCACGGCGCCGGAATCGGGTTCGAGCAGGGCAGGCAGCAGCGACACCAGGATGGTCTTGCCGCTGCCCGCCCCGCCGGCGATGGCCACGGTCTCCCCGGAACCGATCCGCAGGTCGAGGCCATCGAGGATCGGGGTGTCGTCGAAACCGAAAGTGACCGAATCGAATTCGATCGACGGCGGTTCGGTCTCGGACGCGCCTCGTGTCCCCACCACACCAGGCGTGCCGAGCTCGGTCCGCGCCCCGACACGGCCACGCGTCGCGTCCACCGGTGCGGCACCGGCCGATTCGCGCGCCGGGTCCGACGAACCGGTGTCCCCCGGCGCCTCGATCACCTCCCGCACCCGATCCAGCGACGCCTTCCCCTGCTGACTCACCGTGAGCAGCATCGAGAACTGCCGCACCGGCCCCACGAACGCGCTCAGATAGGTCATGAACGCCAAAAATGTGCCGAGCGTGATGGATTGACTCAGCGCGAGCAACCCGCCGACCACCAGGATCAGCGCCTGCCCGGCCGCGGGCACCGCCTGCACGACCGGGGTGAATCGACTGGTGATCCGCGCGACCCGCAACCGCGACCGGTACAGCACCCGCGCGCTCGCGCTCAACTGATCCAGCTCGTAGCGCTCCTGCCCGAACCCCTTGACCACCCGCACCCCGGCCACCGCGGCCTCGACCTGCATCGCCACCTCGGCGGCGCGGGCCTGGGCGTCCCAGTTCGCGGGGAACAGTTGGCGTTGGCTGCGCCGGGTGACCACCCACAGCCCCGGCAGCACCAGCAGCGCGATGAGCGTGAGCGCGGGCGACATCACCGTCATCAGCGCCAGCACCGCCACCAGCAGCGCCACATTGCCCGCGATCATCGGAATGAGTTGCAGGAACATCTGAATCAACGTGACATCGGTGATCGCCCGGCTCACCACCTGCCCGGTGCGCAACTGCGCCTGTTCGCGGCCGCTGAGCCGCAGCAGCGCGGCGAACAGGTCACCGCGCAGATCGTGCTGCACCCCCAGCGACAGTTCCGAGGACGCGACCCGGCGCGCGTAGGACGCGCCGAACCGGGCCACCCCGAGCACCAGCAGCAGCACCACCCACGGCGTCACCGAGGCCGCGGTGGCGCTGAGGGTGTCGACCACGTGGCGCACCACCAGCGGCAGCGTCGCGGTGAGCAACGCCGCCGCCAGTGCGCCGGTGTAGGCCAGGATCACCAGTCGCCGGTGCTCGAGACAGCGGCGGGTCAGGTAGCGGATCCAATCCGATCTCATCGGGCTGCCACGAGCGCGTCCGCCTCGTCGAACTGGTTGGCCGGGCGCGCGAGGCCGTAGTGGCCGCGCAGCGTGGTCTCGGTGTACTCGGTGCGGAACAGGCCTCGCTCCTGCAGGATCGGCACCACCTCGTCGACGAACCGGTCCAGGCCCGAGGGCAGCACGGCGGGCATGATGTTGAACCCGTCGGCCGCGCCCTGGCGGAACCAGTCCTCGATGGCGTCGGCGACCTGCACCGCGGTCCCCGCGAAGGTGCGGTGGCCGCGTCCGCCGCCGAGGCGGGCGATCAGTTCACGCAGCGTGAGGCGTTCGCGGCGAGCCAGATTCACGATGAGGGTGAAGCGGCTCTTGGCGCCTTCGATGTCGTCCTCGGTGGGCAGGTCCGCGGGCAGTTCGCTGTCGAGGTCGAGCTCGTCGATGGGCAGTTTGAACCGTTCGGCGAGCTGCTTGCGGGCGTATTCGGGCGAGATCAGGCGGGCGAGTTCGGCGTCGAGTTCGCGGGCGTGTTCCTCGGTGTCGCCGATGATCGGGACGATGCCGGGCAGGATCTTGATGGACTCGGGGTCGCGACCCGCGGCGATCGTGCGGGCCTTGAGGTCGGTGTAGAAGTCCTTGGCGTCCTCGAGTGTCTGCTGCGCGGTGAACACGGCCTCGGCGTAGCGGGCGGCGAATTCCTTGCCGTCCTCGGAGGATCCGGCCTGCACCAGCAGCGGGTAGCCCTGCGGTGAGCGCGGCAGGTTCAGCGGGCCGTCGACCCGGAAGTGCTCGCCCCTGTGCAGGATCTTGCGCACCTTGGCGGCGTCGGCGTGGATGCCGAGTTCCTTGTCGGCCACGATGGCGTCGTCGTCCCAGCTGTCCCACAGTTTCGTCGCCACGTCGACGAACTCGGCCGCCTTCTCGTAGCGCACCCGGTGGTCGGGGGTGTCGTCGAGGCCGAAGTTGCGGGCCGCGTCGGCGCCCGCGGTGGTGACGATGTTCCAGCCCGCGCGCCCGTTGCTGACCCAGTCCACCGAGGCGAACCGCCGCGCCAGGTTGTAGGGGTCGTTGTAGCTGGTCGAGGCGGTGGCGATGAGACCGATCCGGCTGGTCTGCACGGCCACCGCGGTCAGGATCACGGTCGGCTCCAGCTTGCCGCTGGGCCTGCGACCCGGATCGCCCATCAGCACGGGGCTGTCGGCGAAGAAGATCGAGTCGAGCTTGCCGCGCTCGGCGGTCTGGGCCAGCTTCACGTAGTAGTCGATGTCGGTGTGGGCGTGCGGGTCGCTCTCGGGCAGCCGCCAGGCCGCCTCGTGGTGGCCGACCGACATCAGGAAGGCGTTGAGGTGCAGGTGTTTCGACATGGTGGTGCCTTTCAGGCCGCGGTCTCGGCGACCCCGAGTGCGGTGAGCAGGGTGCGGCGGATGTGCTGGAACTCGGGCAGGCTCGGATCGCGTTCGCCGGGCAGTTCGACCGGCACGTCGACGGCGAGCCTGCCGTCGTCGAGCACGATCACCCGGTCGGCCAGCGCGACGGCCTCGTCGACATCGTGGGTGACCAGCAGCACGGTGGGGCGATGCCGGGCGATCAGGTCGCGCAGCAGGGCGTGCATCTTGAGCCGGGTGAGCGCGTCGAGCGCGCCGAAGGGTTCGTCGGCCAGCAGCAGGTCGGGCTCGCCGACCAGCGAGCGGGCCAGCGAAACCCGTTGCTGCTCACCGCCGGACAGCTCGCGCGGCCACGCGCGTTCGCGACCGGCCAACCCGACTTCGGCGAGCACCTGTTCCCCGGCGGCCCGGCGATGTCGCGGCTGCCCGTAGAGCACATTGGGCAGCACCCGCTGCCAGGGCAGCAGTCGCGAATCCTGGAACACCACCGAGGTTTTCGTCGGAATCCGCAGCGTGCCGCCGCCGTCGACGTCGTAGTCGAGACCGGCCAGCGCCCGCAGCAGCGTGCTCTTGCCCGAGCCGCTGCGGCCGAGCAGGGCGACGAACTGGCCGGGCGCGATGGTCAGATCGATCGAGTCCAGCACGGTGCGATCACCGAATTTTCTTGTCAGCGAGCGCACTTCGACGCCGACGACCTCGGTCTCGCTCACCCCGCGATAGTGCGTCGCCATGACAGCACCCTCCGTTCCACCAGCCGGATGGCCGAATCCGAGGCCAGACCGAAGATCGCGTAGACCACCAGGCCGACCAGGATCACATCGGCCTGCCCGTAGTTCTGCGCGTTCGACATCATCTTGCCCAGACCGTCGGTGGCATTGACGGTCTCGACCACGATCAGCACCAACCAGGCACTGGTGACCGAGAGCCGCAGCCCGAGGAAGAACCCGGGCAGCGAGCCGGGCAGCACCACGCTGCGAATGAACTGCGCGCGCGAAACACCCTGCACCTCGGACAGTTCCACCAGTTTCTGGTCGATGGTGGTGAGCGAGGCGTGGGTCTGGATGTACATGTGCACGACCACGCCCAGGGTGATGAGCACGAGCTTGAACTCCTCGCCGATGCCCAACCACAGGATCATCAGCGGGATCAGACCGAGCGTGGGAATGGCGCGCTTGATCTGGACGGGACCGTCGATGAGCGATTCACCCAGTCGCGACAGGCCCGCGATCACGGCGAGGGTGGTGCCGATGAGCACGCCGAAGACCAGTCCGAGCAGCACGCGTTGCAGCGAGACGCCCAGGTTGGCCAGCAGCGGCCCGTCGACCAGCAGTTCCCAGCCGGTGGCCACGACGGTCCACGGCGCGGAGAGTTTACGGTCGTCGATCAGTTCGAGCAGCGAGCCCACGGTCCACGCCCCGACCAGCAGGACGACGCCGAGCAGGCGGGCGGTGGGGATGGCCTTGCGCAGGCCGAGTCGGCGCAGGGCGCGCCGTTCGACGAAGCCGTCGTCGGTCGGCGCGGTGAGCGCGATGGCGGGGCGGGACAGCGCGATGGTCATTGCTGCCCCTTGCTGCGGTACGACGCGGACACCGCGTCGTGGGCGATGTTCTCGAATCGCCGGTCGAACAGTTCGCCCGCGGGGAACGAATCACCGAAGAAACCGGCCTTGGTGACCAGGTCGACGGTCTCCTGTTCCCACGCGATCGCCTCGTCCCAATTCTGCGGGAAATACGGCTTTTCCACGGTGGTCAGAATGCGTTTTCCGTCTTCGGCCGAGACCGACTGATCCTTGACGTAGTAGGCGTCGATCCATTCCTCGGGGTGTTCCCACGCCCATACTTCGCCGCGCGCCCAGAATTTCACGAATTCGGCGACCGCGGCGGCTTTGCTGTCGTCGCGCAACACCGAGGTGGGCGCCCACAGCACGCTCAGCGCGTCGACGGCGGGGGTCTCGACGGCGGTGGCGCCGTCGACCCGGTACTTGTCGAGGTATTTGGTCAGGCTGGGTTCACCCAGCGGCGCGACGTCGATTTCCTTGGCCTGTAGGGCGGTGAGGAATTTCGTGCTCGACAATTCGACCAGCTGCACCTCGTCGGTACGGATACCGGCGGCCTTCAGCGTGCGCAACACCACCAGTCCCTGGGCCTGACCGGGCGAGAATCCGATCTTCTTGCCGCGCAGGTCGGTGAGCCTGTTGACGTTGGACCCGGGCGCGGTGGCCAGCTTGTACAGCGGGGTCGTGCGCACCTTGACGCCGACGATCTTGGCCTCGAGGCCGGTGGCGTGCGCGTGGATCGGCGGGATGCCCGCATTGGTGGCCAGGTCGACCGAACCGCCGCGGAACGCCTGGATGACATCGGGTCCGGCCTGCACGGCGGGCCACGACGACACGGTGAACGAGAGCTTGTTCAGCTCGCCCGAGGCGGTCAGCGCCACCTTGGCGGTATTGGCGGCGATGGCGAGCGAGACGCCTGCGGGCACCTCGGTGGGCAGCGGGCCGGTGAGCGCGGCCCCGTCCTCCTCGCCGGTCGCGCAGGAGACGGCCAGCAGCGACGTGGCCGCGGCGAGAAGAGCTATTCGTCGAATACTTTTACGCACGGTGATTTCTCGGATCTGTCGAATGAATTGTCGGCGGCGGAATTTCGACGACGACAACACAGCACATCCGACGTGATCCGGACGACCCCGGCGGGCATTTCGTTCATGTCCACAACTGTCGCGCCCACCGCCGGTTTTCGTCAATATTCGACCGCCTTAAAATAACCTCGAATCAAACCGCGTGCGCGACCACGGTGTTGAGCGGATCGTCGAACAATTCCTGGAGCACCACCCCGGCCGCCGCCATCACCAGCACCTGGCCGGGAAACGACGAGGGCGAGATCACCTCGGCCGGGTTCGCGCCGATCGCGGAGTGCGCGCGCACCGCCTCGTCGTAGGCGTCCCGCACGCCGGGCACCGGCAAGCCCCGATCGATCAGGATCAGCGCCTCCGGGTCGATGAGGTCGATCAGCGCCGCGGCCACCTCGCCCATCGCCGTGGCGCGTTCGAGGAAGTAGTCGCGTTCCCCGCCGCCCGCCACGGCCGCCGCCACCAGGTCGGGCACGTCGTCGTAGTGTCCGACCGCGCGGGCCCGCGCCAGCAGCGCGTGATCGCCGAGCGCTTCGAGTGCGAATCTGTCCGTGGTGCCGAGTAATCGGGTGATCGAGCCCGCCCCGAAGCGCGGCCCGCAGTGGACACGGCCGTGCACGGCGATGGCGGCGTCGATGACATTGCCGACGAACAGCACGATCGAACTGGCCGAGCCGCGCAGGCGCCCGTAGAGCTGTTCGGCGTACACGGTGGCGCGGGTGTGGCTGTCGACGCTGACGGGCAAACCCGTTCGGGCGCCGAGGTATTCGCGCACGGGCACGTCGTGCCAGCGCAGATAGGAGTGATCCACGACCGACCCGGTGGCGGTGTCGACCCGGCCGCCGACCGCGACCCCGAGGCCGCGGATGCGCACGTGCTCGGCCAGGTTCGCGCCGACCGCGCGCACCCGTTCGACCACCGTGTCGAGGATGTCGTAGGGCGCGTGGGTGCGGTGGGGCACCTGTTCGCTGTGCAGCACCGACCCGGCGATATCGACCACCGCGACGGTGATCTGCACGGCCGCGATGTGCACCGCGAGCACCACATTGCCGACCGAATCCAGTGCGATCGGACTGTGCGGCCTGCCCACCCCGCCCGGACTCGCGGTCTCGGGCAACTCGACGAGCAACCCCGCCTCGACCAATGCCCGGCTCTGCCAGGTGACCGTGGCGGGTGAGACCCCCGCGTGCTTGGCCACCACGCTGCGCGGCGCCGACCCGAGGTCGAGTACCGCCCGCAACACCGCCCCCGCGCTACCGTTCGCCATGCGTCACCTCGTCATCACCGCTCGCGCTCACGCTACGGTCGGCGACGGCCGTGGCGAAGCGTTCAGCGCACCGTGATCGCAAGCATCGGCCCTTACACTGGGCCGATGCCGAACTACAGCTTCCGGTGTCGTTCCTGCGGCGACACCTTCGACGTCACCCGGCCGATGGCGCGCGCGAGCGATCCGGCGGTGTGCCCCGACGGCCACGACGACACGGTCAAACTGCTCACCACCTTCGGCACCGTGGGTCGCGGCGCGGCACCCGCGCCCGCGCCGGGACCGGCCGCGGGTGGTTGCTGCGGCGGGGGTCGGTGCTGCTGAGCGGGCTCAGTCGCGGCGGTCGACGTGGCCGAGGTCGCGCTCCGGCGCGATCCGGTCGCGGACCCGCTGCTTGAGCACCGAGATATCGGGGAAACCGCCGTCGGCCTTGCGTTCCCAGAGCTGCTCGCCGTCGAGGGTGATGCGGAAGATGCCGCCCTGGCCGGGCACCAGCGCCACCTCGCCGAGTTCGGTGGCGAACGTGCTCAGCAGTTCCTGGGCCATCCAGCTCGCGCGCAGCAGCCAGCGGCATTGGGTGCAGTACTCGATCGCGACACGGGGCATCCGGGCAGTATCCCAGCTTCAGCCCTGGAACGTCCCGTCGAGATACACCCACGCCCCGTCCACGCGCACGAACGTGCTCAGCTCGTGCATCGAGTCGCGCACGCCGTCGAGCTTGTAGTGGGCGATGAACTCGACCGTGCCGTTGTCGTCGAACGGGCCGCCCTGGCGGGCGCCGACGATCTCGAGGAACAGCCACCGGTGCGCCGGATCGAGGCTGAGTTCGGCCGGGCGGGTGCTCGGGTGCCAGGAGCGCAGCAGGTAGTCCACGTCGCCCACCACGTAGGCGGAATAGCGCGAACGCATCAGCGTCTCCGCCGTGGCCGCGGCCTTCTCCCCCGCCAGGATCGGCCCGCAGCACTGCGCGAAGTCCTCACCGCGTCGACACGGACACGCCGTCACATCACCCATGCCGCCTATCCTGCCCGACTCACCCGAAGGGCTGATGCGCGAGCGGCGCCAACTCCAATACCCGGGCCAACTCCCTGGTCTGGTCGCCCCAGCGGCGCAGATCGGTCACGCCCGGCGCCATCTCGTAGTCCGAATGGTGGGCGGCCCGCGACAGCGCCGCCCACAACGCCCCCACCTGCCCGGCGGCCTCGGGCCCCGCGTACACCCGCAGCGCGAGCAACTGGGCCCGCATCGGACACCGCATCAACTCCGGCGCCACCTGCGCCCACAACTGATCCACCGCCTGCTCGAGGGCCAACCGCAGAATCCACGCCACCGCCCGCGACCACACCCCGCCGGCGTCGGAGACCGATCCGTCCAGGAGGTTCTCGGCCGCCTCGAGCCGTTCGGCCACCGAGGGGCGGGGGCTGAACGCGGTCCGGTTCGGCCTACGACGATTCACCATGCCCCCGTGCGAGGGGGTACTCGCCAGGTCGGGCGCGTTCCCGGTGGTCTGGGTCGTGCCCACCGATCAGCGGTCGGTCCGGCGGTGACCGTGTACTCGCCCGCCGGCACGCGTCGGGCCCGGTTCGGTACCGGTAATCGGTCGCTCATGCGCGCACCGTGTTCGGTTCGTGAGCGCGCAGCCAGGTGATGAAACGATCGGTGTCGCTGATCAATTCGCGCATGGGCCGGTTGATCGGCACGTGCGCGCCCGCCGTGGCGTCGCGCAGGACCCCTACCAGCCAGCGGCCGCCGACGGTGCTCAGGTGTTTGTTCAGGTCGTCCACGCGCGCGCCGACGCCCATGATGGCCAGGGTGATCATGGCGCGGGTGGTGTGGGCGTTGCGCACGCGCCGCTCGACCTCCCCGTGCGCGAGTCCGGCAGCGAGGAGTTCGTGGCGAGCCTTGGCCAGTCCCGCCGCTTCGATCGCCGAGCGGCAGCAGGTGGCGACGAGTTCGTCGGCGATGGCGGCCGGGAGTTGCGGGGTGCGCAGCAGCGAGCGGGCGTCGTCGAGGTAGCGGCGCACCGGGTCGCCCGTCACCCTGACCTCCACGATCGAGCGCTCGCGACGCTGGACCTCGAGCACGGTCGCGTCGAGCTGCATCCGGCGCACGGCTTCGGCCAACCGCTCGTCGTGGGTGAACACGACGACCTGCCGGGTGCCCGCGACCTCGGCGAGGACCCTGGCCAGTCCGTCGACCTTCGCCGGGTCCATGGCCTGCACCGGATCGTCGATCATGACGAACCGGAACGGACTGTGCGCCACCGTCGCTCGCGGCAGGAACAGCGACAGGCCCAGCGCGTGCAGTTCGCCCTGACTCATCACCCCCAGCGCCGCACCGTCCACCTCGTCGACGGTGACATCGAGCAGCACCCGTCGCGCCGTCCCCGCACTGCCCTGCAAGCGGATCGCGCCGAGTTCCACATTGCTCTGCTGGCGCAGCGTGCTCCACACCCACCGCGCCGTGGTCTCCAGGGGACGCATCCGCTCGCCCCGGATGGTGGCGGTCGCGGCTTTCAGCCAGTCGGCCGCTTTCTTCACGACGCGCAATTCACCGGCGTGGTCGGCGACCGTGCGGGCGGGATCGAGCCAGGCGAGAACGCGCGGGACCAGCGGCGACCAGACGGCGTCGAGGCGTTCCAGCTCGGTGCGGGTATCGCGGTGCAGGGCAGCGAGTTCCGCCGTGAGCGCGGCGTGGATGGTGCGTAGTCGCGCCGGCAGGTGATCGTCGTAGTCGGCTGTTTCGAGGGCGGACCATTGCGACCACCGCCGCGCGACCACCAGGCGCTGCTTCGCCAGCGAGTACGTGCCGCCCTGCCCGCTCTCCGGGTTGCCTGCCCCGGCCGCCGGGTGGTGCGCTGCGGCCGGACTCGATACCCCGAGGAGTTCCGCCGGTACATCGGTGAGGAGCGCGCCCACCGCGGCGAACGCGGTGTCGAATTCCGTGCGGGCCGCCTGGAAAGCGGCGAGTTCTGTACTGCGGTGCGCGATTTCGGCGTCGGCGGCGGTGAGCCACGCGGTGTCGAGAGCACCGCGCCCGCACACCGGGCACGGGCATTCACCGCTGGTCGTGACGTGTTCTCTTGCGCGCGTGAGCAATTCGAGCACGCGCAGATCGCCCTCGGCGTCGGAGGTGGCGTGGCGGGCCAGGCGTGTGGCCGCTTCGGCGAGCCGGTCCGTCGTCGCGGCGACCTGTGCGGGCGCGGGCAGGTGCAGGCGCAGGATCGCGCGAAGTCCTTCCGGCCCGTCGATGCCAAGGACCGAGTCGGCTACGGCAGCGGCGACCGCGTCGAGGTCGGGTTCCGGCGTGCGTAGGAGTTCGGCCACCCCACGGGCCCGGTCGTCATCGGCCTCGTCGAGCTCGACCAGCAGGTCGGCGCGAGACTGGCGCGAATCCTTCACGGCCCGTTCGAGTTCCAGTTTGCGCAGGCGGATCTGTTCGGCGGCGGCGGCCAGCTCATCGAGGCCGAGCAGGCGATGCAGCGCGTCGAACAGGTCGCTCGGTTTGCCGTCGACCAGGGCGCCGAGTTCGCTGTAGGACAGGAACGGGCGATACAGATCCAGCCGCTGCCGTTGCCCGCGCGGGTCCACCGGGGTGGCGGGCTCGGATCCGCGCCGCTCGGTCCAGCGCGCGTCGGCGAGTTCGTCGTCGGCGTTCCAGGTGGTGGCGAGGCGAAGCTGGGGATCTGTTCCGGCGGTGAGCAATTCGAGGTCGATCCGCGCAATATCGGGTTCGTGCAGATTGCGCCACCCCTCCCGCCACGCGATCGAGCGCCCGTCCCAGCGCCGGTTCCCGCCGGTCAACGCGAACTCCGCCGCCTCGGCGAAACTGGACTTCCCGCTGCCGTTGCGCCCGACCACCAGCGTCAGGCCGGGCCCCGGATTCAACCGCAGGGTCGCCGCGGGGCCGATCCCACGAAAACCCTGCACCGTGATCGAGCGGAGGAAGACGCCGGTGTCGCCGGAATCCGTTGCGTCGGAATCACTGTCGACGGCCGCGAGCGCCGCGAGCACGCACGCCGCGACCCGGTCCTCCACAGCCGGGTCGGCGGCGAGCTCGCGCGCGACCATCTCAGCGATCCGATTCGCTGGTTGCGAACACACTGCGACTTCCCCCTTCGCGCCCCCGCGACATCGTGGCGATCCTCGGCGCAAACGCTACCCGATCGCCGAGGGTTCGCCCAGGGGATGCGCGGGGCCCCAGCGAATCTGCCCGCGGGAGTGGAATGGTCATCGATATGCCACGGCGGGCCCTCGATGTCCACCCCTCGCCCACCCCGGCGGGCAGCTCGATGAGGTGTTCACACCCGCGTTACGCTGCGTCGAGCAGCACGGGCGGTCCGGGCGGAGCCGAACAGGTCAGAATTCCAGATATCGACGTTCATGGCAAGTGCGCCGTCACGAAACTTCCGCCGCACCAGCGTCTTCCAGGCATTTCGTCCGCGCGGACGCTACTTGTCGGTGGGGTGGAGTAGATATTTCCGCATGACGGAACGGGGGAATCGATGACCGAGCACCGCACACCGTGGACCGAGGATCAGGTCCGCGCGCTGGCGCCCGATGCGAGCTCGCTGGCTGCCGCGCGCAAGCTGGCCGGTCGCTGGCGCGACACCGGCACCACCGGGCACGCGGTATGGGGACTGTGTCAGGGCAGTGGGGCCAAGCCGTATCAGGCGATCGTCGATCTCGACGGACCCGCGTACAAGTGCTCGTGCCCGAGCCGCAAGTTCCCGTGCAAGCACGCGCTGTCGCTGTTGCAGACGTGGTCGAGCGGTGCGGTCCCCACCGTCGAGGAGCCGGCTGATTTCGCGGCCGAGTGGTTGGCGGGCCGGGCCGCGAAGGCTGCCGCACCGCCCAAGGCCAAGGCCGCGGCCGCCCCGTCGCAGGCCACCGTGGAGCAGCGGCGCGCGCGGGTGTCGGCCGGGCTGACCGAGCTCGAGGTGTGGTTGACCGACCAGATCCGCACCGGCCTGGCACAGGTCGACCGATCGTTTGCCGCCTACGAGTCGATCGCGGCCCGCATGGTCGACGCGCAGGCGCCGCGAATCGCCGAGGCTCTGCGCCGGTTGCCGAGCGCGGTGGTCACCACCGAGCACTGGCCCGAATTGCTGGTCCGCGAGTACGCGCGCCTGCACCTGCTCGTCCTCGCGCACCGCCGCCTCGACGCGCTGCCCGAGCCGATCCAGGCCGGCATCCGCACCCACATCGGCTACCCCGTGACCGCCGATTCCGTGCTGGCCGAACCGGCGGTGCGGGACCGCTGGCTGGTACTCGGTATGCGGGTCAGCGAGGAGGAACGGGTGCACACCCGCCGCACCTGGTTGCGCGGACGCGCCAGTGGGCGCTGGGCCCTGCTCATCGAACATTCCTTCGCCACCCCGAATTTCACCGGCGAGGTGCCCGCGCCCGGCAGCGAGGTGGACGCCGACCTGCACTACTACCCGGGTGCGGCGCCCCTGCGCGCCCACTGGGGCACTCGCCACGGTGCGCCCGAACCGTTCACCACCCTCCCCGGCGACGGCACGACCATCGAGGCCACCCTCGACGCCTACGCCGACGCCCTCGGCGCGGACCCGTGGTTGCGTTCCTGGCCCGCGCTGCTGTCGGAGGTGGTGCCGACCATCGACGAGAACGGTTGGCAGCTCGTCGCCGCTGACGGCACCGCGCTACCGCTGGCCCCCGGTATTCACCCGTGGCGGTTGATCGCCGTGGCGGGCGGGCACCCGGTGACGGTCTGCGGAGAATGGCGAGCCGACGGGTTCGACCCCGTCTCGGTGTTCGCGGCGGGCGAGATCAGCGACCTGGAAACCGAATTCCCCGTCGAAACCGCCGCGACCCCGGCCATGGCCGAACTCGTCTCGGTGGCCCTGCTCGGCACCGCCCGCCGCAGCGCCGACGGCGTACACCTCGACGACGCCGTCGCCACCGCGGTCCCCCAGCATGCCGGCGAACCCGCCACCCGCCTGCTCCACACCGCCGCCCTCCACGACCTCTACCTGCGCGGCGGCCGCCTCCCCCACACCGCCGCGAAACCCGAACCCGCCGTGGACGATCCACGCCCCCTGCTCCCCCGCCGCGCGGCCGACCGCCTCAGCCGCCTGCTCACCGCCAAATCCCCCTTCCTCCCCGAATGGTTCACCGCGGCAGCACCGTCCGACTTCCGCCTCCCCGACGCCCTCTGCGTGCAAGCCCTCACCGCCGCCTCCGACGCCACCCTTCGCGCACCTCTCCTGCGCCTGGCCGGTCGCCGTGGCCGCTGGCTCGCCGCCCGCAACCCGGCCTGGACGAAACTGGTCGACGAGTTCCCCGCAGACGCGCCGAGTTCGGCGACCCAGGCACTCACGCGCACAGCAGAAGCGCCCACCGACACCAGCTCACCCGGCGGTATCGCTGTCACAGCGGAGATCGATCCCGGTGTGACGGCCGACTTCGCGCCCAGCTCGGAACTGCCGGGGGCCGAGGAGGTTTGGTTGTTCGGTACTTCGGGCGAGCGCAAGGAGTGGTTCGCGCGGGCGCGCGGTGTCGATCCGGGCGCGGCCCTGGCCGTGTTGGCTGCGGCGTGGCCCAAGGAGTCGGGTCAGGTCAAGGCGGAACTGCTGTTGCTGCTCGCCGACGGGTTGAGTTCGGCGGACGAGGAACTGCTCGAGCGGGCGCTCGACGACCGGCGCGGCGATGTGCGTCGCACGGCCGCCACCCTGCTGAACAGGCTGCCCGGCGCGGACTTCGGTCGGCGGATGTCGACGTTGGTGGCGTCCTGGATCGAGGTCGGCGCGGACGGCGTCGTCGAGGTGCGGGTGCCCGAGGAGATCGACGCGCAGGCCCGTCGCGACGGGATCACCGATGCCACCGACCAACCGAAGCTGCGCTGGGACAGCCAGGATTCGACGATCAAGACCCTGCATCAGGCGATCGCCGCCACACCGCTGTCCGCGTGGGCGCCCATCGTGCGCGCCCCGGTCGAACAGACCCCGAGCATCGCGCTGAACCTCACCCTGCCGCCCCGCTACGCGAAGGCGATCGTGGACGGCTGGGTCGACGCCACCCTCGCCCAACACGACACCGCGTGGGCGCGGGCCCTGTTCGCCCACGCCACCCCGACCGAGCAGGCCGTGCTGCGACGACGCGAACTGTTCACCCTGCTCGACCCCGCCGACCGGATCGAGCACGTCCTCGATCTCGACGCCCACCAGCTCAACGAACTGCACGCGATCCTGCCCGGTCTCGACCACCCGTGGCCCGAACCCGTGGCCGCCCACGTCCTCGGCCTGCTCGGTGCGCGCGCCCGCACCACCGCGCGCCAACAGCACTCGGGCGCGGGCGTGTACACCGACCGCGCGCTGCTCACCGCGGCGAGCGTCCACCTGCCCGTCAGCCTGGCCCCGCGCGTCACCGCGCTCGCCGACACCACCGAGGACCCCGCCTGGCAACAGGCCTTCCACCGACTCGCCCACGATCTCACCGACCGCGCCACCATGCTCGAGGAGCTGCGATGACCATCACCGAACCGTCCACCACCCTGCTGCGCCCGCACGCCGAACAGGCCTTCGCCGACGAACTGGCCGCGCTGGCCCGCGTCGACGACCGGGTGCGCCCGCCGTCGTGGAAGCTGTCGCCGTGGGCGGTGGTCACCTACATCCTGGGTGGCACCCTCGACGACGGCACCGTGATCACCCCCAAGTACGTCGGCCCGCGCCGGCTCATGGAGGTCGCGGTCGCCACCCTGACCACCGACCGCGCCCTGCTGCTGCTCGGCGTGCCCGGCACCGCCAAAACCTGGGTGTCGGAACATCTCTCGGCCGCGATCAGCGGCGAGTCGACCCTGCTCGTGCAGGGCACCTCCGGCACCGCCGAGGAGGCGATCCGCTACGGCTGGAACTACGCCCGCCTGCTCGCCGAGGGCCCCAGCGACGCGGCCCTGGTCGCCTCCCCGGTGATGACCGCCATGCGCACCGGCGCCATCGCTCGCATCGAGGAACTCACCCGCATCCCGTCCGACGTGCAGGACGCGCTGATCACCATCCTGTCGGAGAAGACCCTGCCCGTGCCCGAACTGGGCGCGGAAGTACAGGCCGCCAAGGGTTTCAACGTCATCGCCACCGCCAACGACCGCGACCGCGGCGTGAACGACCTGTCCTCGGCCCTGCGCCGCCGGTTCAACACCGTGGTGCTGCCGCTGCCCGCCGACGAGGACTCCGAGGTCGCGATCGTGAGCCGCCGGGTCGAACAGCTCGGCGCCGCACTGGAACTGCCGACCGTGCCCGCCGCCGCCGAGGAGGTCCGCCGCGTGGTGCGGGTCTTCCGCGAACTGCGCTCGGGCGTCACCGCCGACGGCCGCACCAAACTCAAGTCCCCCTCCGGCACCCTCTCGACCGCCGAGGCCATCTCGGTGATCACCAACGGCCTCGCCCTGTCCGCCCACTTCGGCGACGGCGTCCTGCGCGCCTCCGACATCGCGGGCGCCGTCCTCGGCTCGGTCATCAAGGACCCGGTGGCCGACACCGTGATCTGGACCGAATACCTCGAGGCCGTCGTCCGCGAACGCCCCGACTGGGCCGACTTCTACCGCGCCTGCCGCGAGATCTCCCACTGACCCACCACCGCCGGGGCGGACGGACCACACCACACATGGGGTTTTCGATGAGCGACCAACCGGGCCGAGCCCGACCACCACAACCCACCCGCACACCAGCCGACCCGGCGACCGAGGCCGACCAGCACCAACCCGCCCGATCGCGGAACGACGCCGGGCTCCGAACCATGACCGCCACCCTCCCCGATGCCGATGCGCGCGTGCCCGTCGACATCGATGCCGAGACGGGCGCGGTCGCCGAAGCGGGCGCGGTCACCGAGACCGGCGCGATCACCGAGACCGGCGCGATCACCGAAGCGGGTGTCGGCTCCACGGGACCCGGGTCTGCGGAGGCGCTACCCGTCACGCGGGTCTTCGGTATTCGGCATCACGGGCCGGGTTCGGCGCGTTCCCTGCGCCACGCCCTCGAGGAGTTCGCGCCCGACGCCATCCTCATCGAAGGTCCCGCCGACGCAGATCCGCTCGTCGGGTTCGTAGCCGCCGACACGATGACCCCACCCGTCGCCCTGCTGGCCTACGTCCCGGATTCGCCTGCGCGCGCGGCCTTCTGGCCCTTCGCGGTGTTCTCCCCGGAGTGGCAGGCCCTGCGCTACGGCGTCGAACACGCGGTTCCGGTCCGCTTCTGCGACCTGCCCGCCGCGAATGTCCTCGCCGCCGAGGACGACACCCGCACCGGCAGCGGCGACCCCCTCGCCGCCCTGGCCTCGGCGGCGGGCTACGACGACGCCGAACGCTGGTGGGACGCCGTCGTCGAATCCGTCCCCGACAGCGCCGCTTTCGACGCCATCACCGAAGCCATGACCGCCCTGCGCGAGGACGCCACCCACCACACGGCGGCGACCGTCGACCTCGACCTCCCGGTATCCGATCAGGACGACCCGGACGGCACCCGGCTCGTGGTCGATCAGCACACCCTGCGGCGTGAGGCGCACATGCGGCAGGTGATGCGCCAGGTTCTCAAGGGCGGGGCGAAGCGGCTGGCGGTGGTGTGCGGGGCCTGGCACGCGCCCGCGCTGGTCGGCCCGCTGGGGCCGGCCGCCCCGGACGCCCGGCTGCTCAAGGGGTTGCCGAAGACGAAGGCGGCGCTGACCTGGGTGCCGTGGACGCATTCGCGGCTGGCGTCGGGGTCGGGGTACGGGGCGGGCGTCACCTCGCCCGGCTGGTACCACCACCTGTTCACCGAGACCGAACGTCCGGTGGCGCGCTGGCTGACCAAGGTCGCGGGCGTGCTGCGCGCCCATGATCTGCCGGTGTCGAGTGCGCACATCATCGAGGCGGTGCGCCTGGCCGACACCCTCGCGGCCCTGCGCGGCAGACCGCTGCCGGGACTGTCCGAGGTCACCGAGGCCGTGCGGTCGGTGATGTGCGGTGGCGACGAGACCATGGTGCGCCTGGTCGTCGACGAGCTCGTGGTCGGCGAAACCCTCGGCGGCGTCCCGGAAGACACCCCGACGGTCCCCCTGGCGGCCGACCTGCGCGCGCGCAGCAAGACCCTGCGCCTCAAGCAGGAAGCCCTCGCCCGCACCCTGGACCTCGACCTGCGCAAGGAACGCGACGTCGAACGCTCGCACCTGCTGCACCGGCTGCGCCTGCTCGGTATCGACTGGGGCACGCCCACCACCGGCGAGGTCCGCAGCACCGGCACCTTCCGCGAAACCTGGACGCTGCGTTGGGAACCGGAATTCGAGGTCGGCATCGTCGAGGCCGCGGTCTGGGGCACCACCCTGCGCACCGCCGCGGAGACGAAGATCCTCGACACCGCGAGCCGCGACGATGTCACCGTCACCGCACTGGCCGACGCGCTCGAAACCGCTCTGCTCGCCGACCTCGGCGGTGCCACCGACGGCCTGATCACCCGGCTCGAGGCGGCCGCCGCCCTCGACCACGATGTCACCCACCTGCTCGGCGCCCTGCCCGGCCTGACCCGCACCCTGCGCTACGGCGATGTGCGCGGCACCGACACCAAGGCGCTGGTCCACGTCGCCGACGGCCTGCTGGTGCGGATCTGCGCCGGCCTGCCCGGTGCGGTCACCGGCCTCGACACCGACGCCGCGCAGGCCCTGCGCACCCAGATCGACGCCGCCCACACCGCCATCAGCACCCGCGACGACGAGCACGCCAGCACCGAGTGGCTGGCCACCCTGCAACGCATCGCCGACCGCGACGACGTGCACGGCGCGATCGGCGGCCGCGCGGTGCGCCTGCTCTGCGACGCCGAACGCATCGACGACACCGAATCCGCCCGCCGCCTGGCCGCCGCCCTGTCCATCGGCAACACCCCCGCCGCCAAGGCCGCCTGGATCGACGGCTTCCTCGGCGGCCGCGGCCTGCTGCTGGTCCACGACCGAGAGTTGTTGCGCCGCATCGACGAATGGTTGCGCGCACTGCACGAGGACCAGTTCGTCGCCACCCTCCCCCTGCTGCGGCGCACCTTCGGCTCCTTCGAATCGGGCGAACGCCGAGCCATCAGCCAGGCCCTGCGCGACACCGGCTCGGCCCCGAGAACTGCCGCCGCCCCGACCGCTATCGATCCGGCCCGCGGCCGACGCGCCCTCCGCGCCGCCACCACCATCCTCGGCGCCGCCGGATGAGTACCCCGCCCAGCTACCCGCCCACCCGGACCGTGGCGCCCAGCCCCCGCATGTCCCGGCACCCCGCGCGACTCTCAGGAGCACCCGTATGACTTCCGCCGACGAAACCCACTCCCGCCGTTGGCGGCTCGTCCTCGGCACCGCCGCCGAGGAGCAACTCGGCGGCCTGTCATCCGGCGCCGACCAGGCCATGGACCAAGCTCTATCGGCTCTCTACAACACCGGCGAAGCGGGCGGATCCACGAAAAGGTCCGGCGGACTGGGTGGTTCGGCACCGCGAGTGGCGCGCTGGCTCGGCGATATCCGCACCTACTTCCCCGCGACCGTGGTCGAGGTGATGCAGCGCGACGCCGTGCAGCGGCTCAACCTCACCCAGTTGCTGTTGGAACCGGAACTGCTGGAGTCGGTCGAGCCCGATGTGCACCTGGTCGGCACCCTGCTCGGACTCAACCGGGTGATGCCCGAAACCACCAAGGCCACCGCCCGGATGGTGGTGGAGAAGGTGGTGCGCGAGATCGAACAGCGGATCGCCGCCAAGACCGTCGCCGCGGTCTCGGGCGCCATCAACCGGGCCGCGCGCACCCACCGCCCGAAACTGCGCGATATCGATTTCAACCGGACCATCCGCAAGAATCTCGCCAACTACCTGCCCGAACACCGCACCATCGTGCCCGAACGCCTGGTCGGCTACGGGCGCAAGTCGCAGTCGATCCAGCGCGATGTGGTCCTGGCCATCGACCAATCCGGTTCGATGGCCGCCAGCGTCGTCTACGCCTCGGTCTTCGGGGCGGTCCTGGCGTCCATGCGGTCGCTGAAGACCTCGCTGGTCGTGTTCGACACCGAGATCGTCGACCTCACCGAGCACCTCAGCGATCCCGTCGACGTCCTGTTCGGCACCCAGCTCGGCGGCGGCACCGACATCAACCGCGCCATCGCCTACTCCCAAACCCTGATCACCCGCCCCACCGACAGCCTGTTCGTGCTCATCTCCGACCTCTACGAGGGCGGCGTGCGCGACGAGATGCTGCGCCGCTGCAACGCCATGAAGGAGGCGGGCGTCCAGGTGGTCGTGCTGCTGGCCCTGTCCGACGAAGGCGCCCCCGCCTACGACCACGACAACGCCGCCGCCCTGGCCGCCCTCGGCATCCCCGCCTTCGCCTGCACCCCCGACAAATTCCCCGACCTGCTCGCCACCGCCCTCGACCGCGGCGACATCACCCACTGGGCCGACACCAACGCCCCGGCCGTCCGCACCTGACCGACGCGCCGGCACCGCCCGGCCCAATGCCCGGCCGACGCGGAAGTCTCCGCACCTGACACCGGAGCCCGACACCGAGGCCACCGAGCACCAGGCACCAGGCACGGGGCACGGGGCCACCGAGCACCGAGCACCGGGCACGGGCACGGGCACGGGCACGGGCACGGGCACCGAGCACGGGCCACGGGCACGAGCACCGGGCACCGGGCACCGGGCACCGGGCACCGAGCACCGGGCACCGGGCCACGGGCACCGAGCACCGGGCACCGGGCACCGAGCACCGGGCACCGAGCACCGGGCACCGGGCACCAAGCACCGGGCACCGAGCACCGGGCACCGAGCACCGAGCACCGAGCACCGGGCCACGGGGCACCAAGCACCGGGCACCGGGCACCGGGCACCGGGCACCGGGCACCGGGCACCGGGCACCGGGCACCGGGCACCGGGCACCGGGCACCGGGCACCGGGCAGAGCGTCCGACTCCGACGCGTGTCGTGTCGCGGCCAACTAGGCTGCCAACCATCAGGTTCGGTGGACGGGGTGAGGCGATGTTGCGGCGCGGGGCGGTGTTCGCCGGGTTCGTCATCGAGCGCGAACTGGGACGCGGCGGGATGGGAGCGGTCTACGCGGCCAGGGATCGCAGGCTGCCGCGCCTGACCGCGTTGAAGTTGATGCACCGGGACCTGTTCTCCGACTTCGAGATCCGGGCCAGGTTCGAGCGCGAGGCCGACCTGGTCTCCCAGCTCGACCACCCCAACATCATCACCGTCTACGACCGCGGCATGGAGGCCGAGCGGCTGTGGATCGCGATGCAGTTCGTCGACGGGGTCGACGCGTCGGCGGTTCCGGTGCGCGAGTTCGGGATCCACCGGATCGGCCAGATCCTCACCCAGACCGCGAGCGCCCTGGACTACGCCCACCGCCAGGGCGTGCTGCACCGCGACGTGAAACCCGCCAACATCCTGCTCTCCCGCACCGCGGGCGTCGGCGCGGGCTTCGACGAGCGCGTGGTCCTCACCGACTTCGGCATCGCGAAACTCCTCGACGACGCCGGCGGCCTCACCCGCACCGGCCAGTTCACCGCCACCCTGGCCTACGCCTCCCCCGAACAGCTCAGCAGCGCCCCCATGGACGGCCGCAGCGACCAGTACTCGCTGGCCTGCACGGTGTTTCGCCTGCTCACCGGCACCGGCCCCTTCGACGCCCCCAATCCCGCCACCGTCATGCTCGGCCACCTCAACGCCCCACCACCGGCCGCGAGCACCCGCCGCGCCACCCTGTCCACCGCCGTGGACAAGGTCCTGTCCAGGGCGATGGCCAAGGACCCCGCCCACCGCTTCCCCACCTGCACCGCCTTCGCCACCGCCCTCACCGAGGCCCTGCACCACCGCCGATCAGCACCCGGCTCCGGCTCCTTCCCCGGGCTCGACCTCGTGGCATCGCACATCCCCGAACCACCGCGCGACCGCCACGGCCCGCCCGTCTCCGGCCAGACGCTCGCCGAGTCCGGGCCCGACACCGCCGTCCCGGTCCAGGTCGCCGCGCCTCGACGCACCGCCCGCACCGAGGCACCGCACATTCGCCCCGACGCGGCCTCGGCACCGGTCACCGAGCCTCAGCGCGGCAGCACCCCTGCTGAGACGCCCTCCGGCCCGAGCCCGGTCGTGTCCCACCGCACCGCCGCCCCGGTCTGGCGCGAGGCCGTCCACGGCTGCCTGCTCGGCGGCGCGATCGGCGACGCCCTCGGCGCCCCGGTGGAAACCCGCTCCCTGCACCAGATCCGCGCCGAATTCGGCCCCGCCGGACTCACCGACATGACCCCGCTGCGCATCTCCGAGGAAACCCAACTCACCGCTTTCACCGTCGAAGCGCTGATCCGGGGATCTGTGCGCGCCAGGGCCAAGGGCATCGGTGGCGCGACCATGGGTCTGCTCCAGCAGGGCATGCTCGTGTGGCTCGGTGGGCAGGTCACCGATCTGCCCGCCCAGCCCCACACCCTGCACAGCGCTCTGCGCGCCTACCCCGCACTGACCGAACAACGCGGCGTGGCCCATTCGGTCTACGCCGCCCTGCGCCACGCCGCGCACCGCCGCGCGCCCACTGCCCCGCTCGGCACCCGCGAGCACCCGATCAACCGCTCCAAGGGCAGCGGCGCGGTCATGCGCGCGGCCCCGTGCGGATTCGGTTACGCCGCGGACAGATCCGGTGCTGTCACCGACACCATCTTCGAATTGGGTTGCGACGCTGCCGCACTCACCCACGGACACCCCAGTGGCTGGCTTCCGGCGGGCACCCTGTCCGCGCTGATCTACCAGCTCGCACGCGGTGCCGACACCCCCACCGCACTCGCACGCGCGCACGAGGAACTGTCGAACTACCCGAACCACGAGGAAACCTCGGCAGCCCTCAACGCCGCACAGCGCCTCGCCGCGCGCATCGACCGCGAACGGCGTTACCCCACAGCCGAAGACGTCGAATCCCTCGGCCGAGGCTGGATCGGCCCCGAAGCCCTCGCGATCGCCGTCTTCGCCACCCTCGCCGCCGAGAACCTCGGCGGCGCACCCCACGAGATCGTCCGCACGGGACTGCTGTTGTCGGTCAACCACTCCGGCGACAGCGACGCCACCGGCTCCCTGGCCGGCAGCCTGCTCGGCGCCCGCTACGGCCACACCGCGCTGCCGCGCCGCTGGGCGAACACCGTCGACGTGCGCCCGGTCCTCGACCTCCTCGCCGCCGACTACTGCACCGAATTCGGCCTCACCCCACCCGTGGACGCCCACGGTCAGCCCACCGACGATTGGCGCGACCGCTATCCCGCGTGAGCGTTTCCGTACACCCCCGGAAACGCGAAATCCGGTGTCATCGTGCGAAAGATGCACGGTGACACCGGATTCCGACGATCACTACAGGTCGGCGATCGCCGCCAACGGTGGCGTCCGCGCGGCCCGCACGCCCGGCCACACCGCCGCCAGCACACCCACCACGCCCGAGGCGATCAGCACGATCACCAACTGCGACCACGGGATGGTGATCTGGTCGATGCCCATGTCACGCAGGGTGCGCAGGAAGCCGACGCCCAGCGCGATGCCGAGCACCAGGCCCACGATGGCACCGAAGATGGCGATCAGCATGGATTCGAGGTAGATCGTGCGCCGCACCTGGGCACGCTGGGTGCCGACCGCGCGCAGCATGCCGATCTCGCGCCGCCGCTCCACCACCGACAGCGCCAGGGTGTTGATGATGCCGAGCACCGCGATCACCACCGCCAGCGCGAGCAACCCGTAGAGGATCGCGAGCAGGGTGTTGATCTGCTGACCCTGCGCGCCCTTGAACTGCTCGTGGTCTTGGACCTGCACCACCACGAACGGCTCGGTGGCCTTCTCGAGATTCGCCCGCATGGCGGTGAGGTCGGTCCCCGGCGCGGCCTTGACCAGCACGAAGATATTGGTCCGCAGACTCTGCGGCATCAACTGTTCGTACACCCCGGAGTCGACCACCATCGGTCCGAGCAGCGCCGAATTGGCGTAGACGCCGGCGACGGTGAGCTCGAGCTGTTTCTTGTCGAGGCTGGTGATGCCGACCTTGTCGCCGACCTTCCAGCCCTTCTCCTGCGCCTTGGTCTCGTCGACGAGCATCCCGCCCGCGGGCACGGTGCTCGTCCCGCTGAGCATGTCGATGTCCATCACCGGGTCGATGGGCCCGTCCAGCGAGGTGGCGCCGACCTGGTCGCCGTCGACCTCGAAGGCCACCACCCGGATCCCGGTCACGTCGCTGATGCCCGGCACCTGCGTGCGCACCGCGTCCACCGCGCCGATCGGCGCGCCGATCATCTGCGGTCCGGCGAGCACGTATTCGGCCTTCACGCCCCGGTCGATGAGCACCCCGACGCTGGTCTTGGCCGACGCGCCGAGAATGCCGATCGCCGAGACCAACATCAGGCCGAGGGTGAGCGCGAACGCCGTCGCCGCGGTCCGGCGCGGGTTGCGCACCGCGTTGTTGCGCGCCATCTGCCCGATCGCGCCGAACGGCTTGGTGAGCACCCCGAGCACGACCACCATCGGCCGCGACAGCGCGGGCGCGGCGAGCAGCACCGCCAGGATCAACGCGAGCGCGCCGACGCCGACGGTCACCGCCGAGCCCTTGCCGGTGCCCTGCGCGCCGAGGAATACCAGCACCCCGCCGACCACGGCCATCACCGCGCCGACGATCGTGCGCAGGCGCAGCGAGTCACCCGCGCTGGCGAATTCGGAGCGCATGGCCTCCACCGGCGGCACCTTCGCGGCCCGGCGAGCCGGCGCGTAGGCACTGGCCACGGTGACGGTGAGACCCACCACCAGCGCGACGATCGCGGTGCGCGGCAGCACCGTCAGCGAACCGGTGGGCAGGCCGAGATCGAACGCGTTGAGCAGCGCGGACAACCCGTAGGCCAGACCGATACCGGCGGCCAGACCGATCGCACTGCCGATCAGGCCGATCACGATGGCCTCACCGACCACCGAGCGCCCGACCTGTTGACGGCTGGCGCCGATCGCCCGCAGCAGCGCGAGTTCGCGCAGGCGCTGGGCCACGATCATGGAGAAGGTGTTGTAGATGATGAACGTGCCGACGATCAGCGCGATGGCGCCGAAGGCGAGCAGGAAGTAGTTGATGAAGGTGAGCGCCTCGGAGATCTCCTTCTTCATGTCCTCGCGGACCTCGTCGGAGTTCTGCACCTTGTAGTTGGGCAGCCCGGCGGCGAGCTGATCGCGCAGCGCGTCGGGCGAAACCCCCGGCGCCGCGGCGATATCGGCGTAGGCGACGTGCGAGCCGTCGGTGAACAGCTTGCGGCCCTGCGGTTCGGTGAACATCACCGCGACCACGCCACCGCCCTCGGCGCCCGGCATCTCGTAGATGCCCGACAGCGTCACCTCGAACGGCTCACCCTTGGACGGGATGAGCACCTTGGTCTTGTCACCGACCTGCAATCCGGCCTTCTCGGCGCCGCCGGAGTTGAGCGCGATCTCGCCGGTCTGCGTCGGCGGAGCACCGGCCACGAACTTGTCCGGCTCGCCCACCGCCTTGTCCGGCGGCAGGTAGGACAGCCCGAAACTCGGTGCGCCACCGGTCTGCACGGCCTTCTTGCCCTCGGGATCGAGCAGCACCACCGGCCCGTTCACCGCGGGCGCGACCCGGGCGACCCCCTCGGTCTTGGCCAGCGCGTCGACGATATTGGTCGGCAGACCCAGCGACTGAGTGTTGGCCGGGCCCACGCGCACGTCCACGCCACGGGCTTGGCCTTCGAAGATGCCGTCGAAAGTGCGCTGCAACGTATCAGTGAACACGAACGACCCGGAAATGAACGCGGTACCGAGCACCACGGACAACAGAGTCAGAACCAAGCGCACCTTGTGCGCGGCAAGGTTGCGCAACGCAACCTTGCGCATAGGAGAACTCATCGGGTCTCCAGCGCCTTCATCCGGTCGAGGATCGAATCCTGGGTCGGCTCGCGCAGTTCGTCGACGATGCGACCGTCGGCGAGGAACACGACCCGGTCGGCGTAGGCGGCCGCGCGCGGATCGTGGGTGACGATCACGACGGTCTGGTTGAACTCGTCGACCGAGGCCCGCAGGATCGAGAGCACCTCGCCCGAGGAGTGCGAGTCCAGGTTGCCGGTGGGCTCGTCGCCGAAGATGATCTCCGGCTTGCCGACCAGGGCGCGCGCACACGCCACCCGCTGCTGCTGGCCGCCGGACAGCTCGCTGGGCCGGTGCGAGAGCCGCTCGCCCAGCCCGAGCCGCTTGACCACGGTGTCGAGCCAGTCCTGATCGGCCTTGCGGCCCGCGATGTCCAGCGGCAGGGTGATGTTCTCGAGCGCGGTGAGGGTGGGCACCAGGTTGAACGCCTGGAAGACGAACCCGATCCGGTCGCGGCGCAACGCGGTCATCTGCTTGTCGGACAGGCCGGTGAGCGCGGTGTCGCCGATGCGGACCGTGCCCGCGCTGGCGCTGTCGAGGCCGGCCAGGCAGTGCATCAGCGTCGACTTACCCGACCCGGACGGGCCCATGATCGCGGTGAACTCGCCCTTGGCGAAATCCGCCGAGACCCCGTCGAGGGCCTTTACCTGCGTATCTCCCGATCCGTACAGCTTCACCAGGTCGACTGCTGCGGCCGCGATATCGGAGTCGGCCAGGGGCGCTTCGGTCCCCTTGTCAAGCGATGTCATGGGTCCAGTCTGTACGGCCACCATCGGTCGCGCTATCCGGGATACCCCTGATACCGCAGGTCTTACCGACCTCTCACGAACCGACGACCCACTCGAACGCCGCCGCCTTCGACCGCGCGCCCTCGAGCGCACGGGACCGATTGGGCTCCCCGAGGTCGGCCAGCAGCTCCTCGCTGAGCCCGACGAGCGCGGCCAGCGCGGCCGGGGTGAACCAGTCGGGGCGGGTCGCGAAGAGGATGTCCTCGGTGGCGGTGTTGCCGCTGGCACCGGGCGCGAACGGGCAGCCGCCGAGTCCGCCGAGGGCGCCGTCGACCATCGTCGCGCCCGCGGCGACGGCGGCCAGGGTGTTGGCCACCCCCATGCCCCAGGTGTCGTGCCCGTGGAACACGATCCGCCGGGGCGGGGTGGTGTCGCGCACGGCGCTGACCAGCGCGCTCACCTGGCCGGGATGGGCCTGACCGAGGGTATCGGCCAGCACGATGTCGGTCGCGCCCTCGGTGCGCGGGTCGCCGGCGATGGCGAGCACGCGCGCCGGATCGACCTGGCCGTCGAACGGGCAGGTGAAGGCGGTGGCCAGGCACAGCTGAAGCTCGCCACCGGCCTCGTGCGCGAGCCGGATCGCGTCGGGCATCGCGGCCACCGAGGTCTCGGTATCGCGCCCGATATTGGCCCGGTTGTGCGCGTCGGAGACCGAGAAGCAGTACTGGAAATTGCGCGCACCGGCCGCCGCGGCCTTCTCGACATGGCGTGGCGTGGCCACCCACACCCAGCATCGGGCCAGCTCGTCGGGGGTGAGCGCGGCGATCAACTCGAGCGAATTGGCCATCGGCGCCACCAGATCCGGTCGCGCCATCGACCCGATCTCGAGCGCGGGCACCCCGGCCGCGAGCAGTCCGCGCACGATCTCGAGCTTGCGTTCGACGGGCAGCACCTTGCCGGTGAGCTGCAAACCATCGCGCAGGGTCACATCGCGCAGCAGCGCGGTCATCGCCGCTGCTCGGGTTCGCGGGCGGGCACGCACATCACCCCGCCGCACGGTTTGTCGCCGACACTGGCCGGAGTCGGGTGCACCGTCGGGCGCACATGCCCCGGGCCGCGCGGTTCCCACTTGTTGCGCACCGGCGGGCGGCGCCTGCCGTGTACTCGCCTCGTCACAGTGCCTCCAGCGCGTCGATCTGATCTTCACTCATCCCGAGCAGTTCGCCGAGCACTTGCCTGGTGTGCTCGCCGAGGTCGGGGCCGACGTTGCGGATCGGCAGGGATTGCCCCCCGATCACCGGGACGATGCCACCGAACCCCACCTGCTTGGGTTCGGCCTCGCCCACGTCGACCGGGAACGTCTGGATCATATTGCGTGCGCGGTACTGCTCGTCGGCCACGATGTCGGCCGCGGTGTAGATGGGGCCGCACGGGATGGCGGCGGCGTCGAGGATCGCCAGCGCGTCGGCCCTGGTGTGCCGGATCGACCACTCCGCGATCGAGGCGTCCAGGCGTTCGCGATGGCGCCAGCGACCGTTGTTGTCGGCCAGTTCCGGGTCGGCGGCGAGGTCGGGACGGTCGATGACCTGCATGTAGCGCTGGAAAATGGCGTCGCCGTTACCGCCGATGATGATGGAGTAGCCGTCGCTGGTCGGGTAGGCGTTGGACGGCGCGATGCCCTCCATCCGCCCGCCGACCCGCTCCCGATTGATGCCGTAGGCGAGGTGGTCGGGGATCAGCGACTCCATCACCGACAGGATCGACTCGTTGAGCGCCACGTCGATGATCCGCTCCACCTGCGGCACCGGCCCCGACACCCGTTCGCGCTGGAACAGGGCCATGACCGTGCCGAACGCCGCGTAGATCCCCGCGATCGAGTCACCGATGGACACCCCGGTCCGCACCGGCGGCCGATCAGGATCACCGACCAACTCCCGCAGCCCGCCGACGGCCTCCGCGACCGCCGCGAATCCCGGCCGCTCGGCCATCGGCCCGGTCTGCCCGTACGCCGAGATCCGGGTGATGACCAGCCGGGGGTTCACCTGCTCGAGCACTTCGGGCCCCAACCCCCACTTCTCCAACATCCCCGGCCGGAAGTTCTCCAGCAGCACATCGCAGTGCGTCAGCAGATCCAGCACCACCGAGCGTCCCGCCTCGGTGCGCAGGTCGAGCACGATCGACTTCTTGTTGCGATTGACGGTCCGGTACAGCATCGAGGTATCACCCCCGTACAACCGCCAATTCCGCAGCTCATCGCCGGTCCCGGGGCGCTCCACCTTGATCACCTCGGCGCCGAAGTCACCGAGAATCCGTCCGGCGGTGGGAGCGGCGACATAATTGCCGAGTTCCAGAACGCGAACACCGTCCAACGGCCGAATACGCTTGTCCGCCACCCCGCGACTCTAGCGGGTCGCCGGGTGGCGGTCGGACGCACGTCGCGCGCGCCACGGCGACGAGGTGGTCGGGGAGTCGCCGCCGCGACCTCGACTCAACTCGCGAGCAACTCCACGTCCTCCACGATCGAGTAGTGCTCGGCGTCGCCCGTGAGCACGGTGCTGCGCTCCCCGTCAACGCCCACCGGGATGTCACCGGCAAGGGTGATCCGGGTCAGTCGACGAGGCTGGCCGTCGTAGTCGTCCACCGCGTAGTGCTGGGTGGCCCGGTTGTCCCAGATCGCCACGTCGCCGTCGGACCAGTTCCATCGCGTCGTGTTCTCCAACCGGGTGACCCGATCCTGGAACAGACGGAACAGCGCCTGCGACTCACTCGTGGACAGGCCGACGAAGTTCTTCACGAAGTGCCCGAGCAGCAGCGCCTTCTCCCCGGTCTCGGGGTGCACCCGGACCACCGGGTGCTCGGTCTCGAACAGATCCGACTCGAACTCCTGGCGGTACTCCACCGCCTTGGGCCGCACCGGCTCCACCGAGCGGGCCGCGTAGTCGTAGACGTTGGTGTGCACCGCGCGCAGGTTCTCGGCCAGCACCTGCAGCGGGGCGGGCAGGGAGTTGTAGGCCGCGACCGTGGAGGCCCAGGTGGTGGAGCCGCCGTAGGTGGGCAGGTACTCCGCGCGCAGGATCGACGCCTTGGGCACCCGGTCCACGAACGTCACGTCGGTGTGCCAGGAGTTGGCGCGGCCACGCTCGGAGTCGATGGCCAGGCTCTTCACCCCGGCCGACTTCACGGTCGGGTGCGGGGTGGTGGGCGAACCGAGCAGCTCGGCGAACGCGTACTGGCCGTCCTCGGTGAGGTGGTCCTGGCCACGGAAGAAGATCACCTTGTGCTCGTTGAGCGCGCGCCGGATCGTCGCGACGGTCGCCGCGTCCAGCTCACCCCCGAGGCGCACGCCGTCGATCCGCGCACCGATGTGGGCGCCGAGTTTGGTCACCGTCAGGGTGGGCTGGGAGGCAGTGTCGACCGTCATGGGGATCACCTTCAATTCGTTCTCGCTCGATGTGCTGTGGTTCCAGAACACCGCGAAAACGCCGCCGCAGACAGGGTTTATCTCTGGCTGATCCGAAGCCGCTCAGCCCAGGTTCTCGCGCAGATACGCCAGGTCCTCGGCGACCCCGTCGGCCGGGGTCTCCAGGATGACGGGCGCGCCCGCCGTGCGGCAGACCTCGGCCAGCAGCTGCGGATCGATGGTCCCGTCGGCGAAATTGGCGTGCCGGTCGGCGCCGGAATCGAACTCGTCGCGCGAGGAGTTCAGGTGCACCAGGTCGATCCGTCCGGTGATGGCCTTGATCCGCTCCACCACCCCGACCAGCTCCTCGCCGCCTGCCCACGCGTGACAGGTGTCGAGGCAGAAGCCCGCGCCGTACTCGCCGACCGCGTCCCACAGCCGCGCGATCGAGTCGAAGTGCCGGGCCATCGCGTGATTGCCGCCCGCGGTGTTCTCGATCAGGATCGGCACCGCGAACCCGCCCTTGTCCTGCTGACGTTCGAACAGCTTGCGCCAGTTGTCGATTCCGGTGTCGAGCTCGGCGTCGGAGCGCACGTGCCCGCCGTGCACGACCAGGCCGAACGCGCCGAGTTCGGCCGCGGCCTTCGCCTGCTGGGCCACCGCGTTGCGCGAGGGCATGCGCAGCCGGTTGTTCAGACTCGCCACATTGATCTGGTACGACGAGTGCACGACCACATCGACCGGGCTGGCCAGGATCTCGGCCGCTCTGGGGTGCGGTTGGGGTTTGTCCCAGCTCTGTGGATCGACCACGAACAGCTGGATGACCTCGGCGCCGAGCTGGTCAGCGAAGCCGATGGGGTCACTTTCGTCTCGAACGTGTGCTCCGATGCGCATGAATTGACCCTAATATCAAGCACCGACAAGTTCTGATGATGTTGCACCCCGGGTCCTCGCGGAGATACATCGGTAGAATTCGAACGGCTGCTCTGCCCTGGAGGGGGTGACTTCGCGTGTTGCGCAAAGGTGATGTGTTCGCCGGGTACACGATCCGGCGTGTGCTCGGTACCGGCGGCATGGGCGTGGTCTACCTGGCGCGACACCCCCGCCTGCCGCGACTGACCGCGCTGAAACTGCTCAGCCGCGACCTGTCCGCCGACGAGGAGATCCGCCGCCGTTTCGAACGCGAGGCCGACCTGGTCGCCCAGCTCGAGCACCCCAATATCGTCAATGTCTACGACCGCGGCGCAGAAGACGACCAGCTGTGGATCTCGATGCAGTTCGTGGCGGGCACCGATGTGGCCACCGCGGATGTGAACGTGCTGACGCCGGGGCGGGCCGTGCAGATCGTCGCCGAGACCGCCACCGCGCTGGACTTCGCGCACGCGGGCGGGGTCCTGCACCGCGATGTGAAACCGGCCAACATCCTGCTCGCCAAGCCGCCGATCGGCCGCCCGGAACGCGTGGTGCTCACCGACTTCGGTATCGCGGCGGTGCGCGACAGCGAGACCACCCTGTCCTCGGGTGACACCATCACCGCCACCCTGGCCTACGCCGCGCCCGAACACCTGGCGGGCGCCCCGCTCGACCATCGCGCCGACCAGTACTCGCTGGCCTGCACGCTGTACTGGATGCTGACCGGCTCGGTGCCGTTCCCCGGACCGAGCCCGGCCGCGGTGATCCAAGCGCATCTGAGCAAGCCGATTCCGCCGCTGCACAGCACGAGTCCCGATCTGCCCGCCACGCTCGACGCGGTGCTGGCCAGGGCGACGGCCAAGCGGGTCGAGGCGCGCTACGCCAGCTGCGCGGAGTTCGCCCAGGCCGCCAGAGCCGCCCTGTTCGCGGCCCCCGGTCCGTGGCATCACCAGCAGCAGACCGGCCCCGGCGGCGTGGTGCTGCGCGCCCGCGAGTCGTATCCGCCCGCACCGGGTTACGCACATCCCGCCGGATACCCTCAGCAGCCCTACCGCAATTCCCCGGCGCCGAACACGCCCGCCCAGCCGCATCCGCACGCACCGCGGCCCTCGACGGGCACCACCGCGATCCCGCCCCGGCGCGGCACCACGCGTCCGGGCACCATCGACTTCCCCGGCGGCCGTAACCATCCCGGCTACATCGTGCCGCCCCAACACCGCAGGCCACCGTAATGGGCGGCCGTCGGCGGACCACGGTTCGCGCGGTCGAGCACTGATAAGGTTTCGTTGATTTTCCCGTGGCGGGCAACCCCCCTGACCGCGACTTTCATGCTGTACGCCCGTGCGCTGGTGGGTCCCGGCGCGCGGCGGGAAGTGGAGCACACATGCTGGCCAACGGAGATGTCTTCGCCGGCTACGTCATCGAGCGGCAACTCGGCCGCGGAGGTATGGGTTCGGTCTATCTGGCCAAGCATCCCCGCCTACCGCGCATGACCGCGCTGAAACTACTCAACCGCGAGATGTTCTTCGATGCGGAGGTGCGGGCACGATTCGAGCGGGAGGCGGATCTGGTCTCGCGCCTCGATCATCCGAACATCGTCACCGTCTACGACCGTGGGCACGACGACGAACAGCTGTGGATCTCCATGCAGTTCATCGACGGCGTCGACGCGGCCTCGGTGGATCCGCAGACGCTGCCGCCCGCGCGCGCGTTGCAGATCGTGAAGGAGACCGCCGACGCGCTGGACTACGCGCACGGCATGGGTGTGCTGCACCGCGACGTGAAACCGGCCAATATCCTGCTCGCCCGTTCGGGCGCCGGTCGTGGCGAGCGCGTCTACCTCACCGACTTCGGCATCGCCCGCTTGCGGGACGACACCGGCCATCTCACCCAGACCGGCACCTTCACCGCCACCCTGGCCTACGCCTCGCCCGAGCAGCTCACCGGCGCCGCGCTGGATCACCGCTCCGACCAGTATTCCCTGGCGTGCGCGCTGTTCTGGCTGTTCACCGGCTCGGGACCGTTCGCGGCCACCAACCCGGCCGCGGTCATCCAGGGCCACCTCCAGCAGCCGCCGCCCGCGCTGAGCAGCGTGCGCCCCGGCCTGCCGCCCGCGCTCGACGCGGTGCTCGCCAAGGCGATGTCCAAGCGTCCCGACGACCGCTTCGACACCTGTTCGGAGTTCGCCGAGGCCGCGATCACGGCGTTGAACAATCCGAGCGCGCCCGCGTTGCCGATCGTCGGCCCGCGCCCCACCACCGGCGGCGCGATCCCGATGCCGCACCGCCCGACCACCGGCGGCGCGATTCCGCAGACCGGCCTGCCCTATCCGGTCGCCACCCAGGGCCCGATGACGGCGGCGAACCCGCTCACCGGCGGCCCGATGGGCACCGCCATGACCGGGGCGCCGATGAACACGGTGGGGCCGATGACCGGTGGCCCGATGAGCACCCAGCGCCCGCCCACCCCGACCGGTGCCGCGCCGTTCACCCAGCAGTCGCGCCCGCAGTACCAGCCGCGTCCCCAGACCGCCGCCGGGTTCGCCCAGTATCCGCAGGGCGGGCCGTCGAAGCCGAAGTCCAATACCGGGCTGATCATCGGCATCATCGTCGCGGTGCTGCTGGTGATCGTGTTGCTGATCGCGATCGGCGTCGCGGCCAGCGACGATCCGGGCTCCAAGACCCCGACGACGACCACCGTCGCGGCCGCCCCGATCACCCCGAGCGTGGAGTCGATCAGCGCCGAGTTCGGCCGGATCGTGCCCGCCAGTGCCGACGAGTCGACCGGCTACAACGGCTCCACCTGCTGGTCGGCCGATCCGAGCTCGGGCCCCGACCCCGCCGAGGGCGAACCCGATTTCGGTGCCTGGACCTACCTGTGGAGTTGCTTCGGCGGCGGTGACAGCGGCGACGACCCGTTCTACCGGATCTACGCCTTCGGTTCGGTGGCCGATCTGCAGTCGGTGATCACCAACCTGCCGACCAACACCAAGTCCACCGACACCAACGGCGGCAAGCAGTACACCAACTACAAGTTCACCGACAACGGGAACAAGATCGTCACGGTGTTCACCGGCGACCCGAACCGCGCCCAATACCTGATGTACACCGACGATTACGGCACCCCCGACGAGGTGCTGCGCTGGTGGCGGTCGGCCCCGCTGAACTGATGCTCAGGCGTCGAGCCGGTAGCGCACGAAATCGCGCACCGGCTCGAAGCCGATCTCGGCGTAGATCTTGTTCGAGGTCGGATTGTCGAGGTCAGTGAACAGGCACGCGTCGGCGCCCTCGGCGCGGATGGTGCCCGCCACGGCGGCGGTCAGCGCGCTCGCGAAACCGTTGCCGCGCTGGGCCGGTGGCGTGTAGACCGGGCCGATCCTGGCCCAGCCGAGCACCGCCTTGTGCCGGGCGACCAGGCTCGTCACCACCCCGTCGTGCTCCCACAGCCACCACAGTCGCGCCGCGATCCGGCGGCGCACGACGGTCTCGTCGAAGCGGGCCGGTTCGCCGATCTCCGCCTCGAAGGCCAGGCCCCACTCCAGGCAGATGTCGAGGTCCGCGGCGGTGGCCAACCGCGCTCGGCCCGCGACGACGGGCGGGGTGAGGGTGCCGAGCCGGAACAGTCGAGTCGAGTACAGCGCGCGGTGCGAGCCGCGGCGGGGTTCGCTCCAGTGTCGGGCGAGAGCTTTCGCGTCGCTGTCCTCACCTTCGACATCGGTCAGCGGAAGATCCCGCGCGACAAAGGCATCGACGACCGCGGCGGTGGCGCCGGTGGGCAGTTCACCGAGGTAGAGGTGTCCGCTCGCGGTGCTCTGCGCGACCCCGACGACCGCGCCGGAGTCCGCGCGCACCGCGACGAAGCGGGTGCCCGAGAACAGTCCGTGGATCTGGTTGAACACGCTCGTGGCGATCACCGTGTGGCGCAGGGGATCACGCCGAAGGAAGGGTTCGACGTCGTCGGAGAAGCGGGCCGCGTCGGTGGTGATATCGATGTGCACCACCTCGACGGTAAGCGCTCACATCGACGGCCGCACGCCGATTATGAGGTGTCTCAGGTTGTTTCGCGGGCGTCGCGATCGGTGCGCAGCTTCAATAGGATCAGACCCGCGGTGCACGCCAGGATGAGCCCGGCGACGGTGACCTCCACGGCCAGCCCGGCGATCCCCAGGCCCGCGCCGACGAGTCCGCCGACGAAGAACAGCCAGCCCATGCCTCGTGCGACGACCGCGAAGACCCGGCTGCCGGACGGGGCGGTGGCCGAATCGGGGTTCGCCGCCGCGATTTCCGGCCGGGATGTCGAGAGTGCTCCCATGCGATTCTCCTCGATGACGCCGATCGGATACTCACCTCGCGCGCCGGAATCGCGCACGTCAAGGGGTTTCATTTCGGGCGTCTCATGCGTAACTTTACTCACACACGCTACGACTCGGTGACGCCCTCCGCGTGCGACACGTCCCCGCGACACGCTGAATTGATCAATCCGATATCTGGACCATCGACGTTTAAAATGCGCCGATCTGCCTGACCTGAACTACTGTGAGGCGATCTCGGAAGCCGACGAGGAGTAACAGGCGATGGATAAGAGCAGGGCCAAGCTCGTAGGTCCGGCAGTCGCTGTGGGCGCGGTGTCGCTCGGACTGATCATCATCGGTGCGTGCGGTGTCGGACAGCAGGACGTGTACGTGCCCGCACCGCCGTTGAGCGCGGATCTGGCCGCCGCACCCGTGCCGGCCGCCGACGAGGCCACCTCGACGACGGTGACCATTCCGATCCCGCCCTCCCCGACGTGGCGGGTGGCGCCGTACATGTCGCCGCGCAAGCCGTTCAGCCTCAGCTCCACCGAGACCACGCCGACGGAGCCGCCCGCCGACGCCGCGCCGAGCCCCGAAACTCATCCGGCCGACGAATCCCGCCCGCCCGAGCCCGAACCCGCGCCGGTCCCCACCACCACGCAACCCCCGGAGACCACCGAGGACGAGCCGGTGACCACCACCCGGCCGCCGATCCCCACCCGCACCTACCCGAGTCGCACGGTCCCGCCGCCGCGGGTGACCGAGGACGAGGTGGTCGAGGAGGTGGTGACCGACGAACTCGCGCCGACGCACGCCTACGACAGCGCGACCCCGACCGAGACCATCGCGCCCCCGACCACCACCGCGCCCCCGACCACCGTCGAGGGCTGAGCGTCTACAGCTCGACCAGGTCGTAGCCGCCGATCCGATCGGCCAGCTCGCGCCGGTGTTCCAGTGCGCCACCGAGGGTCTGCCCGATCGCGGTCAACCGGGCCACGTAGTGACTCACCGGGTATTCCGCGGTGACGCCGATGCCGCCGTGCATCTGGATCGCCTCCTGCCCGATGTGCTCGGCCGAGCGCCCCACCTGCAGCCGCGCGCGCGAGGCGACCACCGGATCGCTGCCGCCGTCGGCCAGCGCCGCCGTCGCGTAGAGGCTCATGCTGCGGGCCAGTTCCAGCGAGACGTAGCAGTCGGCCGCGCGCTGGGTGAGCACCTGGAATTTCGACAGCGTGACCCCGAACTGCTTGCGGGTCTTGAGGTATTCGGTGGTCAGCGTGAGCGCGACCTCCATCGCCCCCACCGATTCCGCGCACAGCGCCGCCTGCGCGTACCCCTGGGTCGCCGCGATGTGGTCGGCGGCGTCGACCGCGCCACCCAGCGGCACGGCGAGCGCGCCGTCGAAGTCGAACTGCGCGCCGCGGCGACCGTCGAAGGTGCGGTAGGACCGACGACTCACCCCCGACTGGTTCGGGTCGACCAGGAACAGCCCGGTCCCGCCGTCGGGCAGCACCGCGCTGACGATCACCTCGTCGGCCACGTCCCCGCGCAGCACCGGGTTCTTCACCCCGGTCAGCGCGTGCCCATCCCCCTGCGCGACGGCCGAGGTCGTGATCTGCGTCGACGGCCACCGCATTCCGGGCTCGGCGTGGGCGAAGGCGAGCAGCACGGTGCCCTCGGCCAGCGCGGGCAACAGGCGCGCGCGCTGCTCGGCACTGCCGGCCAGCCGCACCAACTCCGCCGGGATCACCACCGAGTCCAGCACCGGTTCCGGGGCGAGCGCGCGACCCAGTTCCTCCTGCACCAGCATCGCCTCGACCGGTCCCGCGCCGACGCCGCCGTCCTCCTCCGGAATGGTCAGCCCGAGCACGCCGAGGTCGGCGAGTTGCTTCCAGACCGTGCGGTTCCACCCGGGGTCGGTCTCGCCGACCTTGGTGAGGGCCTCCCCGTCGTAGAACCGGTGCAGCAGTTCGCGCACGGTGTCGCGCAGCATCGTCTGTTCATCGGTCAGTGCGAGTTCCATGGCAGTGCCTCACAATCCGAGGATCGTGGAGGAAATGATCGAGCGCTGGACCTCGCTCGAGCCTCCGTAGATGGTCACCTTGCGGTAGTTCAGGTAGCCGGGGCCGGTGTGCTGGGCCCACGCGGGCGAGGCGATGTCGGGCGCGTCCACGGGCAGCGCGTCGGCGCCCGCGATGTCCATGAGCAGTTCGGTGGCGGCCTGCTGCAATTCGGTGCCCTTGAGTTTCAACACCGACGACGCCGGATTCGGCTTGCCCTCCACGGAATTGGAGACCACGCGCAGCTGGGTGAGTTCCAGGGCGAGCAGTTCGTTCTCCAACTCGGCCACCCGCGCCGCGAACACCGGGTCGTCGAGCAGCGTGCCGCGACCGGTCCTGATCGAGCGGGCGTGGTCTTTGGCCAGGCCGAGCTTGACCTTGGTCTTGCCGACGCCGGTGATGGAGGTGCGCTCGTTGCCGAGCAGGTACTTGGCGTAGGTCCAGCCCTGGTTCTCCTCGCCGACGAGCTGATCGGCGGGCACCCGGACGTTCTCGAAGAACACCTCGTTGACCTCGTAGCTGCCGTCGATGAGCTTGATCGGCCGCATGGTGACGCCGGGCGATTTCACGTCGAAGAGCAGAAACGAGATGCCCGCCTGCTTCTTCGGGGCGTTCGGGTCGGTGCGCACGAGGCAGAAGATCCAGTCGGCGTACTGGCCGAGCGTGGTCCAGATCTTCTGGCCGTTGACGATGTAGGAGTCGCCGTCGCGGACCGCGGTGGTGCGCAGCGAGGCGAGGTCGGAGCCCGCGTCGGGCTCGGAAAAGCCCTGGCACCACCAGATGTCGAGCGCGGCGGTGGGCGGCAGGAAGCGCTGCTTGAGTTCCTCGGAGCCGAACTGGGCGATCACCGGGCCGACCATCGAGGCGTTGAACGTGAGCGGCTCGGGCACCGAGGCCAGCTGCATCTCGTCGAGCCAGATGTGGCGCTGCATCGGGGTCCAGTCCTTGCCACCCCATTTCACCGGCCAGTTCGGCACGCACAGGCCGTTGTCGTTGAGGATCTTGTTCGCGGTGACGATGTCCTCGCGGGACAGGTCCTCGCCGTGTTTGACCCGGTCACGGATGTCGGCGGGGATCGCGGTGGTGTAGAAGTGCCGGAGCTCGTCGCGGAAGGCGACCTCGTCAGGGGACAGGGCTAACTTCATACGGGTCTCCCAGTCATCTAGTAGCCGTCGAGGAAAACCTACCCCTCGGTAATCGCCGGTGTCGACTACATCACACCCGATACCGCTCCCACCGGCCGCGTAAGGCGGCCGCTGGCTCGGCGACGGGCACGCCGAGCTGGTACGTTGCCAGTCGAGCCGGACATTTTTCGGCGACGAGCATCCATCGAGGAGTTACGGGTGAACGGCAGATCCATCGCAGGGAGAGCAGCGGCGGTCACCGCCGCGAGTATCGGCGCGCTGGCACTGCTGGCTCCGAGCGCGGTCGCGGGCCCGCTGGACGACGGCATCGGACATCTGAGCGAACTGGCGGGCGAGGACACCGCGACCAAGGCGGGCGTGAGCGCGATCGCCGGGTTCACCACGATGGTCGGCGCCGATGCCCTGCGCGACATCTCGGCGCAGTTCACCCCCTTCACCTACGCCGCCCCGACCTTCGGCTGCGGCAGCAACGGCCCGATCACCACGATCATCGCCGCCGCCACCTACGAGGGCCCCGGTCCGCGCACCGAGGCGAGCCTGAACCCCGGCGACATCCGTTTCAGCGCGAGCCCCCGCCACACCGGCGTGCCGCTGGCCTCCGGGCTCAGTGTCGCGTGGGTGAACGTGAACACCGGGCACAGCGGCATCGTGCCGCTCGACGGCCAGACCGAGTTCCTGCTGCCGTCACTGTCGAAGACCGTGCACACCGGCGCGGGCACCGTGGTCGCCTCGATGTGGGGTTCCATCGACTACTTCGGCGTGCGCTGCGTGATGACCCCGACCGTCGGCACGTTCGTGATTCCCGATCTGCCGGTCGTGGAGCCCGAGCCGGTCGAACCCGCGCCCGTCCCCGAATCCCCGCTCGGCAGCCCCGGTTCGGGCGAGACGGCGCCGAGCGCGCCGCGCACCCAGGCGCCGGCCGAGACGCCCGCGCCCGCCCCGGCGCCCACCACGACCGAGGTCCCGCCGCCCCCGCCGACCACCACTCCGCCGCCTCCGCCGCCCCCGTCGGCGCTCAGTGTCGGCGGCTGAGGTCCACTGACCGAACGACCCCGCCTCGGAACTGTTCCGGGGTGGGGTCGTTTGCTGTGTGGCGCGGGATATTCGGCGACGCTGGATCACCGAGCGCTGACCGAGTCGTGCTTGCTCGAAGCAAGCCTGACCCGAGAACAGCTGCTGCTCGGTCGATCCCGGGCTCTACAGTGCCGGGCTGATACGCAGGACCGTGCCCTCTTCCGAACCCGCGAGCAGCGCCGACGGGTTCGCCGGGTCGGCGACCACGGCGGTCAGCGGCTGGGTGGACACGACGGTGCAGGTGGCGCCGGTCTTCGGGTCGACGCGCACGAGGTGCCCGGCCAGTGTGGTGACGTAGAGGGCGCCGTCGCGCAGCACCAGGTCGTCGACGAAATCGGGCAGGGAGCCGAACGAGGTGAGGTCGGCGATCGTGGTGGTGTCGGCGGGGTTGTCGCGCGCGAGGCGGAGCACGCGCCCGACCGGACCGTCCGCGCCGACGAAGTTCGCGGTCACGTAGACCGAATTACCCGAGACCACAACACCATTGGGTCCCTCGACATCGACGCCGGACCACCAGTCCATGTCCTCGGTGCCGTCGGGCAGCAGCCGGTGCACACCGTTGCCGGTGGTGACGTACAGATTGCCGTCGGCGTCGAAGGCGGCGCCGTTGGGGTGGGGGAAGCCGATCGCGAACCGCTCCGGGATCGGTTGCGCGGCAGCCGGATCGAAGCGCACGATGCCGCCCGAACCGGCCAGCGGCGAATTCCCGGTGACCACGTAGAGCAGCCCGTCGGGGCCGAGGCGGACCGCGCCGGGCGAGGCGATGGCGACGGTGGCGGTCAAGCGGCCCTCGCGGTCGTAGCGCTGCACCTCGCCGCGCATGACCCGCGAAACCCACAGGTCGCCACGGGCATCGATGCCGAAGTTCTCCGACCAGTCCAGCAGCGGCACGGTGGATCGGATCGCGACGTCCTGGCGGGCCGGACCGCACGAGGTCGAGGGCGCGGCGCCGGCGAGCGCGCCGGAACCGAGCGAGGCGCTGCCAACCACAGCCGCGCCGACCATCACACGGGCAACGCAACGGCACAACGACAACATCTGCAACCCTCGACTTCTGTTGACCGGTTCGACGGGCGAAGTCTAGCGGCTAGGACCCCCGCATGGGCACCCCACACCGTCGACGGTCGCGATCACCGCGTACCGGTTACTCGGCTTGTCTCGCACGACAATTCATCGGGCGCGCGATAATCGCCCGGTGCCGTACTTCGACAGCGAGCGTGGGCGACTGCATTGTCGGCGCTGGGCGCTCGACGACCCGGCGGCCAGGATCGCGCTGTTGCCGGGCACCGGCCAGCACAGCGGGCACTATCACCGTTTCGCCGCGGCCCTGCGGTCGGCGGGGATCGAGCTGTGGGCGTTGGACACCGCCGGGCAGGGTTTGAGCGAGGGCGATCCCGCCGCCCCTGGCGGTCTGGCGGAGTTGACCGCCGACGCCCAACAATTTCTCGCGCTCGTTCGCACGGATCACAGTGCGGCGCCGGTGCTGATGGGTCACTCGCTCGGCGCGGCGACCGCGGTGCACCTCGCCACCGAAAACCCTGCCGACCTGGCCGGACTCGTGCTCTGCGGCACCCCGCGCCGGGCCGCGGCGGTAGTCCCAGACCCCGCGCTGCCCGTGCTCGCGGTGCACGGTGTGGACGATCGGCGGGCGCCGGTCGATGTAATCCGGCTATGGACAGCACGCCACCGATCGGTAGATTTGCGCGAGTACGCCGACGCCGGACACGACCTGCTGCACGAACCTGTGCGCGATCGCGTGGCGGCCGATATCGCGCGATGGGTGCTCACCGTCGTGCGATGAACGACGAAGGGGGAACAGGTGCAACCGAATCGAACGGGGCTGCCGAACACTGCGGCGCTGGGCCAGGCCGTCGACGAGGGCGGGCTGTGGATCGACGGGGTCCTGGTCGCCGACGGCGCCCCCGAACGCTGCGCGCTGCGCTACGAACAGTTGGCCGACGCGGTCGACGCCCAGGTGCGCGCGCTCAGCGCGGCCGCGGTCATCCCCGGTTTCGGCGGGCTCGCCTCCGGCGCGGCCCTGCGCACCGGTTTCGAGACCAAGACGGTCGAGGCGCTCGAGCAGTTGCGCGCCTACGCCACCTCGGCTCGCGACCTGGCGGCGGTGTTCCGGGCCGCCGGGGCGAGCTACCGCGAGTCCGACGCGGACATGGCGAGCGCGATGCGGGCGATCGAGGTGCCCGATGCGTAGCGTTCCCGGCGGTACCGACGCCGACTACGTGGCCGTGGTCGAGGTCTTCGACAACCTGTCCCACGCCGACATCCACCGCGCGGTGGGCGCACTCGACCCCGCCGCGCTGTCCGCCGCGGCCGTGACCTTCCTCGACACCGCCGTCGGCCTCGGCGACGGCATCGAGCTCGCGCACGGGGAGATCCGCGCCGCCATCGCCGACGGTTGGCGCGGCGCGGCCGCCCAGCAGGCCACCGACGCCGTACGCGATTTCGAGTACGCGGGGCGGCGCATCGCCGATGTGTTGACCGCGGTCGGGGTGCGACTCAGCCGCGCTGGGGAGGCTGCCGAGTCCGTGCGCGGGGCTGTCGCCGAACCCAGTGCGGCACAACCGGATCCGGGCGCCGCACTGCTCGACTCCGAGCAGGCCGCGAACAATGCGACGATCACCCGCGACGCCGAGAACGCCCGGCTCGACGCGGTGCAGGCGATGGAGGTGATCTACGCGGGGGCGTTCCTGCCGACCGGCTCGGGGGTGCCTGCGTTCCCCTCGGTCGAGACGGCGCCGCAAACCGCCGTCGCGGGGTCCGCGCTGGCGAATGCCGCTGCGGCGAACGGGAATCCAGCGAGCGGTGCGCCCAGCGGCGTCACCGGTTCCACAGCCCCGGCCGCCACGGTGGGCGCTACCCTGCCCGCCGGGTCCTCGCCCCTTTCCCTCGTCGGCGGTACCTCATCTCCCGCCAGTGGGCATCCGACCGGCGGAACCAACTCCGCCTCCTCGGCCCTGCCGAACGCAGGCACCGCCCCGGCGAGCGTCACCGCCGCACCGGGTCGACCCCAGTCGAACACGCTCGGCTCTGCCGGAAACTCCGCTCCCGCAACGACAACCGGTGGCTCGAGCTCACCGGCGGTATCACCAGGAATCGGAAGTCGTCCCGCCGCAGGCCGCGACCGCACGGCTCCCCCCGGCTCACGTCCGGCTCTGCCCACCGACCCAGGCACCGACACGTCGGCCGCAGGCCCCAACCCGAGCACGCCGGCCACAGCCGCCGACCCACACACCAACACGCTTGTCGCAGGCACCGATCCGAACACCAGCACATCGACCGCAGGCGCTGACCAGCATCCCGGTGGGTCTGCCTCCGGCACTTCGGTCGGTGGCGCGAGCACGCACGGCGCCAATTCGACCACCGAGGCAGCGAGTGACGCACAGCCGCACCGGGATTCCGCGGTGAGCGGTAGTGAGGCTGCGACCGGCATGGGTGCGGGGGCGGTCGGTGGGCTGATGGGTGGGGCGTTGGCGGCGTCGGAGTCGGCGCGCTCGTCCAACGTGTCCCGGCCCGCGCCCGCGACGCCGGAACCCGAGGACGAGGACGACGAATTCCTGCGGTATCTCGAGGAGGAGCCGACCTATCTCGAGCCCGCCGACGAGGTGAACGCGCTGATCGGGCGGATGGAGCCGACCAGTCCCGCCGTGCTCGGGGAATGGTCAGAGCGCGAGTGAACTGGCACTTCACCCCGGACCAGTTCGCGCTGGCCTGGGCGCGCACCGACGGCGATCGGATCCCGTATCCGCTCGCCGTTCGCGCGTCCGCCCGCGACACCGTCGAACGCGCCGCCCAGCAGCCCGCGCTCGAGGCGTGGTGCGCGCACACGCTCGACGCCGATCTCGCGGCGGCGCTGCGGGTGCTGGCCAAACCCGAGATCCGGGTCGAGGTGTGCGGGTACGCGCCGACTCCGGTGCGGATGCTCGGCGCGGTGACCGGCGATGTCGCGGTGCTCGCGGTGCAGCAACCCGGCACCGCCCCCGATCGCGGCGGGCCGCTCCACGTGCAGGTCGGCAGCACGAAACGTTTCGCGGCCCAGGTGTTCTCGCGCATTCCGGGCCGAACCCCCGGCGTCGTCCCCCGCGTCACCGCGCCGGCGACCCGCGTCCACGAGGACAGCCGCGACCTGGTCACCATGCCCGTCGCCGGCCCCTCCGACGCGGCGCGCATCCGCAAGATCCTCCAGCGTCCCCGCGACGGCATCGGCCAGATCCTGATCGCCGCGGGCAGCGACGAGAAACCCGTGGGCGTCCTGTCCTGGATCGACCTCACCGACGACGGCCGCTACCTCGTGCACGCGGGCCGCCACATCGACATCATCCCCGCCACCCCGGACTCCGCCGTCGAATGGTTACGCCACCTCCTGCGCAGCGTCTGAGCCCACCGGGTCGGCACATCCACCACCGTGCGACGAAGCTCAGTCGCGCCGGAGAAACCCGCAGTTCCGAGGGCTTTTCGCGCAGAGAGCACCCACACACGCGGCCCGGACTGCGGTACGTCTCGGGCGCGAGCAGGTTCAGTCGAGTTGGAGGAACCCGACCAGGTCGGCCAGCTCCTCGGGGGTCTCGGGAAGGTACTCGGTGAGCAGGGGTGAGCGGATGACGATCGCCTTCCACATGGCTCGGCACAGGGTGGCGTGGATGACGGTGCGCGACAGCAGCGGTCGCATGCCGAAGGGGGCGTCGGCGGGGGTCGAGGTCGTCATCGACAGCAGGACGACAGCGGCTTCGCGGCCACGGAATCGGTCGGGCGTGCCGACGAGGACGTCTTCGATCTTGGCGCGGGCCAACAGGGTTCGGATGCGCGCCACCTGGGCGGCGTAGGGGGCGACGACGAAGACGTCGTGGGGGTGCAGCTTGCGGGTGCGACCGCCCGAGGTCCAGGTCTCCCCGAGCAGCGCGCGCACCCGCCGCACCACTTCGCGCGCCTCGGCGTCGGATTCGGTGGCGCTGCCGCGATGTTCGACGAGCACGGTGCTCACGCCGGGCGTGATCCCGGCCAGATCCCGTGCGAGGGTGATGGATTCGTCAGCGCGCAGCCGCCCGTCGTAGCAGCTCGCCGACACCGGTGCACACACCGCGGGATGCATCCGCCAGGTGCGGTCGAGGAAGTAGCCGCGGTCGGCGGGCAGTGTCGCCGCGCCCTCGCAGAGCCATTCCAGCGCCGAGACATGCACGGGCTGCGGGTGTTTCGCCTGCGCGGTGGCGGGCACCGGGTCGCCGATCAGCAGCAGATTGCGCGCGCTCACCGCGATGGCGAGGGTGTCGGCCAGCGAGCAGGCGCCCGCGTCGGCGACCACCAGCAGGTCGAGCGAACCGGGCGCGATCAGTCGGTCGTCGACGAAATCGGCCGTGGTGCCGCCGATTACACACCCGTTGACCGCGTTGTCGAGGAAGCGCGGGTAGCGGTCGGCCTCGATCGCCGACCATTCGGGACCGACCGAGGCCACGTCCTTCTTCGCGACGAGTTCGGGCAGCACCCCCGCCTCGACCACCGCGTCGAAGATCCGCTCGATCACCGCGTGCGACTGCGCCACCACGCCGATCCGCCATTTGTGCCGGGTGACCAGCTTCTCGAGCGCGCGCCCGGTGATGCCGGTCTTGCCGGTGCCGGGCGGGCCGTGCACGGCCAGGTAGGAGGCGTCCAGCGCGCCGACCGCGTGGGCGAGGACCGCGGCGAGATCGTCGCGCGGGTGCGGCAGGTCCATGCCGTCGCGCAGGCGGGGCGCGCGGCGCAGCAGCAGGTCGTAGACCGCGTTCTCCGGCACCCACGGCAGGCTCACCAGCAGGTCACCGGCGCTGAGTTCGAGCGCGGCCGCGCTGTCGGCCTCGCCCTCGGGCGGGCCGGGGGCGATGGCGGCGGGCAGGTCGTCATAAGGCGGGCAGCCGGCGGGGAGCAGTTCCTCGAGGCGCACGGTGTCGTCGAAGTTCTGGTCGACGGCGCACCCCAGCACGGTGGCGGTGGCGGTGGCCCGGCGCCCGAGGGTCTGGGTCATGCCCGCCGCGGCGGCCCCGTCGTAGATGGTGACCATCTGGGTGCCCGGGGTGAGGGTGGCGCCGGTGCCGAGGCGACCGGTGAGGGTCAGGTAGCGGCGCATCGTCGGAAGTTGCGGTGTGCGATGCCATTTGGTGTCGACGGTGCCCCACTCGCCGATGAGCACGCCGGGCGCGTCGGCCCACTCGCCGACCGGATGCGCGAGCCGGTCGATGTGGGCCCACCAGCGCGGCTGCCGTTCGCGCCGGTGGTAGCCGAGAACCGCGGCCATGAGCGCGGCGGCCCGCGCCGAATCACCCTGTGCCGTCACGGCGAACTCGCTCAGCGCCGCCTCGAGCGATCCCGGGTTCAGCGACGGCGGCGCCTCGGATTCCGCGACCACGAACCGCGCGCCCGGCACCGCGATCCCCGCCTCGGCCGCGCGCTCGAGCAACCAGTCCCGCAGCCCGAGCACGATCGCCGCCCGCCCCGAGGCCCCCGGCACCAGCGTCGCGAGTCCCGTTGCGTCATAGGACTGTTCACCGATCAGCAACGCCGTGCGCACGATCGGCGCGAGATCGACCAGGGCCCCGTCGACCAGCAACTCGTCGAGCAGATCCGCCCCGGTCCCCAACTGCCCCGCCCCGTCGAGCAGCGCCGTGCGCACCGCTGACCCGTAGTGATACACCCGCACCCCGGGATCCGCCGCCCGATGCTCGGCGATGATCTCGAGCAACTCCTCGAGCACTCCCCCACCCGGCGGCTGCCGCACCGCACTCCGCGCCGAAGCCCCATACGCCGCCGAAACCCGCACGAAGGGAACGGTATCCGCCTCCCCCACACTGGAATCCGGCCGCTCACCACTGGGATAACCGGTCACATCCGCACCCGAACGCCCGGCGCTCCGGTAACCGGTCACGCCCGCATCGGCCCGCTCGACACCGGGGTAACCGGTCGCATCCGCACCCGAACGCCCGGCGCTCGGATAGCCGGTCGCACCGGCATTCGGCTCACCAGCGGCGTAGCCCGTCGTCTCCGTACCCGGCCGCGCGATACTCGGGTACCCGGTGACGCCCACATCCGGCCGCGCACCACTGGAGTATCCGGGCGAATCCGCGCCCGACCGCTCACCACCCGGGTAACCGATGACGCCCGCATCCGGCCGGTCGGCGCTGGGATACCCGGCGGCGTTCGAGGGTTCGGCGCCGGTGGGGCCGAAGACGATGGCGTTGGTGTCGGTGGGGCCGGTCGAGGTGCGACGGAAGGTCAGGGGGTGGTCGGGGTCGGTGATCGAGGGTCGGAAGATGACGGAGGTGGCGTCGGTCAGTTCCAGGCCGGTGATGGCGCCGTGCTGGTCGAGGTCGATGACCAGGGCGAGGTCGCCGGGGCGTGGCGCGGGCAGGGCGCCGAGGGCGGCGGGGTCGCGCAGGGTGTAGGCGGGGCGGCCGGTGCGTTCGCGCACGAGTTGCAGGTCGGCCTGGTGGCGCAGGGCCGACAGGGTGCGGGGGGCGAGGCCGGGGACGGGGGTGTTGGTGGTGGCGAGGCGGTCGATCGTGAGCACGCCCGCTTCGCGCAGTCGGGCGCGCTGGGTGGGGCGAATTCCCGCGACCAGCAACAGGTCTCGCGCGTTGGTGGCCGCCGCCCGGCAGCTGGGACAGCGCGTGCACGCCAAGTAGCGCGGGTCGCCCCACTGCACCGGCAGCAGTTCGGCCAGCTTGTCCTCGATGATCGTCTCCACCCGGGCCCGCCGCGCCGCGTACAGCGCCGCCAACTCCTCGGTCCCCACACCCCGAACACCGTCGGCCGCCCACAGATACGCGACCGGCTCCACCCCCACCCCCAGCTCCCCGAGCGCACGCGCGCACGCCGCGAATTCCAGCCGCGCACACAGCAACTCGCGCACCGGATCCACCTTGACCGCCCGCGCCGTGGCCGCCGCCCGCTCGAACGGTGTTCGCCCCGCGGCCAATTCACGCCGCGACGGGCGAACATCCGCGGTCCCCACCGCCGCATCGTCCGAAGCCCCCGACCCCGCACGCGACCACGCGGCGGACGCCCGCCCGGCGGCCGAACCGCCTCGCGCACTTCCCCATTCCGACCCGACGCGCCCCACCGGCGCCTGACCTCCGAACCCCGGACCGCCCGACACCCGATCGGACTCCCGCTCGGGACTCCCCCACTCGGACCCGACCCGCCCCGAAAGCGACTGTCCCCCAATACCGTCCGCCCGCGAAACCCGACCACCCGGCACCCCGACGACAGCCGACCCCAACGCCCCGTGCAGCGTGTACCGCGGCCCCTCGACCGGACTACCGACACCCCACCCCCAGGACTCACCGTCGCCGCCGGAACCCTCACTGCGCACCAGCAGCGTTGCCCCACAGGCGAAGTGCCCGTCGAAGAACACCGCACCGTGAATCGCCTCGGCACCCGCGCGCAACGCCCGGGTGGTCTGCTCGGCGGCCACGGTCAACGCCGCGATGCGGGTGGCCGCGTCGGCGCCGGGCGCCTCGGGCGAGGGAATACGGACCAGACGGTCACCGAAGTGGGCGAGCAGTTCGGCGGAAGGTTCGGTGGCCCGAACCAGCGGCGCGGTCGTGTCGGGAAAACCGGGAAGGTTGCCGAGGGCCGCGTCGATGGCGCGCAGCACAGCGAACTCACAGTTCGCCGCGCGCGCGAGATCGCCGACGGCACCGACCACCCGATCACCGGACACGAACAAGCGCGGCCCTCCTGTGTTCACGCACACCCGACGCCCAACACCTTAACCAGCGTCGCGTGCTACCAGGGCAGCACCCGAGGCCAGAGCACCTGCTCTGACCTGGGCCCCGGGCAACGCGCGCACGATTCCTACAGGCGCGGCTTGCGCCGTTCGGTGCGCGGACGCGCCTCCCGATCGCGACGCGGACCGCGCGCGTTCAACCGCTGCGCGGGCGCGCCCTGATCGGGCGTGAGCTGGATGAGCACACCGCTGATCCTGGTGCGCCGCAACGCTTCCAAGGTCTCGTTGGGCAGGTTCGCGGGCAGCTCGACGAGGCTGTAATCCGGGCGGATGCTGATGTGCCCGAAGTCGCTGCGGCGCAGGCCGCCCTCGTTGGCGATGGCGCCCACGATCGCACCGGGCACCACGCGGTGACGCTTGCCGACGCTGATCCGGTAGGTGGCCAGTTCCTCGCCGTTCTCCCGGTTGAACGACGGCGGACGCGGCCGGTCGTCGTCCTCGTAGCGGCGCGGGGCACGCTCGCGGTCGCGGTCGAAATCGCGTTCGCGACGCGGCGCGGGCTCCGGCTCGGGCGACATGAAGAAGTTGTCCCCGTCGTACCCACCGACGGCCAGCGCGGCGGCGATATCGACCAGCGGCGTGTTGTGCTCGGCCTCGTAGTCCTCGATCAGCTTGCGGAACAGCGCCACATTGTCCGAGGCCAGGTTCTCGGTGATCGAGTCACCGAACTTGGCGGCACGCGTGGCGTTGACATCGTCGACCGAGGGCAGCTGCATCTCGATGAGCGCGCTCTTGGTGGCCCGCTCGATCGACTTGAGCAGGTGCCGCTCACGCGGGGCGACGAACAGCAGCGCCTGACCCGAACGGCCCGCGCGACCGGTGCGGCCGATGCGGTGCACGTAGGACTCGGTGTCGTGCGGGATGTCGTAGTTGACGACATGGGAGATGCGGTCCACGTCGAGACCACGCGCGGCGACGTCGGTGGCGACCAGGATGTCGATGCCACCGGACTTGAGCTGCCCGATGGTGCGCTCACGCTGGTTCTGCGCGATGTCACCGTTGATCGCGGCGGCGGAGAAACCCCGCGAGCGCAGCTTCTCGGCCAGCTCCTCGGTGGCCTGCTTGGTGCGCACGAAGATGATCATCGCGTCGAAGTCTTCGACCTCGAGCACGCGCGTGAGGGCATCGAGCTTGCGCTGATGCGAGACCTGCACGTAGCGCTGGGTGATGTTGGTGGCGGTCTGCGACTTGGACTTGACCGTGATCTCGACCGGATCGTTGAGGTACTGCTTGGAGATCTTGCGGATCGCGCCCGGCATGGTGGCCGAGAACAGCGCGACCTGCTTGTCCCGCGGGGTGTCGCGCAGGATGCGCTCGACGTCTTCCTGGAAGCCCATCTTGAGCATCTCGTCGGCCTCGTCGAGCACCAGGTAGCGCAGCTCGGACAGGTCGAGCGTGCCCTTCTCCAGGTGGTCGATCACGCGACCGGGGGTACCGACGACGACGTGCGCGCCGCGCCGCAGACCCGACAGCTGCACCCCGTAGCTCTGCCCGCCGTAGATCGGCAGCACGTGCAAACCGGGGATGTGCGAGGCGTACTTGCCGAACGCCTCGGCCACCTGGATCGCGAGCTCACGCGTCGGGGCGAGCACCAGCGCGCTCGGCTTCTTCTGCGCGGTGTCCAGATTCATCAGGATCGGGATCGCGAATGCCGCGGTTTTGCCGGTGCCCGTCTGGGCGAGGCCGACCACATCAGCGCCGGAGAGCAGTGGGGGAATCGTCGCCGCCTGGATGGGCGAGGGCGACTCGTAGCCCACATCGGCGATGGCCGCGAGGACGCGGTCATCGATCCCGAGATCGGCGAAGGTCGGGCCGGTATCGTTCCTGTCGTCGTCGGCAGGAACGCTGTCGACCTCATTTGTACTCATTGACCACGAGTTTACTGCCTGGCGGTAGCTGTCCCAACCACCAGGTGAATACCGTGAGACCTATGCAACTGTCGAACGGGTCAGAACATCAGCAACAACCGCCGGTCGCGGTGGGGATCGCGGTCGTGCAATTCGCCCCCGAAACCGACCCCGACACGAACCTGTCGACCCTGCGCGAACACGTGCGGGCGGCGGCCGCCGACGGTGCGAAGGTGGTGGTCGCGCCCGAATACTCGATGTTTGCGGTGACCCGGCTCGACGAGCGCGTGGTGGCGATCGCGCAGCCGCTCGACGGCCCGTTCACCACCGGACTCGCCGCGCTCGCGGCCGAATTCGGGGTGTATCTGGTGGCCGGTGTGGTGGAGTTGCCCGCGCCGAATTCGACTCGGATCAGCAACACTCTCGTCGCGCACGGGCCCGACGGCGCGCGGGTCGCGGTGTATCGGAAGGTCCATCTCTACGACGCGTTCGGACATCTGGAGTCCGATGTGGTGGTCGCGGGGCCGCTGGTCGAGCCCGCCACCTTCACCGTGGACGGGGTGATCTTCGGATTGCAGACCTGTTTCGATCTGCGGTTCCCGGAGGGGTGTCGGCGTGTCGCGGCGGCCGGGGCGCACGTGTTGGTGCTGCCCGCGCAGTGGATTCCGGGGCCGGGCAAGGTCGATCAGTGGACGACGCTGCTGCGCGCCCGCGCGATCGAGAACACGATCTACGTGGCGGCGGCCGATCAGTGCGCGCCGCGCGGGGCGGGCTCGTCGATGATCATCGATCCGGCCGGGGTGGTGCTCGCCGAACTCGGGGACGAACCGGGCGTGCTCGGCGCTCTGGTCGAGCTCGAGCGGCTGGCCGAGGTGCGCGCCGCCAATCCCAGCCTGTCACTGCGCCGATTCGCCATCGCCGAGGCGCCGGTCGGATCGGAGTAGCGTTCGAGGCGATGGTCTTCGACGATCGCGCCGCGGCGGGCCGTGCCCTCGGGGCGGCTCTGGGACACCTGCGGGCCGAACGGCCGCTGGTGCTCGGGCTGCCGCGCGGGGGCGTGCCGGTGGCGGCGGCGGTGAGCGCGGCCCTCGACGGGGAACTCGACGTGCTGCTGGTGCGCAAACTGGGCCTGCCGTGGCAGCCGGAACTGGCGATGGGGGCGCTGGGCGAGGGCGGGATCCTGGTACTCAATCGTGATGTGGTGGACAGCTACGGGGTGAGCGCGGCGGCGTTCGAGGAGGTCGAACGGGCCGAGCGCGCCGAGCTCGCCCGACGCCAGGCCGCGCTGCGGGTGCGCGCGCCGATTCCCCTGACGGGACGCACGGTGGTGATCGTCGACGACGGGATGGCGACCGGGGCGACGGTGCTGGCGGCGTGCTCGGTCGCGCGCGGACAACAGCCGCACCGCCTCGTCGTGGCCATGCCGGTCTCCTCACCCGACGCCGCCCGCCGCATCGAGCCCGAATGCGACGAACTGGTGTGCCTGTCCACACCGGGCGACCTCGGCGGAGTCGGTATGGCCTACAACGACTTTCACCAACTCGCCGACGAGGAGGTCGTCGCGCTGCTGCGCTGACGAACCGGTCGCGGCGCTCACTCGGCGGGGCTGCGGGAGAAGGTCCTCGCCGCCCCGATGAACCCCGCCAGCATGAGAAACCCCTCACTCCCCCGCACCTGGAGAACCCGGCATCGCGCGCGGTCCGTATACAGTGTGCGCGGCCGTCGATACGGCCACGGTCGTGAGGGAATCCGGTGTGAATCCGGGGCTGACGCGCAACGGTAACGGTCATGTGAGTGACCGGAGCCCGACTGCTCGCGACCGAGTTCGATGAATTTCTCGGCTCCGCGACTGGGCCCTGATGAAGGAGTTCGGCGCCGCATGCGCATATCTTCCCGGCACCTCGGTGCTGTCCTCACGACCACGGCGCTGATGTTCGCCCTCGGCTGCTCGGCCGAGGCCGACTCGACCGGCGACACCGCCTCCGGCGCTACGGGTTTCCCGCTCACCCTGCGAAACTGCGGTCAGACGGTCACCGTCGACGCCCCGCCGCAGCGGGCGGTCTCGCTCAACCAGGGCTCCACCGAGATCCTGCTCTCCCTCGGCCTGGCCGACCGCATGGTCGGCACCGCCACCTGGACCGACCCGATCCGCCCGAACCTGGCCGAAGCCAACGCGAAAGTGCCGCGCCTGGCCGACAACAAACCCTCGTTCGAGGTGGTCCTCGACACCGAACCCGACTTCGTATCCGCGTCGTTCGGTGGCACCCTCGGCACCGGCGGCGTCGCCGAACGTAAGCAGTTCGAGGACCTGGGCGTGCCCACATACCTGTCCCCCACCGACTGCGACGGCAAGACCACCAAGAGCGTGAACTCCGACGGCGCGCGCACCGAACCGCTGCGCATCGACTCGGTCTACCAGGAGATCCGCGACCTCGCCGCCATCTTCGACGTGCGCGAGCGCGGCGAGGAACTGGTCGCCGAACTCCAGCAGCGCTTCACCGCCGCCGCCGGATCGGTGCGGGCCGCGGGCGTCTCGCTGGCCTTCTGGTTCGCCGACACCGCCACCCCGTACATGGCCGGCTGCTGCGGGTCCTCGGGCATCATCACCCACTCGATCGGCGCCACCAACATCTTCGCCGACACCACCGACGAGTGGCCGCAGGTGAATTGGGAGAGCGTGCTCGACCGCGATCCGCGCGCGCTGGTGCTCGCCGATCTGAGCCGCCGCAAGCTCGCCGGTGACGCGCTCGACAGCAAAATCGCCTTCCTGGAATCGAATCCGGTCACCCAGCGCCTGACCGCCGTGCGCGACAAGCGCTACATCGTGGTCAACGGCGCCGACCTCAACCCCTCGATCCGCACCATCGACGGCATCGAGAAGGTCGCCGACGCCGTGCAGCAGTGGGGATGGACCAGCTGACGGTGGCCGGGCCGCGTCGCGGATCCGGGGCGTTACTGACCGGATATCTGCTGGGCGGGCTGGTCGTATTGGCCCTGTCGATCGCGATCGGCATCACCTTCGGACCCGCCGATCTGTCGGTGCGCGATGTGTACGCGGTGGTGTTCGAGCATCTCGGCTTCGGGCAGGCGAACATCAGCCGGATCAAGGAGGGCATCGTCTGGGAGATCCGCCTGCCGCGCACGCTGCTCGCGGCGGTGTGCGGGGCGGGGCTGGCGCTGTGCGGGACGATCATGCAGTCGCTGCTGCGCAATCCCCTCGCCGACCCGTTCGTGCTCGGGATCTCCTCCGGGGCGTCGACCGGCGCGGTGGTCGTGGTGGTGCTCGGCATCGGCGCCGGGGCGATCTCGCTGTCGGCGGGGGCGTTCGGCGGTGCGCTGCTGTCGTTCGCGCTGGTGATGCTGCTCGCCGTCGGCGCGGGCGGCGGCACCTCGCGGGTGATCCTGGCCGGAGTGGCTGGGACACAACTGTTCTCGGCGCTGACCTCGTTCATCGTGATCTCCTCGGCCGACGCCGAGCAGACGCGCGGGGTGCTGTTCTGGTTGCTCGGATCGCTGTCGGGCACCGACTGGACCGATGTGCTGGTGTGCGGTTCGGTCACGCTCACCGGGCTCGCGGTGTGCTGGTCACAGGCCCGCGCGCTGGACGCGTTCACCTTCGGTGAGGGCGCCGCCGCCTCGCTCGGCGTCTCGGTGCGCTGGGTCAGGATCGTGCTGTTCGGCGTCACCGCGCTGATCACCGCGGTGCTGGTCAGTGCCGCGGGGGCCATCGGATTCGTCGGGCTGGTGCTGCCGCACGCGGCGCGGTTCCTGGTCGGGCCGGGGCATCGGCAACTGGTGCCGGTGGCCGCGCTGGCCGGGGCGATCTTCCTGGTGTGGGTCGACGCGGTGGCGCGCACCGTCTTCGCGCCCGCCGAGATCCCGATCGGCGTGGTGACCGCGCTGATCGGCGTACCGGCGTTCGCGCTCATCATGTTTCGGATGCGAGGTACCCGATGACTGTGCGCGCCAAGGAGATCGACTGGTCCCGTGGTGGTCGACAGGTCCTGCACGGGGTGAACATCGACCCCTCCCCCGGCGAGACCATCGGACTGCTCGGCCCCAACGGGTCGGGGAAGTCCTCGCTGCTCCGCCTACTCGGCGGGATCGACCGACCCGACGCCGGACAGGTGCTGCTCGACGACACCGACCTGCGCTCGCTGCGCCGCCGCCAGGTCGCGCGCCGGGTGGCGATGGTCGACCAGCACGCCGACACCGAACTCGACATCACCGTGCGAGAAGTGGTGCGGCTCGGGCGAATTCCGCACGGCGGGATGTTCGGCGGGGACGAGGCGGTCGATCGCGCCGCCGTCGACCGGGCCATGGCACACACCGGCATCGCCGGTCACGCCGAACGGCGCTGGCACACGCTCTCGGGCGGGGAACGTCAGCGCGCCCAGATCGCCAGGGCCCTCGCACAGGAACCCGACGAACTACTCCTGGACGAACCCACCAACCACCTCGACATCCAACACCAGCTCGACATCCTGGCCCTGGTCGCCGCCCTACCGCTGACCAGCTACATCGCCCTGCATGACCTGAACCTCGCCGCGATGTACTGCGACCGGGTGGTGGTGCTCGCCAGCGGCCGAGTGGTCGCGTTCGGCACGGCCGCCGAAGTGATCACGGCGGAGTTGGTGGAGCAGGTGTATCAGGTGCGGGCAACGGTGACGGTCGACCCGATCGCGGGGTATCCCACGGTCACCTACCGCCCCGGCCGGGTGGGCGTTCCTGATCGGCCTCAGCCGAAGCACTGCCCCTCGCCACGGTAGGTGGGAACGGTTGTGCGAGTGCCGGATTCGTCCACCAGGTGGATCTCGGCGAACCGTTCGCACAGCTCCCCCGCCTTGGCGTGGCGGAACCACACGTGGTCGCCGATCTCGAGTTCGGCGCCACCGGCCAGGGGCGTCTGCACCTCGCCCGCGCCTTCGGAACCCAGCAGCTTCAAGCCCGAGGGCCAGACCGGAACCGGCACCCGCGAAGCGCCCGCCGGACCGGAGGCGATGTAGCCGCCCGCGAAGACCGTCGCGATGGTCGGGGACGGTTTGCGCAGGACGGGGGTGGCGAAGAACAGGGCGGGGCGGGGCGTGAAGGAGCGGTAGTGGTCGAACAGGGTGGGCACGTAGAGACCGGAACCGGCGGTCACTTCGGTGACGTCGGGGTCGCTGATCGACACCTCGATCGACCCGGTGCCGCCACTGTTGACGATCTCGAGCGGGCCCGCCACCGAACGAACGGCGTCGAGCACGCGGGTGCGGCGACGTCCGATCTCCAGCGCGGACAGGCGCTTCACCACGCGCACGGCCGGATTGCTGTCGGGCAGTCCGGCGATCTGCGCCTCATAAGTCATGACCCCGACTACCTCGAACCCGCGCTGCACGGCCTCGGCGGCCAGCGCGGCGGCCTGGTCGGGCGTGCGGATCGGCGAGCGTCGAGCGCCAAGATGCAGCGGCCCCACGCGCAACGCGGCGTCGACATCGAGGCAGACGCGCGGGCGAACCAGCTCGGTGCCGAGCGCGGCGCGGGTGAGTTCGAGCTGGGCGACATCGTCGATCATCAACGTGATCGAGGCCAGCAGGGTCGGCGCGGCGGCGAGTTCGGCCAACGCGGCACGATCGAGCACGGGATAGCCCAGCAGCACGTCGCGGGCGCCGAGGCGGACCAGCCAGATGGCCTCGCGCAGCGAGTAGGCCATGATGCCGGCGAAACCGTCGCGGGCGGTCAACCCGTCGCCGAGGACGCGTTCGAGCACCGCCCGGCAGCGCACCGATTTGCTGGCCACCCGGACCGCGACGCCGTTCGCGCGGCGGACCAGGTCGGCGGCATTGCGGTCCAGCGCGGCCAGGTCGAGCGCGGCCAGCGGCGGATCGAGGTCGGCGGTCGCCGCGTGGAGGTGCTGCAGCGATGTCGTCTGGGTCACTCGACTACTGAACCACCTATTTGGTCAGTCGTCCAGCATCTCAACCCTCGACGGCCTTGAGTGTCAGGCAGCCGACGAGATCGTCGATGACCACGAGGATGGTCTCGTCATTGCCGTCGGCGAGCCAGCGCAGCACCGAACCGTGGAAGACCGAGACGAGGTAACCCGCGACGGAATCGACCGGTTCGAGCCATTGCGTGCCGGAAAGCCGGGCGCACAATTCGAGGAAATCGGTGGCCTCGTTGTCCATCTCGCGAAACATCGCGACGGCGGTCGGGTCGCCGATGGTGTCACCCGAGGGCGTCCACCGTTGCCGCAAGGTCTGCAGGGCAGCCTCGTAGGCGGCTATTCGGCGGGCCGGTGCGGCGCGCACCAGCGGCCAGTAGCTGCTCAGGCCCGCGTGCAGGAACACCCGAAGGGCCCGGACGCCGGTGGCATCGGTACTGGTAGCGGCTTGTTCGACGGCATCGCATACGGCGGGCCGAAGCGAAAATTCTGTAAGTTCACGGCTGGCGCTCAACGACGACTCCTCGGCAACAAAATTCGCTGCCCGCGGCGATGCGAGCTTGGTGGTCACCGAACTCGATCTTAGAAGGTTTTCAGGATTCACGAACTGCTTCAGCCATCCTATTCAGACTGAAAGATTGTTTTGTTACCCGAACGCGACCTTTGTAAAAACAGACTATCTGGTCCTTATATGTCGCATCCCCTGGATATCCGACGCCCCCATGCCGGTATCACTACACCTGGTCAATTGTACAAGTCCTCGCGGATCCGCCTCTCGGCATGTGGTCGACAGCACAGTCACCCGCCGCGCGACGTTCATCCCACATCCACCGACTCGGCGGACCCCACTCGCGAACGCCGATAATCTGGACCGGTGACTCTCTCGCCTCCTGCCGACCAGTTCGCTCTCAGCGGCACCTTCAATTTCCGCGATGTGGGCGGGCTGCGCACCGCCGACGGCGCCGCGGTGCGCCCCGGCGTGCTGCTGCGCTCGGCGCAACTGAGCGGCCTGGACGACCAGGGCCACCGCACCCTGCGTGAGCTGGGCGTCACCGACGTGCACGACCTGCGCGGCCGCGCCGAGATCGACCACATCGGCCACGACACCCTGCCCGCCGACGTCCGCCTGCACGTCACGCCGTTCGACTCGCGGATGGAGGAGGCCCCGCCGCACGAGGCCGCCACCGTCTCGGCCTTCGACCACATGATCGAGGTCTACCGGGCCTTCCCGCTGCTACCCGAGGCGCACACCGCCATCGCCGAGCTGGCCGGCTCGATCGTGCGCGGCGACGGCGCGGTGCTGGTGCACTGCGCGGCGGGCAAGGACCGCACCGGCTGGTCGGTGGCCACGCTGCTGCGCGCGGTCGGCGTCACCGAGGAGCACGTGTACGCGGACTTCCTGGCCAGCAACGCCGCCGTGGAACCGCTGCGCGTCCTGCTGGAACCGAAAATCGGGAACGGACAGGCACTCTCGGCGGATCTGCTCGGCGTGCGCGAGGAATACCTGCGCACCGCCGACGCGTCCGTGCGTGAGCACCACGGCGGGATCGAGAACTACCTCACCACCGTCGGTCTCACCGCCGACCTGCGCGACGCGCTGCGCTCCCGGCTGCTCTAGAGCCCGCTGACCTGCTGGTCCGGCACCGTCCGGACCAGCCCGTCGGCATCGATGCTGACGAAATCGCCCGTGCGGAACCAGCTTCCGTCGAACCGCGCGGCCGAGGCGCCGGGATCGTTCCAGTAGCGGCAGCTCACATTCGGTCCGCGACACAGCAATTCGCCACGACCGGTCCTCGCCTGCGGTCCCGTGAGCGCCAATTCCGTGCCGCCGAAGGCGAATCCGAGGGCCGAGGCGGTGTCGTCGAGTTCGGTGTCGTCGACCAAAAGGCCGATCCCGCTGGTCTCGGTGGCGCCCCACACCGACCACTGCCGAGCCGAGGGGAACAGCCCGCTCAGCGCCGCCGCCAACGCCTCGGGCGCCGCGGCGGCGGCGCGTTCGGACCGGTGACACGCCTTGCTGATCAGCCGCACACCCTTCCCGGCGCCGCGGCCGAGCAGTTCGGGCACCAGGCCCGCCAGGATGCGCGGGGTGGCCGAGACCGTGTCGATCCGCTCGTCGACCAGCACCTGCGCCAGGGTCCGCGCCCCGGGCGCGAGGACGACCGTGCCGCCGACCGCGAAGGTGGTGAGCAGCTGATCGACGCAACCACTGGCGTGGGCCAGCGGCAACAGCACCAGATTGCGCAGTCCGTCGACCGGCAGCCCGAGCGCGCCGACCATCGACGACACCGCCGAGAGCAGGTTCTCGTTGGTCAACTCCACCCCGGCGGGCATGGCCGCGCGCGCGCCGGTGTAGCACAGCAACGCCGTATCATCCAGGGCCGCACCATCATCGATGTAAGCGGTGCTGTCGGGCAGCTGACCGTGCGCGCCGAGCACGAAATCGGCTCTGCTGTCGGCGATCACGCGCTCGGCGATGGCGGCGGGCAGCGCGTCGGGGACGAGCACCGGCACCGCGCCCGAGAGCAGCGCGCCGAGAAACGCCTGCACCCAGCGCGCGCCGGCGGGCATGTGCACCGCGACCCGGTCGCCGTAGCCGATGCCGTGGCCCTGCAACCCGCCCGCGATGCGCGAGGCGCTGTGCCACAGTTCGCGATACGTCAGGCGCGGGCCGCCGACCTCGACGACGGCTTCGCGGTTGGTGAACGAGTGCACGCGCAGGTCGAGCAGTTCGGTCAGCGCCGGGCTGAGGTCGCCGTAGCGCAGCACGCCGTCGGCGCCCCGCCGCAGCCGCGTGGCCGCACCCGTGGCGGGGAACTCGATGACGGTCGCGCCGGGTTCGTGCTCGCCATGACCCATCCGGACCTCCGTACGTCGATACAGCCGCCCCTCGACTATATGACGTGGATCACACTGCTGTCAGGCACTCGGCGCGCTCACTCGCCGCGATAGGTCGCCTTGCCCGGTCCGATCTCGAGGAAGCTGCGGACCGCGCCGCGCAGATCCGCGGTGCCGAACAGCTCGCCGGAGACCTCCGGGGTCACCGAATCCGCGTGCGCCACACCGCCGGAACGCCACGCCCCGATGATCTGCTTGGTCGCGGCGTGCGCGCGGGTGGGGCCCTCGGCCAGACGGGTGACCAGTGCGCGGGCGGCGGTGTCGAGATCGTCGTGGACGGCGTTGACCACGCCCCAGTCCGCCATCGTGGCCGCGTCGTAGAGGTCGCCGGTCATCACGAACTCGCGCGCCCGACCCGACCCGGCCCGCTCGGCCAGCCGCTGCGGCCCGCCCATCGACGGCGTCAGCCCCACCACGGTCTCCACCAGCCCGAACTTCGCCTTCGGGGCGGCCAACAGGATGTCGCAGGCCAGCGAGATCTCGAAGGCGGCGGTGAGGGTGAGCCCGTGCGCGGCGAACACGACGGGGCACGGCAACGCCTCGATCGGGTCGATGATCTCGGCGAACAGCTCCCGCCACAGCCGCGCGCCCTGCTCGGGGGTCAGGCCGTCGAACAGGTTCACATCCACCCCGCCGGAGACGACCTTGCCCTCGGCGTCGATCAGCAGCGCGCGCGGCGGCTCAGCGGTGACCGCGGCGATATCGGCGATCAGCGAGTCGATCATGGCGCGGTCGAACAGGTTCAGCGGCGGGTGCGCGAGGGTGATCGTCGCGATCTCGGCACCGGACTCGGTGAACTCACGGGTCAGTCGAGTGGCCTTGGTATCGGTCATCGCCTCAGCGTAGAACCGCCCCGCGCGGATCACGGAACCGTGGGCTGTCGGTGGTCGTTGGCATGATGAGCTCACGGGCACGGAAGTGCCCTACAGTTCGACTCGTTGGGGCGAAGAGGAGGACGACGCCGTGTTCAAGAACGCGATCGAAAAAGCCGTGGTCGATGTGCTCGACACCGGGTCCAAGCTGCAGGCACCGGCCGTCCGCCGGTATGTCGACTACCTGCGCGAGCGTCATCCCGGGGAGAGTCCGGCCCAGATCGTGGCGCGCCTCGAGAAGCAGTACCTGCTCGCCGTCACCGGCAGCGGCGCGGCGGTCGGCGCCACCGCGGCGGTGCCCGGCATCGGCACGCTGGCCGCGCTCGGCGCGGTGAGCGCGGAGACCGTGTTCTTCATGGAGGCCTCGGCCCTGTTCACGCTGGCCCGCGCCTCGGTGCACGGCATCGAGCCCGAGGACGCCGAGGCCAGGCGCGCGCTGGTGCTCGCCGTGGTGCTCGGCGACGCGGGCATGGCGATCGTGCAGAAGGGTCTGCACAGCCAGTCCAAGAACTGGGCGGGCGCGCTGGCGGGCAAGGTCCCCGGCATCGCCGGGATCAACAGCAAACTGCTGCAACAGTTCATCAAGAAGTTCATCACCAAGCGGGCCGCGCTGATGGCGGGCAAGATCCTGCCCGCCGGCATCGGCGCGGCGATCGGCGGAGCGGGCAACCGCGCGCTGGGCCGGGTGACGGTCGACAACGCGGCCAAGGCTTTCGGGCCCGCGCCCGCGTTCTGGACCACGCCGCCGCACAACGTGATCGACGCCGACCCGCTGCCCGCGCTCGACGCCGGAAAGGCGAACAAGAAGTGAGCACGGGCGGCGGCGAGGCGGTGGCGGCGCGCGGCGTCGGCAAGCAGTTCGGGCAGGTCAGCGCGGTCCACGAGGTCGACTTCACGGTGCCGACAGGGTCGGTGACCGCGCTGGTCGGCCCCGCCGGTGCGGGAAAATCGACGCTGCTGCGACTCGTGCTGGGCTTGGGTGAGCCGAGCACCGGCAGTATCGAGGTGGCCCGGCGCGGACCCTCGGCGATCGGTCCGGTGCTGAGTCCGCGCGGGCTGCATCCGGCGCGAACCGTGCGCGACCAGCTGGGCTGCTACGCCCCCGTCGCGGGCGCGTCGCGACGGCGGGTGGCCGCGGTCCTCGACGAGACCGGGCTGAGCACGGTCGCCGACACCGTTGTCGCCCAACTCCATCCGGGCCAGCAGACGCGCCTGGCGCTGGCGATCGCGCTGCTGGCCGATCCCCCGCTGCTCGTCGCCGACGACCTGTTCGCCGGCGTGAGCGGGATCGAGAAGGGCTGGTTGCACGAACTGTTGCGTCGCCACGTGCAGCGCGGCGGCACCGCGCTGGTGAGTTCGGACGCGCTCGCCGATGTGGTGAGCGTCGCCGATCAGCTCGTCGTGGTCAGCGAGGGCACCGTGGTCTGGCAGGGCACCCCGACCAAGCTGCGGCGCGGCCATCCCGATCGCCTCGTCGTCGCGGCGGCGCCGTCGATCGCGCTGGCGACGGCCCTGGCCGCGCGCGGCTTCACCGACGCGGTGATGCGCCCCGACGGCCGCCTCGCCGTGGCCGAGGCCGACGAGGCCACGATCCGCGCCATCGCCCACGCCGCCCAGGTGCGGATCGCCGATATCGCCGCCGATCCCATCCACCCCGACCGGGTGCTCGCCTCGCTCACCAAGCCGCGCCGCCACCGCCACACCGTGGCGAGTCCGACTCCCGCCGCGTTCGCCCCGGCCCCGACCTCGTATGGGATGCCACGATGACCTCTGTGCTGCCCGCCGACCTCGTTCCGGGCATCGAGTCCGAGGCGCGCAAGGTGGCCGCGCTGCGCCAGACCCGGCTGCTGCTGGCCGCGCCGATCGCGGTGGCCCTGATCGCCACCCTGATCACCGCCCTCATGTCCGGGCCCGCCGATCCGACGGGTCAGCCCGCCACCGGCGCCGCCACCATCGGCCTGTACCTGGGGCTGATCGCGGTGTTCGTGGTCGCCGCGCTGCTCGGCATCGCCGCCACCGGCGGGGAGTACCGGCACGACTCGATGGCGCTGACCGTGCTGTTCGCGCCCGACCGCGATCACCTGGTCACCGCGAAATACGTCGCCGTGGCCGCCTACGCCTTCGCGCTGGCGCTGGCCGCCGAACTGGTGAGCGTGCTGGTGTTGCTCGCGGCGGCGCGCGGCAAGTTCGAATTCGGGTGGCGGCTGGTCGAAGTGCTCGGCGCCGGCTTGTTCGTGGCCGTGTGCTGGGCGGTCATCGGCGCGGGCGTCGGACTGCTGCTGCGCACGGTCAGCGGCGCGGTGTGGCTGGTGCTGGGCTGGGCGTTCGCGCTCGAACCGCTGATCTGGGTGGTGGCCGACGGGTTCGGCGCCAGCGGGTTCGCGTCACTGCTGCCCGTCTCGGCGACCGTGGCCGGGGTGAGCGCGGGCTCGTTCGAGGACGCCGCGGTCTTCGCGCCGACACCCGCCGCACTGGTGGTGCTGGCCCTGTGGGCCGGCGCGGTCGGCCTGGCGGGGTGGTGGGACCTGCGCAACCGAGACCTGTAGTGCCCGCGCGCGCGGGTTCTTCCGGGTGGATCCGCAGGCTGTGGCGACTGTGCCGGGAACACCCCCGACTGCTCGTCGGCATCGCGCTGTCGGTGCTGGCGGGCGCGGCCGTCTCGATCGCCGCGCCGCTGGCCACCAAACGCGCGGTCGACGCCGCCCAGGTGGGCCAGACCGCGGTGATCGGCCAGGCCGCCGCGCTGCTCGTCGTCCTGGCGGTGACCAGGTTCGTCGTCACCTTCGCGCGCAGGCTCTGGGCGGGCAAGCTGTCGCTGGAAGTGCAACACAGCCTGCGGGTTTCGCTGCTGGGCGCCCTGCAACGACTCGACGGCGCGGGCCAGGACGCGATCCGCACCGGACAGGTCGTCTCGCGCGCGATCACCGATCTGCAACTCGTGCAGGGCCTGTTGGCGATGGTGCCGTGGTCGGGCCTGGCGGTGTTGCAGTTCGTGCTCTCGGCGGTGGTGATGGTGTGGTTGAGCCCGCCGCTGGCGGTGGCCGCGCTGGTGGTCGCGCCCGCGATGGCGGTGATCGTGTGGCGGATGCGGCCCCGGCTCTACGCGGCGACCTGGTCGGCGCAGCAGCGCGCGGCCGACCTGGCCGAACACGTCGAGCAGACGGTGACCGGCGTGCGGGTGGTCAAGGGGTTCGGGCAGGAGGCCAGGATGGTCGACCTGCTCGAGGACCACGGCCGCCTGCTGTTCGCCGAGCGCATGCGCGCCGCCCGGATCAACGCCCGCTTCGCCCCGCTGGTCTCGGCGCTGCCGCAGGCCGGGTTGGTCGCGGTGATCATCGTCGGCGGGGTGCTCGCCGCGCACGGCGCGATCGGGATCGGCACCTTCCTCGCCTTCACCGCCTACCTCGCCACCATGACGTCCTCGGCCCGCACGATCACCTCGGTGGTGATCATGGCCCAGCTCACCGAGGCCGCCGTGGATCGGGTGTTCGCGGTGATCGACGCGGCGCCGGTGGTGGTCGATCCCGACCACCCCGTGTCGCTGCCCGACGGGCCGCTCGGCATCGAATTCGAGGCTGTCGGTTTCGGTTTCGAGGCAGATCGACCGGTGCTGCGCGATTTCGACCTGAGCATTCGCCCCGGGGAGACCGTCGCGGTGATCGGTCCGGCGGGCTCGGGCAAGTCGACCCTGTCGCTGCTGCTGCCGCGTTTCTACGCGCCCGGCGCGGGCCGGATCACTCTCGTGGCCGCCGACGGCACCCGCGTCGACCTGGCGCAGCTGCGCGCCGAGGAGCTGCGCGGCGCGGTCGGGGTGGTCTTCGACGACCCGTTCCTGTTCTCCGACACCATCGCCGCCAACATCGCCCTGGGCCGCCCCGAGGCCACCGACGCCGAGATCCGCGCGGCCGCGACCGCCGCCGCGGCGAACGAGTTCATCGACGCGCTGCCCGAGGGCTACGACACCGTCATCGGCGAGCGCGGACTCACCCTCTCGGGCGGGCAACGCCAGCGCATCGCCCTGGCCAGAGTGCTGCTCACCCGACCGCGCGTGCTGGTCCTCGACGACGCCACCTCCGCCGTCGACGCCGTCACCGAGGCCGAGATCTTCCGCCGCCTGCCCGACCCCGGCGGCCGCACCACCCTGATCCTGGCCCACCGCGAATCCACCCTCGCCCAGGCCGACCGGGTGATCCGGCTGCCCGCGCCCACCGGGTCCGCGGTGGCGCCGACGAACACCGTGCGCACCGCGCCCCGCGACGACGCGGGCAGACCGCGCTCGCTGGCCGCGACCACGACCGACCTGCGCGAGACCCCCGAACTGCGCGCCGCCGTCGACGCCCTCCCGCCGGCCACCGAGCAACCCGACCTGCCCGGCGACCTGCGCGCGCCCCAACCCGACTTCGGCCTGCGCGCCCTGCTGCGCCCGGTCCGCGCCCTGGTCTGCGTGGTCGTGGCGCTGCTCGCCGTGGACGCCGCGATCGGCGTCGCGTTCCCGCCGCTGGTCCGCTACGCCATCGACACCGGCGTCACCGCCGGCGACGACACCGCGCTCGCGATCTCGGCGGTGATCGGGATCGGGCTGGTGCTGGCCGCGCTGGCGGTGGGCGCCGCGGTCACCGTGCTCACCGCGCGCACCGGCGAACGCGTGCTGTTCGGGCTGCGGGTGCGCAGTTACGCCCAGTTGCAGCGCCTCGGCCTCGACTTCTACGAACGCGAACTGTCCGGCCGGATCATGACCAGGATGACCACCGACGTCGACGCGCTGTCGACGTTCCTGCAAACCGGGGTCGCCACCGGGTTGGTCGCCCTGATCACCCTGCTCGGCGTGGCCATCGGGCTGTTCTTCATCGACGCCTCGCTCGCGGTGGTCGTCCTGCTCGCCGTGGCGCCGATGGTGGCGGCCACCCTGGCCTTCCGGCGGGTGTCCTCGGTCGCCTACAGCGTCTCGCGCGAGCGGGTCTCGGTCGTCAACGCCGGCTTCCAGGAGAACATCGCCGGCCTGCGCGCGGTGCAGGCCGCCCGCAACGAACCCAGGGCCGCGCGCCGCTTCGCCGAGTACTCCCAGCGCTACCGCGATGCCCGCATCCGCGCCCAACGCGCGATCGCGGCCTACTTCTCCTTCGGGCTGGCCTGGGCCGATCTGGCGCTGGCCCTGGTGGTCTACCTCGGTGCGAACGCGGTGGCGCAGGGCCGAACGACCACCGGCACGCTGGTGGCCTTCGTCCTGTATCTGGGTCTGCTGTTCAGCCCCATCCAGGAGCTCTCGCAGGTCTTCGACGGGTATCAGCAGGCCAGGGTCGGGCTGCGTCGCATCGGCGAACTGCTGCGCACCACCTCCTCGATCGCGGCCGACCCCGCCGACGCCCTGCCCATCGAGCGCCTGCACGGCGAGATCGTCTTCGACGATGTGCGCTTCACCTACCCCGGCGCGAGCTCGCCCGCCCTCGACGGCGTGAGCTTCACCGTCCCCGCGGGCGCCACCCTGGCCCTGGTCGGCCCGACCGGAGCGGGCAAATCGACCATCGTGAAACTGCTCGCCCGCCTCTACGACCTGCCGCCGGACCCCGCGGCGGGCGCGATCCGGGTCGACGGCGTCGATCTGCGGAAATATATCTTGACCGACTACCGCTCCCGGCTCGGCATCGTGCCGCAGGAAGTTCACTTGTTCACCGGCGACGTGGCGAGCAACATTGCATTCGGGCAAACATTTGCGACACCGGCCGAGCTCACCGCGGCCGTCGACGCCGTGGGAGCGACCGCGATGATCGACGGTTTACCAGCCAAAATGGCCCACCCGGTCGGCGAACGCGGTCGCGGCCTGTCGGCCGGACAGCGCCAGCTGATCGCCCTGGCACGGGCCCAACTCGTCGATCCCGACCTGCTCCTGCTCGACGAGGCCACCTCCACCCTCGACCCGGACACCGAGGAATCGGTGCTGGTAGCGAGCCGTTCGCTGGCCCGTGGCCGCACCACCGTGGTGGTCGCGCACCGACTGGCCACCGCCGCTCGCGCCGATCTGGTGGCAGTGGTCGACCATGGCCGTATCGTGGAATTCGGATCGCCGTCGGATCTGCTCGCTCACGGCGGGCATTACGCGCGACTCCGGTCGGCGGCAACCGCCGCGCAGGCATAGTGTCGACCCAAGACCGGTAGCGACGCCTGTCAGCCGCTGGGCATATGCTCGGTGCGGGCGCATCGGCAGCCATCCGCTGATACCCCTGCCGGGCACGTCACAAACGTCGCAGCGCGAAGAACGAAATGAGGCGAACACCAGCTGTGAGCAGCTCAACTTCCCAGTTCGGACAGAACCAGTGGCTAGTCGACGAGATGTATCAGAAGTTCAAACAGGACCCGTCCTCGGTCGACGCGAGTTGGCACGAGTTCCTCGCGGATTACACCCCGGAAGCCACCGAATCCGGTAACAGCCAGGCGCCCGCCACCGCCTCAGCTCCCGCGTCCGCACCACAGGCCGCAGCTCCCGCAGTTGCCGCTGCGGCGCCGAAGGTCGCGGCTCCCGCGCCCAAGGCCGCCGTAGTGACCGCACCGCCGAAGCCCGAACCGGCTCCGGCGCCCAAGACCGTGCGCACGCCGCAGACCACTCCCGCGCCGGTGTCGAACGCACCGGCCACCACCGCGCCCAAGGCAGCCGCTGCCGCGGGCCCGGAGAACAAGGTGCTGCGCGGCCCCGCCGCCGCCATCGCCAAGAACATGTCGGCCTCGCTGACCATCCCCACCGCCACCTCGGTACGCGCCATCCCGGCCAAGCTGATGATCGACAACCGCCTGGTGATCAACAACCACCTCGCGCGCACCCGTGGCGGCAAGATCTCGTTCACCCACCTGCTGGGTTACGCGATCGTGCAGGCGATCAAGGCGTTCCCGAACATGAACCGCCACTTCGCCGAGATCGACGGCAAGCCCAACTCGGTCACCCCGGCCCACACCAACCTTGGCCTGGCGATCGACCTGCAGGGCAAGGACGGCAACCGCTCGCTGGTCGTGGCCGCCATCAAGGAAACCGAAGACATGAGCTTCGGTCAGTTCCACGCCGCCTACGAGGACGTCGTGCGCCGGGCCCGCGAAGGCAAGCTCGGCACCGACGACTTCACCGGTGTCACGATCTCGCTCACCAACCCCGGCACCATCGGCACCGTGCACTCCGTGCCGCGGCTGATGCCCGGTCAGGGCGCGATCATCGGCGCCGGCGCGATGGAGTACCCGGCCGAGTTCCAGGGCATGAGCGATGAGCGGATCGCCGATATCGGCGTCGGCAAGCTGATGACGCTGACCTCGACCTACGACCACCGCATCATCCAGGGTGGCGAGTCCGGCGATTTCCTGCGCACCATCCACAACCTGCTGATCTCCGACGAGTTCTACGACGAGATCTTCCACGGCCTCGGCGTGCCGTACGAGCCGATCCGCTGGCGCAAGGACATCAGCGCGCGCGGCGTCGACAAGAGCGCCCGGGTGCTCGAGATGATCGCCGCCTACCGCAACCGTGGTCACCTGATGGCCGACACCGATCCGCTGCGCCTGGTCAAGGACAAGTTCCGCAGCCACCCCGACCTCGATGTCACCGAGCACGGCCTCACCCTGTGGGACCTGGACCGCCACTTCGACGTGGGCGGCTTCCACGGCCAGGAGCGGATGAAGCTGCGCGACGTGCTCTCGATCCTGCGTGACGCGTACTGCCGCCACGTGGGCGTGGAGTACACCCACATCCTCGAGACCGACCAGCTCAAGTGGATCCAGGATCGGGTCGAGCAGAAGCACGTCAAACCGACTGTCGCCCAGCAGAAGTACATCCTGAACCGGCTCAACGCCGCCGAGGCGTTCGAGACCTTCCTGCAGACCAAGTACGTCGGCCAGAAGCGGTTCTCGCTCGAGGGCGCCGAAGCCGTCATCCCGATGATGGACGCCACCATCGACCAGTGCGCCGAGTACGCGATGGACGAGGTCATCATCGGCATGCCGCACCGCGGCCGCCTCAACGTGCTCGCCAACATCGTCGGCAAGCCGTACTCGAAGATCTTCACCGAGTTCGAGGGCAACATGAACCCGGCCGCCACCCACGGCTCCGGCGACGTGAAGTACCACCTCGGCGCGCACGGCCAGTACCTGCAGATGTTCGGCGACAACGAGATCGCGGTCTCGCTCACCGCCAACCCCTCGCACCTGGAAGCGGTCGACCCGGTCCTCGAGGGTCTGGTCCGCGCCAAGCAGGACCTGCTCGACAAGGGCGACGGCCCCGACGGCTTCTCCGTGATGCCGCTGATGCTGCACGGTGACGCCGCGTTCGCCGGTCAGGGCGTGGTCGCCGAGACGCTGAACCTGGGCGGCCTGCGCGGCTACCGGGTCGGCGGCACCATCCACATCGTGGTGAACAACCAGATCGGTTTCACCACCGCGCCCGAGAACAGCCGCTCCACCGAGTACTCCACCGACATCGCGAAGTTCATCGGCGCGCCGATCTTCCATGTCAACGGTGACGACCCGGAAGCCTGCGACTGGGTGGCCCGCCTGGCGGTCGACTTCCGCCAGAAGTTCCGCAAGGACGTCGTCATCGACCTCGTCTGCTACCGCCGCCGCGGGCACAACGAGGGCGACGATCCCTCGATGACCCAGCCGGAGATGTACGACATCATCGACACCAAGCGTTCGGTGCGTAAGGCCTACACCGAATCGCTGATCGGTCGTGGCGACATCTCCATGAAGGAGGCCGAGGACGCGCTGCGCGACTACCAGGGTCAGCTCGAGCGGGTCTTCAACGAGGTCCGTGAGCTGGAGAAGTACGTTCCCGAGCCCTCGGAGTCGGTCGAGGACGACCAGAAGGTCCCCGCCACCGTGCAGACCGCGGTCGACAAGTCGGTGCTGCAGCGCATCGGCGACGCGTTCAACACCCCGCCGGACGGCTTCAACGTGCACCCGCGCGTCAAGCCGGTGCTGGAGAAGCGTCGCGAGATGGCCTACGAGGGCAAGGTCGACTGGGCTTTCGCCGAACTGCTGGCCTTCGGCTCGCTGATCGACCAGGGCCACGATGTGCGCCTGACCGGTCAGGATTCGCGCCGTGGCACGTTCACCCAGCGCCACGCGGTCATCATCGACCGGATCAACGCCGACGAGTACACCCCGCTGCACAACATCGGCTCGGAGAAGCCGGGTTGGTTCGCGGTGCACGACTCGGCGCTGAGCGAATTCGCCGCTGTCGGTTTCGAATACGGCTACTCGCTGGGCAACCCCAACGCGCTGGTGTTGTGGGAGGCGCAGTTCGGTGACTTCGTCAACGGCGCGCAGTCGATCATCGACGAGTTCATCTCCTCCGGTGAGGCCAAGTGGGGCCAGCTCTCCGACGTGGTGCTGCTGCTGCCGCACGGCCACGAGGGTCAGGGTCCCGACCACACCTCCGGTCGGATCGAACGCTTCCTGCAGCTGTGCGCGGAGGGTTCGATGACCGTGGCGGTGCCGTCCACGCCGGCGAACTACTTCCACCTGCTGCGTCGCCACGCCCTCGACGGCATCCGCCGTCCGCTGATCGTCTTCACCCCGAAGTCGATGCTGCGCAACAAGGCCGTGGTGTCCGATATCAAGGACTTCACCGAGTCGAAGTTCCGTTCGGTGTTCGACGAGCCCACCTACGAGCAGGGTGTCGGCGACCCGAGCAAGGTCAAGCGGATCCTGCTCACCTCGGGCAAGCTCTACTACGAGCTGGCCGCGGAGAAGGCCAAGCACAAGCGCGACGACGTGGCGATCGTGCGGATCGAACAGCTCTACCCGATCCCCACCTACCGCCTCAACGAAGCACTGGCCAAGTACCCCAACGCGACCGATATCGCCTGGGTCCAGGAAGAACCCGCCAACCAGGGCGCCTGGCCCTTCTTCGGCCTGAACCTGCCCGAGGTTCTGCCCGAGCACCTCGGCCGCCTGCGTCGCATCTCGCGCCGCGCCATGTCGGCCCCGTCCTCGGGTTCGTCGAAGGTCCACGCCGTGGAGCAGGCTGAGATCATCAGCGAGGCTTTCGAGCCGACCACGTAGGGTTTTCACGCACAACGGTCGACGCCGGGTGGATCATCGCGATCCGCCCGGCGTTCGTCGTTTCCGGCGAGATCTGGGTCACAGAGTCCTCTTATCCGGAAGGCACCGGAGCCTCAATTTGTCCCGGTAGGGTCCGAGAATCTCTTCAAGGGGCCCGCCCTGATCTGGACTGACCGGAGGGTGCGACGAAGGAGTACCCGCAGGGAGGGAAGATCAGGGGCCCGAAGGGCCCCGCTCGAGCGCGCCAGCGCTCCAACAACACAGCAGGAGCATGGCATGGCGAACGGGCGGAACGGTTATCTCCTACTCGGCGGGATCTCATCGGTGGGTGCCGGGGCCGTGCATTTCCTGGCGGCCGGGATGCACACCGAGCACGCCACCCTGGCCCGAATGATGCTGGTATTGGCCGCGATTCAGGTCGCGACCGGCTTGGCGGTACTGCTGAGTGCGCGTCGGGCCGTGGTGCTGTCGATGCTCGCGGTGAACGGTTTCGCCGCCGCGACGTGGGCGTACACCCGGTTCGCGGATGTGCCCGGCATCGCCGGCTTGACCGCCGAGTCGCCGCAGCTGGCCGATACCGTGTGCGCCGGACTCGGTGTGTTGGCGGTATTGGCGGCGGGTGTCGGCCTGGCCCGACCCACCGCGACCCTGCCGCCGGTGCGCGCGGGGATCGCGATCACAGCCGTGGGAGTGCTCGCGGTGGCGGCGATGCTCAGCGGGGTCGGCCACGTCCACAGTCACGGCGACGCCCACGCCGCGGGCGACGACCACGCGCACGGCACCGGCGACGACCACGATTCCGCCTGGCCCCGCCCCTGGGATCCGACCCAGCCGATCGACCTGTCCGGCGTCGCCGGCGTGAGCACCGAACAGCAGTCCCGCGCGACCGACCTGATCCGCCGCACCCTCGACGGCCTCCCCGCCTTCGCCGACGTGAATTCCGTCGGCGCCCTCGGCTTCCGCTCCATCGGCGACGCCGCCACCGGCTACGAGCACTACATCAACATGAGCTACATCCGCGACGACAAGTTCCTCGACCCCACCCACCCAGAATCCCTGGTCTACCGGGTCGACGGCACCGACCGCACCCTCGTCTCGGCCATGTACATCGCCACCGGCAAGAAGATCGACGACCCCGAACTGGTGAACTACGCGGGCCCCCTGATGCAGTGGCACGTCCACGACAACCTGTGCTGGAAGGCGGGCGACAACGGCCCCGTAGTCGCCGGCGTCCTCGACACCCAAGGCAACTGCCCACCCAACTCCCTCAACCCCGGCACCGGCAACCCCATGGTCCACGTCTGGATAACCCCCCACCAGTGCGGCCCCTTCGCCGCCCTCGAAGGCCACGGCGCAGGCCAGGCGGCCACCGACAACCGCCGCACCGACACCTGCACCCACGACCACACCGGCGGCCACCGCTAGGATAAGAGGCTCGAAATATGGTGTGCCGCCGAGGATTTCGCCATGACATCCCCGCCTTCCGCCGGACATCAACCCCTTGCCAAACCGGTTAGGTAAGCCTAACTTCAAGGCATGTTCACTATCGGAAACAGACTGAAGTTCGCGCTCGCCGGGGATGTGTTCGAAACGGTGAACCCCCATCTACCGGGGAGTCCGCACGCCGAGCTCGTGGACCACGTCGGGCGCGGCCGGGTGGGGCGGGTGCTCGAGTTGTGCGCGGGCACCGGCTACGCCGCGCGCCTGGTCGCGCGGCAACATCCCGACGCGGAAGTGGTGGGCCTGGATCTGTCGCCGGAGATGATCGCCGTCGGGCGACGCAAACTGGCATCGCAGGGACCCGCCAACCTCACCTTGATCGAAGGCGACGCGAGCGCACTCCCCTTCCCGGACAACTCCTTCGACACGGTCATGGCGGTGTTCGGACTCCACGAAGTCCCGACCGCGGTGCGCCTCGACGCGGTCCGCGAGTCCGCCCGAGTCCTCGTCCCCGGTGGCCGATTCGTCATCGTCGACCTGGACCGCCCACCCCTGACCGGCCTGTTCATCGACGCCTACTTCCTCGTGATGGAACCCGACCACGCCCGCGAAGTCTGCGGCACCGGCCTGACGGACTTGCTGTCCACCAACGGCTTCACCATCGACCACCACGAATCCGCCACCCCCTGGAATGCCACCCAGACCATCGTCGCCACGGTCCGATAACCCGAAATCCCGTGGCCTCCGCACGTCAGGCCCGGCTACCGTGCGCGTATGCGAACCACGACACTGTGGCGGCCGACCGGGCCCAACGAGCTGGCGCTGGTCGCCGGATCCGGGTGGCGGGCTTGGCCGCCGCGGCTGGTTGACCAGCCGATCTTCTATCCGGTTCTCAATGAGTCCTATGCGATTCTCATTGCCAGGGATTGGAACGTGGCCGCGTCCGGTGCGGGGTATGTGACTCGCTTCGAGGTCGACAGCGACTATCTCGACCGGTACGAGGTACAGCAGGTCGGCGGGCGCGACATTCTCGAATACTGGATTCCCGCTGAGGATCTCGACGAATTCAACCGCAACATCATCGGCACGATCGAGGTTGTTCGCTGCTTCCCAGCGGATGCACCGCTGCCCGACCAGCCGTGAAGCGGGTGGCATTTTCGTGCAGGCCCGCCTGTGTTCGGTCAGTTTTCCGCCTTGGGCGGCGGGAAATGCACGAAAATGCCACCCTCGTAGCCGAAATCGCTCGGGGCTGAGGCAGGGATCGGGAGTTAGGCGGCTCGGTGCGTCGTCATCGCGGCGCGGATCGAGGTGACGGCTGCCTGTGGGTCGTCGGCCCAGAGGGCGATGGCGGTCGCGGTGAAGTCGCCGTGGGGGGTGTGGAAGGTGTGGGGGGTTGTCAGGGTGAGGCGGATGTTGGTGGAGCTGCCGACTGTGACGGCGAGGGTGTCGCTGGTGGGGCCGGTGAGTTGGAGGGACTTCGTGCCGTCGTAGGCGCGGAGTTCGGGGTGGACCGAGCGGATCGCGGTGAGGGGGATGTCGAGGCGGGTGCGGCGGAGGTAGCGGACGCGGAGTTGCTCGTCGGTGAGCAGGTGGGAGTACATGTGGTGTCCGGCGAGGGTGCCGAGAATCCACAGCAGCCCCCAGGCACCCAGGACGAGGGCGACGATGCGGACCGGGGCCCACGGGATGAGCAGGTGCATCGCCGGGATTTCCACGGCGCTGACCACGACGAATGCCCACAGGAACGCCGACACCGCCCCGGCGTAGCGAATCGGGACGCCGCCCGCTGTGTCCGGCTTGCGGGTGATCGCGCGGCCCAGGCTCACCCAGACATCGACTTCGAGGCGAACGAAACCGCGTGCGAGCCGTGCGATCGGGTTCATGACCCCTCCTTTTCAATACATTCGCATTGTAAAGACGGAGCCGATGGCAATACAAGTGCATTGTGAAAAGATGGGCGGATGCCGAAGCGGGTGGATCACGAGTCACGACGCGCGACGATCAGCGACGCGGTGATGCGGCTGCTCGCCCGTGACGGCCTGGAGTCGATCAGCCTGCGCCACGTCGCCGCCGAGGCGAACGTCTCCACCGGCCAGGTCCAGCACTACTTCCCTTCCAAGGAAGCCATGATGGAGTTCGCGACCACCACCATCGCCGAACGCATCGGCGCCCGTATCGCCGCGGCAGGCCCCGACCTGCGCGACATCCTCACCGCCCTACTCCCCACCGACCCTGAATCGGCCGCCGACGCCCGCATCCTGATCGGCTATCTGGCCTTCGCCTCGGTCCGCCCCCACATCGCCGAAACCCTCGCCACCAACGGCCTCGCCTTCCGCGACCACCTCACCACCCTCCTCCCCAATCACCCCGACCCCACCACCGCCATCGACTCCCTCCTCGCCCTCCTCGACGGCCTGGCCATCCACGTCACCATCGGCCAACTGTCCCCGGCCAGGGCCGAGAAACTCCTCACCTCTGCCATCGACAGCGTTCTCGCGCACCACAGCTAGTCGCGGATCAACGAGGATTCCGGGCCCACCCATCCATCGGCCGCCATATTACGAATTCCTGATATTATGAATATCAGAGAACCTGAATATGGAGGCGCGATGGCGACAACAGTGGAGATCCCCGACGAGCTACTCGCAGAAGCCTTGCGCCTGACCGGCCTGCCCACGAAGAAGGCGGTCATCAACCTCGCGATGTCGGAGCTGGTACAGGGCTACCGGCAGCGTGAGGCGCTGACACGGCTCAAGCGCATGGACCACAATCCCTTTTTGACCGAGGACGAACTGGCGGCCGATCAGAACGAATCCCGATGACAGCGATGGCGGTTCGTCCTCGATATCTCATCGATCAGTCGGTCATGTCGCACTACCGCCGAAATGCCGTCGTCGAACGGGCCGTCGACGAGCTCGCGGTGACCGGCGCACTGTGCGCGTCGTCGGTGACGATGGACGAGGCCAGGTTCAGCGCGCGCAACGCGGCCGACCTCGGTTACCTCACCGAACTGTACGGTTCCGTCTTCTTCTGGCTGCCCGCCGACGACATGGTCGAAGCGAATGTGCGCCGAATCCGCACCGCGCTGTGGAAGATCGGCGCTGGCCGTGGGGCCCAGACCACGGATGTGCAGATCGCCGCGGTCGCCCTGCGGCACGACGCCACCGTTGTCCACAATGACACGGACTTCGTCACGATCGGTCGCGCGATCCCCGAATTCCGACACCATCGGATCACGCCGAGCTGACGCCACCGCAGGTCGAGACTTGTTGTCGGGCACCGATTTTCGAGGCTACGGTCGGTCGGTTACCGGGATGATCACCCGGCAGCGGAGGCTTGCCGCGTGGCGCGGGCGTTCACTGCGGCGGCGGTGTCGGTCATGACCAGGTCCGCGTTGATCTGGGCTCCGGCCATGGCACCGGCCGCGGCGGCGGCGCCGACCTGGGCGGAGGGGTCGGTGGCGTTGCCCGCGATCCAGACGCCGGGGACCGTGGTGCGGCCGAGGGGGTCGGCGGGGATGTGGTCGCCGATGCCCATGGGGTGGGGTTCGGGGGTGAGGCCGAGACCTTCGAGGAAGGTGGCACGGGTGTTCATGCGGGGGCCGACGACGAGGGCGTCGCGGGCGATGATCGTGTTGTCGGACAGGCGGATTCCGGTCAGTCGGTCGTCGGCGAGGACTTCGACCACCTCGCCGGGGACCACCCGGATGCCCCGGGCCGCGAGCTTGTCCGCGTCCTCGTCGCTCAGCGGCGGCGCGGTGTGGGTGAGGAAGACGATGTCGTCGCTGAGCTGGCTGAACAGCAGCGCCTGGTGCACCGACATCGGCCCGCTCGCCAGCACGGCGATGCGCTGATCGCGCACCTCCCAGCCGTGGCAGTACGGGCAGTGCAGGACCTCGTTGCCCCAGCGTTCGCACAGGCCGGGAATCGAGGGGAGTTCGTCGGCGAGACCGGTGGCGACGAGAATCCGCCGGGCACGCACACTGCGCCCGTCGGCCAGGGTCACGAGGAAATCGGCATCGGTGGCCGGACCACGCTCGACCCGGGCCCCCGCACCGAATCGGCTTGCCGCCGAGCTCGATTCACCCTCGGCACCGCCGGAACTCGGATCCTCCACACCGGCGCCCGAACCCGACTCGCCGCGCCGCACGTCGACCACCTCCCCCGACACGACCTGCCCGCCATACCCCCGCACCTCGGCCCGCCCCACCTCCAACAACGCCAGCGGCGACATCCCCTCCCGCCCCAGCAACCCGTGCACCGCGTGCGCGGGCGCGTTGCGGGGTGTGCCCGCGTCGATCACCAGCACCGACCGCCGTGACCGGGCCAGCATCAGGGCCGCGTTCAATCCGGCGGCCCCGCCACCGAGCACCACTACCTCGTACGAATCCTCGAGCTGTGTCGTCATCTCGACCTCCTTCGAGATCCACAGTGCCGCCCACAGCCGGAATCCGGCAATGAAATTTGCCGTCATGGCAAACTGAACCGCATGGACGACTTCGATCAAACCCTCGGTGCGGTCGGTCCTCGCCTGCGTGCCCTGCGCAAACAGCGCCAGACCACCCTCGCCGACCTCTCCCAGGAAACCGGCATCTCGGTGAGCACCCTGTCGCGGCTGGAATCCGGCGCGCGCAAACCCACCCTCGAACTCCTGCTCCCCCTGGCCAAGGCGCACGGCGTCACCCTCGACGAGCTCGTCGACGCCCCACAAACCGGCGATCCCCGCGTGCACCTGCGCCCGATCACCCGCCACGGCATGACCATGCTCCCGCTCACCCGACGCGCGGGCGGCATCCAGGCCTTCAAGATGATCATCGCCCCGGGCGCCCGCAACCGCCCCGACACCCCGCAGGCGCACGAGGGCTACGAGTGGCTCTACGTCCTCAACGGCCGCCTGCGAGTGATCCTGGGCGACAACGACTTCGTGATGGTCCCCGGCGAGGCCGCCGAATTCGACACCCACATCCCGCACTGGTTCGGCGCGGCCGACGAACAGTCCGTCGAGTTCCTCAGCCTGTTCGGCAAGCAGGGCGAGCGCGCGCATCTGCGGGCCCGCCCCAAAACTGCCGATCGGCCCGGCTGATCATGGACTAGTATCTCCGTCAGTTCTCGAAGGTGGGCGAGTTTCATTGCAGTACAGCTTCATTCAATCGCATCCGAGCCCTACGATCAGCACACCAGCCCGCTGCTACACGGGGCATCAAGCTTTGGAGGCACGGTGAACCACGTCGCTGTCGACACATCCCGGCTCACCGGGTTCAAGCTCGACCTGCAGGATGTCGCCGCGACCGCATCATCGAACGCCGCTCGGTTCAATCCCTCGATCGCCCTGACGACGGGCACGTCCGGACTGCTCGCGAACCTCACCTCCCCACTCGAGAAGTTCCGGAGCGCGTACTCCTCGGCATTGCAATCCGACACGACAACGATGGACACCATCGGCACGAACCTAACTACATCGGCGACGTCATACCAAGCAACCGATGGCGCAACCGCAGCAGCGCTCGCTGCGGCGACCGACTCCGCTGCCGGGAATTCCGACGCGGCAGGCACCACCAGATTCGGCGGTCTCCAGCTCCCGAGCCTTCCAGATGTCGCCGACGAGCAGTTCACACTGAAACAGCTCGTCACCTCTACCATCTCGCTGTTGTCACCCTATGACGAGCCGCTGAGCGTCGCACTCGGTATCAAACCGACCGAGGAATATCTCACTCCACTACTTGCGGACTGGGAATCGGTCGAAACGATCGGTAGGCGGATAGCCATGCTGGGTACCAACGATTATGTCGCCTCACAGAACATCATCAACGGGTCTAACTGGCTGACCTCGGAATGGTCCGGTGAGGCAGCACAATCGTTCACCACGACCTCCCACGCACTAGGGCAGACGATGGACACGCGCAGCACCGACTTGGACAGCACAGCGAAGATCGTTGAGAACGGAGGCATCTGCCTCGAACGGCTGGTCTTCAACCAAGTCATGGACCTCAGCAGCAGGATTCTGGAAGCGATCGTCTACCGGGACGCCTCGTTCCCGCTGGGGGCATGGGCTGCGCAGGTGAACGACCCACTTCCCGGAGATCTAAAATCCCAGATCACCACGGGCACCGATGAACTGAGGAATGCCGCCGAGACACGCAAGAATGCGATAACCACCGTTCTGGACAAGATCACGACCGCACTGGACTATTCGCCAGGACGAGCCGCACCGGTCTACAACACCCATGATTTCGAGCTACCAGACAGAGTCGTAGGCGACTCGGGCAACCGCAAGTATGGCATCGGAAACACGGTGTGGTGGAAAGAGAGCGCCGACAATCGTGTTTGACCTTGTCACACATGGACGTCACTACAGCCAGCGGAAATACGCCGATGTGAAGGAACCCGATGGCACCACAGATCCCACCGATGCCCACACCGCCCACACCCGATGCGGGCGCGGGCACCCATGGCTCGCAACCGATCTACAGCCGGGCTGACGATCTGGCATTCTTCACTGTCGCGTTGCGAGCGCAGGTGGTGGCTGACGTCGCAGGATTGACACGCGCGGCGTCCGGCATGCGTCACTATCTCGGCAATTCTGGCACCGATTTCTCGATCAGTCCCGACGAAGCCATGAACGATGTCCCCAGGCTGAAAGAGTACGCCGACTATGTCGTCACCGAGGCTGTTCGCCCGGTTGCCAGCAACAGCGCGAACCACAACCAGACCGTCGCGTTCACGTCGATCTGGGATGACTTCTCCGTCGGTCAGGCGGAAAGCGAAGACTGGTTTCTGGCGATGGCTTCGGTAGAGATCTGCGCGACCGGAGTGGTTACCACAACCCCCGGGGAGAACAGCGGACAGCCTCGAATTGCGATGGACTTTCAGATCCACCTGTTCGACAGGTACAACTGGGATGGCGGCAAGGAGGTCTACATCCTAGGAGTCAAGATCACCGACGCGAGAATGGGCGCATTGCATACCGCAGGCTTGGCCAAGGAGTTCGACCAATTGGGAACGTCGTCGGTAAACCGTTTCGACGGCATACTCCCGGCGACAGGCTCACTGAAACTGCCGACAGTCGATGTGGGTCGCGGTGGCTCACGCACGGACCCGGGGCGGTGACAGTAGCTATGGCAGTCCTCTCACAACGTCTACGCCGTTGGGTGATGATCAGCATGGTAGGGCTTTCGGTGACAGGATGTTCCAGTGCCGTCGTCGTTCGTGGTGCGGAATCGCCGACGGAGTCGACAAGTCCCGAACTCATCGAAGAAGCCACGGACTTCGCCGACTGGTCGTTGCCCGCCGACGGGAAAGTGCTGCTGGTCCGACGAGACCGCCCGGGCGACCTGAAATATTCACTGGCGGTGGAGATGTCACCGACTGACCTGGTTTGGATGCTGGAGAACTCCAAGTTCGTCGCCGAGTTCAGAGAGTGGACGGGGACCTCGCCCGAAGAGACGATCGCCGGGCCACCGCTGGACACCTCGCCGCATATGCGGCGCGGACAGGACTTCTTCCAGTCAGCCGAAGGCGTGAGCATGATCCGTGATGTTCTCGTCGATGAACGCACTCCAGAACTTCGAGTTGTCCACCTGGAGTTTCGTGGGCAGTAAGGCTCAGTCTCCTAGCGCGGCGATGAGCACGGTGCTCAAAGCCAGCGCGGGTAGGGATTCAACCCAGCAGCCCCGCCGTACGTATGGTCTTTCGCATGCACCTCATATTCCGTGAGAAATATGAGGTGGCACTACATCCAGTCGCCGTGAAATCAACTGTTTCCGTGGATAATCCGGTGCTTCAGCCGAGCGCGATCAGGGCTGGACGGGTCCGAGCACCCGCGACCAGATCGCGTGGGCGTAGTGCTCCCGCCACGACGGCGGTGGGGTCGCGGGGGACGCGGGTGTCGCGGGCACGCGCTGGTCCTCGAAGAACAGGTCGCGGGCGAGGGCGTCGATCAGGCGGGGGATGTGGTGGGCCAGGCTCTGGGCGTCGCCGATGGGGTAGCCGAAGTTGAGGTGGGCGGCGGCGGAGAAGACGTGGATGCGGCCGACCCAGTCGGCGTCGCGCTTGGGCTGTAGTTCGAATCCGTCGCCGACGTAGGGCGTGCGGGCGAGCACGTCGTCGGTGAGGTCGGCCGGGGCCGGGTAGCGGTCGGCCCACAGGGCGATCTCGGCGGCGATGGCGGCGAGTTCGGGGCGGGTGCTCGGGTCGTACTGGAACCCGGTGCCCGCGATGACGTAGTCGAAGGTGTGCGTGCCGTCGGCGGCCGCCACGAGGACCCGACCGTCGGCTTCGGCGGTCGAGAGCCAGCCCGCGTCCAGGTGGATCCGGAAACCGGGGAAAGCCGTTGCGCGGTTGACCGATTCGAGCGGGACGGTGCGACCGTTGCGCGCGGTGACGACCTTCTGCCGCCAGCGCGCGGCGTCGTCACGCCGGTGCAAGTTGTTGCGAGCGCCGAGATTAGGGGTCGGCCCGCCGGTCGGCCCCTGGATCAACAGTTCGGAGCGGCGGGTGAACAGGTGCACCTCGGCCGCACCCGCTTCCAGGGCGGCCGCGGCGGTGTCGAAGGCCGATGCCGCCGCACCGAGCACCCCGACGGATGTGCCTGCGAGACGGTCGAAGTCGATCCGATGACCGGTGTGGGCGACCAGTTCCTCGGGCAGTCCGGCGAGCTCGGCGGGCAGGTAGGGACCACCGGTGCCCTCGATACCGTTGGCCAGCACCACCTTTCGCGTGGTCTCGACCACCGTGGTCTCGACCCCGGCCTCGTCACGGACGGCGAGGGTCAGCACGAGATGGTCCGCGGCGGGCGTGATCCCGCGCAGACTCGTGCGATGGCGCACCGGCACGCCGGTATGCCGCTCGATCCACCCGATGTACTCCGCCCAGACCGCGCGCGGAACTCGCGGCAGGTCCGCGTAGGACTGCTCCCCGTGCACCGCCTCGTACCAGGCCTGGAAACTCAGCTCGGGGAACCCGAATTCGGGCTCCGGCCAGTTCTTCGGCGTCCGCAGGTTCACCATGCGCGCGATGGTCGTCCACACCCCGGTGGCACCGGGCGCGGCCGCGTCGATCACCGAAACGCGCCCGATTCCCGCGCGCCGCAACGCGAAACCGATCCCGAGCCCGGACTGACCGGCGCCGACCACCACGACATCGTGGTCGGTCGCGCCCGGCCGAACCCAGCCGGCGGGGTCGGGCCCGAAGTGCCGCAGGACCCGTTCGGCGTGCCGGTCGGCGGCAGTGTGTGAAGACATGGCCTCACGGTAGAACCGCGACGCCGCACAATCACGACTTGTCCTCGACGCGATCGAAAGCCCCCGAAGGGCCCTTCCGACTCAGCCGCGCAGGGCGTTGATCAGCGCGGGACTCAGCGCGAGCGCGGGCAGGGACTCGACCAGCAGATCCACCAGATCCGCACGGGCGATGGGCTTTTCGAGGATCCAGATCAGGATCGTCTCCTCGACGAAGGCGATCCAGCCGCGAATGGCCAGGGTCAGCCGGGCCAGGTCGGGGTCGGCGGGGGGCAGCGGCAGTTCGCCGACGATGAGGTCGGCGATGAGGGCGCGGGCGCTGTCGACGTAGCCCGAGACCTCGGGGGTGACGCTGGCCGGTCCGCGCAGCACCGAGCGGTAGGACCCCGAGTGTTCGGCGACGTAGTCGACGTAGCGTTCGATCGAGTCGCGCAGCATGTCGAACAGCGACAGGTCCCGGTTCGGGGCGATCGCGAGGTAGAAATCCTCGATCACATGCCGCGCGATGGCCTCGTGGAATTCCTGCTTGGACGCGAAGTAGTGGAACAGCAGCCCGCGCGAGATCCCCGCCAGTTTGGCGATGTCGTCGACCGAGATCTCCTCGAGCGAACGGTCGGCCAACATGTCGGCGCCGAGGGTGATCAGCTGTAGTCGACGCTGCTCCGGGCTGAGCCGGACACGCTTGGTCTGTCCCGAACTCCTGATACTCACCTCGTCATCGTAGCCGCTACTGAACTGGACTCAATAGCTGTTGACTCCGGCTCAATAAGACCGTATTCTGCATTACATGAGTCGCAAGGTTACAGACAACGTTGTCGAAACCGGGGCCTCCGATACCAGCGCCCCCCGCCACGTCACGACGATCATCGTCGGCAGTGGTTTCGCCGGTCTCGGCATGGCTATCCGCCTGCGTCAGCAGGGTCGCGACGACTTCCTCGTCCTCGAGCGCGGCAGTGAGGTCGGCGGCACCTGGCGCGACAACACCTACCCCGGCGCCGCCTGCGACGTGCCCTCGCACCTGTACTCGTACTCGTTCGCACTGAACCCGGACTGGACCCGCTCGTTCTCCAAGCAGGGTGAGATCCAGAACTACATCCGCTCGGTCGCCCAGCGCCACGACGTGCTCGACAACCACGTCTTCGACTGCGACGTGACCAGCATCCGCTGGAACAACGAGACCACCCAGTGGGAAATCGGTTCCAGCAAGGGCGCTTTCACCGCCGACACGGTCGTCTCGGCGATCGGCGCGCTGTGCGAACCGTCGCTGCCCGACATCAAGGGCATCAACGACTTCGAGGGCGAGATCTTCCACTCCGCCCGCTGGAACCACGACGCCGACCTCGACGGCAAGCGCGTCGCGGTGATCGGCACCGGCGCCTCCTCGATCCAGATCGTGCCCGCGATCGCGAACAAGGTCGCCTCGCTCGATGTCTACCAGCGCACCGCGCCGTGGCTGCTGCCGCGCATGGACCGCCCCTACCTGCTGCCGGAACGCCTGGCGTTCAAGCACATTCCCGGTTTCCAGCGCCTGTCCCGGGCCGCCATCTACGCCGCCCGCGAGACCCAGGTGCTCGGTCTGACCCGCCTGCCCGTGCTGATGAAGGGCTTCGAGGCCCTCTCGCGCGCCAAGCTGGCCATCGAGATCCGCGACGCGGAACTGCGCCGCAAGGTCACCCCGAACTACCGGATCGGCTGCAAGCGCATGCTGATCTCCAACGAGTACTACCCCGCGCTGGATCGCGACAACGTCGACGTGGTCACCGACCCGATCGCCGAGGTCAAGGCCGGATCGATCGTCACGAAGGACGGCACCGAGCGCGAGATCGACGCCCTGATCGTGGCGACCGGTTTTCACGTCACCGACTCCCCGGTCTACGAGACGGTCTACGGCCGCGACGGGCGCTCGCTGGCGGAGGTGTTCGACGAGATCGGCCAGCAGGCCTACAAGGGCTCGGCGGTCGCGAACTTCCCGAACCTGTTCTTCCTGGTCGGCCCGAACGTGGGCCTTGGCCACACCTCGATGGTGTACATGATCGAGTCGCAGATCAACTACGTCGCCGACGCCCTGGCGACCATCGCCGAGCAGGACCTGCACACCGTGGAGGTCCGCCCGGAGGTCCAGCGCGACTACAACCGTGACCTGCAGGACAAGCTCGCCAAGACCGTGTGGAACACCGGTGGCTGCGCGAGCTGGTACCTGGACAAGCACGGCAACAACACCACCCTGTGGCCGGACTTCACCTTCCGGTTCCGCAGTCTCACAAGACAATTCGACGTAGATGCGTACAATGTGACAACCTCGGCCGCCGCGCGCGCCGACGATCAGAAAGTGGTAGCTCCGTGAGCAAGGACGCTTACTTCACCAACAAGGTATGTGTCATCACCGGCGCCGGTTCCGGCATCGGTCGCGCGCTGGCCGAGAACCTGGCCGCCCGTGGCGCCAAGCTGGCGCTATCCGACATCGACGCCGAGGGCCTGGCCCAGACCGTGGCCTCCTGCGAGAAGCTGGGCGCCCAGGTCAAGTCCGACCGGCTCAATGTGGCCGAGCGCGAGGCGTTCCTGCTCTACGCCGACCAGGTGAAGGCGCATTTCGGCGTCGTGCACCAGGTGTACAACAACGCGGGCATCGCCTACCACGGTGACGTGATCAAGACCGAGTTCAAAGACATCGAACGCATCATGGATGTGGACTTCTGGGGCGTCGTCAACGGCACCAAGGCGTTCCTGCCGATGCTGATCGACTCCGGCGACGGCCACGTCGTCAACGTCTCCAGCCTGTTCGGCCTGGTCACCGTGCCCGGCCAGGCGGCCTACAACTCGGCCAAGTTCGCCGTGCGCGGCTTCACCGAGGCGCTGTACCAGGAGATGAAGGTCGCCAAGGCGCCGGTCAAGGTCACCTGCGTGCACCCCGGCGGCATCAAGACCGCCGTCGCGCGCAATGCCACCTACGCCGAGGGCACCGACGGCGCCAACGCCGCCACCCTGTTCGACAAGTACCTCGCCATTCACAGCCCGGAGATGGCCGCCCAGACCATCACCGAGGGCGTGCGCAAGGGTCACTCGCGCGTGCTGATCGGCTGGGAGGCCAAGATGCTCGACGTGAGCGTGCGCTTCCTGGCTTCGGGCTACAACCGCATCTCGGCCGTGGTCAACGGTCGCTTCATGCCGCACTGAGACACAGGAAACCCCATGCGCGAGTTCACGATTCCGCTGCCGATCGTCCGTACAGTGCTCGACCCTGTGTACCGGGTGTCGCTGAACGCGTGGCTGCCGGTGGCGGTGCAGCGCGCACTGCTCGAGGTGTTCTCCCGGCTGCAGCCGGTGCCCGACGGGTCGATCGTGCAGCATCTGATGCTGGGCGGTCGGCCCGCCGAACGTGTGATCGCCGATACCGCCGTCCCGGGTTCGCGTACCCGGGCGGTGCCGCCCGAGCGCGCCGCGGGCGCCATCCTGTACCTGCACGGCGGCGGTTACGTGGTCGGCTCGATCGCCACGCACCGCTCGCTGGTGGCGCGGTTGGCCCGCGAGACCTCGTGCGCGGTGTACTCGCTGGACTATCGCCTCGCCCCCGAGCACCCGTTCCCGGCCGGCCTCGACGACGCCGAGGCCGCGTTCCTGGAACTGGTGCACAACGTCGGCTACCGACCTGATCAGATCTGTCTCGCGGGCGACTCGGCGGGCGGCGGCCTGTCGCTGGCGCTGGCGCAGCGGCTGATCGAACGGCACCAGATGACGCCCGCCGCACTGGGTCTCATCGCACCGTGGGTCGACCCCACCGAGGTGCCGAGCAAAGACCGCGACCTGGTGATCAACCGCACCTGGTCGCGCGCCTGCGCCGCCCACTATCTGGGCGACGCCTCGACCTTCGAAGCGGGTTACGCCCCGCTGTCGGGAAACCTGATCGGCCTGCCGCCCACCTATGTGCAGGTCGACGTGAGCGAACTCCTGCACGACCAGTGTTGCAAGCTCGTCTCAGCCTTGCGTGGAGCGGGCGTACACGTCCGGTTCACCGAAACCCGCGGCCTGTGGCATGTCGCGCAACTGCAAGCGGCGCTGGTCACCGAGGCCGCGCTGGCACTCAGCGAACTCGCAGAGTTCCTGCGAGAAGCAATACAGCCGGTATCGATCAACGATTTACGATAAAGCCTGGTGACGGGCAATTCGGGCGGCGATATCGCGACCCGGCCGAACGTGTCGTAGATTACTGGCGAGTAGAACCCACTGGAAGGGCACAGATGCGAGAGTTCGAAGTTCCGGCTTCCTACACCATCCCGGACGACGCGAACAATTCCGACAACGTCTTCCGTTTCGGCGAGGAGTCGCCGAACACGGTGTTGTTCAACGTCCCGAACGGCAGCGGCGGCTGGAACGATGTGACGGCGGCACAGTTTCAGAAAGCCGTCACCGGCGTCGCCAAGGGCTTGATCGCCTCCGGCGTCGAGCTGGGCGACCGAGTAGCCATCATGGCGGCCACCCGCTACGAGTGGACGCTGCTGGACTTCGCGATCTGGGCCGCCGGTGGCGTGACCGTCGCGATCTACGACAGCTCGGCCGCCGAGCAGGCCAAGTGGATCCTGCAGGATTCCGAGACCAAGATCCTGGTCGTCGAGAACGCCAAGCACCTGGCCACGATCGAGGAGATCGAAGCCGGTTCGCTGCCCGCGCTCACCGAGACCCTCGAGATCGACAAGGGCGCGATCGAGACCCTGACCGCGCGCGGCGCCGACCTCGACGATGCGGTCGTGCACGAGCGTCGCAAGCAGGTCGGCGCGGCCTCGCCCGCCACCCTGATCTACACCTCGGGCACCACCGGCAAGCCCAAGGGCGTGCAGCTGACCCACGCCAATCTCTACGCCGAATCGCGTTCGGGCGGCATCGAACTGGGCGCTTTCGTCTCCGAGGGCCAGAAGACGCTGCTGTTCCTGCCGCTGGCGCACGTGTTCGCCCGCGCGGTCGCGCTGATCGCCTTCGATTCCAAGGTGATCATCCGCCACACCTCGGACTGGACCACGCTGGTCGAGCAGTTCGGCGACTTCAAGCCCGACTTCATCCTCTCGGTGCCGCGCGTGTTCGAGAAGGTGTTCAACTCCGCCAAGCAGAAGGCGCACGACGCCGGCAAGGGCAAGATCTTCGACGCCGCCGCCGAGACCTCCATCGCCTACAGCACCGCGCTCGAGACCAAGGGCGGCCCTGACCTGCTGCTCAAGGCCAAGCACTTCGTGTTCGACAAGCTCGTCTACAGCAAGCTGCGCGCCGCGCTCGGTGGGCAGTGTGTGGCCGCCGTCTCCGGTGGTGGGCCGCTGGGCGCGCGTCTTGGCCACTTCTTCCGTGGCGCCGGCGTGACGATCTACGAGGGCTACGGTCTGACCGAGTCCACCGCCGCGTTCACCGTCAACACCGCCGACTTCATCCGCGTCGGTTCGGTGGGTCGGCCGATCCAGGGCCACGCGGCCAAGATCGCCGAGGACGGCGAGCTGCTGCTCAAGGGCTCGGTCGTGTTCGGTGGTTACTGGGGCAACGACGAGGCCACCGCCGAGTCGTTCGAGGACGGCTGGTTCAAGACCGGCGACCTGGGCGCGATCGACGCCGACGGCTTCGTCACCATCACCGGTCGCAAGAAGGAAATCCTGGTCACCGCGGGCGGCAAGAACGTCTCCCCCGCGATCCTCGAGGACTCCCTGCGCGCGCACCCGCTGATCAGCCAGGTCATGGTCGTCGGTGACGGCCAGCCGTTCATCGGTGCCCTGATCACCCTCGATCCCGAGGCCCTGCCGGGCTGGAAGGACCGCAACGGCGTGGCCGCCGACACCGCGACCGCCGACCTGGTCGACAACGCCGCGCTGGTGGCCGAGATCCAGGCCGCGATCGACGAGACCAACAGCAAGGTCTCCAAGGCCGAGGCGATCAAGAAGATCCGCATCCTGCCGGTCGACTGGACCCAGGAAACGGGCGAGCTCACCCCGAAGATGTCGCTCAAGCGCGCTGTGGTCATGAAGCAGTACGCCGGCGAGGTCGACAAGATCTACGGCTAGAAAGTCCGACCGACAGGTCGACACCACAGAGGCCGGGTGCGCGCAACAGCGCACCCGGCCTTCGCCGTCCCCGGATCACCCCACCCCCAAGGGTTTTCGGCCGCCTCGGATCCGAGGGGCGAGACGTAACGGCGAAGCCGAAGTATCGCCCCTCGGATTCGAGGCCAAAGGGGCCGAAAACCCCGCGGCGCCAGCCGCTAAACCAACACAGCGAATTGTGCTGCGGTGATGGTCATTCCGTTGATGCCGTAGAGGGTGTGCAGGAGGTTGGGTTGGCCCAGTGGCGCGCCGTCGCAGATGTTGTCGCCCTGGATGCACAGGTCGATGGTCTTGTTCTTGTAGGGCACGCCGATGGACACGGCGGGGGCGCCCGCTTCGCGCATGAAGCGGTCCGACGGTTTGCCGAAAAGGGCGACGGCGGCCACGTGCTCCGCCACGTCGGGCGCCATCGGTTCGGGCAGGTAGATCTCGTATTCCGGCGGCACGCCCTCGGGCACGTCGACCCCGGTCGCGAACCCGGCCAGCGCGGCGCCCTGGGAGTAGCCGCCGAGGATGATCCGGGAGGCGGGGCAGGTCCGCGCGATGTATTCGACGCGGCGCTGCGCGTCGCCGATGCCCTGGAGCACGGTGTGGGCGAAGGCGAGCCGGTCGGCGAAGTCGCTGCTGGCCGGGTAGTTCACGCCGTAGGCGCCGACCGTTCGACCGCCCGCGTTCGCGCGTACCGCCTCGACGAACGACAGGCCGGTGAGGCCGAGTTCGCCGCCGGGTTCGGCGGTGCCGCGCGCGAACACCACCTCGATGTCGGCGCACGGCGCGGCGGTGGCGGAGTGGACGGGCAAGACCAGGGGTATCGCGGCTGCCGACAGGATCGCAGTCACGAATCGCGAGAAGCAACGTGCTGTCATGCCGCGCAGACTACCGACCGCGAGCGTTCATCAAGGCCATGGTCGGCCCCGACGCGCCGCCGTTACCGCAGGTGGCTCGCGGTCGGCCGGTCTCAGGCCGGGGCGAGGCGGCGTGCGCGCAGCACCCGCAGCCCCGCGACGGCGATCGCCAGATCCGCCGCGATCTCGAAGACCGCGGCGAACCAGGAGAATCCGGTGACGCGCAGTTCCGGCGGGGCGTTGACGAAGCTGTCGCTCAGCGGCCCGAACCAGTCCGGGAGCACGTGCACGACGGTGAAGCCGATCGCGCTGGCGAAGCCGATCAGCACGGCGGCGCGGGCGCCTTCGGGTCGGCCGCGTGCCACCAGGAAGACGGTGAACAGGGCGAAGAGAACCTGCAGGGTGCCGAGGGTGTTGACCAGCGGCGAGGTGACGTCCATGCCGCGGCGCAGGTGGTCGGCGCCGTGGACGAGCAGCGCGACGGCGAAGATCGCGGTGGTGAGGCGAAGGGTGGATTCCGGGCTTGTCTCGGTCATGGCATCTCCTGCCGAGCGGGATCGTTTCTACTACACAGTGTAGTTTCGCCGGGTGTCCGCCCGCTGGTAATCGGCCGTCACAAAATGGTCACCGGCCCGATCCCTCGCGCGACGTAGGCTCTGAGCATGGTGTTCTCGCGGGCGGTGGCCGGAATCGCGGCGGGCGGGCTGGTGCTCGGGGTCGCGGAATTGGTCTCGGTTTTCACCGGCAGTCCGAGTGCGCCCGCCTACGCGCTCGGGGCGACGGTGGTCGACCACACGCCCGACGGGGTCAGGGAGTGGGCGATCTCGACCTTCGGGACCAACGACAAGGCCGTGCTGTTCGTGTGCATGGGGGTGGTCGCGGTGGTCGTCGCGGGGCTCGCGGGGGTGATGGAGCGGCGGGCTCGGCCGATCGGGTCGGTGGTGTTCGCGGTGTTCGGGGTGATCGCGGCTGTGGTCGGGGCCGGGCGGGTCGACGGGGTGGTGGGGGCGTTGCCGGCATTGATCGGCACTGCCGCCGGGGTGATCGCGTTGCGGGGGCTCACTCGACGGATCGACTCGGCGTCTGCGAAAACGGATGAATTCGCGACATCAGGGCGTCGGCGCGTACTCGGTGGGATCGCCGCGACAGGAGTACTCGCGGTCGGCGCGGGGTTGGCCGGTCGCCTGCTCGGCGGAACGCGCGCCGACGTGACCGCCGAACGCTCGACCGTCGAATTGCCAAGGCCCGCAACACCACTGCCCGACCTCCCACCCGACGCCGACCTGCGCGTCCCCGGACTCACCTCCTACATCACCCCCAACAGCGACTTCTACCGCATCGACACCGCCCTGATCGTCCCCCAGGTCTCCACCGACACCTGGTCGCTGCGCATCCACGGCATGGTCGAGCAGGAGATCACCCTCACCTGGGACGACCTGCTGCGCCGAACGCCGGTCGAACGGCTGGTCACCCTGGCGTGCGTGTCCAACCCGATCAACGGCGACCTCATCGGCAACGCCCGCTGGCTGGGCTACCGACTCGACGAGATCCTCGCGCTGGCCCGCCCGCTCCCCGACGCCGACATGGTCCTGTCGCACAGCAAGGACGGTTGGACGGCGGGCAGTCCGCTCTCGGTCCTGACCGACGGCCGCGACGCCCTGCTCGCCATCGGCATGAACGGCGAACCGCTGCCGATCCAGCACGGCTACCCCGCCCGCCTGGTCGTCCCCGGCCTCTACGGCTACGTCTCGGCGACCAAGTGGGTCACCGAACTCGAGATCACCCGCTTCGACAGGGCCACCGCCTACTGGACCCGCCGCGGCTGGTCGGCGCAGGGCCCCATCAAGACCGGCACCCGCATCGACACCCCACGCACACCCCGAATCCCGCAGGGCGACACCGTGATCGCGGGCGTGGCCTGGGCCCAGCATCGCGGGGTGACCGGCGTGGAGGTCCAGATCGACAACGGCGACTGGCGCCCCGCCCGCCTGTCCACCGAGGTCACCACCGACACCTGGCGCCAGTGGACCTACACCTGGCCCGCCACCGCGGGCCCCACACCATCCGCGCCCGCACCCTCGACCCCGCAGGCCCCCAAACCGCCGTCGACAGCAGCGTGCTACCCGACGGCGCCACCGGCTACCCCACCCTCACCGTCCAGGTCCGCTAGCTTTCGCGAGTTCCGGGGTGCGTCCGGCGCCGGACTTGCCGTGGCCGACGAACAGGGCCGAGGCGACGATGCCGATCAGCAGGATGGCGGCGGGCAAGATCATCGACTGGGCCAGCGAGGTGCTGAACTCGTCGATGATGTGCGGGGGCAGCGGGCCGGTGGCGGCGCCTTCGCCGACGGGGCCGTCGCTGGGCAGGCCGTTGGCGGTGAGGCGGGCGGCGATCAGGGCGCTGATCGCGGCGCTGCCGAGCACCGAACCGACCTGGCGGGTGGTGTTGTAGATGCCCGCGCCCGCACCGGCCTGGCTGACCGGCAGGTTGTGGGTGGCGGTCGAGGCCAGCGGGGCCCAGATGCAGGCATTGGCCAGGCCCGCGACGGCGGCGGCGAGCAGGAACCAGATGATCGACGAATCCGGGCGCATCAGCAGCCCGAAGCTGGCCACCGACCCGGCGAACAGGGTGAAGCCGATCGTCGGCAGCAGGCGCGGGGGCATCCGGTCCGACACCTTGCCGATGAACGGCGCGGTGAACCCGGTGATGATCGCCATCGGCGCGAACACCAGCGCCGACACCGTCGGCGACATCTCCCGCACCGCCTGCAGGTAGAAGTACGACGGCACCATCAGCGAGGTGATCGCGGCGCCCATGGCGGCGATCGCCAGATTCGACAGGGCGAAATTGCGGTCCCGGAACAGGCTCAACGGCACCAGCGGTTCGTCCCGATTGCGCGACTGGTTGATCACGAACACCACCAGCATCAGCACGCCGAAGCCGATCAGCAACCAGATCCGCAACGACCAGTCCTGCGCGTTGCCCTCCTGGATGCCGAAAACCAGGGCGAGCAAACCGATTCCGCTCAGGATCACCCCGACGACGTCGAACTTGTGGTCGTTGGTCGGCAGCGCGGGCACCAGCCACACGGCCAACCCGAACGCGATGATGCCGACCGGCACGTTGACGAAGAAGATCCACTCCCAGCCGAGATTGTCGACCAGCACACCGCCCAGGATCGGGCCGATCAGCGTCGCCAACCCGGCCACCCCACCCCACAGGCCCATCGCGGCGCCGCGCTTGTCCGGCGGGAAGGTGCGGGTGATCACGGCCATCGTCTGCGGGGTCATCAGCGCGGCGCCGATGCCCTGCGCGGCACGAGCGGCGATCAGCATGCTGATGCTGTCGGACAGCCCGCACCACAGCGAGGCGGCGGTGAAGATCGCCAGGCCGATCAGGTAGATGTTCTTGGGCCCGAACCGATCACCGAGGCGACCGGTGACCAGCAGCGGCACCGCGTAGGTGAGCAGGTAGGCGCTGGTGACCCAGATGACGTTGGAGATGTCGGTGTGCAGGTCGGCCATGATCGCCGGGTTGGCGACCGCGACGATCGTCATGTCCAGCAGGATCATGAAGAAGCCGACCACCAGCGCGGTCAGCGCCAGCCACGGATTGCGTTGAGTGGTCATCGAATTCGATTCCGATCGGGAAGAGGTCAGCTGCGGACGGCCCAGCGGGGCCTCGGGGCGGCGTCGGGGGAATCCCCGGCGGGCCAAGGGTGTTCGTGATCGTCGTGGAGGCGTTGCCCGGTCTCGGGATCGAACCGCTCCCACGGCAGCGTGCCGTCGGCGACTTCGGCGGCGAAGGTCTCGATCCAGCCGAGTTCGGCGCCGAGGGTGGCGCGAATGTATTCCAGGACAACGTAATAGCGACGCGGGATCTCGTGCTGTCGCGTCCAGTCGAGCAGCGCGTCGATATCGGTGAGCGTGTTGGTGAGGTGTTCGGTGCGCTCGGTGAGCAGCGCGACGACCTGCTCGCGCGGCAGCGAATGCGCCTCGGCCAGGGCCAGCCGGAAGATCGGATACTCCTGCACCGGGGTGCGCAGCAGCTCACCGATCCTGTCGCGCAACGCGTTTCGACCCTGGTCGGTGATCCGATAGGTGGTGCGCTCGGGCCGATTACCCGCCCGCGCCGTGCCCTCCGCGGCCACCATCTCGCCCTCGGCCAGCTTGGCCACCGCGTGATACAGCGACCCCGGCCGCACCTTGACCAGCAGATCCTCACGCCGCGCGATCAGCAGTTGATACATCTCGTACGGATGCATCGGCCGCTCATCGAGCAGGGCGAGCACCGCGATAGCCAACGGTGTCATCGCCTCACCTCCATGCTCCAGACCAAATATTCCAGTAGGAATATACGGAGTGGAACGATTGATTGACAAGGGCTACGGCGCGGGCGCTGGTACACAGGTGGGATGGCGCGCGGCTGGCAAGACGGTTTCTGGCGACTGTTGCAGGGGCGGGCGGTGGTGAAGGAGGCGCGGCGGCGCGCGGAGGTCGTCGCCGCGGCCGGCACGCACGAGGCCCGGGTCGCGGCGCTGCCCGACAGTGAGCTCGCGGCGGCGGTCGGCACGGAGGCCGAGTTCTTGGCGGTGGCGCGCGAGGCCGCGGTGCGTTCGCTCGGGATGCGGCCCTTCGATGTGCAGTTGCTCGGGGCGTCGTGGATGTCGAGCGGGCAGGTCGTGCAGATGGCGACCGGTGAGGGCAAGACGCTGGCGGCGGCGATCGCGGCGGCGGGGTACGTGCGCGCGGGACAGCGGGTGCACGTGGCCTCGGTGAACGACTATCTCGCGCGGCGCGACGCGGAATGGATGGCGCCGCTGTACCGGCTGCTCGGGGTGCGCGTGGGCTGGATCGTCAACGCGTCCACCGCCGCCGAGCGCCGCGCGGCCTATGCCGCCGATGTCACCTACGGTGCGATCAGCGAATTCGGGTTCGATGTGTTGCGCGATCGAACCGTCACCGCCGTGGCCGATCTCGTCGCGCCCGAGCCGGCGGTGCTGCTGGTCGACGAGGCCGATTCGGTGCTGGTCGACGAGGCGTTGGTGCCGCTGGTGCTGGCCGGTCAGGCGGCGCCCGCGGGTGCCGATGAGCAGGTGGCGGCGCTGGTGCGGTCGCTGCTTCCCGGGGTGCACTATCTGACCGATCAGCAGGCGCGCAATGTCGAGTTGACGCCGGCCGGGGCGGTGGCCGTCGAGTCGGCGCTCGGCGGGATCGACCTGTACGCGGCCGAGCAGGTCGGCACGGTGTTGCCCGCGGTGAACGTGGCCCTGCACGCGCAGGCGCTGCTGCACCGCGATGTCGACTACCTGGTGCGCGACGGCAAGGTCGGGTTGATCAACCAGTCGCGCGGGCGGGTGGCGCAACGGCAGCGGTGGCCGGACGGGTTGCAGGCGGCGGTCGAGGCCAAGGAGGCCATCGAGGTGAGCTCGGGCGGGGAGATCCTGGACAGTCTCACCATCCAGTCACTGGTGGGGAGTTACCGGCGGCTGTGCGGGATGACCGGGACGGCGGTGGCGGCCGGGGAGCAACTGCGCGCGTTCTACGACCTGCGGGTGAGTGTCGTCGCGCCGAACGTGCCGTGTGTGCGCGTCGACGAACCGGACCTGATCTTCGCGACGCGGACCGAGAAGAACGCCGCGATCGTCGAGCGGATCGCGCGCGAACACGCCACCGGGCGACCGGTTCTCGTCGGCACCCCCGATGTGGCGGCCTCCGAGCGCCTGGCCGCCGAGCTGGCCGCCGCCGGGGTGCCGTGCGTGGTGCTCAACGCGCGCAACGACGCCGAGGAAGCCGCGATCATCGCCGAAGCGGGGGTGTTCGGGGCGGTGACGGTCTCCACGCAGATGGCCGGGCGCGGCACCGACATCCGACTCGGCGGCACCGACGGCGCCGACCACGACCGAATCGCCGCGCTCGGCGGACTCTGCGTCATCGGCACCGCCCGACACGCGGCCACCCGCCTGGACGACCAACTCCGCGGCCGGGCCGGTCGCCAGGGCGATCCCGGCGGTTCGGTGTTCTTCGTCAGCCTCGACGACGACCTCGTGCGCCGCCACGCACCCCGCACCGACCAGGACCCCGAATACCGGATCCGCCACGCCCAACGCGTCGCCGAGGGCGCCGACCTGGAAATCCACGCCAACACCTGGCACTACCACCAGCTCACCGCCCAGCACCGCGCGATCATCGGCGAACGCCGCGACGAACTCCTGCGCACCGACCGCGCCGCCCGCGACCTCGCACGCAGTTGCCCCGACCGCTACGCCGAAGTCGCCGCCACGGTCGACGAGCCCACCCTGATCGAGGCCACCCGCCAGATCACCCTGTTCCACCTGGACCGCTGCTGGTCCGAACACCTGGCCCTACTCACCGAAGTCCGCGAAGGCATCCACCTGTGGGCCCTGGCCCGCGAACGCCCCCTCACCCAATTCCACCGCGCCGCCATGACCGCCTTCCGCGAAATAGCCCCCACCATCACCGAACGCACCGAACACACCTTCCTGACCGTGGAAATCACGTCCGCCGGAGTCGATCTGAACGCCGCGGGCCTACGCCGCCCGACCTCGACGTGGACGTACCTGGTGCACGAACAGCCATTCGGCGGGCAGAGCGAGCTACGTCAGCTGTATGGGATGTGAACGACGCTAGAGACCGCGGGCGTCGAGCCAGGTGCGGGCGACAGTGGGTGCGGGAGTGCCGGATTCGATCTGGGTGGTGAGGTCGCGGAGGTCGTCGGTGGTGAGTTCGCCTGCTACGTAGTTGAGTTTCTTCAGTTGGGTGCGGTCGAAGATGCCGGAGCGGTAGACGGCGAGGATGTTCTGGGCGCGGACGGTGTAGTCGGGGTCGGGCAGGGCGTCGGCGGGGCGCAGGTCGGTGCCGTCGGCGGCATCGGAGACCGAAAGGCCCTGCGGGAGGGCGGCATTGACGGCGGCGGTGACCTCTTCGGGCTTGCGGGCCGGGGAGTCGGGGTTCCAGCGGTCGAGCAGGGCGCCGTTGCGGGCGGGCAGCACCGCGATGCGGCCGGCGTCGAGATCGGTCAGCGAACCGGTGCGCACCGAGGTGGGCGTGCCGGTGCGGGCCAGCGCCTGAGAATAGATCTCCGCGAGCAGAACTGATTCCGTGGTCGAATCCGAGCCCACCACGACCACCGGGCGCGAGTCGTCGGCAGCGCACGACAGGGTGGTGAAAAGGCAGGTGGCGGTGAGGATCGCGATGGCGGCTCGGCGCGCGGCGATCGAGGACATCCGACGACACCCACTTCCGGTATTTGCCGTCAACCCACGCGAATCGGCCCGACGGCGGGCAGTATGAACACCCAGAATGTACCTGTGGCTCCCCAGCCGCACGCACAGCGCACCGCCGCCTTTGCCGGAAGGGTCACCCGTGAAAATCGCGTTCACCTCCCCGTCATCGCAATACCGTCGACCGGCCCGCCGCCTCGCGATCCGGGCGGGCCGGGTGCTCGCCGCCGCGGTGGCGCTGGCCGCGGCCATGGTCGTGGCCGCCTGCGCCAACACCGACTCACTGGCCGCCAGGGGCGATTGCGCCAGCGACGCGCTGATCGTCGGCTCCGGCAACTTCCCGGCCTCGGAAACCGTCGCCAACATCTACACCGAGGTACTGCGGGTCAACGGCTTCAAAGTCGACACCGAATTCGACATCGGCAACCGCGAAACCTACATCCCCGCCCTGCGCCGCTGCGCCATCTCACTGATCCCCGAATACACCGGCAACCTGCTGCAATACCTCGACACCGACGCCACAGCCACCACCGCGCCGGACGTCAACGCCGCCCTCACCAGCGCCCTCGGCGACGACCTCGCCATCGCGACCCCGGCCCCCGGCACCGACTCCGACGCGGTGGTCGTCACCCGCGCCACCGCCGACCGATGGAAGCTGACCTCGATCGCCGACCTCGCCCCACACTCCAAGGAGCTGAAGTTCGCCGCGCCCGCCGAATTCGCGCAACGCCCCGGCGGCCTACCGGGATTACGCAAGACCTACGGCCTCGACATCAGCGACACCGCCTTCGTAGCGACCCCCGACGGCCCGGCGACCGTGCGCGCACTGGTCGACGGCCGGGTAACCGCGGCCGACATCGTCACCACCTCCCCCGCGATCGCCGAGCACGATCTGGTCGTCCTCACCGACCCCGAACACAACTTCGCGGCCCAGAACGTGGTTCCCCTGTTCAACTCCGCCAAGAAATCCGACAAGGCCGTGGCCGTGCTCGACGCGGTCTCGGCCGAACTGACCACCACCGAACTGATCTCCCTGAACACCGCGGTCTCCGGCGAAGCCAAGATCGACCCGAAAGCCGCCGCCCTCGCCTGGATCACCGCCCAGGGACTCAACTCCCCTATCGCTTGACCCGATCTGTCCTTCTACCGGCAGATCGGTTCGTCGTCCTCGCGATAGATCGCCAAGGTGGACATCAGCCGCGTCAGCGCCTGGTGCGCGTCTATTTGGCAAGTAGGCGTCGGTCAGCTGCCGATGGCCGTGCAGACGGGATCTGTCGATCACTGTGTCATCGAGCAGGCTGATCGAGCAGGACCAGAATTCGTGGTACTTGGTTCCGGTCGCGCGTCCGAGCAGAACGATGGCTTCGGTGACGGTGACCGCGTTCGGGTACTCGGGCTGGCTGGTCGAGGTGGGTGCGCTTATTCGCCGAGTAGGTCGCGCAGGGCTGGGTCGGTGGCGAGGACGGCCTGCATTCTGGCTCGGTCGTTGGCGCGCTGGGTCTGGGCGTGGAGCCAGCCCTGTACTGCGGCTACCACCGCGATGTTCACCGACACGCCTTCGGCTTCTGCCGTGGCGGTCAGTTGCGCGTGCACTTCGTCGGGCAGTTCTACAGAGATCGTCGTCATCGGTCGAGTATCCCGGACCCGACAGTTCGGGCCCCGAGCTGTGTGTCGGTCGAAGAGCGGATATCGCGCGGTCGCCCGCCGAAATAGCGTTGTGGTGAATGTTTTCGGGAAACTACTGATGAGGGAGTGTTGTGAGCAGGAATCTCAGTGTTCGGAAACTGGTGGTCGCGGTCGCGGCGGCGGGGTTGGCCACGAGCGCGGTGCACGGTGTGGCGGCCGCGCAGACCGGCAGTGCCGACACCGGTAGCGCGGTGATCGACGCGGGTAGCGGGCTGGCCGATGTGATCATCGACGGCAGCAGCTCGGGCAGCAGTGGGGGCGGCGGCGGGGGTGGCGGGGCAGGCGGCACCCAGCAGTGCAACAACTCCACCCAGTCCGGCGGCGCGGGCGTCACCAACACCAACCACGTGCTCGGGGTCTCGGGGCCGACCTCGTTCGTGCTGGTCTACGAGACCTTCGACATCCCCGACCGCATCCAGGTCTTCTACCAGGGCGCCCAGATCCACGACACCGGCTACGTCGGCGACGACACCAACCAGGGCACCGGCTCCGCGCGGGTCAGCGTCCCCGCGGGCTCGGCCACCTCGGTCACCGTCCGCGTCACCGGGCCCAACAGCACCGCGTGGGAGTACACGGTCCGCTGCCCGTAGTGCGGTAGTCGGCTTTCGGTTCGCGACCGCGTGGTGCACGAATCACCTTTTCGCACAGGGAAATCGGGCCGCGCGGTCGCCGGCACCCGAGACAGGAACCGGGCCGCGTGGCCACCTTCGGAACGCCCGCGTCTGCGACGATGCCGGTGGCGGGCCGCGTGGTGTTCGGAACGCCTCCACCGCCGACGAGATGGGCCCGGCGACGGAGAACCTTGCCGTGCCATCGCTTTCTGAACGGTTTCACCTCCGACGGTGCGGGCCCCGGCGACGGAGAACCTGACCTTCTGAACGGCTCCGCCTCCAACGATGCGGGCCCCGTGACGGAAAGCCTTGCCGCGCCGTCGCCTTCTGAACGGTCTCGCTTCCGACGATGCGGGCCTCGGCGACGAAGAACCTGACCTTCTGAACGGCTCCGCCTCCGACTGGTGTGGGCCCGGTGCAGTCGACCCGGGCCTCTAAACCGGTGACCCCACCGATCGCGGCGACTCCGCAGGGTGGGTGAGCGTGGGTGGAATCGTGGTGAAGGTGCCGGTGGTGTCGACGAGGATGCGATGTTCGACGGGGCCGCGGATGAGGATGGCGACGAGGTGGTCGCGGCCGGTGGGCAGGACTCGGGCGGTGATTTCGCCGGTGGTCATGGTGTCGAGGGCCTGACAGAGGTGGTGGCGGACGCGGTGGATGAGGGTGGGGTCGGCGGAGTCCAGGGCGCCGCCGTCGTCGAGGGTGACGGTGATGCCGCGGTGGCGGGCGCGGCGGGCGGCGGCGTTGACCGCGTCGTCGACCAGGCAGCCGCCGAGGATGCTGTCGCGCAGTTCGGCTTCGATGAGCCGGCATTCGGCCTGTTCGGCGGGGGTGAGGGGGCGGCCGGAGGCGATGGCGGTGAGCAGGGGGCGCGCGGCCGAGTCGAGGTGGGCCAGGCGCAGGTCGCGTTCGCGTTGGGCGGCGGTGGTGGCGGCGGCCATGGCTGTTTGCTGGGTGGTGCGGTCGCGCAGGTCGAGGATGGTGTGGGCGACCGGGCGCACGGTGCGGGCGAACACGGTGGCCATCGCCAGTGGCGCGACGTTCACCGCCGCCGTGATCACGCCCGTGGAGATCCCCTGCCCGGTACGCGCGAACCACCACGCGCACACCCCCATGGTCGTGAGGGTGGCCGCCCACGCCCACACCGCCGCACCGCGCACACACAGGAAGTTCAAGTAGGCCGAGGTGGCGCCGATGAACCACAGCTGGGTGGTGTTCACGATCGGCACGGGCAGCTGGGTGATCGCCAGCGCGGTGCCGACGGGCGCGGCACCCGCCAGCAACATCGCCCACCGGGTCGGCAGCGGATCACCGGGCGCCGCAATGATGCACAGCCCCGCGGTGAGGATGATCAGCGCGCCGAGCACCGACAGCCACACAGTGCTCAGGCCCTCATACGACAGGGCCACCATCGACAGGATCGTCACGGTGAAGAACCCGGCGAGCAGTTTGGCCTGCGCTGTCCGCAGGCCGAGCACGTCGCGAATATCGTTGCGGCCCTGGTTCACCGGGCCTCCTCACCGGCAGTGGCCATGCGGCCCGACTGATCGAGCACGTCACGAATGTCATTGCCGCCCTGGATCACCGAGCCTCCCCCATTGACCGTCACCGTGCAGCCCGCAGCGATCCGCGACCCACCACCCGACCGGCCGAGCACATCGCGAATCGCATTGCGGCCCTGTCTCATCGAGCCCGCCAACCGACAGTGACCGTGCAGCCGTGCCCCGGTGTCGAGTCGATCAGCGCCCACCCGCCCGGCTGGTCGGTCATCCGACGGGTGATGCTGGCGCGCAGGCCGAGTCGGCGTCGCGAGACCGCGTTCGGGTCGAATCCGACGCCGTCGTCGGCCACGCACACCGACAACTGCGGGCCCGCCGCCACCATCGATACCGTGCACTCCGAAGGACCGGCGTGGCGCTGCCAGTTGCGCAGGGCCTCGGCCACCGCCGCGCACAGCGCCGTGTTGACCGCGCCGGGAACCGTGGTCACCGTGGTGTGGCTCGCCTCGACGGAGACGGTGACGCTGTCGTCGATGTCGACGGCGACGGCCCGTACCGAGGTCGCGACCTCGCCCACCGTCATCGCCCCGACGGTGGTCCTCGGCGCGCGCAACAGGTCGATATTGGCCAGGGTCTTGGCCGCGTCGGCGGCGAGCACCGGGCCGTTGGCCGTCTTGGCGGCGGCGATGAGGGTGGCGATCACGCCGTCGTGGGTGAGTTCGTCCCAGCGGCGGCGTTCGAAGTCGCGCGCCCGCGCCGAGGCCGTCGCCGACGCGGTCGCGACGGCGGCGTCCTGGGAGGCGTCGAGGGTGTGCGCGATGTGGATCAGCATCACGCACGCCGCGCCGGGTAGCGCCGAATAGGCCAGCGAGAACAGCAGATCCAGGGCGAAGAGGTTCTGCTCCGGGACGGGCCGGGCCAGGCGTGAATCGAGTTGGGCGAGCACCGAGGTCGCCAACAGTGCCACGAACGGCAGGTACCGCCAGAACAGCGCCAGCGCCAGCGGTGGCAGGCCGGGCAGCATCACGATCCACAGCGTCTCGTGGACCGGCAGCAGTACCCCGGTTCGCAGCAGCGGCCAACTCGCCACCGCCGCCAGGTATCCCACGGTGGCCGCGACCGCCGCCGCCTTCACCAGGTCGAACCGGGCCCTCGCCGCCGCCACGACCATCACCACATAGGGCGCGAACACCGCGCCGAAGGCGAAGGGGGTCCACCACGACGCCACGGTCACCGACTGCGCGGCCGCCGACCAGGCGTTGATCACCCCGTAGGCGAACCCACCGGACCCGACGAAGATCGTGGCCCCGCGCAGAATGCGCGGGTACGCCGTCGAATCCGGCAGCGGCACGATCAATCGCGTCACCGTCGTGGTCGCAGGTTCTTCAGGAAGCCGTCTTTCTCCGCCTCCCGGTACAGGTCGACTCGGGACCGGACCGGGCGCCCGGCCTCGGCGTATTTGCGGCGGATGCGGCCGAGGTAGTCGTTGACCGTGTAGACCGACAGCTCGAGATTGCGGGCCACGGCTTCGGCGGTCTCGCCGTTGGCGTACAGCTCGAGGACCTGGCGTTGGCGCGGTGGGAGGTCGAAGGATTCGAGTTCGGGGTCGGAGTCGATGGCCGAGGCCCAGGAGGCGGTGACCACCGGTCGACCGGTGGCGGCCGCGCGCACCATCGCGATGGTCTGCTCGATCGGATCCGATTTCAGGGCCACGCCGAGCACTCCGGCTCTGGCCGCCGAGCGCACCAGGTCGCGGCGCTCGCCGGTGGTGTAGACCAGTGCGTCGCAACCGGCTTCGCGCAACAGTTCGACATTGGCGCGCGGGCTCGAGCCGTCGGCCAGGCGCAGGTCGAGGATCACCAGGTCGAAACGTGGTTGCGCGGCGAGGAGTTCGGGCACGGTGGGCGCGATCGCGGCGACGGTGAGGTCGGGCTGGTCGCTCAGCACGGCGGCCAGGCCGACCGCGGTGGCCTGATGGTCCTCGACGTAGCCGATGCGGCGGACCTCGCCCGGCTGGGCGAACTCACCGGGTAGCTCGGTGACCGCGATGCCCGCCATGGTGAAGATGCGACGCAGTTTCATACATAGATCGATACACGGTGTCACCGCACCCGGCAATGTATGCCGTCTACCAGGGGTGAAACGAAACCGGTTGTGCGGTTTATCGATTCGCGTCGGAAACGACAGCGCCCCCGCTCCGAGAGGAACGGGGGCGCTGTCGAGAGAAGCGAACTAGGCGACGCCCTCGGCGCGCGCCGCGTCCGCCACGGCCTCGGCCACGGCGGGGGCCACGCGCGGATCGAGCGGGCTCGGGATGATCTTGTCGACCGCGAGCTCACCGGCGACCACGCCGAAGATGGCGTCGGCGGCGGCGACCTTCATGCCCTCGGTGATGCGACGGGCGCCGGCATCGAGCGCGCCCTTGAACACGCCGGGGAAGGCGAGCACATTGTTGATCTGGTTCGGGAAGTCGCTGCGACCCGTGGCGACGATGGCGGCGTACTTGGCGGCCACGTCGGGGTGGATCTCCGGGTCCGGGTTCGACATCGCGAACACGATCGACTCCGGCGCCATCGAGGCGATGAGCTCCTCGGGCACGGTGCCCGCGGACAGGCCGAGGAACACATCGGCACCGGCCAGCGCGTCGGCCGGACCACCGGTGACGCCACGCGGGTTGGAACGGGCGGCCAGGTCGGCCTTCACACCGTTGAGACCGTCGCGACCCGCGCTGACGATGCCCTTCGAGTCGAGCACGACCACGTCGGGGATGCCCGCGGCGAGCAGGATGTTCGCGCACGCCACCCCGGCCGCACCGGCGCCGGAGACGACGACCTTGAGCGCGGTCATGTCCCGGCCCTGCACCGCGGCCGCGCCCTTGAGGGCGGCCAGCACCACGATGGCGGTGCCGTGCTGGTCGTCGTGCATGACCGGGCAGTCCAGCGCCTCGATGACGCGACGCTCGATCTCGAAGCAGCGCGGGGCGGAGATGTCTTCCAGGTTCACCGCGCCGAAGCTCGGGCGCAGGTGGATCAGGGTCTGGACGATCTCGTCGGGGTCGGTGGTGTCGAGCACCAGCGGGATCGAGTTCAGGCCCGCGAACTTCTTGAACAGCGCGGCCTTGCCCTCCATCACCGGCAGCGAGGCGCGCGGGCCGATGTCGCCCAGGCCCAGCACGGCGGTGCCGTCGCTGACCACGACCACGAGGCGGTCGGTCCAGGTGTAGCGCTTGGTGAGCGCGGCGTCCTCGGCGATGGCCCGGCTGACCTGGGCGACACCGGGGGTGTAGGCGATGGACAGATCGCGCTGGGTCTCGAGCGGCGCGGCCAGCTCGACCGACAGCTTGCCGCCGAGGTGGCCCGCGAAGATCTCGTCGTTGGTGATGGCAGCGAGGCTCGCTGCGTCATCGGCCTTGGGCGCCGCGGTGGCATTCGGTGCGTCAGTCACAGGTGACACGATTTCACTCCTGCTCGAGTCGGGCTCAACCGGGGGACGGTTACCGCCGGGTATATCGGAACTACGGGTTCATATGACGCTCATCGGGGGCGCGACAGCACGCGTTTCGCCGGAGAACCGGTGAGCGTGGCGCGGCAGCTGATCCGCCGGGCGGAGCCGGACGGGTGCGTCCGGGCGAGCGAAACGGGTCGACCATCGCGGCGACGGTGCGTCGCACGGCGGATAGGTCACCATGTCCCCGAACCCGGCGGTGGCAAGGGAAGGGAATCCGTAACATTCTGCCAGCACGGTAGGTGGATTACAAAACCGCGTCACGGTTCGAGCGTAGCGGGGCCGAATTGCCGCGGCGTAAGCGAAAACTCGCAGCTGACGGGGAACATTCGGTGAACTCTCACACCGTGACCGAGGTGGCCGCGGTGAGCTCGCCGCCGAGCGGTTCGGGCCCCGGTTCGCGGCGCACCCACACCTCGTCGAGCCCACCACAGCGCAGCCGGACGCGCCAGTCGACGTGCGCGTCGGGATGGTCGATGCGGCGGTGGATGCCCCGACTCTCGGTGCGGGTGAGGGCGCTGTACCCGGCCCAGCGGGCGACCGCGAGCAGCGCCGCGGCCTGGCGCGCGCGCAACTGCTGCACGCCGAGGCCGCCGAGATCGAACTGCGCGCCGGGCCACATCGAGTCCAGTTCGGCGATGCTGTCGGCCAGGCTGCCCGCGCTGCGGCGGTAGCTGCGCCGTAGCGGCAGGGTGTGTTCCTGGACGAGCCCGACGATCGAACGCGGGTCGATGTGGGCGTGCGGGCCGAGCCCGGCGCCCGGCACCGCCCGCGCGCTGCTGGCGCGTTCGTTGGCGACGGCGAACGCGGCCGCGCCACGGCCCGCCCACGAACCCGAAGCCAGCGCCCACGCGCCGTCGAGTCCGTCGCGCGCGCCCGCCGCGCCGACGACGACCTGTCGACCGGTCACATCGCCGGCCCCGAACAGCCCGCGCAGGGTCGTCGAGCAGTCGGGGGCGGCCAGCGCCAACCCGCCCGCGCCGCGCACGGTGCCCTCCAGCACCGCGCGCACCGGAACCCGCCCGGCGGCGTCGATCGCGCCGTGTCGACTCAGCCAGTGCCGGACGGTGTCGGGCACCTCGTGCAGGGCGGCGAAGACGCGGCGGCCGTCGGCGATGGCGGTGAGCGCGGCCGGGTAGCGGTCGGGCAGTTCGTTGCCCGCCTCGTCGTAGAGGGTCGCGAAATGCACCGCGAGACCGGGCGCGACGGTGGGGTGCGGCTGCACCCGCGACAGCACCGGGGCCAGCCCGTAGGCGCTGGAGAACTCCATCCCGCACAGTTCGGCGCCGGCCTCGGCGGCCATCAGCAGGCCCTCGCCGGTACTCACCTCGGTGCCCGCGCCACCGGACAGGAACGCGCACCCGCCGGTCGCGACCACGACCGCGCCGGCCCGGATCGACCACGGGCGAAACTTGTTGTGGTGCTGGATGCCCGCCGCGCCGACGACCGTGCCGGTCGGGTCGACGAGCAGTTGCAGCGCCGGGTGATGATCGAGGATCCGAACGCCCGCCTCCAGCGCGCCGCGCCGCAGTCGGCGCAGGTAGCTGGCCCCGTCGAAGTGCACGCGCACCGGGTCACCGGTGGGGTCTGGCACGCGGTGTCGGGTGCCCGACCAGGTCTGTAGCCGCTGGTGGGTCTCCTCGATCACCCGGTGCAACCAGGCCCGATCCCCCAGCTCACCGCCGCGCGCGAACGCCCGCTCGACCGCGTCGCCGCGTTCGGGACCGGGCGGGATGTCCCAGAGCACGGTGGTCCCGTAGACCGTCGGGCCGGAGGACCCGCAGCGGCCCTTGTCGACCAGGACCACCCGCGCCCCGGCCGCCGCGGCCGAGACGGCTGCCCAGAGCCCGGCGGGGCCGCCGCCGAGGATCAGAACATCCGTTTCGATGCTGGTCATAAGGGAGATATTCGGGCACAGTTCACCCCTCCGCAACCATTACGCGGCCGTCAACCCCACCATTGTGTCCAAAGCAATACACCAGCCGTGATCATCACGACCGCCGAGCCCGCCAACGCCGCGATACCGCGACGACGATCGGCGAACACCTGCGCGGTCACCGCCACCACCGCGGCCACGACATGCCAGCTCAGCGATTCCACGCCGGGTCCGGGGAAGTCGCGGCGCGCGCCGAGCACCGCGGCGCCGAGCACCACGCACAGCAGCACCACCACCCCGCCCGCGACCACGCCGCTGAGGCCACGCACCAGGGTCACGGGGCGATCACCGGGGTCCCGCTCGCCTTGTCGATGAGCGCCTCGTACTGGTCGGGGTCGGTGCCGCACGCGCCGATCTCGATGGTCTTGTTGGTGCCGTGATAGTCCGAGGAACCGGTGCGCACGAGACCGAGTTCGCGCGCGAGCTCGGTCAGGACGAGGCGATCCGCGTCGTTGTGGTCGGGATGAGCGACCTCGAGTCCGCCCAGGCCCAGCTCGGCCAGCGACCTGATCTCGTCGAGGGCGAGCAGGCGGCCCCTGGTGCGCGCGCGGGCGTGGGCGATCACGCTGACCCCGCCCGCGTCGGCGATCAACCGCACGGCCGTGGCCAGCGGGGTGTCGACCTTCTCGGCGTAGTAGGGCCCGTGCGGGGCGAGCAGATCCGCGAACGCGGCGCTCACGCTCTCGATCACCCCGGCGGCCACCAGCGCCTGGGCCAGATGGGGACGACCAACGGCCGGACCGGCGGTCGCCATCACGGCCTCGGGATCGATGGGCAGGCCGTCGGCGGCCATCTTCACCGCCATCGCGCGCACCCTGGCCACCCGCTCGGCGCGCAACCGCTCGCGCTCGGCGGCGAATCCGGCATCGGTGGGGTCGAACAGGTACGCGAGCAGGTGCACCGGCACCGGGAACCCGTCCTCGCCCATGCCCGTGCACGACATCTCCATGCCACGCACCAACGTGAGCCCGGCGGGGCGCGCGGCCTCGGCCTCGGCCCACCCGCCAGTGGTGTCGTGATCGGTGATCGCCACGACGTCGAGCCCGGCCGCACCGGCATGGCGCACCAGCTCGGCCGGGGTGTCGGTGCCGTCGGAGGCGGTGGAATGGGTATGCAGATCGATGCGCACACCCTCAGTCTTACAGTGCTGTCTCGGCTCCCGCGCGTTCACCGGCGAGGCGGGTGAGTGTCCGTAGGATGCGCTCGGTGTCCTCCATGCCGAAGAAGTCATCGTCTCGCGAGAACAGCACACCACCGCACCCGAAGGTGCCCGTGCCCACGGCGCGCGCGATCGTGGATTGCGGTGTCTACACCGACGGCAAGCGCGTACCAGGGCATTTCACACCGAAAGAGGCGCTCACCGAAGCCGAGAAGACCGACGACGGCTTCGTCTGGATCGGTCTGCACGACCCCGACGAAGCGCAGATGAACGACATCGGCTCGATCTTCGACCTGCACCCGCTCGCGGTGGAGGACGCGGTGCAGGGCAAGCAGCGGCCCAAACTCGACCGCTACGGCGACACCATGTTCCTGGTGATGCGCACGGTCTGCTACCTCGACCACGACGTCGACTCGATCAGTGAGATCGTCGAAACCGGCGAGATGATGGTGTTCACCGGAACACGCTTCGCCATCACCGTCCGTCACGGCGAACACACCCGCCTCGCCGAGGTCCGCCACGAACTCGAGCAGCACCCTGACCGGCTGCGCTACGGCCCCACCGCGGTGCTGCACGCCGTGGCCGACCACGTGGTCGACACCTACGTCGATGTCACCGAATCCATCAGCGGCGATATCGACGAGATGGAGGAGGCGGTGTTCACGCCCAGTTCCAAGGTCGGCATCGGCTCGATCTATCAGCTCAAACGCGAAGTGGTGGAACTGCGACGGGCGGTGGCGCCGTTGATGATTCCGCTGGACCGGCTGGTGCGCGACAAGGATCTGCCGGTGCCGCAGGAGATCCGGCGCTACCTGCGCGATGTCTCCGATCACGAGGCGAGCGTGTCCGACCACATCGGCTACTTCGACGACGCGCTCAGCGGCCTGGTCAACGCGGCCCTGGCCAAGATCAGCGTCCAGCAGAACACCGACATGCGCAAGATCTCCGCCTACGCCGCGATGGCCGCGGTCCCCACGCTCATCGCCGGCATCTACGGCATGAACTTCGACCAGATGTGGATCCTGCACCAGTGGTGGGGGTATCCGGCGACGCTGGTGGTGATGATCGTGCTGTGCCTGTGGCTGCTGCGCAGTTTCCGGCGCAACGGGTGGCTCTAGAGGTTCACCGCGCCGCGGGCGGGATCGCGCACGTCGATGCCCGCTTCGGACCAGGCGTCACGCAGGGCTTGGGCGCCGCGCACCCGCACCCAGGCGGCCTCGGTGGCGGTCACCGGGGTGACGCTGAGGTAGCGCACCGGCTCGGCCGGATCGGGCAGCGGCACCGGGGCGATCTCGGACTCGCCGAGCAGAACGGCGGTGAACATCGCGTTGCGCCACAACGGTTCACCGAGATCGAGCAGCGCGTCGGGTTGCAGCACAACGCCTTCCACCGACGGCGAGGCCACCAGCACCCCGAGCGACTTGGCCACGCCGACTTGGGCTTCGGCGCCCATCAGCAGCGTCAGCACCAGTTCGGCGCGCGGCCCGCGAACCGGGTCGGCCAGCAGATCGGACGGGTCGCCCATGGGATGGCGTGAGCCGCCGAGGGTGGCGTAGTGCACCGCGCCGTCGCCGGGAATTCGCAGGATCTCCACGGGTTCGAGGCCGAGGAAGGTGAGCGAGGCCGAATCCACTTGCGCGCGTTCGACATCGAAGTGGTCGAGGACCGCGGTGCGGACAGTGTCGAGCACGTCCATCGCTACAGGGCCAATCGGGCCAGCGAATCGCGGGCTCGTTCGGCGGACTTCGGATCGCACAGCACGTCGTAACGGCCCGCCACCAACTGCATGGTCGAGGCGAAATCGCGCTGGCCCTTGGTGGCCGCGTACGGGATCGAGGTGGTGATCACGCCGAACACGATGCCGCCGAGCAGACCCACGACCAGCGGGCCGATCGCGCCGCCGGTGGTGGTGAACAGGCTCAGCAGCAGACCGAGGAACAGACCGAGCCACGCGCCCGACACCACGCCGCCGCCGATGACCTTGCCCCAGGTGAGCCGGTACAGCACCCGCTCGACCTGCATCAGATCGACACCGACGATGGTCACGTCCTGCACCGGGAACTGCCCGTCGGCCAGATAGTCGACCGCGCGCTGTGCCTCGGCGTAGGTCGGATACGAGCCGACCGGCCAGCCCGACGGCGGCGTCGGCAACGCCTGCCGCCCGCGGTTCGAGTTGCCCAAGGGATTCGTCATAGTCCTATTCTGCTATTCCTGGCCCGACCGTGCCGGAGTGAAACGCAGCCCGACCGATCACGGGGCGGTTCTGGTCATTCCGGCGGCGCGGCCCTTGTCGGCCACGACCTGAGCCATTTTGGCGCTTGCCTCGTCGATCATCTCATCCCCCAGCATCACCGCACCACGCGCGCCACCGGCCGCGGAGGTGTGGAAGGCGTAGCTTTCCAAGATCAGCTCGGCGCGGTCGTAGTCGGCCTGGCGCGGGCTGAAGATCTCGTTGGCGGCGTCGATCTGGCCGGGGTGCAGCACCCATTTACCGTCGAAACCCAGTGCGGCCGTGCGGGCCGCCGCCCGCCGGAACCCGTCGACATCGCGAACTTGCAGGTAGGGGCCGTCGATCGCCTGGAGGCCGTGGGCGCGGGCGGTGAGCAGGATGGTCATCAGGATGTGGTGGTAGGCATCGCCCACGTCGTAACCCGCCGGCTGTTCGCCGACCACCAGGGTGCGCATATTGATACTGGCCATGAAATCGGCGGGCCCGAACACCAGGGCCTGCACGCGCGGACTCGCGGTGGCGATCTCGTCGATATTGCGCAGGCCGAGGGCGTTCTCCAGCTGCGGTTCGATACCGATCGCGCCGACCTCGAGGCCGCTGGCCTTCTCCAACTGGGTCAGCAGCAGATCCAGCGCCCGCACCTGACCCGCGTCGGTCACCTTCGGCAGCAGGATCGCGTCGATCCACCGACCCGCGCCCTCGACCACGCTGATCACATCGGCGAAGGTCCACTCGGTCGACCAGTCGTTGACCCGCACCACCCGCAGCTGCGCACCCCATCCTGGCTCGTTGAGCGCGGCCACGATATTGGCGCGCGCGGCGAGTTTGGCGCCGGGCGCGACCGCGTCCTCCAGATCGAGGAACACCTCGTCCACCGGCAGGGTCTTCGCCTTCGCGATCATCTTCGGGTTGCTGCCCGGCACGGCGAGCACCGAACGACGTGGCCTCATGGCAAGCGCCTCCTGAGTTGTACGGTCGTGCCCGACCGATAGCCTGATGGCCATGGCAACCACCAGGGTGTACGTCGCCCGACTCGCCGGGCTGACGGTGCTGGGTCCGGACGGGGAGTCTATCGGCCGGGTTCGCGACGTGGTCGTCGCCGTCCGGCACGGCCGCCAACCGCCGCGTGTACACGGCCTCGTCGTCGAATTGCTCACCCGGCGCCGCATTTTCGTGCCGATGCTGCGGGTGACCGCGATCGAGCCGGGCATGGTCACGCTCAACACCGGCACGGTGAGCCTGCGCCGCTTCGCCCAGCGCCCCGGCGAACTGCTGGCGATGGCGCAGATCGTGGATTCGCAGGTGCGCGTGCGCGATCCCGATCTGCCCGACCTCGCCGATGTCGATGTCTACGTCGCCGACCTGGGCATCGAGCAGACCAGGACGCGGGACTGGACCGTCACCAGGGTGGCGGTGCGCGGACATCGCCGCCTGGGCCGCAGGCGCACCGTGCACGTCGTGGACTGGTCGCAGGTCGACGGGCTGACCCCCGACGACGTGGATCGCCCCGGCCAGGGCGTCACCACGCTGCTGGCCCAGTTCGAGGGCCTGCGCGCGGCCGATGTGGCGCACCGGTTGCGCGAACTGCCGGAGAAGCGCCGCATGGAGGTCGCGATCGCGCTCGACGACGAACGCCTCGCCGACGTGGTCCAGGAACTGCCCGACGACGACCAGGTCGACCTGCTCGGCCACCTCGAGGTGCGCCGCGCCGCCGACGTGCTCGAGGCCATGGACCCCGACGACGCCGCCGACCTGCTCGGCGAGCTGCCCGAGAGCGAAGCCGAATCGCTGCTGGCCCTGATGGATCCGGAGGAGTCCGAGCCGGTCCGTCGCCTGCTCGCGCACTCCCCCGACACCGCAGGCGGCCTGATGACGACCAAGCCGGTCGTGCTCGGCCCCGCCACGACCGTGGCCGAAGCCCTGGCCCGCGTGCGCGATCCCGACCTGACGCCCGCGCTGGCCTCGATGGTCTTCGTCGTGCGCCCGCCCACCGCGACCCCCACCGGTCGCTACCTCGGCTGCGTGCACATCCAGGCACTACTGCGCGAACCACCGGCGCATCTGGTCGGCGGGCTCGTCGACAGCGACCTCTCGCCGCTGTCGGTGGACCTGCCGCTCTCGGCGGTCACCCGCTACTTCGCCACCTACAACCTGGTGTGCGGGCCGGTGGTCGACGCCGAGAACCACCTGCTCGGCGCGGTCACCGTCGACGACGTCCTCGATCACCTGCTGCCCGAGGACTGGCGCGAGGAGGAGACTCCCGCGTTCACGCAGGTCGACGTGAACGGGAGCCCGACATGAGTGAGAAGAACCCCGCCCGGCAACGGCTCGAGACCCCCGTCGGCTCGCGGCTGCGGATCGACTGGGACTCCGACGCGTTCGCCAGCGCCAGCGAGCGGGTGGCCCGATTCCTGGGCACCGGACGCTATCTGGCCATCCAGACGGTGATCGTGGTGGTCTGGATCCTGCTCAACGTCTTCGCGGTGTCGCTGCGCTGGGACCCCTACCCGTTCATCCTGCTCAACCTGGCCTTCTCCACCCAGGCCGCCTACGCCGCGCCGCTGATCCTGCTGGCCCAGAACCGCCAGGACAACCGCGACAAGGTCTCCCTCGAGGAGGACCGCACCCGCGCCGCGCAGACCAAGGCCGACACCGAATTCCTCGCCCGCGAACTCGCCTCGCTGCGCCTGGCCGTCGGCGACGTGGCCACCCGCGACTACCTGCGCCGCGAACTCGAGGAGATCAAGGAGGTGCTCGACCGGATCGACGCGGTCACCACCCCGGACGGCGCGCCGAAGACGGACAAGAAACGAAAAGCGGTCCGCAAGAAAACCTCCGGTCACACCGGGTCCGGCGACCCGATTCCGCCGGGCAGTCCAGACGCGTGACCGGAAATGCTCAACAACTTCCTGACCGGTAGGTAACCTGGATCACGTGTTCCGGGCGGGCCGGAAGGGGACTGAAGCGGTGCCGCCGCGTTCGAGGTAAAGGGTTGGGTGTGGCTGTGCGAATCTCTGCTCCGATAACGATGTCGGCTTTGGTCGTCGCAGGACTCGTCGCCTCGGGATCGGCGGTGCACACCAGCACCCCGAGCACCGCGCCGAGCGCCCCCGAAGCCCTACTGGCGGCCTCGGCCAGCACCACCGACGACTCCACGGAAGCCGATCCGTCCGAGATCGTCGGCCTGCTGCCGGTCAGCCAGGAGGCGCCGCGTCGACTGCGCGCCCTCTCGCCCAATCCCACCCCGTTCGCGGGCACGGTTCCGCTGCACAGCATTTCGCTACCCACCGGTAGCGGCGCGCTCGGCATCCCCGAGATCGTGCTGGCCGCCTACCGCAACGCCGAGCTGGCGATGGAGACCGCGCAGCCGGGCTGCGGGCTCACCTGGAACCTGCTGGCGGGCATCGGCCGCATCGAATCCGGCCACGCCAGCAGCGGTCGCACCGATCCCGCGGGCACCACCACCACGCCGATCTTCGGCCCCGCGCTCGACGGCACCCTGCCCGACAACGAGGTCATCCGTTCCGCCGACGGCGGTTACGTGCGGGCGATGGGGCCCATGCAGTTCCTGCCGAGCACCTGGGTGCACTACGCCGCCGACGGCAACGGCGACGGCACCGCCGATCCGCACAACGTCTTCGACGCGGCGCTGGCCGCGGCCAAGTACCTGTGCTCGGGTGGGCTGAACCTGCGCGAGACGGCCCAGGAACTGCGAGCGGTGCTGCGCTACAACAACTCCATGTCCTACGCCGCCAACGTGCTGAGCTGGTCGGCGGCGTACCGCACCGGCGGCACCCCGAGCCAGGTCGCCATCTCCCCGCAGCTCGTCGCGCCCGGCAGCGCGCCGTCGCCGAACGTGCTGGCGGCCTCGACCACCACGCCGAGCACCGCGGCGCCCGCGCCGAGCACGCCGAAGGTCACCACGCCCACGCAGGTGATGATCAATCTGCCCGGCCTGCCGCCGATTCCGTGCGGAATCTTCTGCCCCGCGCCGGTGGCGCCGCCGGAGATCTGCGTGAACGAGACGGTGCCGCTGGCACTGCCGAATCCGCTCGCGCCGCAGCAGCCGGTCGACAAGCCCGTGGAGCTGAATTACGGCGCCAACCCGCCGGATCGGATCGTGCCCGAGCAGCAGGCCGCGGTGTGCACCCCGGTCGTCACCGAGCAGGCCGAGACGCCCGCGCCCGCGCCCGCGCAGCCGGAGAAGACGCCCGAACCCGGTGTGGCACAGGTCGAGGAGCCCGCACCGGCCGAGCCCGCGGCGCCCGCGCCGACGCCGCAGCCCGGCATCACGCTGCCCTTCGGCATCGTCATCCCGTTGCCGCCCGCGCCCGTACCCGCTCCGTAGAAATCAATCCGAAACGCAGATCACGAAGGGGTAACAAAAAGGTCTCGGGTGCGGTACCGTGCTTCTCATGGGTCGTCATCGGAAACAGGCTGCTACCTCACCTATTCGCCGTAGCTCGCTCATCGCACTCACCGGTTTGGTCCCCGCCGGACTGGTCGCGGTCACCGCGGCCGCCACCGAGGCGACCAGCACCACCAACGCCGCGGTCGAGCACGATCTGCTGCCCGACGCCGAGCCCGAGGCCGCCCTCGGCTCGGTCGCGGCGCCGGAGATCGACATCGCCGACGTGGTGCACGCGCAGGCCAAGCAGTCCCGCGCCGCCGCCCCGGAGGTGAGAAGCGTTGCGTTACCCGACAATCGGGCCGCCGCCGAGCTGCCCGCGGGCCCGCTGGGCATTCCCGGCATCGCCGTGGCCGCCTACCAGTCCGCCGAAGAGCAACTGGGCGTGGAGAATCCGCACTGCGGCATGTCCTGGTCGCTGCTGGCCGGAATCGGGCGCGTCGAGTCCACCCACGCGTTCGGCAAGGCCGACGCCGAGGGCAACCCGATCAAGGCGGTCTACGGTCCCGTCCTCGACGGCAGCCTCGCGGGCAACAACGTCATCCATGACAGCGACGGCGGCAACCTCGACGGCATCGGCGGCTACGACCGCGCCGTCGGGCCCATGCAGTTCCTGCCCGAGACCTGGCAGCGCTACGCCGCCGACGGCAATGCCGACGGCGTCGCCGATCCGCAGAACCTGTTCGACGCCGCGCTCACCGCGGGCCGCTACCTGTGCGACGGCGGCCTGAACATGCGCGACCTGTCCCAGCAGTCCAAGGCGATCCTGCGCTACAACAACTCGATGGCCTACGTCGCGAACGTGATGGCCTGGTCGGGCTCCTACTCGAGCGGACTGGCTCCCGCGCCCAAGGACCTGCCGCGGATCCACTAGTGAGGCAGCCCTACGCCCGGCCGCCGTTCGGGGGAAGCCTAATATCGGGCTTATGTCAGTGATTACGGAAGCGGATGTGCGGGCGGCGCTCGCGAAGGTCGACGACCCGGAGATCCGCAAGCCGATCACCGAGTTGGGGATGGTCAAGTCCATCGCCATCGCCGAGACCGGCGACGTGCACGTCGAGATCTACCTCACCACCTCGGGCTGCCCGCTGCGCACCGAGATCATCCAGCGGGTCACCAAGGCCGTCGCCGACGTCAACGGCGCCGGTGCGGTGACCGTGGACCTCGACGTGATGAGCGATGAGCAGCGCACCGAGCTGCGCAAGTCGCTGCGCGGCGATTCCGCCGAACCGATCATCCCGTTCGCCCAGCCCGGCTCGCTCACCCGCGTGTACGCGGTCGCCTCCGGCAAGGGCGGGGTCGGCAAGTCCAGCGTCACCGCCAACCTGGCCGTGGCGTTGGCCGAGCGCGGCCTGTCGGTCGGTGTGCTCGACGCCGACATCTACGGCCACTCCATCCCCCGCATGCTCGGCACCGACGCGCGTCCGACCCAGGTCGAGCGGATGATCATGCCGCCGGTCGCGCACAACGTGAAGATGATCTCGATCGCGCAGTTCACCCAGGGCAACACCCCGGTCGTGTGGCGCGGTCCGATGCTGCACCGCGCGCTGCAACAGTTCCTCGCCGACGTGTTCTGGGGCGACCTGGACGTGCTGCTGCTGGACCTGCCGCCCGGCACCGGCGACGTGGCCATCTCCATCGCCCAGCTCATCCCCAGCGCCGAGATCCTGGTCGTGACCACCCCGCAGATCGCCGCCGCCGAGGTGGCCGAGCGCGCGGGCGCGATCGCCCTGCAAACCCGTCAGCGCATCGCCGGCGTGGTCGAGAACATGTCCTGGCTGGACCTGCCCGACGGCTCGCGCATGGAGCTCTACGGCGCCGGCGGCGGCCAGGTGGTCGCCGACCGCCTCACCCGCGCGGTGGGGTCGAACGTGCCGCTGCTCGGTCAGATCCCGATCGAGCAGGCCCTGCGCGAGGGTGGCGACGCGGGCACCCCGATCGTGCTCTCCGATCCCGAGAACCCCGCCGCCGTCGCCCTGCGCGGCATCGCCGACAAACTCGCCATCCGCAAGCGGGGTCTGGCGGGCATGTCCCTGGGCATCGATACGACCCGCCACCTGTAAGTTCCTGAGCCCTCCTGCACGCCACCGCCAGCCGCGTTCCCCACGGAATCACCCATCCAGGTCTGGCCGAGATACTCGGGGAGGCGGACTGTCGGTGGGTTCTTCTAGGCTGCTCATATGCTGACGCTGCTTCTGTACGTACTCATCGTCGGGTTGGTCGCGGCGATGCTGTTCCTGGTCGCGAGTGCGGTGTTCGGGCGCTCCGAGGAGCTGGGGCCGCTGCCCGACGGGACCACCGCCACCGTGCTGCCCGCCGAGGGCGTCACCGGCGCCGATGTGCGGGCGCTACGGTTCCAACAGGTGGTGCGCGGGTACAAGGCCGCCGAGGTCGACTGGGCGCTGGCCCGGCTGGCCGAGCGGATCGACGAGCTCGAGTTCGAGGTGGCCCAGGCCCGGCACTGGCAGGCCCAGGTCGTGGCGGGCCAGGAACGCCCGTGAGCGAGCTCGTCGACGACGGGCGCGTTCGCTGCGACTGGTCCACCGGCTCCCAGCTCTACCGCGACTACCACGACACCGAGTGGGGCAGGCCCCTGCACGGCGACGACGCCCTGTTCGAACGGCTCTGCCTCGAGGCGTTCCAGTCGGGCTTGGCGTGGATCACCGTCCTGCGCAAGCGACCGGCCTTCCGCGCCGCGTTCGCCCATTTCGCGATCGCGAAGGTGGCCGAGTTCGATGATCACGACCGCGCGCGCCTGTTGGCCGACGCGGGCATCGTGCGCAACCGCGCCAAGATCGACGCGGTGATCAACAATGCCCGGGTTGCTCGCGACCTGCCGGTGCCACTGGACGAGCTGCTGTGGTCGTTCGCGCCCGCGCCACGCCCACGCCCCACAGCGATTGCGAATGTGCCCGCGACCACACCCGAATCCATTGCTCTGGCAAAGGAATTGAAGCGTCGCGGGTTCGCTTTCGTGGGCCCGACGACGGCCTATGCCCTGATGCAGGCCACCGGCATGGTGGACGACCACCTGGATGTTTGCTGGGTGAGCGCGGTGCCGAACGGAACCGACTCCGCAGTCAGATTTCGCACTCAGGTGTCCGCCCGCGACGGCAATAGGGAAGAATAGGACCGGTGTGGCCCGCCGAACACCCGGCGAGCCCGCTGGTTGGCGACAACCGGCAGACGAGAAAACAGTGCGCAGAACCACCGCGCAGATCTGGAGGGAGCAGAGGATGGCGGCCATGAAGCCCCGTACCGGGGACGGTCCCCTCGAAGCAACCAAGGAAGGTCGTGGAATCGTCATGCGGGTTCCACTCGAGGGTGGCGGGCGTCTGGTCGTCGAACTCACACCGGACGAGGCTGCGGCGCTCGGTGACGAACTGAAGAGCGTCACCAGCTGAATGCGCTGACCGAGGTCGCCGCACTCCTGGCCTGTCCGGAGTGCGGCGACGCACTGCTACCGCACGACCGTGCGTTGCGATGCGGTTCCGGTCACAGCTTCGACATCGCCCGTCAGGGTTATGTCGGGCTGCTGACCGGGGCATCGACGAAGATGACCGGCGACACCGCCGACATGCTCGACGCGCGCGCCGCGTTCCAGGGCGCTGGGCACTTCGCCCCGATCACCGAGGCGACCGCGCGCGCTTTCGCCGCTGATCCGCGTGCCGAGTTCCGCGCCGACACGGCTACTCGCCCAGCTCAGCCGACCGCCGCACCGGCTTCGACCGACCCTGCGCGCGATCGCAGTTCGGCCTGCCGCTCAGCGAGCACAGCACCCGACATCAGCGCGGTGCTCGAGATCGGCGCGGGCACCGGCTACTACCTCGCCGCGCTCCTCGACACCCACCCCGGCGCCTTCGGCATCGCCCTGGACGTGGCCAAACCGGCCGCCCGCCGCGCCGCCCGCGCCCACCCCCGCCTCGCCTCCGTCCTGGCCGACGCCTGGCGCGGCCTGCCCGTGCGCGACCACTCGCTCACCGGAGTCCTGTCGGTCTTCGCCCCGCGCAACCCCGCCGAAGTCGCCCGCGTCCTCGCACCGGGCGGCCGCTTCGTCGTCGTCACCCCCACCACCCGCCACCTCGGCGAACTGATCGGCCCGCTCGGCATGGTGCGAGTCGACCCCGACAAGGACCGCCGCCTGGCCGAGGCCCTGTCCGGCACGTTCACGCGCACCGAGCACACCCTCGTCGAGTTCCCGATGACGCTGTCGCGCACCGACGTCACGAACGTCGTCGCCATGGGCCCCTCGGCCTTCCACAGCACCCCCGCCGACGACCCCCGCATCGCGGCCCTACCCGAGAGCACTGAGGTAACGGCGTCGGTGACCGTGTCGACCTACCGCACGACCGGCTGATCGCGCCGTACCAACCGGCGGCCCGAGCCGAGCACACGGTCGACAAGACCTACCGCAGCACGCTCCGGTACACGTCCAGGGTCCGCTCGGCGATTCGTGCCCAGTCGAACTCCGCGATGGCCCGTACCCGCCCGGCCTCGCCGTAGCGAACCGCCAGCGCCGGATCCCCCGCGACCTCGTTCACCGCCGCCGCCAAGCCGCGCTCGTACTCCTGTGTGGCCGTGGGGTCGTAGTGCACCAGTCGTCCGGTCACGTGGTCGTCGACCACCTCGGGAATCCCCCCCACGTCGGAGGCGACCACCGCGGTCGCACACGCCATCGCCTCGAGATTCACGATGCCCAACGGCTCGTACACCGACGGGCACACGAATACCGCTGAGGCGGAGAGAATCTGACGGACCTGTTCGGTGGGCAGCATCTCCCGCACCCAGAACACGTTCCCGCGCTGCCGCTGCAGGGCGTCCACCGCCTCGGCGACCTCCGCCTCCAACTCGGCGGTATCGGCCGCCCCCGCGCACAGCACCAGCTGGATCTCGGGGTCGAACGAGGCCGCCGCCGCCAGCAGATGCCCGACCCCCTTCTGCCGGGTGATCCGCCCGACGAACGACACGATCGGCGCGTCCGCACGCACCCCCAGCCGCTCCAACACCGGCGTCTGATCACCGGCGGGCGGGCCGGGGTGCCACACACTCGCGTCGATCCCGTTGTGCACCACATGAACTCGCCCCGGGTCGATCGCCGGGTAGGCGTCGAGCACGTCGTGGCGCATCCCCTCGCTCACCGCGATCACCGCGTCGGCGTGCTCCATCGCCGTGCGCTCCGACCACGACGAGAGCCGATACCCGCCCCCGAGCTGCTCGGCCTTCCACGGCCGCCGCGGCTCGAGCGAATGTGCCGTCAGCACATGCGGAATCCCGTACAGCGTCGCGGCCAGATGCCCCGCCAACCCGGAATACCAGGTGTGCGAGTGCACCACGTCGACCCCGCCGGCCGCGTCCGCCATCCGCAACTGCGCCGACATCATCTGCAACGCCGCGTTGGCGGCACCGAGCGCGGGATCGGGCTGATGCACCACCGCGTCCGCGCGCGGCACCCCCATGCAGTGCACTGTGACATCGCACAGCGCCCGCAACCGCGCCGTGAGCTCGGTGACATGAACTCCCGCCCCGCCGTACACCTCGGGCGGATACTCGCGGGTCAGCATGGCAACTCGCAGCGTTTCCGCCTGGGTCCGCTCGCCGTCGGTGCCATCACTCACTGGTCCAAATTAGACCGTCGGGTCGACATGGGCCACCGTAAGCGCGCCGGACCTGTACTTTGAGCAGGGTGAGGAGCCAGCCGCACGTACTCGGGATCGTGCTCGCCGGTGGCGAGGGCAAACGACTGTTTCCGCTCACGGCCGACCGCGCCAAGCCCGCGGTTCCGTTCGGTGGCGCCTATCGGCTGATCGACTTCGTGCTCAGCAACCTCGTCAACGCGGGATACCTGCGCCTGTGCGTGCTCACCCAGTACAAGTCACATTCGCTCGACCGCCACATCTCGCAAACGTGGCGACTGTCCGGTTTCACCGGCGAGTACATCACCCCGGTGCCCGCCCAGCAGCGGCTCGGCCCGCGCTGGTACACCGGCAGCGCCGACGCGATCATGCAGTCGCTGAACCTGATCTACGACGAGGACCCCGACTACATCGTGGTGTTCGGCGCCGATCACGTGTACCGGATGGATCCCGAGCAGATGGTGGCCAGCCATATCGCCTCGGGCGCGGGCGTTACGGTGGCCGGGATCCGGGTGCCGAGGGCCGAGGCGAGCGCGTTCGGGTGCATCGACAGCGACGAGTCCGGCCGGATCACCCAGTTCCTGGAGAAGCCCGCGCACCCGCCCGGCACCCCCGACGACCCGAATGTCACGTTCGCCTCGATGGGCAACTACGTGTTCACCACCCGGGTGCTCGTCGACGCCATCCGCGCCGACGCCGCGAACTCCGACTCCGATCACGACATGGGCGGCGACATCATCCCGAAGCTGGTCGCCGACGGCCTGGCCTCGGTCTACGACTTCGCCGACAACGAGGTCCCCGGCGCCACCGAACGCGATCGCGGCTACTGGCGCGACGTGGGCACCATCGACGCCTTCTACGACGCCCACATGGACCTGGTCTCGGTGCACCCCGTGTTCAACCTCTACAACAAGCACTGGCCCATCCGCGGCGCCGCCGAGAACCTGCCGCCGGCGAAGTTCGCCCAGGGCGGGCTGGCGCAGGAGTCGATCGTCGGCGCCGGCTCGATCCTGTCGGCCGCCACCGTCCGCAATTCGGTCCTGAGCTCCAACGTGGTGATCGAGGACGGGGCCACGGTCGAGGGCAGCGTGCTGATGCCAGGCGTGCGGATCGGCCGCGGCGCGGTCGTGCGCCACGCGATCCTGGACAAGAACGTGGTGGTCGGCGAGGGCGAGATCATCGGCCTGGACCTGGACCGCGACCGCGAACGTTTCGCGGTCAGCAACGGTGGCGTCGTCACCGTCGGCAAGGGCATCTGGGTCGGTTAGCAGCCCCGTGAGGCGCAGAGCAGCCCGTCGCCGATGGGGATGAGCACGCTGGTCAGCTCCGGGTTCTCCGCGATGGCGCGGGTGGCCGCGCGGACCGCCTGGGTGGCCGGATCGCGCTGTTCCGGATCGGGCACCCGCCCGCCGAGCAGCGCGTTGTTGAGAATGAACGCGCCCCCCTCGCGCAGCAGCCGCACGCCCTGTTCGACGTAGTACGGGTGCTCCATCGGCGCCGCGTCGATGAAGACCAGGTCGTAGGCGCCGTCGGCGAGTCGCGGCAGCACGTCCAGGGCGCGGCCGTTGATCAGGCGCGTGCGCGAGGGCGCGATCTCGGCGGTGCGGAACGCTTCCTTGGCCGCGCGCTGATGTTCGGGTTCGGAGTCGATGGTGGTCAGGGTGCCGTCCTCGCGCATGCCGTCGAGCAGCCACAATCCGCTGATCCCGGCCCCGGTGCCCACCTCGACGACCGCGCGGGCCCCGAGCATCTGGGCGTACATGCACAGCAGCGCACCGACCGACGGGGGCACCGGCATGGCGCCCAGCTCGGTGGCCCGCTCGCGCGCCTCGAGCAGAACCTCGTCCTCGACGACGGATTCCTCCACATAGGCCAGATTCCGCTCCACGTTCGATGCCACAGCTAAGAGGCTAGGGCACCGGAGGGGTCTGTGTATTCAGCGAAGGGACCGATCCGGCACTGTGTCGCCCGAATTCCGAAGAATTGCCGAAAGTTTGCGGCTCGGTCACAACACCTCCCGAACTGCTGTTTTTCCGCTGCTGCGGCGATTAGGCTCGATCGGGACCAGAATTCTCAGGTCACACTCAGGATCTCCACACCTGACCCATATCGCGGCAGGAAATAGTTGCCCTACGCAAGGCCAGCCGATCGCGGCGGGCACGAGGCGCGGGAACAACCGCACACGGTTGCTGGTTGATTCCGAACAAGCACGGTTCGCTGACCCGGACCAGCTCGCCTTCGTGCCAGCGGTCCCGAGTAGGAGGTGTCCCATCCCGATGGTAGACACGGCGCGTCCCCACGCCACCGACCAGACCACGTCCGCCGAACTCACCCTGGCCGCGGCCGAACAACTGGCCGCCGAGGAACTCGAGGTCGAACTCACCGGCACCGCCGCCTTCGACGCCACCGGTGATCGCTCCGCCATGCCCTCCTGGGACGACCTCGTCCGCGAACACGCCGACCGGGTCTACCGCCTGGCCTACCGCCTCTCCGGCGACGCCCAGGACGCCGAGGACCTGACCCAGGACACCTTCATCCGGGTGTTCCGCTCCCTGCAGAACTACCAGCCCGGCACCTTCGAGGGCTGGCTGCACCGCATCACCACCAACCTGTTCCTGGACATGGTCCGCCGCCGCAACCGCATCCGCATGGAGGCGCTGCCCGAGGACTACGACCGCGTGCCCGCCGAGGGCCCCACCCCCGAAGACGCCTACCACGACTCCCGACTCGACCCCGACCTGCAGAAAGCACTCGATTCACTGGCGCCGGAGTTCCGCGCCGCGGTGGTCCTGTGTGACATCGAGGGCCTGTCCTACGAGGAGATCGGCGCGACGCTCGGCGTGAAGCTGGGCACCGTGCGCAGCCGGATCCACCGTGGACGTCAGGCACTGCGCGAGTACCTTGCGCATAATGGAAGTGAGCAGCGGTACTCCGCTGACGCCCACATCATGTGACGGGAGTTTCGACGTCGAAGGTGGGCCTTCTCGGTGTTGATGTCGGTCGGAAGGAAATACTCCGCATGAGTGTGGACCCCAGTGCCGCAGGTCGCCCGCCGCGCTTTGCGCCCACCGAGCATCTGGCCAGTGAGGCTGTCGCGGCCTTCGTCGACGGCGAGCTGCGCATGAACGCGTATCTGCGCGCCGCCCAGCATCTTTCGGTGTGCCCGGAATGTCAGGCCGAGGTCGACGCCCAGCAGCAGGCGCGCATCGCGCTGCGCCGGGCCGCCGAGGTCGCGATTCCGCGTAACCTGCACGACAGCCTGACCCGCATCCCGCTGGCCGAGCTGCCCGGTGCCGCACCGCAGCCGCAGCGCCGTAACGAGGCATTTCTCGGATTCATCACCGATTCCTTCACCGCGACCCGGTGGACAACGCGGCGGCGCAAGTAGAGTCTGCGACGTGACAGGCGAATCGACGAATTCCGGATCGGCCCAGCACTCGGATTCGGGGGACACGCGGGGCTCGCTGCGCCCCTCCGACGCACCGAACCTCGGGCCGCGTCCGGTCTACCGGCCGCACATCGACAGCCACACCGCGCGCGCGTTCCGCCGCCCGAACGGCCAGGCCGGTTCCTTCGCACCGCACGACCCGACGCGGGTCAACGGCCGAGGTGACGACGGGATCGTCGCGCGCCCGCCCGACGGTGTGCTCGCCGAGGCGTTCGCCCGCCCTGACGGCTCCTCGGAGCTGTTGCAGCGCGATCCCGGTACCGGGGAGCCCGAACGGATCATCGCGGGCCCGGTGGACCCGTGGCGCGATCCCGACGCCGCCGCCCGCCTCGGCACCCCCGCCGTCGACACCCCCGTCACGCCCCGCCTGCCCGACGCCCCGAAGCTGACCGCGCGCGAGGTGCTGTTCGGTTCGCGCGTGGCGCCCAAGGCGCTGGCCCTGCTGGCCGCCCTCGCGCTCGGTATCGCCGTCGTGGGCGGCCTGGTCGGCCGGATCAGCGCCGAGACCGCGTCCACGCTCACCTCGCGCAAGGTGACCCTGGATCAGAGCGCCGCCATCGAGACCCCGCACAGCCAGATCGCCGCGGTCGCCAATGCCGTTCTCCCCTCGGTCGTCTCGATCCGGGTCACCGTCGGCGACAACGGCGCCACCGGTTCGGGCGTGGTCATCGACGGCGACGGCTACATCGTCACCAACAACCACGTGATCTCGATGGCCGCGACCGACAAGTCCAACCGGGCCGCCATCCAGGTGCAGTTCTCCGACGGCGCCCGCGTGCCCGCCCAGATCGTCGGCCGCGATCCCAAGACCGACCTGGCCGTGCTCAAGGTCGAGGTCGAGAACCTCACGGTGGCCAATCTCGGCCGGTCCGCCGATGTGCAGGTCGGCGACGACGTGCTCGCGGTCGGTTCGCCGCTCGGCCTGAGCAAGACGGTCACCTCCGGCATCGTCAGCGCCCTGCACCGCCCCGTGAAGCTCGCGGGCGAGGGCAGCGACACCAACGCGGTGATCGACGCCGTGCAGACCGACGCCGCGATCAACCCGGGTAACTCCGGTGGCGCGCTGGTCGACATGGACGCGCGCGTGATCGGCATCAACACCGCCATCCGCAGCGAGACCGGCGGTTCGGTGGGCCTGGGCTTCGCGATCCCGGTCGATGTGATGACCACCGTCACCCAGGCCCTGATCCGCGACGGCCAGATGCACCACCCGGTGATCGGGCTGAGCGCGCGCACCAAGACCGTCGCCAACGAGGTGATGAGCGGCGCCGCGGTGGCCGATGTGACCCCGGGCAGCCCGGCCGACAAGGCGGGCATCGTCGAGGGCGACGTCATCGTGAAGATCGGCGACCGCGAGGTGACCGGTCCCGACGAGCTGGTCGTCGCCGTGCAGGCCCGCAAGATCGGCGAGACGGTGAACGTACAGTTGATCCGCGATGGCAGGCAGGTGGACGTACCGGTCACGCTGGAATCCGACTGACCTGCGGTTGCGCGGGCCGGGTAACCTGGATCCGTGTTCAGCAACATCGGGTGGAGCGAGATGATGATCCTGCTCGTCGCCGCCCTCGTCATCCTCGGTCCGGAGCGTCTGCCCGGCGCCGTTCGCTGGACCACCGGCGCGCTGCGCCAGGCGCGTGATTACGCCAGCGGGGCCACCTCCCAGCTCAAACAGGAGCTCGGCCCGGAGTTCGACGATCTGCGCAAGCCGCTCGCCGAGCTCAACGAGCTGCGGGGAATGAGTCCGCGCGCCGTGGTCACCAAGCACCTGCTCGGCGGTGACGATTCGGTGCTGCGCGACCTCGAGAGCGCGGTGCCGGACAAGAAGCAACTCTTCGGCACCAACAGCGGGATGCCGGGCACCCCGCCCGCGCCGCAGAAGTCGCTCGAGCCCAACGAGCGCCCCCCGGTCGACTACGACGCCACCTAGACGCCACCTAGCCCCCGAAACACACCGCACGGTCGGAATTTGCTGCGAGGTCGCGACATCGCGAGAGTGCGGCATCGACCTCGCGAGTCTGCTATTTGCCGCCAGGGACCCCTCGAGATCCTTGGCGCGCAAGACAGTTCGATGTCAACGGTTACAGACACACATCGGTGTTCAGCTGTCTAGACTTCGCACATGTCGGCCGATGACGTGGCACGAGTTTTCGCGATCGAAGACAAGGTCGAAAGACTCAAAGCAGCCACCGACGGGGTGGCGGCTGCCCAGCAGACCATCAACGAACTCACCAGGATCCGGCGAGCCGTGATCCGAGAACTCCATGCCGAAGGCTGGACGTTCGCCCGGATCGGGGCCGCCGCGGGCCTGTCGCGTGCGCGCATCCACCAGGTGAGCACCCAGGGGCCCGTGCCGGAGGGCCTGTTCTTCGGTCACGGCACGCTGACCGTGCTCGCGCCGGAGGTCCGCGCGGGCCGACTGCTCGGCGCGCCCGATCCGCAAGCGGCCCAACGCCTGGCCGAACTCCTGCGCCAGCTCGGCTTCGCCGCCAATGTCGAGACGTTCCTGCCCGGCAGACCCATCGACCTCAATCGCGACGGTCTGGTCGTGCTCGGCGGCCCCGAGCTCTCGCCGAGTCTGCGCCAGCTGGTGGTGGCCGATCCGCGTCTGCGCCGCACCGTCACCCGGGCGGGCGACACCCGGCGCGGGATCGAGGACCGGGCCGCGCGGCGGGTGTATCGCCCCGGCGGCACCGAACCGCACGACATCGCCTACCTGGCCCGGCTACCGCGCCCGGACCGGCGCGGCACCATCATGCTGATCGACGGACTGCACCCGCCCGGCTCGCTGGGTGCGATCCGATTGCTGGCCACCCGGCTCGCGACCCTGCACGAGCGGGCGAGTACGCATTTGTTCTCGGTTCTCATCGCCGTTCGGTACGACCGTGCGACTGGTGAACCGATCGATGCCGACCTTCTGACCCCGGTTTATCGCCATGAAACGGACCCGAAGTTGGCTACGACCCGGGTTCGTCCATAGTCTGATCTAAACTCGCCGCGTATCGTGATCTGCATCACTGTACTGTTATAGATCACAAGCCATTCGCGATGGTTAGATTGCTAGCGAGTAACCGAGTGTGAGTAGGTGAGCAGCACATGTTCTCGTCTCCCGAGGCCAGCGCATGCCGGGTCCTGCCCGTCCATGCGGCAGGCCATCCCCGCCCCGTTGCCCCCGTCGATGCCGAGCCGACCCCCGGCGACGTCATCGTCACCACCCATCGCGTCACCTACAGCGACCGTTTGAAGGTCTTCATCGGCCCGCACGAGGACGTGGACAGCTTTCTGCGCCCCCTGCGCCGAATGGACGGCCACCAGCGGTACTCGCTCGATCTGACCGTGCTGCCCGAGCCGGTCCCCGCCACCGAGGTCACCACGACGGTGAGTTCGGCGCGCGGCGACCTCTCGCTGGGCTGTGCCGGTTCGGCCGACGCGATGACCCTGCAGCTGCGCACCACCGTCGACCACGTCACCCGGCGGTTCACCCTCGGCTTCGCCGGCGGACGCCTCGGCCTGCCCACGGTGTACCTGCCGCACGGCGACGAGGACACCTACGTCTACCCGGAAGAGGTGTTCACCGCCGACGCCGCGGTGGAGATCTTCCGCGACTTCTTCCACACCGGCGAGCTACCCGCGGGCCTGCGGCAGCGCGAGATCCTCGACTAGCGCCCCCGCGCTCACCGCGCGGGAATGCTCGAAGATAGCTACGCTGGTCACACGGTCACCACTGTCGGCAGGCGGCCGGGAGAGGCCGGTGCGCGATGCGTGAGTTGCTCGGGCAGGTGCTCGCGCTGCTTCCCGATCAGGCCGTCGCGCTGGCCAGGATCGTCGATCGAACCGGTGCGGGACCTCGGGAAACCGGGGCCGCGATGGTGGTCACCGCCGACGGGTCGGTGCTCGGATCGCTCTCGGGTGGTTGCGTCGAATCGGCGGTGCTCGCCGCCGCCCACCAGGTCCTGCTCGACGGGCAGGCGAGCCTCGAGCACTTCGCCGCCCCTGACGAACTCGCCGTCGGCCTGCCCTGCGGTGGCGAGATCGAGGTCTTCGTCGAACGCCTCGACCACACCGACCTTCCCGCCCTGCGCGCCCTGCACGCCGCCCTCGAGGCCCACTCCCCGGTCGCCTACGCCACCACCCTGGAGTCGACCCCCGACCGTAAACTTCTCCGCCCCGGCGACACGGCACCGTGGCGCGGCCTCGACCATGACGCCGCCGCCCTGCTCACCGCCGGGCACAACGGCATCATCGGCGCCCAGGACTGCACCCCCGCTCTGCCCGACCGCCCCCGCACCTTCGTCCAGGTCTTCCGCTCCCCCGCCCGGATGATCCTGGCCGGCGCCAACGACTACACCCGCGCCCTGTCGGTCTCCGCCGCCCACCTCGGCTACCACGTCACCGTCGTCGACGCCCGCGAAACCTTCACCACCGCATCGCGTTTCCCCGCCGCCGACGAGGTGGTGGTCGACTGGCCCCACCGCTACCTCGAGGCCGAACACCACGCGGGCCGCATCGACGCCCGCACCGTCGTCTGCGTCCTCACCCACGACCCCAAATTCGATGTCCCCCTCCTACTCTCGGCCCTGCGCCTCCCCGCCCTGGGTTTCCTGGGCGCCCTCGGCTCCCGCCGAGCCCACACCGACCGCACCCACCGCCTCCACGAAGCCGGCCTCACCACCCCCGAAATCGCCCACATCCGAAGCCCCCTCGGCCTGGACCTCAACGCCCACACCCCCGAAGAAACCGCCATCTCCATCCTCGCCCAAATCCTGGCCGAACGCGGCAACGCCACCGCCCGCCCCCTCACCGCCCTATCCGGACCGATCCACAGCAACACCGACACCTGACGCCAGAACTTCGACACCCCGCGCAGGGAGTGCCCCGCAGATGGTCAACACCGGGTACCGCAGTTAGTCAACCGGGATGGCGACGACTCAGCTTTCGGGCCGACGCAGAAGGGTGAACAGAATGGAGTACATGATGCGTTGTGATCGTGATGCCGCCGTCTTTACGCTGGAGGCATGCGCACAACGATCGATCTACCCGACGACCTGCACAGTCAGGCGATGGCGATCGCTCGTGATACCCATCGCAGCTTCAGCGCGACCATAGCCTGCTTGGTACGCCGTGGGCTTCAGCGGGACAGCGGTTCAGGAGTCACCGAACAGAGACGCAGCACGAAGACCGGCCTGCCGACGATCACCCTCGGCAAAACACTGACCTCGGAAGATGTCCGCGCATTGCAGGATGAGTGACGCCCCTGCTCGATGCCAACGTCCTGATCGCGCTCGTCGTCACCGATCACACGCATCATGATGCGGCGGAAACCTGGTTCGCCGACTCCGAGGACAACTTCGCTACCTGCCCGATCACCCAGGGCAGCTTGGTCAGATTGCTGCTCCGCGAGGGCTGGCCCGTGCCGACCGCGCTGGCAGCACTGGCGGCGATGTCGAGCCATGAGCGTCATGAGTTCTGGCCGGACTCAGTAGCGTTCACCGATATCACGCTGGACGGTGTCATCGGCCACCGCCAGGTCACCGACTGCTATCTGGCAGCCCTTGCACGAGCAAAAAAGGGCCGCCTTGTCACCTTCGACAAAGGCTTGGCCGCTCAGCACCCGGACGTGTCCGAACTTCTGAGCGTCTGATCTCAGGCGCGGAAGATGCCCTCGAAAGGGTTCCAGCTCTGTGGGTTTCGTGTCGTGTGGAGGTAGTAGGCGTAGTCCGCGCTGGCGCCGTACAGGCCGGCGAGGGCGAAGGGGACTGCTCGCCAGATGAATTCGGGGATGTTGCCGAAGCGGATCGCGAAATCCACCATGGCGAGCAGGGTTACCACCGTCGCGCTGAGGGCGAGCAGGGTCAGGGCCTTGCGCCACATTCCGAGGGTGAGGAAGTAGAACGGTCCGAAGATGAAGGCCAGGACGTTCCAGTTCCAGAAGGCGCGTTCCTTGAACGACTTCTGCCGCAACGCTTGCTGGAACGGCCGTCCGGCCGGTGCCCCGTGCGCGTCGAAGAACTCGAACCGCTGGCGCCACCGCGGTTTCACCCCGGCATAGTCGACCGACCGAACCTGATCCATCAATCCCCCCACTGGTGATCTCTCGACAACTTCCCCTCCACCGTAGCCCATCCGATGGTTCCGAGAGGCAGCGAAAGGACGCCCCATCACCGAAGTGACGAGGCGCCCGCTCGACAATGCTAGGCCGCAACCTGTTCTGGCCGAAGGGTTTTCATCGGGGGACGATCCTCGAGCGAGACCGAGGTGGTGTGGGCGATGAACTCGCCCTCGATCAGTGGGAACTGCGTGAGCGGCGCCCCGGAGTCGGGGACTCCGCTGCGGCGCAGGGCGGTGCCGAGGATCTGGCGACTCATGACGCCGAGGTCGGACAGGGGACGGTTGCGGTGGGTGCGCACGCCCAGGTTGACCTGGGTGATGGCGTGCAGGCCCATCGCGTCGTAGGTGTCGAGCAGCAACCCGATCTCCACCCCGTAGCCGGGCGCGAAGGGCACGGCGGTGAGCAGTTCGCGGGTGCCCGCGTACTCGCCGCCGAGCGGTTGCAGAACCTGCGCCAGTTCGGGGCGCAGCGCGGCCAGCAGGGGCCGGGCGACGAGTTCGGTGACCCGCCCGCCGCCGTTGGCGTCCACCGACTCGCCCTGTCGCAGCGGCCGCCGGTAGTACGCCTTGGACAGGTGCGTCCCCTGCATCATCAGCAGCGGACCCAGCAGCTTGGGGACGAAGGCGGGGTCGGGGTCGATCAGGTCGGAGTCGACGAAGGCGATCAGATCGCCGGTGGTGGCCGCCAGCGAGCGCCACAGCACCTCGCCCTTGCCGGGGACCGGCTCGAGCTCGGGGACGGCCTCCTCGCGGGTGATCACGTCGGCTCCCGCCGCGCGTGCGCGGTCGGCGGTGGCGTCGGTGGACCCGGAGTCGAGCACGACCAGTTCGTCGACGAGGGTGCCGAGCAGCGGCCGGATACTGGCCACGACATCGGCGACGGTGTCCTGTTCGTTGAGCGCGGGCAGCACCACCGAAACGGTGCGGCCCGCCTTGGCGGCGACGAGTTCGCCGACCGTCCAGTCAGGGGTGTCCCAGGTGTGGGTGGTGGCCCAGGCGGGCTCGCGGTGTTGGATTTTCATGCCAGACCTCGCAGAGTTCGTGCGGGGGGCCGGATGCCCTGGATTGCGGCGATCATGTCCACGACCCGCCGTGTCTCGGCGACTTCGTGAACCCGGAAGATCCGAGCGCCCGCGGCGGCCGACCACGCGGTTGCCGCCAGTGTGCCCTCGACCCTTTCGGTGAGACCTACACCTAGAGTCTCCCCGATAAAATCCTTGTTACTCAGTGCCATGAGAACTGGCCATCCGGTTTTTACAAGCCCGTCGATTCCGCGCAACAACTCGAGCCCGTGATAGGTGTTTTTTCCGAAATCGTGGGTGGGATCGATCACGATGCCATCGCCGCGCACCCCCGCCGCCGCAGCTTTTTCGGCGGCGGCCACCAGCGTCGCGGTGACCTCACCGACCACATCGGCGTAGCGCACGCGGTGCGGGCGGGTGCGCGGTACGGCCCCACCGGTGTGGCTGCACACGATCCCGGCCCCGGTCTCGGCCGCGACGTGCACCAATTCCGGGTCGGCCCCCGCCCAGGTGTCGTTGATCAGGTCGGCTCCCACCCCGACCGCCGCCCGCGCGACGTCGGCGCGCCAGGTGTCCACACTGATCAACAGCTCAGGAAATTTCGCCCGAATCGCCGCGACGAACGGCACCACCCGTCGCGTTTCCTCGGCCGCGTCGACGGTGGCGCCGGGCCCCGCCTTCACCCCGCCGATGTCGACCAGGTCGGCGCCCTCGTCGACCGCCCGGGTGACCCGTTCCATCGCGGCCGCGTCACTGAAGGTGGCGCCCCGGTCGTAGAACGAGTCGGGCGTGCGATTGACGATCGCCATCACCAGCGCGCGATCGTTCGCCACCGGACGCCCACAGAGCAGCCCGTCCGCTACCGACGACGGTGACCCGCTGCCGCTCGTGGCGCGGGCGTGCGGTTCGGGCGTGCCCGGTGAGGTACCCATGTTCATTCGAGATCAGACCTATCGCGGGGCTCGACCGGCCGCGACGTCGGCCGCGTACTCGTCGTAGGCCGGAACATACCCCTGGGTCGGCCCCGAAAGCACATACAGCCGACTGTCCGCGTCGGGCGCGTAGCCCTGCTTGCGCAACTCCACCTTGCGACTCTTGAACGTCGAGGTCTGTTCCAACTCCGCGACCACCCGCACGAACAGCGGCACCGCGTAGAGCGGCAGCCGCCCGTACACGGTCGCGGCGAGGGCCTTCCCGTCGAAGGTCGCGCCCTCGGCCAGCGTGATCGCGGCCATGCCCGCCTTGCCGTCGGTGCCGGGGATGTCGACGCCGTAGACCACGGCCTGGTCGATGGTCTCGTCGTGCCCGAGCGCCCCCTCGACCTCGGTGGTGGCCACGTTCTCGCCCTTCCATCGGAAGGTGTCGCCGAGCCGGTCGACGAAGGCGATGTGCCAGAAGTGCTGGTCGCGCACGAGGTCGCCGGTGTCGAACCAGCAGTCGCCCTTCTTGAACCCGTCGCGCACCAACTTGGCCTCGGAGGCTTTCGCGTCGGTGTAGCCGTCGAAGGGCTGGCGGTTGTTCACCTTGGCCAGCAGCAGCCCGACCCCACCCGACCGCACCCGGCGCAGCTTGCCGTCGCGACCGCGGCGCGGGTGGCCGGTCTCGTCGTCGTATTCGACGACGGCGTAGGGCAGCGGGCACAGTCCGGCGGTGCGGTCGACGCCGAACGCGTTGACGAACGCCAGCGGCGCCTCGCTGGACCCGTAGAACTCGACCACCCGGCCGATCCCGAACCGGCGCCGGAATTCGTCCCACAGCTCGGGTCGCAGCCCGTTGCCGACCGCGAGCCGGACCCGGTTGCCCTTCTCACCGGGCCGCACCGGCTGGTTGAGCAGGTACCGGCACAGTTCGCCGATGTAGATGAACGCGGTGGCCCGTTCGCGCGCGATCTCGGCCCAGAAGCCCGAGGCCGAGAACTTGCGGCCGAGCACATAGGTCGACTCGCCCGCGAGCACCGCCGACAGCGCGACCGTGAGCGCGTTGTTGTGATAGAGCGGCAGGCAGCAGTAGAGGGCGTCGTCGCCGCGCAACCGGATGCCGAGCCCGCCGAGGCCGGACATGCTCTTGGTCCAGCGGTGGTGGGTCATCACGCTGGCCTTGGGCATACCGGTGGTGCCGGAGGTGAAGATCAGAAAGGCCCGCTCCCCCGCCCTGACCTGCGCGCACACCGCGGGATCGGAATCGGTTGCGGTGCGGGCGGATTCGGCCAGGTCCTCGGCGGCGAGCAGGTTCGCGGCGGGCTCGGGCAGCGAGTCGATCGCCTCCTGGCATTCCGCGCCGACGACGGTGAGCACGCTGTCGAGCAGGCCGATGCTGTGGGCCAGGACCTGGTCGCGCTGGTTGTAGTTGAGCAGTCCCACGGTCGCGCCGAGTTTGAGCACCGCCAGTGTGGTGAACAGGGTTTCGGGTCGGTTGGTCATCAGCACGCCGACCACGTCCCCGCGTCGCACGCCGCGCTCGGTGAGCACCGCGGCGTAGCGGTTCACCTCGCTGTTGGCGGCGCGGTAGGTGTAGGCGCGGCCCTCGAATCGCAGGAACACCCGGTCGGGCCTGCGGTGGGCGACCCGCTGGAAGTACAGCCCGATGGAGGCTTTGTCCTTGGGCCCCACCAGCATTCCGCGCGCGTTGCGCAGCATGCCGGGGGCGTCGAAGGCCATTCCGGGCAGGGCTTTGGCCAGGTCGAACACGCTTACGGTGTCGCGGGCGTCAGTGCTCACGTCGATCTCTCCTACGGTGCGGCCGGTTCCAGCGCGGCGAACGCGGCGGGCAGGTCGGTGGTCACGATGAGCCGCTCACGCGCCTGTCGCGAGACCAGGCCGCGCCCGGACAGTTCGTCGAGCCAGTGGAACAGCCCGTCATAAAAACCGTTGGCATCCAGTACGACAACGGGTTTGGTGTGTTCGCCGAGGTAGCCGCCGGTCCAGGTCTCGAACAGTTCCTCGAGGGTGCCCACCCCGCCGGGCAGGGTCAAGAACGCGTCGGCGCGCTCTTCCATGAGTTGTTTGCGCTGGCGCATGGTGTCGGTGACCAGCAGTTCGTCGGCGTCGACATCGGCGACCTCGCGGTGCACGAGGTGCTTGGGGATCACCCCGATGGTGTGCGCGCCACCGGCCCGCGCGGCGGTGGCGACCGCGCCCATCATCGACACGTGACCGCCGCCGGAGACCAATTGCCAACCGCGCCGGGCGATCTCGGTGCCCACGCGGGCGGCCAGGCTGATCAGTTCGGGCTCGGCGGTGCTGGCCGAGCAGTACACACAGACGGAGTAGCTCACCACTGATCCTCGGCGCCGAGAGCTTCGATATCGGTGGGTTCGACGGTCTCGCCGGTTTCGCCCGCGATGATCCGCACGACCTCCTCGACGCTGTCGGTGATCTGGATCAGGTCGAGGTCCTCGGGCGAGATCTTGCCCGACACGGCCATCGAGTCACGCAGCCAGTCGACCAGGCCCTGCCAGTAGGCCGAGCCGAACAGGATGATCGGGAACCGGGTGATCTTGCGGGTCTGCACCAGGGTGAGCGCCTCGAACAGTTCGTCGAGGGTGCCGAAGCCGCCGGGCAGGCACACGAAGGCCTGCGAGTACTTCACGAACATCGTCTTGCGGACGAAGAAGTAGCGGAAGTTGATGCCCAGGTCGACCCATTCGTTGAGCCCCTGCTCGAACGGCAGCTCGATCCCGAGCCCGATCGAATAGCCGCCCGCCTCCGAGCAACCCTGGTTGGCCGCTTCCATCGCGCCCGGTCCACCGCCGGTGATCACCGCGAAACCGGCCTCGGTGAGCGCGGCGCCGATCGCCACGCCCGCCGCGTACTCGGGGTGGTCGCGGCCGGTGCGCGCCGAGCCGAACACCGTCACCGCGGGCGGGATCTCCGCGAGCGCGCCGAAGCCCTCGACGAACTCGGCCTGGATCCGCAGCACCCGCCACGGATCGGTGTGTACCCAGTCGCTGTCCTGCCGGGTGTCGAGCAGGCTGCGATCGGCGGTCCGCCCGCCGGGCTTGCGCTGACGACGCAACATCACCGGCCCACGGAACTTGGGTTTCACCTTGCCGACCTGTTCATCAGCGGATTCGGTAGACATCCCACCAACCTACTGTGTCGGATCGGCGCCCGGACCGCGCCCGGTGATCCGGGTTCCGTCTCGAGGTCGCGCCGGCGGTTCGACACGCGTTCGGAGAAGAGTGGCATTTTCGTGCACTCGGACGCGCATCGGACCGTTTTCCGGGCCGAATTGCTCAGGAGTGCACGAAAATGCCACACCGTTGGACCGGACGATCTAGCGCGACAGATAGGTCCGCAGCATGGCGGTGACGGCGGTGATCTGGCTCAGCGGGACGTGCTCGTCGCGCTTATGGGCCAGGTTGGGGTCGCCGGGCCCGAAGTTGACGGCGGGAATGCCGCGCGCGGCGAAGCGGGACACGTCGGTCCAGCCGTACTTGGCGCGCACGCCACCGCCGCCGTGGGCGTTGACCGAGTCGATGAGGGTGCGCGCGGCCGGGGCGGTGAGGCCGGGCAGGGCGCCGGGTGAGGAGTCGGTGACCTCGAAGCTCACGTCGAGCCCGGCGAAGACCTCGCGGACGTGCGCGATCGCGTCCTCGACACCGCGATCGGGGGCGAAACGGAAGTTCACATCCACCTCGGCGACATCGGGCACCACATTGCCCGCGACCCCGCCGGACACCCGCACCGCCGACAGGCCCTCGCGATACACGCACCCGTCGATGTCGACCTGGCGCGCCGTGTACTCCGACAACCGCTGCAGGATCGGCGCGAGACCGTGAATCGCGTTCTCCCCCAACCACGCTCGCGCCGAGTGCGCCCGCACGCCCGAGGTGCTCAACCGCACCCGCAGCGTGCCCTGGCACCCGGCCTCGATCCAACCGGCCGACGGCTCACCGAGAATCGCCAGATCGCCCTCGAGCCATTCGGGCAGTTCCCGTTCGATCTGGCCGAGCCCGTTGAACTCCGCGGCGATCTCCTCGCCGTCGTAGAAGATCAGCGTGAGGTCGTGGGCGGGATCCTCGATCGTGGCCGCGAGGTGCAGGAAGACCGCGTCACCGGACTTCATATCGACTGTGCCGCAACCGAACAGCACCGCCTCACCGTCGACCTCGTCCGGTCGACTCGGCACATTGTCGGCGATCGGCACCGTATCCAGGTGCCCGGCCAGGATCACCCGCGTCGGCAGCCCCCGCTGTGTCCGCGCCAGCACCACATTGCCGTGGCGCACCACTTCGAACCCGGTGGTCTGCTCCCGGAGTGCCTGCTCGACCAGGTCCGCGATCTTGGCCTCGTCGCGCGAGACGCTGGGCACGTCGACGAGGTCGGCGGTCAACTGGATGGGGTCGGCACGCAAATCGAGAGTCACATCTCGACAGTAGTACGGGTGAGCCCTCGATCCCGGGATACCGGCCACGTGGCCGATCGCACAGGGCCCGCGGCACAGCTCGGCGTGCGGACCGGGCAAAATGAGCCCCGTGAGTATTCAGGGAGCGACAGCAGTCGGTATTGCCAATGTGACCTCGGACGGGACCGTGCTCGACACCTGGTACCCCAGCCCCGAGCTGGGCGAGTTCACCGAGACCGGCTCGAAGCGGCTCGACGCGGCCGAGGCGGGCGAGTTCGCCGAGCTGCTCGGCGTCGATGCCGCGCGCGGGGTCGAGGTGATCGCGGTGCGCACCACCATCGCGGACCTGTCGGCCGCTCCCGTCGACGCGCACGACGTCTACCTGCGCCTGCACCTGCTCTCGCACCGTCTCGTGCGCCCGCACGGCCTCAACCTCGACGGCCAGTTCGGCCTGCTCAGCAATGTGGTGTGGACCAACCACGGCCCCTGCGCGGTGGACGGCTTCGAACAGACCCGCCTGAAGCTGCGCGCCCGCGGCCCGGTGACGGTGCTCAGCGTCGACAAGTTCCCGCGCCTGGTCGACTACGTGGTCCCCGCCGGCGTGCGCGTCGCCGACGCCGACCGGGTCCGCCTCGGCGCGCACCTGGCCTCGGGCACCACCGTCATGCACGAGGGCTTCGTCAACTTCAACGCGGGCACCCTGGGCAACTCGATGGTCGAGGGTCGCATCTCGGCTGGTGTCGTGGTCGGCGACGGCTCCGATGTGGGCGGCGGCGCGTCGATCATGGGCACCCTGTCCGGTGGCGGCACCCAGGTGATCTCGGTGGGCGAGCGTTCGCTGCTGGGCGCCAACTCCGGGCTCGGCATCTCGCTGGGCGACGACTGCGTGATCGAGGCGGGCCTCTATGTCACCGCGGGCACCAAGGTGACCGGCCCCGACGGCACGGTCGTGAAGGCCGCGACCCTGTCGGGTCGCAACAACCTGCTGTTCCGCCGCAACTCGACCACCGGCGCGGTCGAGGTCGTCCCGCGCAAGGGCACCGGCGTCGAACTCAACGCCGCGCTGCACGCCAACGACTGATTTCCCGCTGTTCGGCAAGGCCCCGTACCTCCTCGGAGGGCGGGGCCTTTTCGCTGTGTCGCGCATCACTGTCACAGCGCTTCGACCCGCCGCATCTCATGGTCGACACGTTGAAATCCACGGCAGGAGGCACAGATGAACATCGTGGTGATCGGGGCAGGGTACGCGGGAACGCTCGCCGCGAATCGGCTGCATCGCAAGATGCCCGACGCGCGGATCACCGTGGTCAATCCACGCGGTGAGTTCATCGAGCGGGTGCGTCTGCACCAGCAGATCGCGGGCACCGGCGAGGCCGCGCGGCCGCTGCGCGAGATGCTGCGGGATCCGATCGGGATCGCGACCGCGACCGTGGACAAGATCGGCGACGGCACCCTCACCCTGTCCGACGGTCGGAATCTGGATTTCGACCACGCGATCCTGGCCGTGGGCAGCACCGCGAATCCGCCCGTGGGCGCGATTCCGGTCGCCACCTGGGAGGGTGCGCAGCGGGCGCGCGCGGAGCTGGCGGCGCTGGCGGCCGGGGCGATCGTCACGGTCATCGGCGGCGGTCTCACCGGGATCGAGACCGTGACCGAGATCGCCGAAGCCCGCCCGGACCTGCGGGTGCGACTGGTGAGCGACACCGTCGGCGCCTCGCTCTCGGCCGGTGGGCAGCGGCGCGTTCGCGCCGTTCTCGATCGACTGCATGTCGAAATCGTGACCGAGCACATCACCGAAATCGGCGCCGCCACTGTGCGATTGGACTCGGGCACCGAACTGCGCTCGGACCTGACCCTGTGGGCCGTCTTCGCCGAAGTCCCCGCACTCGCCGCCCGCAGTGGCCTGGCCGTGGACGCCGACGGCCGCGCCCTGGTCGACGAGAACCTACGCAGCATCACCGACCCGCGCGTGTTCGTGGTGGGCGATTGCGCGGCCGTGCCCGGGATGCGCATGGCCTGCGCCACCGCCGGGCCGCAGGGCGCGCACGCGGCCGATACCCTGGCCAGGATGAGCAAGGGACGTGCGCCGCGACCGTTCTCGCTGGGTTACGCGGGGCAGGGCATGAGCCTGGGCCGCCGCGACGCCCTGCAACAGCTCACCGACCGCGCCGACAATCCTCGCCGCGTGGCCTTCAGCGGGCCGATCGCGGTGGTGGTCAAGGAGCGCGTCACCCGCTACGCCGCCGACGCCTCGCGCACCGGCCGCAGCGTGTGGTTGAAAGGTCCGCGCCGGTGACCCACGAGGACATCTTCACCGAGAACCGGCGGCTGCTGTTCTCGATCGCCTACGAGATCCTCGGCACCGTCGCCGACACCGAGGACGTCCTGCACGACAGCTACCTGCGCTGGCGCGGGGTCGACCTGGCGCTGGTCGAGAGCCCGCGCGCCTACCTGGCCCAGATCGTCACCCGCCAGGCGCTCGGGATGCTGCGTTCGACCGCGCGCAGGCGCGAGGAGTACATCGGGCCGTGGCTGCCCGAACCGCTGGCCACCTCCGCCGACGGTGGGGTCGAGCACGTGCTCACCGGGGAGGCGGTGAGCACCGCGATGCTGCTGGTGTTCGAGAAGCTCACCCCGGTGCAGCGGGCGGTGTTCGTGTTGCGCGAGGTGTTCGCGTTCGACTACCCGGAGATCGCGGCCGCGGTCGACAAGTCCGAAGCCGCTGTACGCCAACTGGTTCACCGCGCCCGCGACCGCGTGCACGCCCACCGCCACACCGCGATCGCCACTCCCGAGCAGGCTCAGTCGGTGGTCGAACGGTTCATGATCGCCTCCGCCACCGGCGATGTGCAGGCCCTGATGGACGTGCTCGCCCCCGACGTGGTCTTCCTCGGCGACGGCGGCGGCGTGGTGAACGCGGTGCGCCGCCCGGTTCTCGGCCAGGACAAGGTCGCCCGACTCGTCCTCGGCCTTCTCGCCAGGGGACAGCGCATGGGCGCGATGGACGTGCACCTCGGCATCTACAACGCGATGCCCTCGATCCTGGCGAGCTTCGACGGGGTGCTCGACCAGGTGACCTCCATCGAGGTCACCGGCGAGGTGATCACGGCCATCTACAGCGTGCGCAATCCCGACAAGCTCAGGGGCGTCAAAGTTCCGGAGTAGTTGTTCAGGAGAGCTGCTTCTTCTGCACCTTGCCCATCGCGTTGCGCGGCAGGGTGTCGACGAAGCGGACCTCGCGTGGGCGCTTGTGGGCGGAAAGTTGTTCGCCCACATGGGTGGTCAGCTCCACGGCGAGATCCTCGGAGCTGTCGTCGCGGGGCACGACGAAGGCCACGATCCGCTGGCCGAGGTCGTCGTCCGGCAGGCCGACCACGGCGACTTCCGCGACCGCCGGATGCCCGAGCAGCGCCGTTTCGATCTCGCCCGCGCCGATGCGGTAGCCGCCGGATTTGATGAGGTCGATCGACTCGCGGCCGACGATGCGGTGGAACCCGTCGGCGTCGATGACCGCGACGTCGCCGGTGCGGAACCAGCCGTCCTCGGTCCAGTCCTCGGCGGTCGCGTCGGGGCGGTTGAGGTAGCCGTCGAACAGCATCGGCCCGCGCACCTGGAGCCCGCCGATGCTCACGCCGTCGTGCGGGACGGGTTCGCCCGTCTCGTCGCGCAGTCGTGTCTCGACCCCGCGCACGGGCGTGCCGACCCAGCCCGGCCTGCGCTCGCCGTCCGCGCGGGTCGACAGGGTGATCATGGTTTCGCTCATGCCGTAGCGCTCGATCGGCGCCTGGCCGGTGAGTTCGGCGAGCTTGTCGAAGACCGGGGTCGGCAGGGGCGCGCTCCCGGAGACCAGCAGTCGCGCCTTGCCCAATTCGCGGGCCAGTTCCGGCTTTTCGACGATCCGGGACCACACCGTCGGCACACCGAAGTACAGGCTGCCGCCCGCCGCCGCGTACGCCTCGGGAGTGGGCTTGCCGGTGTGGATGACGGGACTGCCGACGCGCAGCGGACCGAGCAGTCCGAGGATCAGGCCGTGCACGTGGAACAGCGGAAGTCCGTGCACCAGTGTGTCTTTCCACGTCCATGCCCACGCCTGCACCAGCGCGTCGAGGCCGGCCGCGATCGCGCCGCGGCTGAGCATCACGCCCTTGGGCGCGCCGGTGGTGCCGGAGGTGTAGAGGATGAACGCGACCGAGGCGGGGTGCGGTTCGGGATAGGTGTGCCAGGAGCGGGCGTGCAGGCGGACCGGAACCACCGGCAGCTCGGTGCCCTCCGGCGCGGTGCCGAGCCATGCCTGCGCCCCCGAATCGCGCAGAATGTGTTCGCGCTCAGCGACTCCCGCGTCCGGCGGCACCGGGACCACCGTCACCCCGGCGATCAGGCAACCGACTACCGCCAGCACCGTGCGCACGGTCGGCTCGGCCAGTACCGCGACCCGGTCGGCGCGCGAGATCCGTTCCGCGACAGAGGTTGCCGCGCCGAGCAGATCACTGCGCGACAGGGTGGTGCCGTCGATGGTGAGGGCGTCGGGGATATCGTCCCCGGCCGCGACGGCGATCGGATTCAACGAGGCGAGCAGCAGCGGCGGACCGTAGGACATCCGTCCACGCTAACGCGGCCGGCCGCGACGGCGGCTGTCGCCGGTCCGTTGACACCCCGACGACATGATGAGACATTTTACGTGTAACTCTCTCACCGGAGAGGCTTCACCGACGTGAACGGGGTCGACGATGACCATCCTCTCGCGCGCACGGGCCGGCCGATCGAAGTCGGGGCAGTTCGATGTCCGTGACCACATCGACGGCGCCGCCGCCTTCTACGGGGCGACCGCCAACATCATCATGCAGCTCAGCCTGCCGCCCGTCGGCTACGGCGTCGCCGAATCCACGGTCCACACCGGCAGCATCACGCGCCATCCCGTGAAACGCACCCGCACCACACTCACCTACCTCTCGGTCGCCCTGCTCGGCACCGACGCCGACCGCGCGGCCTACCGCGCCGCCATCAACTCCGCGCACCGCCACGTGCACTCCACCGCCGCGAGTCCCGTGCGCTACAACGCCTTCGACAAGAACCTGCAACTGTGGGTGGCGGCCTGCCTGTACTGGGGTTCCAACGACGTGCTGACCCGCCTCTACGGCCCGCTCGACGAGGCCGTCGCCGACGAGTTCTACGACTACGCCCACCACCTCGGCACCACGTTGCAGGTCCCCCGCGACATGTGGCCGGCCGACCGCGCGGCCTTCGCCGACTACTGGTCCACCCACCTACCCCGCACCACCGTGGACCCCACCATCAAGGCCTACTTCGACGGCCTGCTCGACCTCACCATGCTCCCCACCCCCCTGCGCCTGCTCTTCGCGCCCTTCCACCGCTGGTTCACCACCGGCCTGCTCCCCCCACACCTGCGCGACCAACTCGACCTCACCTGGACCCCCGCCGACGAACGCCGCCTGACCCGCCTACTCCACACCACCGGCCGCCTCTACGCCCACCTTCCCCACCCCCTACGCAACTTCCCCTTCAACGCCACCCTCGCCGACATGCGCCGCCGCAACCGCCAGGGCAAACCCCTGATCTGACCCGACCCACCGCCTGCATCGGCTCAGTCCAACGTCAGATCGGTGGCGCCACCTGCCGTGGCAGTCGCGGATGCGCCGCCAGGTACACGGCGCCCATGCCGCCGCGTCCGAGCAGCCGGTCGATCCGATATCCCGCGAAGACCGTGCCGGCCGCGAACTCCACCCCGTGCATCCGTTGCGCGCCTTCCGATCCCGTGCCGACCCGACAGTCGGACCCTAACCGATCCGGTGGTGGTCCCACGCTGCCGGAGCGGTGCCCGCTACTTCCCGGCGGCGCGACCGGTCAGTGCCGGTATCCGAGGCGTCCCGGCGTCACCGCTTCGATCAGCTCGGCCGCCTGGTCGATCGGAATGTCGACCACCAGGTAACCCTTCCGTCCCGCCGCCGTGGCCGCGACGATGGTGGCCAGCCCCGCACGCCGCTGCCAAAACGTCTGTCGCACAGTCCAGCCGATGATCCCGGGCGCTTCGAGGCAGTCGCGATTGCGATCGAGGCTGCCCCGCCGGGTGATGAGCCAGGTGGGGCCGGTGGTTCCGGGGAGAACACGATGGCCCAGACCCCGGTAGCGGTCCTCGGCCAAGGCTGCGAGGACCAGGGCGAGCACCACCGGCACACCCCACGCCCATCCCGGCAGGGAGGTGCCCGTCACGCTGAGGACGACCATGACGACCACCGCGACACCGATGGGCCACAGCGCACGGGTGTAGCGGCGGCGTCGGGCGGCGGGGCCGTGCTGATGGAGCGGAACAGTGCCGAGTGTCGCGCCGGTAATCGGTTGGGGTGCAAGGATGTTCGCCACATCAGAAGACGGCACTTCAGGGGTGCTGGTCTTGGTCAGTGGCACCGACACACCCACGGATCGCAACTCACCCACCGATCGCGACTCGCCCGCGGACCACGCGACTACCGCGTCAGAGCCACCCACCGACCCGGCCGCCGATGCCGGCGCCCGCTCAGCCCCCTCCGAGGCACGAGGCCGCCGCCGAGTACGCAGCAGTTCGTCCAGGGTTCGCTCGACAGCCGCCCGTGGCGCCTGCGGAAGAACCTTCTGCCGAGGATTCTCCCCGGTCATGATCATTTCCAACTGCGCCGCACGAGCAGCCCGCAGCAGCAGCGGCTCACTGAGCGTGGCCCCGCGGAACCGAGCCAGATCCAGGGTGATCTGACGAGCGGTGAACAGTCCGTGCCGAAGATGCAGCGTGGCACCGTTGTCGAGCACGCGCAGCCCGAACCAGGTCGCCAGATACTGCGCGCAGGCGGCCAGACTCACCAGCACCAGCGACAACACCGTCAACCCCACGACGACCAGCGCCACCCCGGTGGCGCTGTCGTCACCGAGCTGCCGCACCACCGAACTCCGGGAAATCCACCCGATCAGCCCGTACTGCGCGGCCAACCCGAGCAGCGGCGCGAAGATGGCCAGCCCGGTCAGCGACAGCGGCGCGTAGCGCACCCAGGCCGGCTGCCAGTGCCCGATCTCCATCCCGGATTCGGCATCGGGCGGTGAATCCTCGGTGGCCTCCGTGTGTTCGGCTGTATGCGAGAGCAATTCGGTGCGCAGGGGCGGGATCCGTCGCGTATCGAGGGCGTCGAGCTTGAACTCCTCCCCCTTCGCGGTCTGCTTGCCGGTCCCGATCTCGAGCACCGCCAAACCGAGCACCCGGTGCAGCAGGTCGGCTTCCACATCCACCGAGCGAATCCGCGAGCGTGGCACGGACAGCTTCCGCCGTTGCAGGATTCCCGTGCGCAACTGCACGTGATCGGCGTCGATCCGGAACGAGGTGGTGAACCAGCGCGCCACACCGTAGGCGGCCACCAGCGCCACCGGGATCAGACTCCACATCGGGTTGCCGCTGGTGGTGCCGACGATGACCGTACCGAGCAGCACCGGAATGTATTTCACGATCTCGGTCACCGGATACACCAGCAGCATGCGCGGATCCAACCGCTGCCAGTCGGTCACGGGTGCGCTCACGTGGCGTCCCCGCGGTGCTGGGCGGCGATGGCGGTCAGGCGCGAGACGGTCTCCTCGGCGATCGCCAGATCCAGCGCGCTGATCTTCACCGCCCCGGCCGAGGACGCGGTGGTGACCGTGACCGTGGCCAACCCGAGCAGCCGTTCCAGCGGCCCGCGCTCGGTGTCGACGGTCTGCACCCGCGAGATCGGCGCGACCCGCGATTCCTGATCCAGCCAACCCACCCGCGTGAACACGGCCTCGTCGGTGACCTCCCACCGGTGCACCGCGTAGCGCCACAGCGGCACCACGACCACCGTGAGCGCTCCCAGCGCCGCGACGGCCAGCCCGGCCACCGCCTGCCAGCCCCGATGGGAGTCGTCGAAGAACACCCACACCGCGAGCCCGACGAACAGCACGACCACCCCGATCGCGTTCTCCACCGCCCACAGCACCTTCGCCTTGGGACTGGGACGCCAGGCGGGTTCGGCCAGAATGGTGGAGCGCGGCAACGACATGTCGACCATGGTTCCACGGACCACCGACGGATTCAGCCCCTCGGGAATACGGGCGGGCGTGCGCGAGGTTGTCGTGGCCACGAGCACGACCACGCCGGTAACCGGCCGACCACACGTTCGGGAGAGAAGTAGCGCATGATCGACGGGGTGAGCGACCTTCCGAAGCCGAGCGTTCCGATGCAGGCACCGAGTCCGGCGGCGATGCGCCGGGCCCTGCGCCGCGCGCGCGACGGTGTCACGTTGAACGTCGACGAGGCCACCGTGCTGCTCCACGCCACCGGCGACGACCTGGTCGACCTGTGCGCCAGCGCCGCCAGGGTCCGCGACGCGGGCCTCGAGTCGGCGGGCAGGCCGGGCACCATCACCTACTCGCGCAATGTGTTCATCCCGCTCACCAAGCTGTGTCGGGACAAGTGCCACTACTGCACCTTCGTCACCGTGCCCGGCAAGCTGCGCGCCGAGGGCAAGGGCATGTTCCTCGAACCCGACGAGGTGCTCGAGATCGCCCGCCAGGGCGCCGCGCTGGGCTGCAAGGAAGCCCTGTTCACCCTCGGCGACCGCCCGGAGGACCGCTGGCCCGAGGCCGCGCAGTGGCTCGACGAGCGCGGCTACGACTCCACCCTTGACTATCTGCGCGCGGTGTCGATCCTGGTGCTCGAGGAGACCGGCCTGCTGCCGCACCTCAACCCCGGCGTGATGAGCTGGAACGAGATCGCCCGCCTCAAGCCGGTGGCCCAGTCCATGGGCATGATGCTCGAGACCACCGCCACCCGCCTGTTCACCGACAAGGGCGAATGCCACTACGGCAGCCCCGACAAGGACCCGGCGGTGCGGCTGCGCTCGATCACCGACGCCGGTCGCCACTCGGTCCCCTACACCACCGGCATCCTGGTCGGCATCGGCGAAACGCTCACCGAGCGGGCCGAATCGATCATGGCGATTCGCAAGCAGCACCGCGAGTTCGGGCACATCCAGGAGGTGATCGTGCAGAACTTCCGGGCCAAGCACGACACCGCCATGCGCGATGTCCCCGACGCCGATGTGGCGGAGTTCCTGGCCACGGTCGCGGTGACGAGACTGCTTCTCGGACCGGATGTTCCGGTGCAGGCGCCGCCGAATCTGGTGTCGCACAGCGATTGTCGTGCCCTGATCGACGCCGGGATCGACGACTGGGGCGGGGTGTCGCCGGTGACGGTCGACCACGTCAATCCCGAGCGCCCGTGGCCGAACCTGGACACCCTGCGCGAGATCACCGAGGCGGCCGGGTTCACCCTGGTCGAGCGCACCTCCGCGCATCCGAAGTACGTGCGCGCGGGTCACCCGTGGATCGACCCGCGCATCGGCGCGCACGTCGACGCGCTCACCGACCCCGTCACCGGCCTGGCCAGGCCCGACGCCATGCCGGTCGGGCTGCCGTGGCAGGAGCCGGACGAGTCGTGGGACTCCGTCGGTCGGGTCGATCTGAACACCGCGATCGACACCGAGGGTCGCGCCACCGACAGCCGCAGCGACTCCGGGCTCGGCCAGGAAGTGGTCGGCGCGTTCGGCGACTGGGAGACCATCCGCGAACACGCCCGCGACCTGGCCGTCATCGCCCCCGAACGCCTCGACTCCGAGGTTCTCGACGCCCTGCGCGCCGCTGAATCCGATCCCGCCGGACTCACCGACGACCAGTACCTCGCCCTGGCCACTGCCGAGGGCGACAATCTGGAAGCCGTTGCCGCACTGGCGGATTCGCTGCGACGCGAGGTCTCCGGCGACGAGGTCACCTACGTCGTGAACCGCAATATCAACTTCACCAATATCTGCTACACCGGCTGTCGCTTCTGCGCGTTCGCCCAGCGCAAGGGCGACGCCGACGCCTTCACCCTCAGCACCGACGAGGTCGCCGACCGCGCCTGGGAGGCCCACGTCGACGGCGCCACCGAGATCTGCATGCAGGGCGGTATCGACCCCGAACTCCCGGTCACCGGCTACGCCGACCTGGTCCGCGCCATCAAGGCCAGGGTGCCGTCGATGCACGTGCACGCGTTCAGCCCGATGGAGATCGTCAACGGCGCCTCCCGGGGTGGTCAGAGCATCCACGACTGGCTCTCGGCCCTCAAGGAAGCCGGTCTCGGCTCGATTCCGGGGACGGCGGCGGAAATCCTCGACGACGAGGTCCGCTGGGTGCTCACCAAGGGCAAACTGCCCACCTCGGCCTGGGTCGAGGTCATCACCACCGCGCACAAGCTCGGCATCCCGTCGAGTTCGACGATGATGTACGGCCACGTCGACAATCCGAAGCACTGGGTCGGACATCTGCGCGTGCTGCGCGGAATCCAGGACGAGACAGGCGGATTCACCGAATTCGTCCCGCTGCCGTTCGTGCACCAGAGCGCCCCGCTGTATCTGGCGGGGGCCGCGCGCCCCGGTCCGACCAACCGCGACAACCGCGCGGTCCACGCGCTGGCCCGGATCATGCTGCACGGGCGCATCCACAATATCCAGACCAGCTGGGTCAAACTCGGTACCCTCGGCACCAGGGCCATGCTCACCGGCGGTGCCAATGACCTGGGCGGGACCCTGATGGAGGAGACGATCTCCCGAATGGCGGGCTCCCAGCACGGCTCGGCCAAAACCGTCGCCGAACTCACCGAGATCGCGGCGGGCATCGACCGACCGGTCCGCGAACGCACCACCACCTATGGTCGCGTCGCGACCGCACCCATCCCCCTACCCATCAGTTGACACCCCGCTCGAGTGCGCTGCGCCCCACCATCCGTCGGCGCAGGTAAGGGCAGGCTGACCTGGGGGTGGGCCGAGTTCCGCGCTAGGGTTGCGTGGGCGGAGTTTTCCCGCAGGTGAGGACAGACTAGGAGAACGGCAGTGCCGTACATCATCGCTGAACCGTGCGTTGACGTGAAGGACAAGGCGTGCATCGAGGAATGCCCCGTGGATTGCATCTACGAGGGTGGCCGCATGCTCTACATCCAACCCGACGAGTGCGTGGACTGTGGTGCGTGTGAGCCGGTCTGCCCCGTGGAGGCGATCTTCTACGAGGACGACACTCCGGACCAGTGGAGCGGGTACATCAACGCCAACGTCGACTTCTTCAACGAGCTGGGATCCCCCGGCGGCGCCACCAAGGTCGGCGCGGTCGACTTCGACCCCGACTTCATCAAGGCGCTGCCCCCCATGGCCGAGGAGTGAGCACTCCGGTGCGTGGCCGCGTGAGCAGCCTGCTCCCTGATTTCCCCTGGGACACCATCGCCGCGGTGAAGCAGAAGGCGGCCGCGCATCCGGGCGGGCTCGTCGACCTGTCCGTCGGCACCCCCGTGGATCCGGTCGACCCGGTGATCCGGGCCGCGCTGAGCTCGGTCGCGGCCGTGCCCGGCTACCCGACCACCCACGGCACCCCCGAACTGCGCTCGGCCGCGGTCGCGGCGCTGGCGCGCCGGTTCGGCGTCACCGGGGTCGACCCGGCGGCGGTGCTGCCGGTGATCGGCACCAAGGAGCTCATCGCCGGGCTGCCGCGCCTGCTCGGTCTGGGTTCCGAGGACCTGGTGGTGATCCCCGAGATCGCCTACCCCACTTACGAAGTCGGCGCGCTGCTGGCGGGCGCGAAGCCGTGGCGCGCGGACGGTCTCACCCAGATCGGCCCGCAGAACCCGGCGCTGATCTTCGTGAACTCGCCGTCGAACCCCACCGGCAAGGTGCTGCCGATCGAGCACCTGCGCAAGGTGGTGGCGTTCGCGCGCGAGCGTGGCGCGATCGTCGCCTCCGACGAGTGCTACCTGGGCCTGACCTGGGAGGGCGAGGCCGTCTCGATCCTCGACCCGCGCGTGTGCGACGGCGACCACACCGGCCTGCTGGCGATCCACTCGCTGTCGAAGACCTCGAACCTGGCGAGCTACCGCGCCGGTTTCGTCGCCGGTGACCCCGAGCTCGTGGCCGAACTGCTCGAGGTGCGCAAGCACTCCGGCATGATCATGCCGTTCCCGATCCAGGCCGCCATGACCGCCGCGCTCAGCGACGACACGCACGAAGCGCAGCAGCGCGAACGCTACCGCGCCCGCCGCGAGATCCTGCGAAAAGCGTTGCAGGACGCCGGTTTCCGCATCGACTTCTCCGAGGCGGGCCTGTACCTGTGGGCCACCCGCGGCGAACCGTGCCGCGTCACCCTCGACTGGCTCGCCGAGCGCGGAATCCTCGCCGCCCCCGGCGACTTCTACGGCCCCCGCTCCCCCGAACACGTCCGCATCGCCCTCACCGCGACCGACGAACGCATCGCCCAGGCCGTCGACCGCCTGACCTGAACACCTGATCACCACGCCCTGGTGGCGGGAAAACCGCGTTTCCTGTACACCACAGCGTGGTGATCAACCGTCCAGGGGTGGGGTCGGGCGTAGCCTGCGTGGGTGGAGTTCACCGAGGTGATCGAGACGGCGGGTCGGGTGCTCGATGGCGCGGGGGTGGCGGCGATCGTCATCGGCGGGCTGATCGGGACGGTGCGGTTTCTCGGCGCGCTGGCGGGACGGCGGGATTTCGATGTCGCCTATCGGCGGTATCGGCGTGGGCTCGGGCAGGCGATCCTGCTGGGGCTGGAACTGCTCGTCGCGGCCGACATCATCCGCACCGTGGCGATCTCGCCGTCGTTCACCAGTGTCGGCGTGTTGGCGCTGATCGTGCTGGTGCGGACGTTCCTGAGCTACTCGCTCGAACTCGAGTTGACGGGGCGCTGGCCGTGGCAGAAGGCCCCGGCGAGCTAGCGCATGTTCGCCCGGTAGTAGACGTAGCCGGCCGGGGCGAGGACGCCGCAGGCGAGCAGCAGTAGCGTGCGGCCGTCGCTGCCGAGCATGATGTCGCCGCCGGGCCCGCGCGAGGCGCACACCAGGAAGCCGAAGACCCACACCACCACCGGGGCGAAGGTGAAGCCGATCCGGGTGGTCACCGATTCCATGCCGTAGACCAGGGCGACATTGATCGGCGCGGCGAACAGCGCGGCCACCGGGATCGGGATCGAGCCGATATAGAGCGGCAGGAACAGCACTTCCATGGCCAGGGTGATCAGCGCGTCGGCGAACAGCAGCACCACGATGAGCCCCGAGATCAGCGGGTCGGGCAGCGCGAAGCGCGGGAACCGCAGCACGGCGGTGGGCTGATCCTGATCGGTCACCATGGCCGTGAGTCTATTCGGCCCGCTGTGCCCGCTGCGCCGCACGCGTCCCGGAGAAGTGCCAACCGATCAGCAGGGCGGGCACGATGATCACCAGGCTCGCCACCGTCCAGGTCCCCACCGGCCGGTCGAACGCCATCAGCACCAGCACGGTGAACAGGAACGCCAGGGTCGCCCAGCCGGTGTAGGGCGTGCCCATCAGCCGGAACGCGGGCCGTTCGAGCTTGCCCTGCTTCCACATCCGCCACATCTTCAGCTGGCACAGCACGATGACCGCCCAGGAGGACAGGATGCCGATCGAGGCCATGTTCAACACGATCTCGAACGCCTGATCCGGGACGAGCCCGTTGAGTAGCACCCCGCCCAGCGCCACGCCGAAGGTGAGCAGGATGCCGCCGTAGGGCACGCCGTGACTGCTCATCACCCCGGTGAAGTGGGGCGCGCTGCCGCGCATCGACATCGAGCGCAGGATCCGCCCGGTCGAGTACAGCCCGGCGTTGAGACTCGAGAACGCCGCGGTGAGCACCACGACGTTCATCAGCGACCCGATCCCCGGCACCCCGAGCGCGGCGAAGAACGTGACGAACGGGCTCTCCCCCGCGTGATAGGCGGTGTAGGGCAGCAGCAGGCCCAGCAGCACCAGCGACCCGACGTAGAACAGCGCGATCCGCACGATCACCGAGTTGATCGCCCGCGGCATCAGCTTCTCGGGATCCTTGGTCTCCCCGGCGGCGGTGCCCACCAGTTCGACCGCGGCATAGGCGAACACGACGCCCGAGGTGACCAGGACCAGGGGCAGCACGCCGGTCGGGAACAGGCCGCCGTGTTCGGTGATCATCGGCGGCCCGGTCGGTTGGCCGCGAATGGTGAAGCGGCCCAACAGGAACACCGTGCCGACGATGAGGAAGGCGCACAGCGCGGTCACCTTCACCAGCGCCGCCCAGAACTCCAACTCGCCGAAGGCCTTGACGCTCACCAGGTTCACGATCAGCACGATCACCAGCGCGATCAACGCCAACGCCCACTGCGGCACCGCGGTCATCGGCTGCCAGTAGTGGAAGTACAGGGCGATGGCGGTGGAGTCGGCGATGCCGGTCATCGACCAGTTCAGGAAGTACAACCAGCCCGCGACGAAAGCGGCCTTCTCGCCGAGGAATTCGCGCGCGTAGGAGACGAACGACCCCGTGGTCGGGCGGTGCAGCACCAACTCGCCCAGCGCGCGCAGGATGAAGAACACGAACACCCCGCAGATCGCGTAGACGATCCACAGCGACGGGCCCGCGTCGGCGAGGCGGCCGCCGGTACTCAGGAACAGGCCGGTGCCGATCGCGCCGCCGATGGCGATCATCATCAGCTGACGTTTCCCGAGGGACTTGTGATAGCCCTCGTTCTCGTCGTCGAGATCCGAACGATCACCCACAGCGGTCATGACACGTCACCCATCGTGCGACAACACCCGAGAACGCGGACACCGGAACGGTACCGGCACCCACCTACGAACGCGCGGGCAACCCTGTGGCTAGCGACTCAATCGAGACCGGCGAACAGGTCGTGCTCGAACCCGTCGGCCTCGACCTGGCCTCGACGACCGCGTACCAGCCGGAAGTGTTCCTCGGGCAGCACCGGCAGCGCGATGTTGTTGGACAGGGCGAACTCCCGGCCACTGGGCGCGAGACTCACCTGGGTGGCGTGCGCGCGGAACGCGGCGCGCTTGGCCGAGAGCACCTCGGACACGTCGACCACGGTGGTGACCCCGCCGGTCGACATGGCGGCCAGTTCGGCCTCGACCGGCAACCGCCAGCCCGCCGGGAGCGCGCCGGGTAGTTCGTCGACGGTGCGCCGGGCCAGGGCGGCGGTGTGCTGGCGCAGCAGGTCGGCGTCGGTGAGGGTCCAGTAGAACTTGGGCACGTCCCAGCCCTGCGCGGCCGCGGCCTCGATCGCGGCGGTGGTGATCTCGTGGGCGCGGATGTGGTCGGGGTGGCCGTAGCCGCCGCGCGGGTCGTAGGTGACCACGACGCGGGGGCGCAGTTCCAGGATCACCGCGACGAGCTCGTCGACCGCGGCGTCGCCGGAGTTCACGAACGCGCGCGGGTTCGCCGCCGAGGGCGTGCCCGCCATGCCCGAGTCGCGCCACCGGCCGGGTCCGCCGAGAAAGCGGGGTGCGGCGACGTCGAGGGCCGCGAGCGCGGCGGTGAGTTCGCCGATGCGGTAACCGCCGAGCTGGTCGGCCTCACCGGCGACCAGCTGGGCGTAGCGGTCACCGATGACCTCGCCCTCCTCGCCGAGGGTGCAGGTCACCACGGTGACCGGAAGGCCGAGGCGGCGGTAGTGCGCGATCGTGCCGCCGGTGGTGAGGGTTTCGTCATCGGGGTGGGCGTGCACGAGCAGCAGGCCGCCGGTGCTCACGGGATCCTCCGCCACTGCGCGGCGTCACCGAAGATGCCGAGTTGGATGGCCCCCGCCAGCGAGACACCGTCCACGCGGGGACCGGCCGCCGCGACGACGTTGTCCTGCACGATCGGCAGCACCGTGGACAGCTCCCACAGGCGCGGCTCGGCCTCGGCGATCACGCGCGGCACATCGACCCCGCGCAGCGCCTCGTCCATCGACCCCTGCAGGCTCGGATCGCACACGCCGCCGATATTGCTCGGCGCCTTGCGATACGCCTCGGCCACCGCGAGCACGTCACCGTCGGCACCGGCGGGTTCGGCCGGGGCGCACCCGTAGCGCGAGGCCAGCGCGGTGCCCGCGTCACCGCCTGCCAGCTCCCAGCCGACGACGGCATCGATCGCGGACTCGACCAGGTCGGTGCCGTAGAGCTCCTCGGCGGGCAGGCCGCGCACGCTGGCATCGATTCCGGCACTGCGCAATTGGTCGGCGGCGGTATTGGCCACGGCCAGCGCCGACGCGTCGTCGGTGACCGCGCCGATCCGCACCGAGAGCACCTTGCCGTTGCGCGCCACCGAACGTGGTTGCGGCGCGGGCGAAGTCGGCGAGACGGTGGTCGGGGCCTCCGGGGCACGCCCGAACCCGGCCTCGGCGAGCAGGCCGAACGCCTCGTCGGTGTTCAGTCGGGGCGGCGCGGTGGGTGCGTAGCCGGGGCTCGACGGCGGAAGTACTTGCGCGCGTGCGGGTTCCACCCAGCCGCCGGTCTGCGCGCCGACCGTGGCCAGCAGCGCGGGATCGAGCAGGGCCAGCACCGCCTTGCGCACCCGCGCATCGGCGAGGTCGCCGGAGCGGCCGTTGAGGGCGAGTTGCAGTTCGCGGGCCTGCGGCATGATCGTGGTCCGCACCGAGGGGATCGCGGCCAGTTGCGCCTGGGTCGCCACGCCGCCGTGCACGAGCGCCATCTGCGCGTCGCCGGTGCGCAGCGACTCGGCCAGCTGCGAGGGCGTGCCGCCACGGCGGAACTGGATCTGATCGGGCGAGGCCGGGGTGCCCCAGAAGCGGTCGTTGCGTTCGAGCATGATCTCGTCGCGCCCACGATCGACCGACTTGATGGTGAAGCTGCCGCCCGACACCGGGATCTTGTCGACCAGGCCGCTGGCGAACCCGCCGGGCGAATCCTTCACCAGGTGCGAGGGCAGCAGGTTGGAGAACAGTTCCCGCCAGGCCGGATACGGCTGGGACATCGTCACCGTCACGGTCTTGCCGCCGCCCGAGGACGCCACGTCCGCGATCAACCGGTACCCCGCCGGATCCACCACGCCGGGCTGGCTGATCATCTGCTGCCACAGGAACCGGAAGTCCTCGGCCGCGATCGGGGCGCCGTCGGACCAGTTGGCCTGGTTGCGCAGGGCGTAGGTGATGGTGAACGGTTCCTGGGCGCTCACCTCGGCCGACTCGATCAGCGAGGTATCGGGCACCCAGTCGACCAGACCCGGATGGGCCGGACTCGGCGCCGCGCGGAACGGACTCGGCAGCACCATCGAGGAGACCGCGCTGGTCACCGGGGACTGATCCGAGCGCAGATGCGGATTGAAACCGATCCCGATGTCGTCGATCGCGACGACCACGGTGTTCTTACCCGGCTTGGCCTGGGTGGTCTTGGGCGAATCGGAGGACTCGATCGGCGGCGGCGGATTCGCCGTGCACCCGGCCACGACCGCCGTCGAGGCAATCATCGCCAGCACCATCGCGCGCCACTTCGCACGCCGCCCCAGACTCACTCCGAGCACTCTACTGTGTTTATCGGCGGCTGGCGCCGCGGGGTTGGGCCCCCGAAGCCTCGGTCTTCCCTCCCTCCGGGTACTCCTTCGTCGCACCCTCCACTCAGTCCAGACCAAGGCGGGCCCAACCCGCACAGGCTCGCAAACGCGAAAATGGGGCGGTGCCGTAGCACCGCCCCACTCGTCGTTCAGCCGTTAGTTCGCGGCGGCCTTGTCGCGGGCCTTGCGACGCGACAGGTCGCGGGCGCGCTCATTGGCGCCGAGCACGAGCTTGCGCACGCGGACCACCTCGGGGGTGACCTCCACGCACTCGTCCTCGGTGCAGAACTCCATCGCCAGCTCGAGGTCGAGCTGCAACGGCTTGGCCATGGTCTCGAAGGTGTCCGCGTTGGCGCTGCGCATGTTGGTCAGCTTCTTCTCGCGGGTCACGTTGATGTCGAGATCCTCGGCACGCGGGTTGATGCCGACGACCATGCCCTCGTAGGTGTCCGCGCCCGGCTCGACGAAGAACTGACCACGGTCGGCCAGCTGGATCATCGCGAACGGGGTGACGGTGCCCGCGCGATCCGACACCAGCGAACCGGTGTGGCGGGCGCGGATCTCACCGGCCCACGGCGCGTAACCGTGGGAGACGGCGTTGGCGATGCCGGTGCCGCGGGTCTCGGTGAGGAACACGGTACGGAAGCCGATCAGGCCACGCGAGGGGACGATGAACTCCATGCGCACCCAGCCGGCGGCGTGGTTGCTCATCTGCACCATCTTGCCCTTGCGGGCGGCCAGCAGCTGGGTGATCGCGCCCAGGTACTCGTCGGGGCAGTCGATGGTCAGCTCTTCGAACGGCTCGTGGGTCTTGCCGTCGACCTGCTTGGTGACCACCTGCGGCTTGCCGACGGTGAGCTCGAAGCCCTCCCGGCGCATCTGCTCGACCAGGATCGACAGCGCCAGCTCACCGCGGCCCTGCACCTCCCAGGCGTCGGGACGGCCGATGTCGAGCACGCGCAGCGACACGTTGCCGATCAGTTCCTGATCCAGCCGCGACTTGAGCATGCGCGCGGTCAGCTTGTGGCCCTGCACCCGGCCGACCAGCGGCGAGGTGTTGGTGCCGATGACCACCGAGATGGCGGGCTCGTCGACGGTGATGCGCGGCAGCGCGACCGGGTTGTCGACGTCGGCGAGGGTGTCGCCGATCATGATGTCGGGGATACCGGCGATCGCGACGATGTCACCGGCGACGGCGACCTCGCCCGGCTGACGCTCGACACCGACGGTCTGCAGCAGCTCGGTGATCTTGACGGTCTTGGCGCCGTCGGCGTTGATCCAGGCCACGTTCTGGCCCTTGCGCAGCTCACCGCTGAAGATGCGGACCAGCGCGAGACGGCCGAGGAACGCCGAGGCGTCGAGGTTGGTGACGTGGGCCTGCAGCGGGCCCTCCGGGTTGCCCTTGGGCGCCGGGATGTACTCCATGAGCACGTCGAACAGCGCGTCGAGGTTCTCGGCGTCGGGCGCGGAACCGTCGGCGGGCTGCTCCTTGGACGCCTTGCCCTCACGGCCCGAGGCGTAGAGAACCGGCAGGTCCAGCGCGAGCTCGGCGGCTTCGGCGGCCTCGTCGTCGAGGTCGGAGGCCAGGTCGAGCAGCAGATCGTGCGACTCGGAGACGACCTCGCCGATGCGGGCGTCGGGACGGTCGGTCTTGTTCACGACCAGGATGACCGGCAGCTTGGCGGCCAGCGCCTTGCGCAGCACGAAGCGGGTCTGGGGCAGCGGGCCCTCGGACGCGTCGACGAGCAGCACGACACCGTCGACCATGGACAGGCCGCGCTCGACCTCACCACCGAAGTCGGCGTGGCCGGGGGTATCGATCACATTGATGACGGTGACGGAACCGTCGGGGTGGTGCCGGTGCACCGCGGTGTTCTTGGCGAGAATGGTGATGCCCTTCTCGCGCTCCAGATCGCCGGAGTCCATGACTCGATCGACCAGTTCGGCTCGCTCAGCGAACGCGCCCGACTGACGAAGCATGGCGTCAACCAGCGTCGTCTTGCCGTGGTCGACGTGGGCCACGATGGCGACGTTGCGAAAATCGCGTGAAGACGACACGCCTCAATCCTCCTGCTGTTGATGTATTTGGCGCGCATTCATCTGGCATCGCGGCCTGTTACACCCTACCGGTTACCCGGCGGCGTTCGCGTATCAGGCTTTGTACTGGGACTACGCTGAGGCCCATGGGCAAGGTGAAGGCGAAGAAGGTATCGAGCCTGAAGCCGAAGAAAAAGTGCTGCAGGAAGAAGACCCGCTGCTTCAAATGTCCCGTGGTCATCATGCGGATGCAGAAGGCCGAGGCCGCCGGAACGAGCGGTAAAGATCTGAAGAAGGCGCTGAAGCTGGCGCGGCAGAAATAGTGACGAGGCGTACAACGTGAGTATGGGTACTCCACTGCTGTCCGGTCCCGAACTCACCATCGCGCTGGCCACGCTGCCCGCCTGGTCGCGCGCCGGTGACGCGATCACCCGCACCGTCGAGGCACCGAGTTTTCTCGACGGGATCGCGCTGGTCCGCAAGGTCGCCGCCGCGGCCGAGGCGGCCGATCACCATCCCGATATCGACATTCGTTGGCGCACACTGCGATTCACGTTGAGTACGCATTCGGCGGGCGGGCTCACCGGACTCGACACCGCGCTGGCGCACACCATCGACGGCATCGTCGACTGAGCCTCAGCCCTTCGCGAGCTCGACCGCGCGGCGGCCGGGCAGTCGCGCGCGCAGAGTGTCGCGACCGTGCCAGACCAGCCAGCCGAGCAGGGCGAACACGCCGAGCACGTCGACCGCGCCGAGCCAGGCCAGCGGCCACGGGCGCGGGATCGTCCAGATGTCGGGCTGGGCGAACGAGAGCACCCACGGCACGCCGACCAGCATCGTCAGCACCCAGAACCAGGCGAAGATCCGCGCCACCCGCTCGCCGCGCAGCGGACCGTAGCGCAGCCACAGCACGGTCGGGATCAACCACACCCAGTGGTGTGACCAGGAGATCGGCGAGATCATCAGCCCGAACAGCTGCACCAGCACCAGCGTGCCGAGCCGGTCGTCGGGGCCGAGGGTGCGCCAGGCCAGCAGCGCCAACACCGCCGTGAGCAGCACCGCCGCGATCCACCACGGCCCCGACTCCACGTCGTAGCCGAGGATCCGGCTCAGCGCCCCGCGCAGCGACTGGTTCCACACCGACCCCACCGGGCCGATCCGATCCGCGTCCCCGAGCAGGGTGCCGAAGTAGCGCTTCGCCTCGTGGGCGTTGATGACGAAGCTGACCGCCACGGTCAACCCGAACGCCGCCGCCGACCACAGCACCGTCGCCCACCGGCGCCGCGCCACGAAATACAGGCCGGTGATCGCGGGGGTCAGTTTGATTCCGGCGATCAGGCCGACGAGCGTGCCCGAGATCCACCAGCGCGTACTGCGCACGGCCAGCATCGCGCCGAACACCAGGAACACATTGACCTGGCCGTAGTCGATCGTGGTGCGCACCGGCTCGAGCCACACGCCCAGCGCGGTCCAGCCCACCGCCGCGGTGATCCACTTCGTTTCCTTGGCCGTCTCCGCGCCCAGCAGCAGTTCGAAACTGATCCTGATCACCCCGTAGAGGGCGGCGATCGTGGCCAGCATCCAGCCGATCGCGACCAGGGTGAACGGCAGATAGTGCAGCGGGAAGAACACCAGCGCGGCGAACGGCGGATAGGTGAACGGCAGCGGGAAGTCCGGCGTCACCTCCGAGTAGGTGAAGTCGTAGAGCCGATCGGTGAGCAGCGAGGCCGAACCGTCCACGTAGACGTGCAGGTCGACGACGTTGAGCCCGTTCGGGGCGAAGAGCATCCAGGCCAGCCGGGCGAGCACGGACAGTCCGAGCAGCGCGAGAGCCCATCGGAGGTGTCGGTTCACAGCCAGGCTTTCAGTCGAATGGGGAGGCGTCACGCCACGGAGGTGAGTCTAATTCGCGATCGGCGCGGCGGGTTTCCGGGCCTATCCCAGAAACACCACTGGTCACAGTTGCATCAACATCCCCAGGAGTAACGCCGCAGCGGGCTAGCGTCGATGCACTTGGTTCGGTCGGTGCCCGGTTCGGGCCCGGCGGCTGTACAACACGGCGACGATGTCCTTAGAGTGACCCCCGACATGTAGGGGTCGACACACCTTCGCCCATCGCATCACCGAGGTAAGGACGGCTGGACTAGTGCTTCGTAGCCGAGGATCGCGGATCGCAACGACCGCTCTCGCCCTCGCGGCAGGCGCCATGCTCGCCGCGCCCGCATCGACTATCGCCGCTCCCGCGCCCGCCCCCAAGGCGGCCGCCATCAGCGTCCCGATGGTGCCGGAGGGAGTTCCGGTCGACGCGCTGGCCGCGTTCGCGCCCGCCGTCGCCGGTCTCATCGCCGGCCCGGCCGATGTCGCGAGCCCGCAGAGCGCCCTGCTGGATCAGGCGCGCGCCCTGCTCAACACCCTGAATCTGCCGCCCGCCATCAAGTCCACCCTCGAGCGGATCATCACCTTCCTCGACGGCAGCGGCGGCGGCGGACCCGAACTCCCGCAGGACGGCCCGGCCATCGCGCAGTTCCTGTACCCGACGATCGGCCAGGGCTGCATCGGTGACGGCGCCGATTCGGTCGGCACCGCGCTCGCGGTCGCCGGTCCGGCGCAGCTGCCCCCGCCCGGGGTCGCCGCGGGTCAGGCCGGTTTCGTGTTCACCGCGCTCGGCACCAAGGCGCCGACCGGCGAGCAGAACCCGCCGATGACGGTGCAGTGGCTCAACCTCGACACCCGCCAGTCGGCGATCCAGACGCTGACCGACGAGGCCAAGATCAACCCCGGCGGCCCGGCCACCCTGTCGGCCATCGCCAGCACCGGTCACGGCCGCGTGGTCGCGGTGGTGTCGGGTTCGCTCACCACCGCCGCCGAGGGTGACGCCCCGCGCACCTGCACCTTCATGCCCACGCTCGGTTTCTTCACGGTCTAGATTTCTCCGAGTCGAGCCCGGTCCGTTCCTCGTGAACAGACCGGGCTCGCTTCGTTCACGCGACCGTCACCACTGGCCGTAGTCCTCGGCCAAGACCCGGTTCAGGTCCACGCCGATGCCGTCGATCGAGCGCTTGTCGATCTCGAACTGGTGCAGGTGAGCCGAGTCGTGGATGACACCATTGGAACCCCAATTGTGTTGCCAGAACCAGGAACCCAGGCCCGCGTCGAGGGCGCGGTCGATGGTGGGGGCGTTGGCGTAGATGCCGACGAGGTCGGAGCCGAGCACCGACTCCCAGCCCTCGATGTAGGGGGCGATCATCTCGTCGAACTCCCACTGCGACGGATTGTCGTCGATGGAGGCGTAGATCGGGGCGGTGTCGGGACCGCCGGCTTCGGCGTGCAGGGTCCAGCCGCGCTCGGCGTGCCGCTGACCCGCCGCGAATCCGCCGCGCCAGTCCGCCGTCGGCCCCTTGCCGAACTGGTAGTTCGACACGATCGACAACCCGTTGGCCCACAGGTCCTCCACCTCGGCGGCCAGCAGCGGTTTACCCTCCATCCACTCCGCCCCCGGGCGACGGTCGGACACATACCGGATCACCCCGATATGCCCGGCCGCGGCGATGGCGGCGGCGGACGGCACGCCCGCGGCGTAATCGACCATGGTGCCGAAGGATTGGGCGCGGGCGGGCGCGGCGGCCAGCCCGACTCCGAGAGTTGTTGCCGCAGCGGCGAATCCGAAGAACTTCCGCCGGGACACCGGAACAGAACGCATCGCAGGCTCCTTCGCGCAGCCCCCACCATCAACCGGTAAGCGTGCCTTTCAGACCGAGCGACTCATTGCACCACAACCCCAGGGGAACCGCCAGAACCAACAGCAACATTCGCCCCACGAGTCACAGGGGTCAGGTGGCGCCGTCGATCGCCGCGCCCACGTCGATGGTGCGCCCGGTCGGATCGGCCAGCTCGGTGCTGACCACCGCCACCACCTGCGCCACCACCTGCTTCTTGATCCCGGCCAGTCGACCCAGCGTCTTCGCGCGCAGGCCCTTGGCCGTGAACTCCAGCGAGATGTCCTCGAGCGCGGGCGGGGGCACGTCGATCACGATCAGCAGCGGTTCGGCCGCCCGCGCCGTGAGGACCAGCGGAATCTCCAGGTCGGCGCGGTACTCGTTGGCCTTGAACACATCGACGGTGATGTCGAGGCCGACCGGCAGCGTCATATCGAACACCCGCAGCTCGCCGGGCTCACCGAGCCCACGGTCGACCACGCGCGGCTGCTCGATCGAGCCGCGCACGGTCACCGTCGCGGCCCCGCGCGGCCCCTCGGCCAGCGGACCCACCTCGATCGCGCTGCCCGCCATCTGCGAGACGACCCCGGCCACCCGGTCGCGGGTGACGATCGTGGTGAAGAACCGCAGCCCGAACTCGCGATAGTCGATCCAGTCGAAGACGGTGTCGTTGCGGTGCGGTGAGCGGTAGCCGTCGAGGATCGCCTCGATGTCGAACACCCGCTCCGAGCGCACCTTCGGATCGCCGACGATGGCATTGACCCGGTTGGCGACCTCGCGCTGCACCAGGCCCGCGATCGGGTCGAGCAGCATCTCCCAGGCCGCGTCGATGGCCTCGGCGCGCAGCGTGAAGCTCACGTCCTTGGCCGTCACCGGGGCCACGTCGATCACCACCAGCAGCGGGGCGGCGGTGCGGGCGTGCAGGGTGAGCCCGATCTCGACGACGGCGGCCAGGCGCAGTTTGCGACCGCCGAGCACCAGTTTCACCGCCAGGGTGAGCGGGACCCGCACGCCGAAGCTCAGCGCGTCACCGGGTGAGCGGGTCACCACGGGCGTGCCGAGAGCGCCCTCGGCGACGAAACCGGCCAGTCCGGCCGGTCCGAGCGAGAACGGTCCGATCTTGACGCCGCGCCCGGTCATCCCCGACACCGCCGCGGTGATGCGCTCCTCGTTCACCGCGTAGGTGACGAACCGCTCACCGAAGTCGGCGTAGTCGATCCATACCGGGTCGCGTCGTGACGCCTCGTCCACCTTCACACGCACATCGGACACCGTACGGGACGAGCGTGCATCGGCTGCTGGTGGCACAACTCCCCCGTCCTGCCGATGAGGGGGAAGCAGGACGGAGGAGCCGAGGACGGCGCTGCCGGGCGCCGCAGGTTCCATGGTACGGGTAGCGGCGTGGTACCGCCGTCCAGGATCATCGCAGTTGTCTTGAGCGACAAGAGATTTCAGAATCGGCCATAACCGACCAGATCGGCTGTTTCGGCCGGGACGATGGTGCGCACCCGCACCGAGCCCATCTCGTTGCCGCCGATGGTGGTGATCGAGTCACCGTCGGCGGTGAGCACGATGTTGGTGTGCTGGCCGAGCGGGCTGTTCGGGCCGTAGAGGACCACGTCACCGGTGCGCGGGCGGTAGCCGACATCGGCGGGGGTGAAACGCCCGACCTGCTGGTAGTACTCCTGCAGCGTGTAGACCCCGGGAATGCGCCAGGAACCGGAGTTCGGGTTCGCCAGCGGTCTGCCGGCCTCGCGCATGGTCCAGCTGACGAAATCGGCGCACCACGCCTCGCGCACGCCCTCGGCGTACTTGGGGCCGTCGCCGGGTTGCTCGTACTCGCGGCGCAGGACCTGCACCAGCGCGATCTGCTGTTCGTCGAGGCGTTCGCTGTCGAGCGCGGGGAACGGCTCGCCCCAGTCGTGCTGCCACCACACGAAACCGACCACGACCACCGCCGTCGCCGCCAACACGCCCGAAATACCGACCAACCAGGACGCGCGGCGTCCCGGTCGTTGCTCCACTTGCGTCATCGTCCCCCCGTTCCGGTTCATCCTTCTGCCCTATAGGACGAATCGAAAGCCCGTTCGGTTCCCGGATTCTCGAACATTCCGGATGGCCCCCTGCGCCACCCGGAAGTCCCGCGCGCTCGACGCGTACGCGAGTACGTGTCGTCCCCTCCGGCGACCTGCCCGGTGGGGATGAGTTTTGCGAACCCTTTACTCTCGGTCAAGCTAGACGACTGTCCCAATCTGTACCGATCACCGAAAGGGTCACCAGGTGGAGAACCCCCGCGCGCCGATCGCGCGCTACCTGCGCGAGCGACGGGAGGCCGCCGGAATGACCAGGGCGGCGCTGAGCGAGTCCGCCGGCATCTCACCGGGTTTGATCCAGAAGATCGAGCAGGGCACCCGGATGCCCACCCTCGAGGCGTTGACCGCGTTGTTCACCGCGCTCGCCGTACCCGAGATGATCCGCGACCACCTGGTGTCGCTCTCGCTCGCGGACCGCTACGACCCCGCCCCACCCACGCTGGTGCGCCGCACGGATCAGGCCCTGGTCGACGGAATCAGCCATCCCGCCAGCCTGCAACTGCACCCGACATTCCATATCGCCGCCGACAACGCCGCGTGGCGGCGGCTGTTCCCCGGGCTGGAAGTGGGCGACTCCATGCTCGCCTGGATGCTGCTCGACCCGCGCGCCAAGACCGTCCTGGTCGACTGGGAACAGCAGACTCACCTGTGCGCCTACGCTTTTCGCGTCATGGGACCCGGGTTGGAGACGCAGGCGCGGATCGCCGAGCTCGTCGAATTGTGCTCGCGGGCGCCCGAGTGGGAGCGCCTGTGGACCACCGAACCCGAGTCCACCTACGAACTCGACGACCCGGTGGTGCGCTGCCGCGACCCGCGCACCGGCGAGGTGACCACCATGTCGATCCATTCCCTCGGCGCGTCGCTGATGCCGCGCCGGGACTGGTCGCTGGTCGTGTACTCGCCCCGCCCGGAGCGGCCGCGCAAAGCCCCGAGACGGCCACAGACCGACGGGTGAGCGCGCTAGGCTGCGCCGCGTGGTCACTCACCGGTCTCCCCGCCCGAGCCGGCTCGCCTGGAACAACTACTTCGTCGGTGTCGGCGGCCTGGTTCTCGGCCTGTGCTTCGGCACCTGCGCCGCGCTGATCGCCGGTCCCGCACACGAATTCGCGGCGATCGCGCTGGGCGTCCTGGCGGTGCTGTGCCTAGTGCCCGCACTGCTGCGCGCCCTCGGCGAACTCGGCGTCTGGTTGCGGCTGGCCCTGCTGCTGATCGGCTTCGCCCTGCTGCTGCCCGCGATCGTGGTGAGCGGGGAGGTTCGCGACTGGGCGGCCGAGCGCTGGGAACAGACCTGGAAATGACCTACAGGCGCTGCGGCACCGACAGCAGTAGGCGCAGGGTGTTGCTGATGAACTGCGACGCCTGCCAGCTCAGGTAGGCACCGGCGGCGGGAACCGAACTCGACGCCGACCCCGAGGCCAGTTCCGCCGAGCCGGTGGCCGAACCCGTAGCCAACGCGGCCGAACCCGAAACCGGAAGTGCCGCAGCGGTTCCCGCGGAGACCGACAGTGCGATCACGGCCGCGGCCCCCACCACGGCGGATCGGACGGCGAACGAGGTGGACACTGCACGGCCGGACAACATCAACTGAATCCCACTCTGTCGAAAAGCACTGCGAATTCCCAGTAGTACACCAGAACTCACCGAGCCAGCCCGATTCGTAAGTATTACTCCGAAGAGCAGGCAAGCTCGGTGAGTTCGTCGGTGTGCCCGACCCCGCATTTATGGTGCGCCACAGCGCGTCCGGCCACCAGACCAGAATTATCGGGGCATCGGATCGATCAGGACGCGCGCTTGTCGGCGCGTTCGCGCGCGGCATCGGCCAGCTCGGCACCGCGCTCGCGAGCCACCTCGGCGGCTTCGGCGCCACGCTCGCGCGCGACATCGACCAGCTGGGTTCCCCGTTCGCGGGCGGCGTCGGCAATCTCCGGGCCACGCTCCTTGGCGACCTCGGCGAAATGGGCGCCCTTGGCACGGGCGGCCTCGGCCACTTCCGGGCCGCGTTCCTTGGCGACCTCGGCGAAATGGGCGCCCTTGGCACGCGCGGCCTCGGCCACCTCCGGGCCGCGTTCCTTGGCGACCTCGATCAGCTGCGCGCTGCGATTGCGCAGCGCCTCGGCGATCTGCGGTCCACGTTCCTTGGCGACCTCGGCCAGATGCGCGCTCTGCTCGTGGGCGACATCGGCGATCTGGTGGCCGCGCACCTTCGCCGCGGCCGCGATCGCCGCCCCCTCGGCCGCGATGCGCGGTTCCTCCCGCGAGAACGCCTTACGCGCCCGCCAGGCCAGCGACGGTTTGCCCTCGGTGTCGGCCGCCGCGATCATCAGCCCGCCGAGCAGGCCGAGATCCTTGAGGAACCCCACGCGTTTGGCCGCGCGCCGGTCCGGGTCGTTCTCGGCCCAGAAGTCCTGTTCGGTGACCGTGCCCGGCACCACGGTCGCGGCGAGCACGAGCGCGGCCGGTCGCGGCGCCCACCCACCGGCCAGCAGCAACCCGCCGACAACCTGCGCCGCGGAGTTGATCCGCACATACGGCGTCGGGTCGTCGGGCACCCGCGCCGCCAGCGAATCCGGCAGGGCGTTGCGCCCCTGCTCCGCGAGTGCGTTCGCTGCGGCAGCCCGCGGCTTCTGGTTCATCAGCCCGTTCACTCCGGCGGCCACAAATGTGGTGCCGAGCAGCGCGCGAGCAATGCGTCGAACAGGTTTGATCGGCATCGTCGATCCCTTCGTGTCTACGACTGGGAAAACGGCTCCCCTCATTCGACTACCCGGGTCCCGCGATCACAAACGGTGGACGAGACCGGGCATGCCCCGCCCGGTGAGTACGGTCGATCGGGTGTCCGACCCCACCGTTCGCGCCGCCTATTCGACCCTGCACAGCCTCTACATCGAGGTCTGCGGTCACCTCGATGTCCTCGCCCCCGCCGACACCACCTTCGCCCGCACCCACCTGTCCCCCGGCCCCGTCCTCGACCTCGGCTGCGGCCCCGGCCACTTCACCAAATTCCTCACCGACGCGGGCATCCCCGCCACCGGCATCGACATGGTCCCCGAATTCATCGCCCACGCCCGGTCGACATATCCGGGCATCCCGTACGAAGTCGGCTCCCTGCGCTCCCTGTCCGCACCCACCGCGTCGGTTCCGGCGATCCTGGCGTGGTTCTCCCTCATCCACCTGCCGCCTGCCGAACTGCCCGAGGTCCTGGCCGAGTTCCACCGTGTCCTCACGCCCGACGGTCGGCTGGTGCTCGGCTTCTTCGAGTCCACCACCACCGAGCCCTTCCCGCACAAGGTCACCACGGCTTACCGCTGGTCGCCCGACGACCTCGTCGAAACTCTCCACAACGCCGGATTCACCGAACTCGCCCGCCTCCACCATCCCGGCGCCGGGGATGTTCGCGGCTACCTCGCGCTGGCAGTCGGCAAGTCATCGACCTGAGCGACAGCAGACCGCGGCCACGACATGATCAGCGGATTCCATGGGTGTGAGATCACTGGTGTCGATGACCGCTGTCGCGGTGTTCGAGCGGCATACAGCCGGCAATTATCGGGGAGGGGACGGAGTCAGGAGGCGCGGGTTAGTTCGCACCGCTCGGCACGGTTCGCGCGGGCACCAGGCGGGGCCGGGTCAGGCCACGAGGACCAGTTCACCCTGGTCAGCACGGTTCGCGCAGGCACCAGGCGGGGCTGGGTCAGGCAGCGAGGGCCAGTTCACTCTGGTCGGCGCGGTTCGCGCGGTCGACCAGGCGGGTGATGGCGTCGGCGACCTCGCCGGGCTGTTCGAGGATGACCGAGTGGCCCGCGCCCTCGATCTGCACGTAGTCGGCGTAGTCGACGGCGGCGGCCATCGCGATCGAGTGCGACGGGGGCGTCATCAGGTCTGCGGACCCACACAGGATCAGGGTGGGAACGGTCGACAGGACATCCAGCGCGGTCGTGCGGTCGAAGGTCTTGAATGCGCTCAGGAACCCTGCCATCGTGACGATCGAGGTCGCGTTGTGCATCGCCGCCGCCAGGGTGAGAACACGCGCGCTGACCTGGCGATCACCGAACTCGGCGGCCCGCACGACCGGCGCGAAAACCTTGCAGGACAACACCTTCGCCCGCTGCATCACCCGAGGCGCCCACCGCACCGCCGTCTGGAACCCGGAGATGAGCGGATTGCGCAGCAGCCGCCCGAACCCCGCGTCGGCCAGCCCACTCGCGGCGGTCGCGATGAGCCCGACCCCCACGATCCGCGCCCCCACCTCGTGCCGGTACTGCTCGACATAGGTCAACACCGTCATCCCACCCATCGAATGCCCGACCAACACCACCGGACCGGTCGGCGCCACCACCGCGAGCACATCATGCAGATCCCGCCCGAGCTGCTCGAGGTTGTAGCTCCGCCGCGCCCCCGCCCCCGACTCCCCATGCCCCCGATGGTCATAGCAAACAACCTTGGCCCCGGAATGCGCCCGCACCAGCGCATCCCGCACATCCGTCCACGACTCGCCCCGCAGACAATGCCCATGCACCAACACCACCGTCACCCCCGCACCCCGAGCCCCATACTCCCGAACCGCGAGCTCCACCCCGTCCCCGGCCGTCACCGAAACACGACGCTCCCCCGATCGGACAACAGTGCTGATGATCGACATCGGAACCTCCGGGTGCGCCTACGCTGACACCATCAACTCTGCGCCCGATCGCCCGCCGATATCAGACCCCCGAGTACTGATCCCCCACCCCCGAAGGGTGCCCGGAACCCCACCTTGGTGCCGCCCCCTAGAGATCTTCGGTGCTGTCCGAGGTCTCCAGCGCATGTAGCGACACGTAGCGCTGCCGCTGGGTGAACGCGGAGCCACGGCCAACGCCTACATGCGGCAGAGGATCAACGAGTTGGCGGCACACATACGCGTAGGACTGCTGGTAGAGCGGCCATGCGTCCCTTGCGGCGACAACCGCCGTGTCGGCGACGGCTACGGGACGTCGCGCGTACTGGTCCATTGCTGTGCTCACCTGCTGCAACCACTTGGCAGCCGATGAATCTATGAAACCCGCGACCGCGAGAACTCGCCGAATCTCGAATGGAACGTCGACATTCAGCAGGCTGTCGTGATGAGCAAGTCGGTTTCGAAACTTTCGTACGCCTTCAACCGCGACCGCCAGTTGCTTGCGCTGACCTGACGAGTTCGGAAATGCCCGGTAGAGGCAGTCACGCCACAGTTGCTCGTATCTGCGACCGAGCAGCCCTGACCAGAAGCCGAAGCTGAGACCAGCAACGATCTGGTTTCGTGACTCACGGTTCATCGGGCGCAGCCGCAGACGGACTGACTCCACCGCTTCAGAGAGGTCGGCGCCATCCGGAATCGGCATCAAGAACCAGGGAATACCGATCGAAGCCTCGTTGAAATGCGTTCGGAGTTCACGATCGAGGGCATTTCGCAACAGCACCTCGAGATGTCCGACAACCTCGAAAGATACTGCGGCGGTGCGGCTGGACCACGCGTACAGCTCGACGGCGACGTCGCGGTCGCCGTCAGCAGCCTTCAGGAACGGGTCGAGCCTGTGTTCGGATAGCAGGTCCCACACGTCGGTCGCGACATAGTCCCTGGGCATGGGCAGATGCTATCCTGTGCGAGAACGCCCCAGTGTCGCCTCTGAAGCAATTCATGCGCCTGGGGCTCCTTCAATTGCCCCCAGGCGCAACGAATTACACGTTGAAGCGGAACTCCACCACGTCGCCGTCGACCATGACGTATTCCTTGCCCTCCATGCGGACCTTGCCCGCGGCCTTGGCGGCCGCCATGGAGCCGGCCTCGACGAGGTCGTTGAAGGCCACGATTTCGGCCTTGATGAAGCCGCGTTCGAAGTCGGTGTGGATGACGCCGGCGGCCTTGGGGGCGGTGTCGCCCTGGTGGATGGTCCAGGCTCGGGATTCCTTGGGGCCTGCGGTGAGGTAGGTCTGCAGGCCGAGGGTGTGGAAGCCGGCGCGGGCCAGGGCGTGCAGGCCGGGTTCGGTCTGACCGATGGACTCGAGGAGTTCGAGGGCGGATTCGTCGTCGAGTTCGAGCAGTTCGGCTTCGACCTTGGCGTCGAGGAAGACGGCGTCGGCGGGAGCGACGGCGGCCTTCAACTCGGCGACCTTCGCCTCGTCGGTGAGTACCGATTCGTCGGCGTTGAAGACGTAGAGGAAGGGCTTGATGGTGAGCAGGGAGAGTTCGCGCAGCAGCTCGGCGTCGATCTTCTTGCCCGCGGCGAACAGGGTGGTGCCCTCGTTGAGGAAGCCCTCGGCGACCTTGGCGGCGTCGAGCAGCGGCTTGCGGTCCTTCTTGACCCGTGCTTCCTTCTCGAGGCGCGGGATGGCCTTCTCGAGGGTCTGCAGGTCGGCGAGGATGAGCTCGGTTTCGATGACCTCGATGTCGGCGGCGGCGTCGACCCGGCCGTCGACGTGGATCACGTCGTCGTCGGCGAACACGCGCACGACCTGGCAGATCGCGTCGGCCTCACGGATATTGGCGAGGAACTTGTTGCCGAGGCCCGCGCCTTCGGAGGCGCCCTTGACGATGCCGGCGATGTCGACGAACGACACCACCGCGGGCACGGTCTTCTCGGAACCGAAGATCCCGGCGAGCTGATCCAGACGCGGATCCGGCAGCGGGACCACGCCGACATTGGGCTCGATGGTCGCGAAGGGATAGTTCGCGGCCAACACGTCGTTCTTGGTCAACGCATTGAACAGCGTCGACTTTCCGACGTTGGGCAGACCGACGATTCCAAGGGTGAGGCTCACGAGAAAGAAAGTCTACGCGGTACCCCCCGCGCACCCCCCGCCGCCCGGTCCCCGACCTGGACCCTTGATCACCACGCTCCGGTGACGGCCGTTCCCGGTCGAGACGGACCTGAGAGCGTGGTGATCACCCGTCCAACGATCAGGGGACGAGGACGACCTTGCCGAGGTTGGCGCGCTGTTCGATGAGGGCGTGGGCCGCGGGGGCGTCGTCGAGGGGGAACTCGGCGTGGACTACGGGGTGGATCAGGCCGGAGGCGTAGTACTGCCAGATCTCCTGGCGCAGGTCCTCGTAGCGGGCGGGGTCGCGCTGGGCGAGGCGGCCGATGCGGAAGCCGGTCAGGGACTTACCGCCGGCGAGCAGGTCCTCGGTGTCGATGAGGCCGCTGGTGCCGTAGGTGACCGCGCGACCGTTCTCGGCCAGGCCGGTGAGGGTGGCGCCAAGGCCGGTGCCGCCGACGCCGTCGAGGGCGTAGTCGGCCTGCTTGGCGGCGTGCAGTTCGCCGTAGGTGACGACCTCGTCGGCGCCGAGTTCACGCACGAAGTCGAACTTGGCTTCGTCGGAGACCGCGCCGACGACCCACGCCGCGCCGCGTACGCGGGCCAGCTGGATCGCGAGGTGTCCGACGCCACCGGCGGCGGCGGTGACCAGCGCGGTTTCGCCCGCACGCGGGGCGGCGGTGTCGAGGGCGCCGAGGGCGACGAGCCCGCTGCGCATGAGCGCGACGGCGTCGACGGCGGAGGCGCCGTCGGGAATCGCGGAGGCCTGGTCGGCGGTGAGCAGCACGTATTCGGCGTACGCGTCGTCGGTACACAACCCGACGACGCGGTACCCGGCACTGAACCCGTCCACCCCGTCGCCGACCGCGACGACCTCACCGGCGACCTCGGCGCGCAACTGGGTGACGTGCTGGGCGTGGATCCGGCGGATCGCCGACAGGGTGACCCCGATGGCCTCCACCCGAATGAGCAGCTCACCGACCCCGGGCACCGGCACCTCGGCCGCGACGACCTCGAGCATCTCCGAACCACTGCCGCGCTCGTACTGAACCCGCCGCATGACACCTCCTACATAAGTTGAGCGAAGGCGTCAGATTAACCGGCTGACCTCGCGTTTTCACAGACCGTTCGGTCTCGAGTGCGAAATCTCACCGCCCCCGCGACCACGCGGGGAGAACCCTCACCGAACGGTTACCCCACCGTCGAGGCCGGGACGCGTGGGCAATGCCACACCCCGTCGGCGATCGATCCGTACCGGGCAACCGCCCACCCGACTCGCACGCGGCATCGCGTTCTTCCGCCGGCAGGCACGGCCAGCGAACTACCTGGTCGTCACCGCCGTTCCCGGCGTAGCGTGGGCCGTATGGAGGCGACCACAGAGGTGGTGACCGCGGCCCCCGCGCCGATACTGTCCGCGTTCATCGACCGGTACGTGGGCTATCGGATGGCGGGTTTCGCGCCCGGCCTGCACCGTGGCCTGCCGTCGCGGCACATGACGTTCATCGTCGCCGTCGGCCCGCCGATCGACGTGATCGAACAGACCGACCCGCACCAGGCCCCCGCCAGCTACCGCTGTGTCCTGAGCGGCCTCCAGGCGAGCCCGGCGATGATCGCGCACAACGGTTTTCAGGAAGGTGTCGCGATCGAGCTGACCCCGCTGGGGTGCCGGGTGCTGTTCGGGATGCCGGCCAGCGAACTGTGGGATGTCTCGGTCGAATGTTCGCAAGCGCACCGCGCGCTGGGCGACCAACTCGCCGATGCCGTGCAGTCCCAACAGGATTGGCCTGCCCGCTTCGCCGCCTGCGACCGCGCGTTACTCGCGGCGGCCCGCACCGAAACCCTTGCCGGACCCGAATTGACCTGGGCCTGGCGCACTCTCGTCGGAACCGGCGGCACCTGCCCGATCACCCCGCTCGCCGACCGCGTCGGCTGGACCCGTCAGCACCTGACCCGCAAGTTCACCGCCGAGTTCGGCACCAGCCCGAAACTGGCCGCGCGGATCATCCGCTTCGAACGCGCCCGCCGCATGCTGACCAGCACCCCCTCCTATATCTCCATCGCCCAGGTCGCGACCACCTGCGGCTACTACGACCAGGCCCACCTCAATCGCGACTTCGCCGAACTGGCCGGGGTGGCTCCCACCGCGTGGCTGACCGAGGAGATTCCATCCGTCCAAGACCCGGCGGCCCCCGACACGAGAGGCTGAGGACATGACTACCACCATCTGGCCCTGCCTGGCCTTCGACAATGCCCGCGCGATGATCGAATTCCTCACCACCGCTTTCGGTTTCGCGGAGAAAGCCGTCTACGCCAGGGAAGACGACCCCACGATCGTCGAACACGGCGAACTGCGCTGGCCCGCAGGCGGCGGCATCATGTTCGGCTCCACCGGCCGCGACGACTCCCCCTTCGGCACCCGCCCACCCGGCGTCGCCTCCCTCTACCTGGTCACCGACGACCCCGACACCCTCTACGCCCGCGCCACCGCGGCAGGCGCCGAGATCATCCGCGAACTCCGCGACGAGGACTACGGCTCGCGCGGTTTCAGCGCCGCCGACCCCGAAGGCAACCTCTGGAGCTTCGGCACCTACCGAGGCGAGTGATCCGGTGGCATTTTCGTGCAACTCAGCCCCCAAAACCCCATAGATCCGCCGCATCAGCGCTTCTCTGCACGTTTATGCCACCACACCTCGGCCCACCGAACCCGGCCCCTCCTGAACAAAATTTCATTCTGCGCACGAAGCTCTCCGACGCCTGTTCCCGATCGGCTACGTTGTCGGAGCTTCCTTCGAGGCTCTGCGCGTTGTACAGGAGAGTTGAGTCAATGGCGACTATCGAATATCTGCGCACCGACCCGGATTTGCCTCCGGTCGGCGTCGTCGATCGCACCCCGATCACCCCCGTGAAAAAAGCCGTGTTCGCCGCGATCGCCGTAGTCGGCGCCATCGCGTGGGCGGTGGTCGCGTTCGTGCGCGGTGAATCCGTGAACGCGGTGTGGATCGTCATCGCGGCGGTCTGCACCTACATCATCGCCTATCGGTTCTACGCGCGGTTCATCGAATGGAAGATCACCAAGCCGCGCGACGACGTGGCCACGCCCGCCGAAATCTATGACAACGGCAAAGATTTCATGCCGATGGACCGGCGGGTGCTCTACGGGCACCATTTCGCCGCCATCGCCGGTGCCGGTCCGCTGGTCGGGCCGGTGCTCGCCGCGCAGATGGGGTATCTGCCCGGCACGATCTGGATCATCGTCGGCGTGGTGTTCGCGGGCGCGGTGCAGGACTACCTCGTGCTGTGGGCCTCGACCCGTCGACGCGGCCGCAGCCTCGGCCAGATGGCGCGCGACGAGCTGGGCGCGGTGGGTGGCGTCGCCGCGATCGTGGCGATTCTGGTGATCATGACGATCCTGCTGGCGGTGCTGGCACTGGTCGTGGTGAACGCGCTCGGCGAGAGCCCGTGGGGCGTGTTCTCCATCGCGATGACCGTCCCGATCGCCCTGTTCATGGGTGTCTACCTGCGGTATCTGCGCCCGGGTGCGGTCGGCGAGGTCTCCGCGATCGGCATCGTGCTACTGCTGGCGGCGATCATCGGCGGCGGCTGGGTGTCCGAAACCGAATGGGGCGCGGACTGGTTCACGCTCTCGCGCACCACCATCGCCTGGTGTCTGATCGCCTACGGTTTCCTCGCCTCGGTGCTGCCGGTGTGGTTGCTGCTCGCCCCGCGCGACTACCTGTCGACGTTCATGAAGGTCGGCACGATCGTGCTGCTCGCGGTCGGCATCCTGATCACCATGCCGGTGCTGAAAGCGCCCGCGGTGTCGGAATTCGCGCACACCGGCAACGGCCCCGCGTTCGCGGGAAGTTTGTTCCCGTTCCTGTTCATCACCATCGCCTGCGGTGCGCTGTCGGGGTTCCACGCGCTGGTCTCCTCCGGCACGACGCCGAAACTGTTGGCCAAGGAATCCAATGCCAGGATGATCGGCTACGGCGGCATGCTGATGGAGTCGTTCGTGGCGGTGATGGCGATCATCACGGCCTCGATCATCGATCAGCACCTGTACTTCGGCATGAACGCCTCGGCCGGTCTCACCGGCGGAACCGCCGAGGGTGCCGCGAAGTTCACGAACTCGCTCGGCCTGTCCGGGGATCCTGCGACCCCGGCCCTGTTCACCGATGCCGCCGCCGAGGTGGGCGAGAATTCGATCGTCTCGCGCACCGGCGGCGCCCCGACCCTGGCGGTCGGCATTGCCGAGGTGTTCTCGAGTTTCCTCGGCGGTTCGTCGATGAAGGCGTTCTGGTACCACTTCGCGATCATGTTCGAGGCGCTGTTCATCCTCACCACCATCGACGCGGGCACTCGCGTCGCGCGGTTCCTGGTGTCCGACGCGCTGGGCAATTTCGGCGGCGGGTTCACGAAGTTCCGTGATCCGTCGTGGCGGGTGGGCGCGTGGCTGTGCTCGCTGCTGGTGGTGGCGGGCTGGGGCAGCGTGCTGCTGATGGGTGTCGGCGATCCGTTCGGCGGCATCAACGCGCTGTATCCGCTGTTCGGCATCGCCAACCAGCTGCTCGCGGCGATCGCGCTGACGGTGGTGCTGACGATCATCGTCAAACGCGGGCAGTGGAAGTGGGCGTGGATTCCGGGCATTCCGCTGGCCTGGGATCTGATCGTCACGATGACCGCGTCCTGGCAGAAGATCTTCTCCGACGATCCCAAGCTCGGCTACTGGACCCAGCACAGTCTGTGTCAGGCGGCCAAGGAAGCGGGCAAGGGCTGTCTGACCGCCAAACCCGATCAGGTCGACATCGCGATCCGCAACACCTTCATCCAGGGCACCCTGTCGATCGTGTTCGCCGTGCTGGTGCTGATCGTCACGGCGGTCGGGCTGTGGGTGTGCGCGCACGCGATCCGCACGGGCACGGTGTCGAGCAGCGAGACCGAGGAGCAGCCGTCGAAGATCTTCTCCCCCAGCGGTTTTGTCGCCACGGCGGCGGAGAAGGACGTGCAGAAGCAGTGGGACGCGCTGATCGCCGAGGGCAAGGTGCGCGCACCCGGATCGGCACACGTCTCGTGAGTACGCACGGGGACGCGGACGGGCGCGTCCCCGTGCGACCGCTCGGTAGCGGCGGTGCGACCGACGCCGCGCGGGGCCCCCTCGGCCGGATCTGGGGTGTCGCGCGGGGTATCGGCCGGTGGTACAGCGCGATCAACGGCGGTCAGGACTACCAGCGCTACGTCGCGCACCATCGGCGCAACCACCCGGACGACCCCGTGCCGACGGTGCGCGAGTACTGGCGCGAACGCTATGCCGACGCCGACCGCAACCCCACCAATCGCTGCTGCTGACCCGCCGGAAACGGTGGCCGATTTCCGCTAGCACCCGATCGTGGCGGGTGCCAAGGTGGAACCCATGACGGCATGGGACTTCGAGCATTGCTACCGGGCGGTGTCGACCCGCGACGCCCGCTTCGACGGGCAGTTCTTCACCGCGGTCCGCACCACCGGCATCTACTGCCGGCCCTCCTGCCCGGCGATCACCCCCAAACGCGCCAACGTCTCCTTCCTGCCCACCGCGGCCGCCGCCCAGCAGGCCGGATATCGCGCCTGCCGCCGCTGCCTGCCCGACGCCGCGCCCGGTTCGCCGCTGTGGAACGTGCGGGCCGATCTGGCCGCGCGCGCCATGCGGTTGATCGACGACGGGGTGATCGAGCGGGCCGGGGTGCCGGGGTTGGCGGCCACGCTCGGGTACTCGCAACGCCAGCTCACCCGGGTGCTCACCACTGAACTCGGGGCCGGACCGCTCGCCCTGGCCAGGGCCCATCGCGCCCACACCGCCCGCCTGCTGATCCAGACGACCTCGATGCCGATGTCGGATATCGCGTTCGCGGCGGGGTTCGCGAGCATTCGACAGTTCAACGACACGGTGCGCGAGGTGTTCGCGGTGAGTCCGTCGACCATGCGCACCGAGATCCGGCGATCCCCGCGCACCGACGTGGTCGCGCCCGCGACGCCGGGCGTGATCACCTTGCGACTGCCCTACCGCGAACCGCTGGACACCGGGTGGCTGTCGCGGTTCCTGTCGGCGCACGCCGTGGTGGGGATGGAGTTGTGGGAGGACGGCGTGTACACGCGGGGCCTGCGGACACCGCACGGGCACGCGACGGTTCGGCTGTCGTTTCAGCCGGGGCATGTGCGAGCCGAACTGGCGCTGCGGGATATGCGGGATCTGGCGCCGACGGTGGCGCGAGTGCGGCATCTGCTCGACTTGGACGCGGACCCGTTGGGGGTGGACGAGGCGTTGGGGATCGGTGATCGAGGCACCGCCGGCACGGTCGGTGATCTAGGCACCGCCGGCACGGTCGGTGGCCGAGGCACCGCCGGCACGGTCGGTGATCTAGGCACCGCCGGCACGGTCGGTGGCCGAGGCACCGCCGGCACGGTCGGTGGCCGAGGCGCACGCGAGCCCGCGAACAACGCACTCCGTGGCCGCACCGGAGACACCGAGCCGGGAGACTCTCGCGACGCGCCGGACCTCTCCGCCGCCGCCCCGACCGGCCGAGGCCCGCGCGGCGACGCACCGGGTTCGCGAGGGTTCACGCCGGGGATTCGGGTGCCGGGATGTCTCGATGGTTCGGAGTTGTTGCTGTGCACCATGATCGGGCAGCAGATCTCGGTGCGGGCGGCGGCGACGCAGGTGGCGCGGCTGGTCGACGCGCTCGGTGAGCCGATCGACGGGCCGGTGCCGCGCCTGTTCCCGACCGCCGAGGCGGTCGCCGAGCACGGTGCCGACGTGTTGACCGGGCCCGCGCGCCGGGTGGCGGCGATCGTGTCGGCGGCGCGGGCGATCGCCGAGGGCGATTTGGTGCTGCACTCGGGTCGCACCGCCGCCGACCTGCGCCGCGACCTGCTCGCGCTCGACGGGGTCGGCCCGTGGACGGCCGACTACGTCACCATGCGCTTGCTGGCCGATCCCGACATCCTGCTCGACACCGACCTGGTGGTCCGGCGCGGCGCGGCCAGAGCCGGGATCGACCTCACCGACACCGACCGCTGGGCGCCGTGGCGCTCCTACCTGTCCATGCACCTGTGGAAGACCGAGCTCGACTCTCGCAGAGGAAGCGAAACACCATGACCGACAACATTGTTCGCAGTGCCGACGTGGCGACCGTCGATACACCGATCGGCCCGTTCACCGCCGTCGTCGACTCCGACGGCGCCGTGCTCGCCTCCGGGTGGACCGGCGATCCGACCACCCTGACCGGCCTGATCCACGCCACCCTGCGGCCGACCGAACTGCGACTCCGGGACTCGCTCGGTGCGGTGACGCAGGCCGTCACCGACTATCACGCCGGCGACCTCACCGCCATCGACGCGATTCCCGTACGGCAACGCTCGGGTGAGTTCCTCGTCCACGCCTGGGACATCCTGCGCAAAGTCCCCGCCGGCGAGCCGGTCACCTACACCGAGTTCGCCGGACTCTCCGGACGCCCGGCCGCCACCCGGGCCGCCGCCAACGCCTGTGCCCGCAATGCCGTGGCCCTGTTCGTGCCGTGCCACCGGGTGGTGCGGATCGGCGGCGCGCTCGGCGGGTTCCGGTGGGGGTTGGACGCCAAACGGTGGTTGCTCACGCACGAAGGCTGATCAGGCCAGTATTGCGCGAGTGGATCTTTTTTCAGGGTCCAGTAGGGCGGATTCTGTTAGCTATGCTCACTCGCCGTCTTGTCGCGCTGTATGTCGGTCTGTGGTTGTACGGGACCTCGATGGCGGTGATGATCCGCGCCGGGCTCGGGTTGGACCCGTGGGACGTGTTCCACCAGGGCCTCGCCGCGCACCTGCCACTCAGCTTCGGCGCCGTCACCGCACTCACCGGCGTGGTCGTGTTGCTCGCGTGGATTCCGTTGCGGCAGCGGCCCGGACTGGGCACCCTCAGCAATGTGATCGTGATCGCGGTCGCGGTCGACGCGGGCCTGTGGTTGATCCCCGCCGCCGAGAGCCTGTGGGTGCGGGTGACGGCCATGCTGGTCGCGGTGGTGGTGAACGCGGCCGCCACGGTCCTCTACATCGGCGCCGGGATGGGGCCGGGTCCCCGCGATGGACTGATGACTGGACTGGTCGGGCGAACCGGTTGGCCGATCTGGTCGGTGCGCACCGGCATCGAGGTCACCGTGCTGACGACCGGGTGGTTCCTCGGCGGCAGCGTGGGGATCGGCACGCTGGTCTACGCCTTCGGCATCGGCCCACTGGTCCAACTGATGGTGCCGCTGATCGACGGCCGCCTCCCCGGTTTCGCGCCAACGCCCGCCCAGCGTCCGACCCCGACGACGCCCCAAGCCACTACGTGCTGATCGGCCGTGGATCCCGACCACGTTCACCGGGCTCGCTGCACTCGCGCCGGGAGGCTTGGCGCCCCCCAGGCTCCCGGTCCGTGTCCGCACCGGCAGGCTTCGCACCCCGAGGCTCCGCAGTCCGGGCCCGCACCGGCAGGCATCGCGCCCCAAGACTCCGCAGTCCGAGCACGCACCGGCAGGCATCGCGGTCCGAGCCCGCACCGGCAGGCATCGCGGTCCGAGCCCGCACGGGGAGGCTTCGCGCCCCAAGGCTCCCCGGCCCGGAGCCCACACCGGCAGGCCTCGCGCCCCGAGGCTCACCGGTCCGAGCACGCACCAGGAAGCTTCGCGTCCCAAGGCTCCCCGGTCCGAGCCCGCACGCGCGACAAGCCACTGCCCTTCGGCGGGGTCCGTGGTGGTTAGGAGACCGTCGCTTCGAGGCGGGAGCCGGTGCGGCCGCGTAGGACGTGTAGGCGGCTGGGGATGCGTTGGCGCATTTCGTCGACGTGGCTGACGACGCCGACGACCCGGCCGCCCGCGCGGAGTTCGTCGAGCACGCCCATGACGGCGTCGAGGGTGTCGGCGTCGAGGCTGCCGAAGCCCTCGTCGATGAACAGGGTGTCCAGGACCACGCCGCCGGTTTCGGCGGCGACCACATCGGCGAGGCCGAGCGCCAAAGCCAGTGAGGCCATGAAGGTTTCGCCGCCGGAGAGGGTTTTCGCGGAGCGGACGGCGCCGGTGTAGTCGTCGCGGACGTCGAGCCCGAGACCGCCGCGCCTCCCGCGCGGACCCGCCTTGTCCGAGTGGACGAATTCGTAACGGCCACCCGACATTCGACGCAGTCGCAGCGACCCGGCCACCGCGACCTCCTCCAATCGCGCGGCAAGCACATAGGACCGCAACGACATTCGCCGATTGTTCTCCCCGCGCCCGGCGACCACCTCGGCCAGCGCCGCGAGTTCGTCGAAGTCGCGCTGCTGGGGCGCGATCCGCTCGACCTCACCCCACAGCTGCGTCCCCAGCTGCTCGAGCTGCGCCACCCGCTCGGTCGCCGCCGACTGCACCGCGACCGCCGCGGTGAGCGCGCGCTGCGCCTCGGCGAAGCGCTGCTCCAGCGCGTTCAGGTCGCCCGGAACCTGGTCGGCGACAGCCCGAATCCCCGGTTCGGCCAGCACCGCCTCGGCGTGGGCCCGCGCCCGATCCGCGCCGGTCAACTCGGCCTCGATCGCCGCCTGCTGCCGCGCGGTCCGCGCCGCGGCGGTGACGACCTCCGCGTAGGCGATCAGCAGCGCGATGTCGTCACGAGGCGGGGCCGGTGGTTCATCGGGCGTGACGGTGTCGTCCGGCTCCGCGTCGAGGGAATCGAGGGAATCGATCTCGAAAAGGTCGAACAGGCTCGGCATGTCAGGTTCAGCGCGGGCATGAGCGGCAGGTCCACCATTGCCGGACTCGGGAAGCGCGGAAGCATCAGCGTCGTCCCCCGCCGCGTCGGCCGAACGCGGGGAAGCAGAGCCCACCTGCGCGGATTCCGCCGGGATGGAGGAGTCTTCTACGCCGGCCGCCACGCCTCGGCCACGAGAGGTACGGACTTCAGCTTCGGCGCGGTCCCCACCCGGCCGCGCTTCCGTCCCGGGCTGGTCAGGGACGGGGGCGATCCGGTAGCCCTCGGGCACGAGTCCAGCTGCGTGGGCGAGGTTTTCGACGCGGAGGGCGATGGTGTGGACCGCGTCGTGGGCGGTGGATCGGTCGGCGCGGGTGGTGCGCAGGGTGGCGGCGGCGGTGATGAGGGATTGCAGGCGGGTGGTGCGGGCGTCGACGGTGGTGTCGGCGCCCGCGGCCGTGCGGAGGCGGGCGGTGAGTTCGTCGAGGCGGGTGCGGGTGGTGGCGATGGTGGCGGTGATGGTGCCGAGGCGGGCGTCGAGGTCGCGGGACTGCTCGTGCAGGGCGGCTTCCTCGGTGCGCAGGGCGTCGAGGCGGGTGGTCAGGGCGGGGACCCGGTCGGCGGCTTCGGCGGTGTCGTCGAAGCGGTGGGTGGCGGCGCGGACCGCGTCGGCGAGGGTGACCGGATCGGCGTCACCGCCACGGGCCGTCATGGCCTCGATCTCGCGTTCGATGGCGCCGATGCGCTCGGCGACCCGGTCCCGCGCGGCCTCGGCGGCCTGTTCGGCGGCCTGCGCGGCGGACTCGGCGTCCTTGGACACCGCGTCGTCGGTCGGGCGCGCCGGTTGCGGGTGTTCGGCGGAACCGCACACCGTGCACGGCGCACCCTCGGTGAGCGCGCCCGCGAGTTCGGCGGCCATCCCCGCGAGGCGACGAGCGCGCAGGTCGAGCACCCGTTCCCTGGCGTCGAGGTGGGTCCGGCGCGCGACGTCGAGTTCGCCCTGTGCCCGATCCAAAGCCGGTCGCTGACGGGCGATTTCGACAGCGGCCGCCGCCGAGTCCTGCCACTTGGTCAGCTCGTTGCGCACCCCGGGCAGCGCGGCGGCGGCATCGGTCGCCTCCCGAAGCTGCTCCTGCACCGAGGCGATCGCCGTCGGCACTTCCAGTCGTCGCCGACTCAATTCCGCCGCACGCCGGGTGAGCTGCGCGACCTGACTCTCGTACCCGGCGAGATCCTCCCCGAGCTTGCGCGCGGTCACCGCATCGACCCGCACCTCCCCCAGCACCCCGAGCAGCCCGTTCCACTGATTGATCGCCGCGTCGAGATCACCCCGAACCTCCACGCCCGCCGACTGTTCCGCGCCGGCGCTCGCCGCCGCCACACGAGAAGAACCCGCTCGACCGGCAGGCTCACCAGCCACCGACCCCACACAGTCCGCCGCCCGAGACTCCCCCGCACTGTGTCGCTCCGAGCCCCGCAGGTGAGAACCCGAAGAGTTGGCTCGACCCCCGGCTGATTCGACCGCCTCGCTCCGACCGGCACCGTTCCGCACCGGCTCAGTCCGGTCGCCCGCCCGCGACGACTCGTCCCACTCCACGCTCAGCAGGTCGACGCCCGCGATATCGGCCGCGGCCGGGTCGCTCAGGCGGGTGGCGAGTTCGGTGGTCGCGTGGGTGGTGGCGGCGTCGGCGCGACGTAGGGTGCGGACCGCGGAGCGGGCCTCGTCGATGGCCTGGACGACCGGTTCGGCGCGGCGGGCCCTGGCCAGTTCCTGTTCGAGTTCGGCGCGGCGGGGGGCGGCGGCGAGGTAGGTGTCGAGTTCGGTGCGGGCCGCGGTCATCCGGGCGTGCAGGTCGGTGATGCGGCGTTGCTGCTCGGCTTCGGCGCGGGCCTCGGCCGACTCCTTCTGGCGCAGTTCGGCATTCGTCAACGCCTCGGCCAGTTCGGTGCGCGCGGCGGCGAGCAGTTCCTGGGACCAGGTCACCGAATCGGTGATGCCGATCGATTCGGCGCCGCCGAATCCCGCCGCCATGCCGACCTTGGTGATCAAGCGGTCGATGCCGTGGCGGCGCCCGCCCAGCTCGCTCTCGGCGGCGCGGCGCCGATCCGCGAGCCACTTCTCGGCGGTGCCGAAACGCTCGGTGTCGAAGAGCTTCTCGAGCAGTTTCTCGCGGTCCTCGTTCTCGGCGCGCAGGAAGCGGGCGAAGTCGCCCTGCGGGAGCAGCACCACCTGGAAGAACTGGTCGGCGCTCATCCCGAGCAGGCGCAGCACCTCGTCACCGATGTCGGTCGGGCGGGCGAGGTTCTCGCCGCTGCCGTCGAGCCAGGTGAGCGTGGCCTGATGTTTCAGGACCGTGGTCCCGGTGCCCTTTTTCTTGGGGCGCTCGTATTCCGGCGAGCGGGTCAGGCGCAGTAGCCGACCACCGAGCGTGGCCTCGAGCACGACGCGCGGCGCGGTCTGCGGATCGGCGTGGTCGGAGTGCAGGCGCTTGCTCTCCCCGCGCGCACCGGGCACCTTGCCGTAGAGGGCGAAGGCGATCGCGTCGAGGATGGTGGTCTTGCCCGCCCCGGTGTGCCCATGCAGCAGGAACAGTCCGTCGGCGCCGAGCGCGTCGAAATCGACGACGGTGGTCTCGGCGAACGGGCCGAAGGCGGTGAGTTCGAGCCGATGCAGCCTCACTCGCGGCCACCGAACACCGGGCCACCGAACACCGGGCGACCGCTCACGCCGACAGCTCCGCGACCGACGGCTCCGCGACCGACGGCTCCGCGACGAGTTCGCCGCGACCGGAATCGGTCTCGCTGACCGCGGCGGCCAGCGCTCGTTCCACCCATGCCATCTCCCCCTTGCTCGGTGTGCCACGAACATCGGACAGGAAGCTCGCCGCGACCTCGCCGTCGCGCCGACCGTGCACGCGCTCGCGATAGTGCAACTCCGGATTACCTTCCGGCCGCGCCCATTCCACGTGCACCGCGTGCGGGAACCGCCCGCGCAGTTTACGCATCGGGTCCACCGGCCGCGCGGTGTCGGTGAGCGTCGCCGACACGTAATGCTCCTGCGCGGAATCGAATTCGGCCGCGGTGAGCAGGGTGTCGAGCGTGCCGGTGAGCCGACTGAGCCCCCGCACGCGCGGCAGCTCGTGCCGGGTGACCGCGCCGAGCCCGTCGGCGTCGAGATCGGCGATCCACACCGCCTTGCGATGTGAGTTCTCGCCGAACGAATACGGCAGCGGAGAACCGCTGTAGCGCACCGACTCCGAGAGCGTCTGCGGCGAATGCAGGTGGCCCAGCGCCACGTAGTCGATGCCGTCGAAGGCCGACATGGGCACCGTTTCCACCCCGCCCACCGAGATGGACCGCTCCGACCCGGTCGCCTCCCCGCCGACCACGAACGCGTGTGCCAGCACCACCGTGCGCGCGCCGGCGCGCTCGGCGATATCGGCGCGAATTCGCGCCATCGCCGCGTCCAGGATCTCGGCGTGCGAATGCGCCTGCGGGACACCGAGTTCCGCGCGGGTGATCTCGGGTTCCAGGTACGGGATGCCGTAGAAGCACACCGCACCGTGCGCATCGGACAGCACGATCGGGCGGTGCGCGTCGGCGACCCGCGTGCACAGGTACAGTCCACCGGCCGCGGCGAAGCTGGCGCCCGCGCCGAGGCGTGCGGGCGAATCGTGATTGCCCGAGGTGGCCACGATGGTCGCGCCCGCCGCGCGGATCGCCTCGAATCCGCGGTTGCACACGCCGATCGCGTCGGCGTTGGGAATCGAGCGGTCGTAGATGTCGCCGGGCACCACCACCACGTCGACGGATTCGCTCGCCACGAGTTCGGCGACGGCCGTGAGCACGCGCGCCTGATCGGCCAGCAGGTCGACACCGTGAAAGGTGCGCCCGATGTGCCAGTCGGAGGTGTGCAGGATCCGCATGCCGCGAACCGTAGGGCACACCACCGACAGAATTCAATCGACGCCCGCCGCGACGCCCGGTTTGCCCGGGAATTGCGAACTTGTCGGTGCCCTCGGGCAGTATCGCCGCCATGACCGCTTCGATGCTCGTCGCGCTCGTCTTGGTATTCACCGCAGGCTTCGGTCTCGGCTGGTTGGGCCATGCCGCCCGGGGTGGGCAGCGCGCTGCCGCCGCGGAGGCCCGGCTCGCCGCCGCACAGGACAATCAACGGTTGCTGCAACAGTCACTGCACTCGGCCAACGAGGATGCGGCGCGCCGACATTCGGTCGCGATCGGGGCGATGGTCGACCCGCTGCGCGACGCGGTCGGGGCGCTGGAACAACAGATCCGGCAGGTCGAGCACCACCGGATCGACGCGTACTCGGGATTGCGCGAACAGGTCGCGGGGATGCAGCGCACCTCGCACCGACTCTCGGATCAGACCGGCCAGCTCGTCGCCGCGCTGCGGGCGCCGCAGGTGCGCGGGCGGTGGGGCGAGATCCAGTTGGAGCGGGTCGTGGAATTGGCGGGGATGACCAGGCACTGCGATTTCGACACCCAGGTGAGCAGGCCCGGCGGCGACGACCGCGGCGCGGTGCGCCCCGACATGGTGGTGCGCCTGGCCGGCGGCAGACACATCGTGGTCGACGCGAAGGTGCCGTTCTCGGCGTACCTGGACGCGGCGACCACCGACGACCCCGCGGCCCGCGCGCCCCTGCTCACCCGCCACGCCAAGCAGCTGCGCGCCCACGTCGACCAGCTCGCCGACAAGGCGTACTGGGCGGCCTTCGACCCGGCGCCCGAATTCGTCGTGCTGTTCGTGCCCGGCGATCCGTTCCTCGACGCCGCGCTCACCACCGACGCCGACCTGCTGGAGTACGCGTTCGGCCGGAACGTGATTCTGGCAACCCCCACCACCCTGATCGCGCTGTTGCGGACGGTGGCGTTCAGTTGGCGGCAGGAGGCGCTGTCGCGCGATATGGCAACGGTGCAGCAATTGGGTAAGGAGCTCTACACGCGGTTGGGCAAGGTCGCCGAGCATCTGGACAATCTCGGCGTGAATCTCGGTAAGGCCGTAGCGGCTTTCAACTCGACGGTGGGTTCGGTGGAGTCACGGGTGATGGTCACCGCGCGCCGGATGCACGATCTCGGCATCGCCGATCAGCCCCTTCCGGCAATCCGGCTGACCGAGACCAGACCGCGCGCGGTGGCCATGGCGGACGCCGAGGATCGCCTCTGAGATCCTCGTGCCGTGGCGCCCGCGCGGGCGTTGTGCAGTTAGTGTCATGGTGTGGCTGCTTCCCAACGTGCGCGATCCCGGGTGCCCGCGCCGCAACGCTCGATCGTGTCCTCGGTACCCGGCGTTCCCGCCTGGGCCGCGATTCTGCTCGCCGCGGGTGCGACGGCTGTCGGGTTCCTGATCGACGGATTCGGCGGCGAGTCCTACCCGACGGGCACGTTCTCGGCGCTGTACGTTCTCGGCTGCGTGCTGGCCGTGTGCGCGGTGCGTTTCCGCGGCCTGTTCTCCACGATGGTGATGCCGCCGCTGCTGCTGTTCGTGGCGGTGCCGGTGGCCTGCCAGCTGCTGGGTGGGCGCGCGACCACCTCGATCAAAGACGTTCTGATGAACCTGATCATCCCGCTGGTGGAACGCTTCCCGACGATGGCGCTGGCGACCGTGCTGGTCCTGCTGATCGGCGGCGCCCGCATCGCACTCGCCAAGCGCGCACCGCAGACGGCGGCCCCGACCACGCGCGAACGCCGCACGGACCGCAAGTCCGAGCGCTCGGCCGAACGCAAGCCGACCAAGCGCCGCAAGCCCGAGTCGGCCGACGACCTCGCCGCCGCCGCCCGCAAGCGCCCGCGCCGCACCGCCGTCATCGACGACCCCGACACCGAGGTCGACATGGCGAGCCCCGCCCGCCGCGGCGGCCGCCCCACCGACCCGAAGCGCACACCCGGCCGCGGCCGAGGCGCCCGCCCCACAACGCCTCCCCGCGAAGACGCCCGCACGGCCCGAGCCGCCGCGCGCGAACCCGACGCCCGCCCCACCCGCGCGACGACACCTCCCCGCGAAGACGCCCGCACGGCCCGCGCGGCCACCCCTCCCCGTGAACCCGACGCCCGCACGGCTCGCGCGGCCACCCCGCCTCGCGAAGCCNAGCCACCCCACCCCGCGAACCCGATGCCCGCACGGCCCGCGCAGCCACCCCACCCCGCGAACCCGATGCCCGCACGGCCCGCGCAGCCACCCCACCCCGCGAACCCGACACCCGCGGCGCACGCCCCACCACCCCACCCCGTCAACCCGATGCCCGCCCCACCCGCGCCGCAGCCCCCGCGCGCGAACCCGAACCGGCCCGCATCCCCCGCCGCCGCGGCGAAGCACCCCCGCACCCCCAACCGAACGTGCGCTACCGAGACCGCGCCGACTCGTCCCGCACCGAACGGCGTCGACCGGACAACGTGTAAAAGAAATCCCCGTCCAGCGGACGGGGATTTCTTCGTTCGGAGACCGGCCGACTCAGCTCGGCGAGGCCGCGTTCCCGCGCGCGGGCCGAAGCTCGCGCGGCAGCGAGAACACCAGTGTCTCGTTGGCCGTGGTCACCGGCTGGACCGCACCGAACCCGTGCTCGGCCAACAGTTCCAGCACCCCGGTCACCAGGATCTCCGGCACCGAGGCGCCCGAGGTGATGCCGACGGTATCCACCCCGTCGAGCCAGGCCGGATCGATCTCGCGGGCGTAGTCGACCAGGTAGGCCGCGTTCGCACCGGCGCCGAGGGCCACCTCGACCAGCCGAACCGAGTTGGAGGAGTTGCGCGAGCCGACCACGATGACCAGCTCGCATTCGGGCGCCATCGCCTTGACCGCGGTCTGCCGGTTGGAGGTGGCGTAGCAGATGTCGTCGCTGGGCGGGTCCTGCAAGGTCGGGAAGCGGGCACGCAGGCGTTCGACGGTCTCCATGGTCTCGTCGACCGAGAGCGTGGTCTGCGACAGCCAGATCACCTTCGCGGGATCACGCACGGTGACCCGGTCCACCGAGTCCGGCCCGTCCACCAGCTGCACGTGCTCGGGCGCCTCACCGGCGGTGCCCTCGACTTCCTCGTGGCCCTCGTGGCCGATCAGCAGGATGTCGTAGTCGTCGCGGGCGAAGCGTTTGGCTTCCTGGTGCACCTTGGTGACCAGCGGGCAGGTGGCGTCGATGGTGCGCAGGTTGCGCTGGGCGGCGGTTTCGTGCACGACCGGCGCCACCCCGTGCGCGGAGAACACCAGCAGCGCGCCTTCGGGCACCTCGTCGGTCTCGTCGACGAAGATCACCCCGCGTTCGCGCAGGGTCTCCACGACGTGGCGGTTGTGCACGATCTCCTTGCGCACATAGATGGGCGCGCCGTGCTTCTCGAGCGCCTTCTCCACGGTCTCGACGGCGCGGTCGACGCCCGCGCAGTAGCCGCGCGGTTCGGCCAGCAGTACGCGCTTGCCACCGGCAGCGAGCGCGCCCGGGGAGCGCGCGATACCGACGTTCAACGGGATTGCCGAGGTCATAGTCCACAGCTTACGTGCGTGGCACGGCCGCGATCAGGGCGGTTCGCGGGGAAAAAGTCACATCGGTGGGCCCCGGTCCTTTGCATCACCGCCGCTTTACGGCAGGCTGGGGGCATGTTTCGACCTCCGTTCCTGGCTCGGGTAGCCGCCGGCGCTGCCGTGTACGCCTTAGAAGAGACCCGGCGACTGCCCGTCGCCGCGGTCAACTTCCCGATCACCGCGCTCAGTCGCGTGTTGCAGACCACCATGCATCTGCAGCAGTTCGTCACCAGCCTCGCCCTCAAGGGCGACAGCGTGTTCGAACGTCTGGGTTCGGCACCGGCCGAGCAGCCCGAGTGGGCCACCTTCGACGAGGATCTCGCGCCGCCGGTCGCCACCAACGGCCACGCCAGCCTCTTCGACCTGTTCGAGGAGGCCCCGGTCGCCGAGGCCCCGCAGACCAACGGCAAGGTCGTGCCCGCCTCGCTGCTGGTGCTCGAGGCCGAGGACGAGGTCGTCGAGCCCGAGCCGGTCGTGGCCCCCGAGGTCGCGATCCGCTACGACTACCCCGCGATGACGCTGGCCCAGCTGCGCGCCCGCCTGCGGATGCTGACCCTCGAGGAGCTGGCGCAGCTGCTGGCCTTCGAACAGCAGACCCGCGCCCGCGCCCCCTTCGTCACCATGCTCACCAACCGCATCGCGACGGTCCGAGCGCAGCAGTGACCTCGAGGCGACCGCGATCCCCATAGGGCGCGGTCGCCTTTTGGTTGTGTCGGTGCCGCCGCGTAGAACTGTCGTATGACTCAGGACGGCGTCGCGCAGACCGGCGCTCCGGCGAACTCGGCGGAGCAGCCGTATCCGGTGCGGTCGGTCGCGGTGAAGGTCGCCCAGTGGATCGAACGGCTCGGCAGTATCTGGGTCGAGGGGCAGGTCACCCAGATCAGCGCGCGGCCCGGCACCCGCACCGCGTTCCTGGTGCTGCGCGATGCCTCGGTGGACATGTCGCTGTCGCTGACGTGCGATCCCGAACTGCTGCGCAGGCTGCCGGTGCCGTTGACCGAGGGCAGCCGGGTGGTCGTCTACGGCAAGCTGCAGTTCTTCACCGGGCGGGGCACGCTCTCGTTGCGGGTCACCGAGATTCGCGCGGTCGGCATCGGCGAACTGCTGGTGCGGATCGAACGGTTGAAGGCCCTGCTGACGGCCGAGGGACTGTTCGACGCCCGCCTGAAACGACCGCTGCCGTTCCTGCCCGCGACCATCGGCTTGATCACCGGCCGGGCGAGCGCAGCCGAATGCGATGTCGTCTCCGTGGCCCAGAACCGTTGGCCCGCAGTCCGTTTCGTCATCCGCAATACCGCCGTGCAGGGTCCCACTGCCGTGCCGCAGATGCTCGAGGCGCTGGCCGAACTCGATCGTGACGCCGAGGTCGAGGTGATCGTGCTGGCCCGTGGCGGCGGCAGCGTCGAGGATCTGCTGCCGTTCTCCGACGAGGCACTGTGCCGGGCCGTGGCCGCCGCGCGCACCCCGATCGTCAGCGCCATCGGCCACGAACCCGACAACCCCCTGCTCGACCTGGTCGCCGACCTGCGCGCGGCCACCCCCACCGACGCCGCCAAGCGCATCGTCCCCGACGCCGCCGCCGAACTGGCCGGCGTGCGCGATATGCGGGCCCGGTCGGCCGCCGCCCTGCGCGCGTGGGTCCAGCGCGAATCGCACACCCTCACCCAGTTGCGTTCGCGTCCGGTCATGGCCGATCCGCTGCGCGAACTGAACCACCGCCACGACGAACTCGAACGACTCCGCACCGCCGCGCGCCGCACGGTCGAGCAGCTGCTGCGCACCGAGTCGACCACCGCGGGCCATCTGCGCGAGAAACTCACCGCCGTGGGTCCGGCCGCGACGCTGGCCCGTGGTTACGCTGTCGTGCAGCGCGTGGCCGGTCCCGAACGCCATGTCGTGCGCTCGATCGACGATTCCCCCGCGGGCAGCCAGTTGCGCATCCGGGTCGCCGACGGCGCCGTCACCGCCGCCGCGCTCGGCGCCACCCGCCTGACGCCCGAGTCCACCGACGAGAAGAGGAAATGATCGTGGCCGACGCCGGTTCCGAGAACGACACCATGACCGAGATCGCCGCCTTCGGCTACGAGCGCGCCCGCGACGAACTCATCAACGTGGTGAAGATGCTCGAACAGGGCGGCCTCGACCTCGACGACTCCCTGGCCCTGTGGGAGCGCGGCGAAGCGCTGGCCACCCGCTGCGAACAGCACCTCGCGGGCGCGCGCCGCCGCGTGAAGGACGCGCTGTCGCGCGCGGACCTCGACACCGCCGACTGAGCCCGCTCCACAAACGCAATTCCCGCTTTACGACCATGAAACACAGTCCCGGCACGCTGATCACCGTTGGTAAATCGATTGATCAACCGGTGGTCGGGAGGCGTACGCGGTGGAGATTTTCGTCGACGGACTGTTCGTGCCGGTGCACGACGGGTCCGCGCCCTATCGGGGCTTCCTCGCCGCCGAGAACGGCGTCATCACCGCGACCGGCCCCGGCTCACCCGAGATCCCGCCCGGCGCCACCGTGGTGGACCTGGCCGGTCAACTCGTGCTGCCCGGCTTCGTCTCGGCCCACAGCCACCTGTGGCAGTCGGTGTTCCGCGGCCTGGCCGACGGCTGCTCGACCTACGGCTGGATCGAACAGCTGCACCTGAAGTTCGGTCCGCTGCTCACCGAGTCGGACCTGTACGCCTTCACCGTGCACGGCGGCCACGACCTGCTCCGCCACGGCATCACCACCGTCTGCAATCACACCCACAGCTTCGGCGACGGTGCGGCGGGTCAGTGGCGGGCCGCACTGGACCTCCCCCAGCGAACCATCTACTCGCACAGCCCTTCTCGATCCGACTCCGCCGCCGAGCGCCTGCGAGGAATCGAACGGTTCCAGCGCGACACCGCCGACATCGACGACCCGCGCATCCTCGCCCGCTCCTACAACACCACCTGGCCCCTCGACGAACCCGCGATGCGCACCGAGGCCGACCTCCTGACCGAGTACGGCATCGGCAAACACCTGCACTACCTCGAGGACCCCGCCGCCACCGAACGCCAGCGCGCCGAGTTCGCCCAGCTGCTCGCGACCGGAAGTGTCGGCCCCGACACGGTTTTCGCGCACTTCATCCACACCACCCCCGAGATCGTGGCCGAGGCGGGTGCCCGCGGCGCGGCCATGGTGTGGAATCCGCTGTCCAACGGCAGGCTCGGCTCCGGCATCCCCGATATCGCCGGATACCGCGCCGCCGGGCTGCGCATCGGTCTCGGCGTGGACGGCCAGGCCAGCGCCGATGTGGCCGACCCCTTCCAGAACATGCGCACGGGCCTGTACCTGCTGCGCGCCACGGCCAGGAACGCGGCGGTCATGAGCAGCCGCGAGATCCTGCGCATGCACACCCTCGGCAGCGCCGAAGCGCTCGGCGTCGAGGACCGGGTCGGCAGCCTCGAACCCGGCAAGTTCGCCGACTTCCTCGTCCTGGACCCCGAACGCCCCAGCACGGGGCCACTGTCCCCAGATCTGTACGCGCACACCGTCCTCGCCCTGTCCGCAGCCAACATCACCGACGTGCGCGTCGGCGCCCGCAGCGTCTCCACCGGCTTGTTCGCGCCCGCGACCACCGAAGTCCACGAGCGCGTCGCCGCCCTGCGCGCCCTGCTCTGAACCACACCCACCGCCGACCTGGCGGCACACACGAATCACCATGGAGCACAACACATGTCACCCGTCGAAGCCATCTCCCGACTACGCACCGACCTCGGCCCCATCGACCATTCCACCGACGCCCGCAAACTGCGCAGCAAGAGCCGCGACCGCTTCGCACAGAGCCCGGTGCTACGAGACCTGTTGCGCGGCCGCAATGCCGAGATCTTCATCGCCCCGCGCGACAAGGAGGAACTGCGCACCGCCGTCGCCGCCTGCGCGCGCCACCGCATCCCGATCACCGTGCGCGGCGCGGGGTCCGGGCAGTTCGGTCAGGGCGTACCGCTCAGCGGCGGCGCGGTGATCGACGTGACCGCCCTGACCGGCGTGCTCGACTGGCACGGTGATCGCGGCAGGCAGGTCCCGCGCACCGTGCGCGCGCTCACCGGCACCGTGGTGGCCGATATCGACGCCGCGATCCGCCCGTCGGGCTGGGAACTGCGCATGCACCCCTCCACCTCCCAGCAGGCCACCATCGGCGGCTACATCGCGGGCGGACACGCCGGAATCGGCAGCTGCCAGTGGGGCATCCTGCGCGACACCGGCAATATCACCGCGCTGGAAGTGATGACGGTGGAGGAACATCCGCGCCTGATCGAGCTGCGCGGGCGCGATGTGAACACCGTGCATCACGCCTACGGCGCCAACGGCATCATCACCGAGGTCGAACTGCCGGTCTCGCCCGCCTGGGAGTGGCACGAGCTGGTGATCTCGTTCCCGGAATTCGAACAGGCGGCGCGCTTCTCGGTCGATATCTGCAACAGCGACGGCGTGCTGAAGAAGGTGGTGTCGCCGCACGCGCATCCGCTGCCGCAGTACTTCCCGGACCTGGCCGGGCTGATCCCCGACGGCGAGGCGATGGTGCTGCTGATGGCGGCGGTGCAGTCGGTCCCGAACGTGGAGGACCTCGTGCACGCCAACGGCGGCCGGATCCGCTACCGCTGCATCGAGGGCAAGGGCACCTACGGCGCACCGCTCTACGAGTTCACCTGGGGGCATTCGATGATGCACTACCAGCGCCGCAACAAGAAGCTGATCGGCCTGCTGGCGCTGTACCCGCAGGAGAACCTGTACGAGTCGATCGTGCGGATCCACCGCGACTTCGCCGAGCTTGGTCCGGTGCACCTGGAGATGAAGCGGATCGACGGCGGACTGTCGTGCCAGGGCTCGCCGGTGTTCGAGTTCGAGAGCCAGGAACAGCTGGCCGAGATCACCGCGCGCTTGCAGCGGGCGGGGCTGTCCATCGCCAACACCCACACCCCCGTCCTCGGCGCGAGCGGCATGAAGCCGTGGGGCCCGAAGGAGGCCGCGTTCAAACGCGAATTCGACCCCTACGGCCTGCTGGCCCAGGGCAAAGCCGACGACGTGGTCGCCACCGACACCGTCTCCACCTCGACCGCGCTGCCCAACAGCGGCTGGTCCTACCGACTGAGCAACTGAGAAAGGCGCCCATCATGCAACTCTCCCGTCGACATGCCCTGCGACTGACCGGCTGCGTCGGAGTCGCCGCCGGCCTGGCCGCCTGCTCCCCCGCCGCCTCCCGTTCGACCGGCTCCGGCGACACGATCGCCATGCAACTGGGCTGGATCAAGAACGTCCAGTTCGCCGGGGAATACCTCGCGCTCGAGAACGGTCACTTCCGCGACGCGGGGCTGAGCGTGGAACTGCTCGCCGGTGGCGCGGCGGGCACGAGCACCGAGGCCGGGATCGACACCGGCAAGGTGTGGATCGGCACCTCCACCCCGCAGAAGGTGGCCGCCGCGATCGAACGCGGGGTGCCGGTGCGCATCATCGGCGCGACCATGGCCACCAGTCCCGCCTGCGTCACCTCGCCGGATTCCGCGCCGCTGCGAACCCCGAAAGACCTGGTGGGCAAGCGAGTCGGCGTGGCGGACCACAATCTGCCGACCTTCGAGGGCCTGCTCACCGCCAACGGTGTCGACCCGTCGTCGGTGACAGTCATTCCGGTGCAGTTCGATCCGTCCCCGCTGGTCAACGGTGAGGTCGACGCGTGGTCCGGGTTCACCACCAACGAACCGGTCTCGTTGCGCGCCAAGGGTTTCCCCACGTACTCGTTCCTGTACGGCGACTTCGGAATGCGCACCTGCGCCCAGGTTTTCGTGGTCTCCGAGCAGTCGCTGACCGACGAACGCGCCCGGTGCAAGTCCTTCCTGACCGCCGAGATCAAGGGCTGGAAGGACGCGCTGGCCGATCCCGATCGCGGCGTCGCGCTGGCCGTGGACAAGTACGGCGCCGACCAGAAACTCGACACCGCCCAGCAGCGGGCCCTGCTCGACGCGACCCTGCCGCTGATCCTGACCCCCGACACCCGCCGCGACGGCCTGTTCACCCTCGCCCCGAGCCTGATCACCGACACCGTCACCGCGCTGGGCCGCACCGGTTCCACCGTCACCGCCGCCCAACTCTTCGACACCTCGCTGCTCACCGAGCTCTACGCCGAGAACCCGGGGTTGCGATGAGCGGCATCGAGATCAGCGGACTCACCAAGACCTTCACGGCGGGCAAGCGCACGGTCGACGCGCTGACCGAGGTGGATCTGCGTAGTGCGCGGGGCGAATTCCTGTCCCTGCTCGGGCCGTCGGGCTGCGGCAAGTCGACCATCCTGCGCATCCTGGCCGGGCTCGACACGCCCACCTCGGGTTCGGTGCTGGTCAACGGCCGCACCCCCGAACAACTGCGCACCGACCACGAGCTGGGCATCGCGTTCCAGGATTCGGCGCTGTTGCCCTGGCGCAGTGTGCGATCCAATATCGCCCTGCCCCTCCAGGTGGCCGGGCTCCCGGTCGACCACGCGGTGATCGACGGTCTGATCGACCTCGTCGGCCTCGCCGGCTTCGAGTCCGCCAAGCCCGCCCAACTGTCCGGCGGTATGCGCCAACGGGTTTCGATCGCCCGCGCATTGGTCGTGAAGCCCTCGGTCCTGCTGCTGGACGAGCCGTTCGGCGCGCTCGACGACATGACCCGGCAGCGGTTGAACAGGGAACTGCTGCGAATCTGGACCGAGAAGCCCGCCACGACCCTGATGGTCACGCACGGCATCGGCGAGGCGGTGTTCCTGTCCGACACCGTGGCGGTGATGTCGGCGCGGCCGGGTCGCGTGCTGGAACTGGTCGAGATCGACCTGCCGCGACCACGGACGCCCGAGATGATGCGCACCCCGGAATTCCACGCGCTGCACGATCACCTCTCCGGCCTGCTGTTCGGCGAACGGCGCTCCGCGTGAGCCGCCCGGCGAGCGCGACCCTCGCGCGAGGAGGCCGAGTCCGACAGGTCGGCGCGCGGCTGTCGGGCCTGCGAGGAGCCGTGATCCTGCTCGTGCTGTGGGCGGTGGCGGGCCTCGAGACCACCGCGGTACCGACGCCGTGGGCGGTCCTGGCCTCGGTCGCCGACGACGGATTCGACCTCTACGGCCCGAACCTGTCGATCACCGCGTGGGGCGCGCTCCAGGGCTTCGCCGTCGGCAACCTCGCCGCCATCGCGGTCGCGCTCGCCGTGGCGGTGTTCCCCCGCACCGAACCGTTGGCCGCGCAACTGGCGGTGATCAGCTACTGCGTGCCGCTGCTGGCGCTGGGCCCGATCGTGCTGGTGGTGTTCGGCGGCCGCACGCCCACGGTGTTCCTGGCCGCCGTCTCGGTGTTCTTCACCTCCATGATCGGCACCCTCACCGGCCTGAAATCGGCCAACCGCACCAGCATCGACCTGGTCGACGCGTACGGCGGCAACGGCTGGCACCGCCTGACCCGCGTCCGGATCCCCACGGCGCTCCCGGCCACGACCGCCGCGCTCCAGATCGCCGCGCCCGCAGCGGTTCTCGGCGCGATCCTGGGCGAATACCTGGGCGGCGTGGACAGCGGCGTCGGCGTCGCGCTCACCGCCGCCCAATCCTCCTACGACCTCCCCCGGACCTGGGGCATGGCGCTGGCCGCCGGATTGCTCGCGGGCACAGGCTATTTCGTGGCCTCCCTGACCGGCAGGCTCGTCCGAACGCGGTTGTACGGGCCGGGAACCATCACGAAGGGCGAATCATGAAGAGCGTCATGGCATTTCTCGGCTCGGTAGCCCTGGCCACCGTGCTCGTGCTCGCCGTGTGGTTCGGCTTCCTCGCCGCCTTCCCCCAGATCGGCCCGCGCATCGGCCAGACCCCGATGGACGTGTGGACCTACCTGGTCGACGGCAAGCCCGCCCACCGCGCCCAGATCATCGACGGACTCACCATCACCCTGCGTGACGCCGGCCTCGGCTTCGTGGTCGGCATGGGTCTGGCGCTCAGCGGCGCCGCCCTCGCCCTGCTCTCCCGGGAATTCGAACGCAGCGCGGTGCCGGTGGCGACGCTGCTGCGCTCGATCCCGCTGGTCACCCTCGCGCCCATCCTGGTCGCCACCTTCGGGCGCGGCATGACGATGGTGGCGATCACCGGCGCGCTGGTGGTGTTCTTCCCGGCCTTCGTCACCATCGTGGCCGGACTGCGCGGGGCGCCGCAGCAGAGCATGGACCTGATCCGCGCCTACGGCGGCAGCGAGGCCACGGCCCTGCGCATGGTCGCGCTACCCGCCGCCCTGCCTTCACTGTTCGCCGCCCTGCGAATCTCGGTGCCGGGTTCGCTCATCGGCGCACTGATCGCCGAATGGCTCGGCACTGGACAGGGTTTGGGCTCCTCGATGCTCAAAGCCATTCCGCGCTACGACTATCCGCAACTGTGGGCCTCGATCGCCGTGGTCGCCGCCGCCTCGATCGTGCTCTACACCCTCGTCGGCGCCGTCGAACGCCTCGTCACGCTGCGCTTCGCCGACCCCTCGGTACTCTCATGACCACGAAGGAGGTACGGGTGCCACCGAGGCCGACCATGCGCGATATCGCGACCGCCGCCGGTGTCTCACCGTCGGCGGTCTCGCTCGCGCTCGCGGGCAAGGGCCGCATGGAGGACAGCACCCGCGCCCGCATCCTGGCCACCGCCACCGAACTCGGCTACCGAATCAACCGCGAGGCCAGGGCCCTGCGCACCGGGCGCACCATGATGATCGGGCTGGTCACCTCGATGGTCGCCGACCAGGTCGACGACGCCGAATCCCGCCTGGACTGGTACACCCGCACCGCACTGGCCGCCGCCAACGAGTCCTTCCGCCACGGCTACGCCCTGGTGCTGGTCCCCCCGCTGGGCGATCACGACCGGGTCCACGATCTCGCCGCCGACGGCGTGCTGCTCATCGACCCCGACCCCGCCGAGGGCATCGTCGAAGCAGCCACCGCCCGCGGCCTCGCGGTGGTGACCATCGGCGGCCACGCCCCCGCCCCCGCCAGCTCGGTCGCCCTCGACCGCGACGCCGCCGTCGACCTGGCCATGACCCACTTCCAGGCCCTCGGCGCCCGCCACCCCGCCCTGCTCGTCGACAACAGCGGCAGGCAGAACGCGGCCGCCACCCGCACCGCCTACGAACGCTGGTGCCCCACCGCGGGCAAAACCCCGATCGTGGCGACCGTCGACTTCACCGAGGACGGCGGCCGCACCCGACTCGCCCACCGCGCCTGCCATCAACTCCTCACCGAGCGCCCCGATGTCGACGCCGTCTACGCCCCCCTCGACTCCGTCGCCGCCGGGTGCGTCACCGCCGCCCGTGAACTCGGCCGCACCCTCGGCACCGACCTGCACCTGATCACCTCCGAGGGCAGCATCGCCCGCGACACCGACCCGCCCCTCACCGCCATCGACACCCACCGCGAGGAACAGGCCGCAGCGGCTGTGCGCATGCTCGTGAGCGCGCTCACGACGGGGGAACGGCCACCGAACCAGCTGTTCCGACCCAGCCTGATCGTGCGCTGACAGCGGGCCGACGGGTCACGCCCGAGGCGCGAGCGGGCCCAGCTCGACCGCCGCCGCGAGCATTTTCGTGCACTTCTCCGCGCCACGACGCCGAAAACGGTCTGCCGCGCGGCGGAATGCACGAAAATGCCACCCCGACCGGACCGGTGTCGAGCGCGCTCAACCCGCCAACGGCGGCGCGGCGGTAATCGCCGCGGCCAACGCGGTGAACGCGGCCTCGTTGCCGGCGCCGGTGATCAGAATCCGCACCCCACCCAGATCGGCGATCCAGCCGGACTCCTCGGTCGGCTCCGCGTAGACCACCCACTTCTGCCCGGCCACCTCCTTGGTCCCGGTCGGGTAGCGCGAGCCGAGCACGTGCCGCGACAGGGCTTCCTCGGTGGCGTCGCTCTGCGAGTACCGCATGTAGGTGCCCTGCGAGGTGATGTAGCCGACGGTGCTCACCGCGCCGCCACCGGCGGCGGTGATGCTGTCACGGCTACCGGAGTTCGACACCCAGCCCTCGGGCAACGCCGGTTGACGGATCGGGAACGACATCGTCTTCGCGTCGAGCTTCAGCGCGGCGGTGGCGTCGAAGTAGGGGATCTGGCCCTGCGTGGGGCCGCTGGTGGCCACCGTGCACTGGCTCGCGACCCCCGCCAGCACGACCGCGGCCAGCACCAACGGGATCAGCGACCAGAACAGGTCACGGTAGTCGTTGAAAATGCGGTGTTTCTGCTGGGCCACGGCTACCAGTATCCACTCGGGCCCCGACCGGACCGCCGACGGGTCGCGCCGGGAGGTCGTGCACGGGCGTGCCGTTTCGGAATGCGACAATGCACCCGTAACACCAACGCCAAGGAGGCACTCCGCAATGACGGCATCTTCGCCCGCCCCCAGCCGCCGTGAGGCACCCGACCGCAACCTGGCACTGGAGCTGGTCCGCGTCACCGAGGCCGGTGCGATGGCGAGCGGCCGTTGGGTCGGCCGTGGCGACAAGGAAGGCGGCGACGGCGCGGCTGTCGACGCCATGCGTCAGCTCGTCAGCTCGGTCTCGATGAAGGGCATCGTCGTCATCGGCGAGGGCGAGAAGGACGAAGCGCCGATGCTCTACAACGGCGAGCTCGTCGGCGACGGCACCGGCCCCGAGGTCGACTTCGCCGTCGACCCGGTCGACGGCACCACCCTGATGTCGAAGGGCTCCCCCGGCGCGATCTCCGTGCTGGCGGTCGCCGAGCGCGGCGCCATGTTCGACCCGTCCGCGGTGTTCTACATGCACAAGATCGCCGTCGGCCCCGACGCCGCCGGTTCGATCGACATCACCGCCCCGATCGGCGAGAACATCCGCCGCGTCGCCAAGGCCAAGCGCCTGTCGGTCTCCGACCTGACCGTGTGCATCCTGGACCGTCCCCGCCACGCCGAGCTGATCGAGCAGACCAGGGCCGCGGGCGCGCGTATCCGCCTGATCTCCGACGGTGACGTCGCGGGCGCCATCGCCGCCGCGCGTCCCGAGTCCGGCGTCGACATCCTGGTCGGCATCGGCGGCACCCCCGAGGGCATCATCGCCGCCGCCGCGCTGCGCTGCCTCGGCGGTGAGATGCAGGGCATGCTCGCCCCCAAGGACGACGAAGAGCGTCAGCAGGCGATCGACGCGGGCCACGATCTGGACCGCGTGCTCTCGACCACCGACCTGGTCTCGGGCGAGAACGTGTTCTTCTGCGCCACCGGCGTCACCGACGGTGACCTGCTGCGCGGCGTGCGCTACTACGCCGGCGGCGCGTCGACCCAGTCGATCGTGATGCGGTCCAAGTCGGGCACCGTGCGCATGATCGACGCCTACCACCGCCTGACCAAGCTGCGCGAGTACTCCTCGGTCGACTTCGACGGCGACGACAGCGCGAACCCGCCGCTACCGTGATCCGGGGCTGGGCGTCCCTATAGTCGAACTATGGCAACGCCCAGCACCGCCCTGGTCCTCGGCAACGGTGGCATCGCCGGTATCGGCTGGCAGGTCGGCATGATCACCGGCCTGGCCGAGGCCGGGGTCGATCTGCGCACGGCCGATCTGGTGATCGGCACGTCCTCCGGCGCGGTGGTCGGCGCGCAAATCCGCAGCGAACTGTCGACCGAGACGCTCTACAAGCGCCAACTCGGCTCGCTGCACGCCGAGATCGCCAACCGGCTCACGGTCCGCCAGCTCGCCAAGTGGGCCTTTCTCGCGGGCACCGCGCCCAACGAGGCCACCGCGGTGCGCCGGGTCGCGAACGCCTCCAAGGGCAAGTCGAAGGTCGATCCGGTGCTGCGGTTGGCGGCGGTGTCCTCGCGGCTGCCCGAGAAGAAGTGGCCGAAGAAGCCGCTGTGGATCGTCGCCGTCGACGCCGCGTCCGGGAAGCTGAAGGTCTTCGACCGCGATTCCGGGGTGACGCTGGCCGAGGCGGTCAATGCCAGTTGCGCGATCCCGTTCGCCTGGCCCGCCGCCTCCCTCGGCGGCCACACCTACCTCGACGGCGGTGTCCGATCCCCGCTGAATCTGGATCTGGCCAAGGGATACGACCGGATCGTCGGGTTGGCATCCAACATCCTCACCCCGCGCCGCAGCGGCAAGATCTCGGCCCAGCTCGCGCATCTCGGGTCGGCCAAGGTCACCGTCATCCACCCCGACGAGCACTGCCGCAAGGCCATCGGCCCCAACGAACTCGACCCGGCGCGCGTGCACGGCGCGGCCGAGACCGGGCGCGCCCAGGCCGAGAAATACGTCCACGCGGTGCGCGCGGTGTGGCCCACCGAGACCGAGTCCTGAGTATTCCGGCGCGCGCTGTGGGATTTCGCGCGCGGCTGGGTCCCCCATTCGCGAGGTTGTGGTTCTAGGGTCGAATCATGGCTGACGACGCGCGGTACCGGATCGAACACGACACCATGGGGGAAGTCCGAGTCCCCGTCGACGCGCTGTGGCGGGCGCAGACGCAGCGGGCCGTGGAGAACTTCCCGATCAGCGGGCGTGGACTCGACCGCGCCCAGATCCGCGCGCTCGGCCTGTTGAAAGCCGCGTGCGCGCAGGTCAACAAGGATCTTGGCCTGCTCGATCCGGTGAAGGCCGACGCGATCATCGCCGCCGCGACCGAGATCGCCGAGGGCGAGCACGACGACCAGTTCCCGATCGACGTGTTCCAGACCGGCTCGGGCACCAGCTCGAACATGAACGCCAACGAGGTGATCGCCTCGATCGCGGCGCGCGCGGGCGTGACCGTGCACCCCAACGACGACGTGAACATGTCGCAGTCGTCCAACGACACCTTCCCCACCGCCACCCATTTGGCCGCCACCGAGGCGCTGATCACCGAACTCGTTCCCGCACTGGACCATCTGCGCCTGGCCCTGCTCGACAAGTCGCAGCAGTGGCGCACCGTGGTGAAGTCGGGCCGCACGCATCTGATGGACGCGGTCCCGGTGACGCTGGGCCAGGAATTCGGCGGCTACACCCGCCAGATCGCGGCGGGCATCGAACGCGCGCTGGCCACCCTGCCGCGCCTTGGCGAACTGCCGATCGGCGGCACGGCGGTGGGCACCGGCCTCAACGCGCCCGCCGGGTTCGGTACCAAGGTCGTCGCGGAACTGGTGCGCACCACCGGAATCGACGCCCTGCGCGAGGCCCGCGACCACTTCGAGGCCCAGGCCGCGCGCGACGGTCTGGTGGAGGCCTCCGGCGCGCTGCGCACCATCGCGGTGAGCCTGACCAAGATCGCCAACGACATCCGCTGGATGGGTTCGGGGCCGCTGACCGGCCTGGGCGAACTGCGACTGCCGGACCTGCAACCGGGCAGTTCGATCATGCCCGGCAAGGTGAATCCCGTGCTGCCCGAAGCGGTGACGCAGGTGGCGGTGCAGGTGGTCGGCAACGACGCGGCGATCGCCTTCGGCGGCGCGAGCGGCGCGTTCGAACTCAATGTCTACATCCCCGTGATGGCGCGCAACCTGCTCGAGTCGATTCGCCTGCTGGCCAACGTCTCTCGCCTGTTCGCCGACAAGTGCGTGGCCGGCCTGGTCGCCAACGAGGAACACCTGCGCACCCTCGCCGAATCCTCGCCCTCGATCGTCACCCCGCTCAACTCGGCCATCGGCTACGAGGAGGCGGCCGCGGTCGCCAAACAGGCACTGCGCGAGAAGAAGACGATCCGCCAGACCGTCATCGACCGGGGTCTGGTCCCGGACAAACTGTCGGTCGAAGAACTCGACGCCAAGCTCGACGTGCTGGCGATGGCCCAGGTCGACAGATAACCGAAGACCCGGCCACGCACCCCCGACCTCGACCGCGAGGAGGGGCGTTCGTGGCCGGGTCGCGAACCCGCGGCGGTAGCCGCTATTGATACAGCGCGAGTTCGGCGCGGGCCTTTTCGCCTTCTTCGCTCAGGTCGGTGCGAGAGAAGATGTTCCAGCGTCGCAGCAGCGGCTTGAACACCAGCTCGCCCTCGTCGGCCCGGTTGTAGATCCCGGCCTCGGCCAGCGCCTCGTCGCTGGATCCGCCGCCGGGCAGGTCCACGTGCGGCACCCGGAAGTCGGCGACCCGGTCGGCGATGGCGCGCACGGCCTGGTCGGGCGCCAGGTCCAGCGCGGCCTCGACGAGCACGGCGAAGAACTCGGCCTGCAACTCGTCGTCGGCGGCCAGCTTCTCGGCCATCGCGGTGACGATCGGGTTCTCGGCGAGGGCGGCGGTGTTGCGGTGCCGGACCGCGGCGGCGAGCTCCTCGAACGCGCAGGTGGCCAGCACATCGATCAGGTGCATCGGGGGACGGTTGAAGCCCTCGGTCATGTGCTGCATGCGGGCCCGCTCGAGCGCGACCGGGTCCACCGCGCGGGTGAGCATGAGGTAGTTGCGGATCATGATCTCGTGGCGGTTCTCCTCCGCCGTCCACCGACCCACCCAGCGCCACCAGGGACCGGTGCGCAGGTGCTTGCCGAGCTCACGGTGGTAGGACGGCAGATTGTCGGCCACCAGGACGCTCACGGTCAGCGCGAGGCGGGCGGTGTCGCTCAGCTCGGACTGTTCCGGGGTCCAGTCGGTGCCGCCGAGGAAGGCGAAGTTGCGCCCGTCCGACCACGGCACCAGCTCGTGCGGCTGCCAGCCGTCGGCCACCTCGATATGGCGACGCAGGTTCGTTTCCACCACGTCCGCGAGCGAGTCCAGCAGCTCGCGATCGGTCAAAGTTTTCTGCACCACGCCAACCTAGTACCTCGGCCGAGCGCGCGGGGGCCTACGGGGCGATCCGGGCCCCCGCGCGCGGTCTCGGGCTACTTCTCGGTGACCGTGGTCTGACCGTCGACCCAGGTGATGGTGCCGCCGGTGAAATCGCTCTGCTTGCCGCCGGTGATGTCCTTCTCGTCGCTGGTCGGGTAGCCGAGCTTGCCGTTGGCGCCGCCCGCCTCCTCCCAGGCCTCGCGGATGTCGCCCCAGACGATGTGGGCGCCGGAGTCCTTGCTCCAGTAGATGGTGCCGCCCGCGAAGTCCTGGTACTCGCCGCCGTCGGGGCCGGATTCCTGGGCCTCTTCCGGGTCGCCGAGCGGGCTGTTCTCGCCGCCGACCGCGACGTACTTCTTGTAGACCTCGCCGCCGACGACGATGTCGCCGTTCGGGGTGGAGATGGTGGTGGAGGAGCCGGCGGCGCCGGAGGTGGTGGCCGCGCCGGAGGTGGTCTCGGAACCGGAGGTGGTCGTCTCGGCGCCGGAGGTGGTCTCGCCGGAGCCGGGCGCCATGGTGGTGCTGCCGCCGCCCATGGCCGAGGTCACCGAGGCCACGGTGTCGTTGGCCTTGTCCTTGCTGTCGTCGCTGCAGCCCGCGGCGAGCAGCAGGCCGGCCGCGGCCAGCACGGCCGCGCTCCCGGTAGCGGTACGTCGAGCGAAGTGGTTCATATCCATCCTCTCGCGAGTGGCCCCCAGGGGCGAACCCCGGAATGGAGCCTTGCCGACATCCGCAACGGCCCGGCGGAACCGATTCGCCGAGCCGTTGCTGGATTGGTGTCGTGCCGGATATTACCCACTATTTCCGGTAATCAAACGGATTCGGGCCCTGACGCGGCACGATTGCCGATGACTACGAGTTCGGGCCGTACTCCTCGAGCATCTCGGTCACCAGCGCCGCGATCGGCGAGCGCTCGCTGCGGGTGAGCGTGATGTGCGCGAAAAGCGGGTGCCCCTTGAGCTTTTCGATGACCGCCGCGACGCCGTCGTGCCTGCCGACCCGCAGGTTGTCGCGCTGGGCGACGTCGTGGGTGAGCACCACCCGCGACCCCGTGCCGAGGCGGCTGAGCACCGTGAGCAGGACGTTGCGTTCCAGCGACTGCGCCTCGTCGACGATCACGAACGAATCGTGCAGCGACCGGCCCCGGATGTGGGTCAGCGGCAGCACCTCGAGCATGTCGCGACTGAGCACCTCCTCGAGCACCTCGCGGCTGGCCAGCCCGTCGAGGGTGTCGAAGACGGCCTGAGCCCACGGGCCCATCTTCTCGCTCTCCGAACCGGGCAGGTAGCCCAGTTCCTGCCCGCCCACCGCGTACAGCGGCCGGAACACGACCACCTTGCGCTGGGTGCGCCGTTCCAGCACGGCCTCCAGCCCGGCCGTCAACGCCAGCGCCGACTTGCCGGTGCCCGCGCGCCCACCCATCGACACGATCCCGATGCTCTCGTCGAGCAGCAGGTCCAGGGCGATGCGCTGTTCGGCCGAGCGCCCGTGCAGGCCGAACGCCTCACGCTCCCTGACCAATTGGATCCGCTTGTCGGCGGTGACCCGCCCCAGCGCGCTCGAGCTGCTGCCGAGCAGTCGGATGCCGGTGTGGCACGGCAACTCTCGCGCCTCGTCGAGATCGATCACGGCCTCGGTGTAGAGCTGATCGATCTGGGCGCCGGAGACATCCAGTTCCACCATCCCGCCCCAGCCCGAGGTCACCACGTCCTGCGCGTGGTACTCGTCGGCGGCCAGACCGACCGCGCTCGCCTTCACCCGCAGCGGGATGTCCTTGGACACCAGCACCACGTCCGCGCCCTCGGCCGAGAAGTTCAGCGCGCAGGCCAGGATGCGGGAATCGTTGGTGTCGGAACGGAATCCGGCGGGCAACACCGAGGAATCGGTGTGGTTGAGCTCCACCTGGAGGGTGCCGCCCTCGGTGCCGATGGGCAGTGCCTGGTCGAGTCTGCCGTGCTGCACACGCAGGTCGTCGAGCATGCGCAGGGCTTCGCGCGCGAACCAGCCCAGTTCGTGATGGTGACGTTTGGCCTCCAACTCGCTGATCACTACCAGCGGCAGTACCACACTGTGTTCCCCGAATCGGGTGACCGACCAGGGATCGGAGAGCAGTACAGAAGTGTCGACGACGAAAGTCTTTCGACCGGAGGACTGAGCCGTGTGCTTCGCGGAAGCGGAAACGGAGCGTGTAGCAGTCACGGTGGGCTCCTTATGTGTTCACGCGACACCCGCGCGAACGATCTCGCTGGACCGGTCCGTCCTGGTAGGCAGATGACGCGCTGGTCAACCGCCACGAGGGCCGGGTGCCGGCCCTCTCGCACTGAGTTGCTCAGTCACGGTCAGGACCTCCCGTACGAGCCACACCGACGCGGCCCGCATCTTCGACGCTACCGCCGAACGCGCGAGCGCGCTGCCGGACCGCGGGACGTGTCCGTGAATTTGTCGTTAACGCGGGCTACAGTCGAGCACATGGCCGATGACCAGGATCTGGACACGCTCTCGTCGAAGGAACTGCACGACCGCGCCGTGAAGACGGCCGTGCGCCACGGCGATGTGAAATTCCTGTGGGAACTGCTCAAGTCGATCCCGGCGGCCCAGGCCGAGGCGGGCGATCTCGGGGAGAGCGAGGCCGACATCAAATACGTCGTGCCGATGATCGACGACTACTTCCACGCCGGCGACGGCAAGCTCGCCGATGTCCTTCGCCCCACCTATCTGGACTACCTGCGCAAGCACCAGTAGCGCGCCCCTTTCCCCCGCCTTCCCGACGACGCGACTCCGAGCGACCTCACCGGTCAGCTCCTGAGTCGCGTCGTCGGCTTGTGCCATCCCACTGAGGTTTTCGACGCAGCGTGCTCGCGCATGCCATCTATAGATGGCATCATGTGCGGTGCTTCGCAATGCCATCTATAACTGGCATTGCGGGTACTGGGGGCGGGGTGCGGACGTCACTTCCGCGCGTCGAGTCGACGCACGGCTCGCCGCCGACCGAAGGCGCACCGAGGGAGGGGCACATGGCCGACGAGGATCCGACACCCAATCCGCTGTTTCCGATCGTGAGCTTCGATCCGGCGGCCTTGGCACAGGTGTTCCCGGGCAACCAGCGCATCATCGACGCGCTCTCGCGCACGCAGTCGGTCGACCAGGCGCTGCGCGACAAGCTGGCGGGGACCGATCCCGACTATGTGAAGACCCTCGACCAGTTCGACGGGTACTCCCACCAGCAGATCTACGACGGCGTCCACGGCCGCGACGGCCAGGGCGGGATGAGCGTGACGACCATCGACACCCTGCGCGGCGTGTGGGACGAGATCGACACCGAACTCACCCGCATCGCGACCACCCACCAGACCACCGCCAATGCGCTGCTCGGCTTCGGCGAATGGGCCGGTGCCAGTGGCGATTCCGCCAGGGCGGGCATCGCGGCGCTCAATACCTCGATTCTGCGAATGGCCCAGGTGTGCGAGGCCATGACCAGCCGACTCGACATCGTCGGCCCCGCGGTGGAGGCGATCCGGATGGCCGTGCAGCCGCCGACCGCGCAGATCGGCGCGGCCGTGGCCGACGAGAACTACATCCAGGTGATCCCGGGCCTGAACAGTCCGGTGGTCGCGACGGTCGATCGACAGGCCCAGCGCCAAGCGGAACTGGACACCCAGGCGGCCATGAACCGGATCTACACCCCGACGATTCCGCCGACCGGTTCCGGCGTCCCGTCCTACTCCGTGGTGCCGGGGACCGAACAGGGCGGCGGCGGTCCGGGCGGCTCCGGCGGAGGTTCGCCGTCGGCGGGTGCGCCCAGCGCCGGTTCACCCGTCAGCCCGACCGAGCAGACGCCGACCCAACCGGAGACGACACCGGAGACGCCGACGACCGAGGACCCGACCACCCCGACGCCGAACACGCCCTCCGACGACGATGCCACCTCCCCGACCAGCCCGACAGCCACCTCGCCCACCTCGACCGACGACACGTCCCCCGCGAGCACGGCACCCGCCGCGACGACCCCGACCTCGCCGACCCCGTCCGGCCTCGGCGCGCCCCTCGGCGGTGCGGGTTCGCCACTGGGTAGCGGTGGATCACCGGGCGGCTCCGGGCTTCCGAACTCCGCCCCCGCACCGATCCAATCCCCCACCGCCGGTGGCCAACTCGCGGCAAGCGGTGGAGCGAACGCGGCACGCGCGACCGGCATGCCCGGCATGGGCATGATGCCCGGCGCCGGCGCGGGTGCCGGACGCAAACCCGGCGACGCCGACGACGAGCACTACGCGCCGGACTACCTGCGCGGCCTGCAACCGGAGCTCATCGACGACACCCACGCCCTCGCGGGAGTCATCGGCGCCGACGACTACCCCGAGCCGGCGGAGGCGACACCACGCCCCGCACCGGTGACCTCCCTCCTCGACCAGCCACCCACTCCCGAACCATCCACAGCCCCAACAGAATCGGCGCCGACAACCGGCATCGAACCCACCGCCCCCACCCTGCCGCCCGACATCGCGGCCCTGCTCGCCGAACACGAGGACCGCCCACCGCCCACCCCCGCGAACGGGAGCGAGCACACCGCCCGATGAGCACCCCACCGACCTGGACCCTCACCGGCGACGAGTTCACCTGGGTGTGGCGCCAGGAGACCCGCCTCGACGCCTACGACCACCCCGACCCGCTCGAGGTCCGCACTACCCCGACCACCGAGCCGGACGACGATCGCATGAAAGCCCATCTGCGCCAACGCTTCCCACCGGGTGCCGACCGCGGCCTGTCGGCGGCGTTCGCGGTCATGGCCAACCGCGACACCCGCGTCGCCTACGTCGGCACCGTCGGCGACACCGAGTTCCGCGCCCACGCCGCGGCCCTCGACGGTCTCGGTGTCGTTGCCGCCCAGCGCATCTGCCCCACCGAAGGCCGCGGACCCATCCGCCTGGCCCTACTCGCCCGCGCCCACGTCCCCGCGCACCTGGCCGCGATCCTGCCCAAGGCCGCCCCCGGCGGGGCGGGCCCGATGACCGCCTACACCCCGCGCGTGCGCGGCGAACAACCGCCGACGACCTGGATCCGCGACGCCCAAGGCCGCCTACCCGCCGAGGAACGCATCCGCACCCTGATGCACCGCCGCCGCAGCGCCGAAGGCTATTTCGTCATCGAACGCGACCCCGGCACCCACCGCCCCATCCAGTACCTGAGCTGGATCGACGTTCCCCCCGGCCAATTCGCGAGCGGACGCTACCTCGTCGAGGTCGACGACAACGACACCACCGTCATCCCCGCCGACCGCACCACGATCGCCCGCGAGATCAGTCGGCGCGGGCATTTCCACGCACCACCGAAACGAGGGGATTACCGATGAGCATCGAATTCGAGTACGGACAGGCCGAGATCTCGGCGTTCACCGAATCCGCTCGGGCAGGTGTGTTCAGTTTCGATGAAGCGGCGGTGAAAGCGGTTGTCTCGTCGTACGACACGATGATTCAGGATCTGACCGCACTCAGGGTCAAGTTCGACAAGGCACAGAATGTCAGCGGATTCGGTGGATTTCCCTCAGCGGCTGAGCTCGAGCGGGGATTCGCGACCAAGGCGACCGACGGCATCAGCATGCTGGCGAAGTTCATGGACGCGGCGATGCAGATGCAGGAAGGGCTGCTCCGTGCCGCCGGCCAGGTGACCGAGGCAGACGAGCTGAGCAAGCGTCGAATCGCCGCTCTCGGCCGAGAAGTCACCGGGCGGTCCTAGACCATGCGGCGATTCATTCCCCTGATCGTAGGCGGCCTGCTCGCAGTGGCGGCGTGCTCATCGTCGCCACAGTCCGAACAAAACGGAACTCCGTCCTCCGCCCTGCCGAGTGTCACGGTCATGGCACCTGTCTCTCCCGCGCCCGCCCAACCGGCGAGCAACCGTCAACCGGTTCGGTTCGACCCCTGTGCCCGCATCGACGACGCGGTCCCGACCGCGCTCGGTTTCGTCGCGACGACGAGAGAACGATCGGACTACGTGTTCGATGACTACGCGTTCATCGGCTGCGACTTCACTCGATCGGAAACGGTGCGCGGTCAACAACTACAGGTCGGCCATCTGACCATCTCCTCGACGAACGTGACTCTCGAGGAGATGCGTGCCCGCGACTACGAGGATGCCCGGCCGACCACGGTGAACGGGAAGGAAGCCCTGTTCCACCGAACGCGCGCGGCGGAATCCTGCTACATAGCGATGCCGGGCCCGGACGCCACGATCGAAGTGCGCGTCTCCAGCGCCATCGCGTTCACCGACTGGGTCGCCTGCGACCACATCGACGAAGCCGCCCGCACCGTCGAAGCCGCACTCCCGAAGGAGGGAAAATGACCGACTTCCTGAAAGTCGACATCGACGTGCTCGACAAGACAACCCAATCCCTGCGCGGCTCCGAGCAGGTCCTCACCGACGCCATGAAAGCCATGTCCAAGGACAGCAACGCCGATATCGGCACGGCGAAACTCAACGAGTCCGCCGACAATTTCCAGCGAAAGTGGCAGTTCGGCATCGAACGGATCTCCGAGTCGGCCGGCGTCACCGCCGACGGTGTCGCCCAGTGCAGCCAGAAGTACCAGGAGCTCGACCGCACGGTCGCCCTCATGCTCGCCATGGCGGGCGCCCAGCTCGACCCGGCCGTCTCCGAGCAGGCAGGCCGATGACCGCGAACCCCTACCCCAATCTCGGTTTCAACCCCACCCCCGGCGACGCGACCCAGGTCGCCACCCTCGGCGCGAAGGTCGAAGCCGCCGCCGAAGCGATCACCGAGACCAACGCCCTGCTGTACCGCCTGCGCAACAGCACCGACGATGTCTGGAAAGGCAAAGGGGGCGAGGCTTTTCGCGACAACTTCGACGCCACCCTCGCCCGGGACCTCGAGCTCGCCGGCGCCGCCCTCCTGACCGCGCGCGACCTGATCAGCACCTGGCACGCCGACCTGATCGCCTTCCAGGACACCGCGAAGAACCTCGAACTCGAAGCCGCCACCGCCCGCGCCGAGCACACCAACGCCGTCACCGCACTCCAACAGGCCAAATCGAACCCCGACCTGAACCTGGCCAACCAAACCTTCACCGACTCGAACCAGCTGGCCGCCGCCCAAGCCCGCCTCGACGCGGCCGGCGCCAAACTCAGCGCCGCGGTCGGCACGGTCAACCAGTGCCAAACCACCATCGACGCCATCCTCGCCCGCGCCACCAGCCTGCACACCACCCACTCCGCAAAGGCGAGAACCGTCGCCACCGAACTCGACGCCGCCGCCAACTTCGCCCCGAGCGAACCGGACAAGAGCCTCTGGGACCGGATCTCGGATCTGTGGAGCTGGGTCGATGAGAACCGCGACCAGATCCACACGGTGCTCTCGACGACAGCCGCTGTCGGCGGTCTGCTGGCCATCGTCACCCCGCCGCCGATCAACGGCATCGCGCTCGCGGTCTCGCTCGCGGCCGGCGTCGGCGCCCTGGCCCTGGACGCCACCGACGACGAACTGCGCGACGATTTGCTCCACGGCAGCTGGAAGGAAAAGGCCGGGGCCGCGGCGACCGTCGGCGGTGACGCGCTGAGCATCATTCCCGGAGTCGGTGGCGTGGTGAAGGCCGGAAAGGTCGCGGCCGTCGGCGGGGGTGTCGACGATCTCGGTCGTTTCGGCCAGACCTGGCACGCCTGGGGTGAGGCGGCGAGCGATCCGGGTTTCGTCGCCAGGGCGATCACCGATCGCAACATCCTCGGCACCACCGACAGTCTGGCCTCCTCCGGCGCCACGAACGGCGTGCACTCGTTGCTGCAGCTCACCACCGCCGAGGGTAAGCACTTCGACGAGGCGAGCCCGGCCAGAGCACTCGCGGTGATCCAACGGTTCACCGGGGCTTCCTACAAGTCCGTCGACGCGTCCAACGACGATTGGGGCTGATCATGATCGCCGTGAAACTGCCCGATGGGTATCACGAACTGCCGCTCAACGACATTCAGACCGCCATCGACGCATCGGAGAATCTCGTGCCGTCCGAGGCGCGGGAGAGTTTCGCCGAGGTGGCACCGGCGATCGGGAACCTGCTCGCCGAACTGCGCGCCCAGCACACCGGCTACTGCGGAATCGGCAGGCACACCGCACCCGACGGCACCGTGGTCACGTCCTGGCTCACGATTTCCGACCTCGGCTACGGACCCGAACGCAACCCGCGCCTGGTCGTCGCCGAACTGGTCACGGACAGATCGAAGCCGGGTACCTACGTGGAGCCGGTCGAATTGGACGGCCGGACTGTCCTTTTCACCGAGTCGACCCCTACCTTCCTCGTCGGTGCGGACAGCGACGAGCACGATCGCCTCGCCGCCACCGTCCACCAGATCGAAGCGATCGTCGTCGCCGACGACGGCACCAGGATCGCGGCGGCGATATTCTCGACCGCCGATGTGGCCTACGGCGCGTATTTTCGGACGATGATGATGTCGCTGGCCACCTCGATGCGTTTCCGGGTACCCGGCGACACTGTCAGCAGCCTGGCGCTATGAGCCTTTCCGACACCGCCGCCCCATTGCCACGAGCCTGGCTCACTGCGCGAACCCTGTGGACCCTGACATGGACCACGCTGCGCGCGCTCCTGATTCTCGCCGGTGGAATCGCGTGTATTCCGCTGTTCCTGCATCAATCCGGAATCCTCGAATCGTCGACCGCCGCCTCGAACAACGGCGTCCCGGCCTTTCTCGCCATCCTCCCACTGACCTGGATCGGTCTGGTCATGACCCGAACCTCGATCAGACGGTGGATCGCGGCGCGGCATCGCTGGCGGGAATTCCGGCTCGAGTCCTGTCGCTATCAGATATCGGAATGGGTTCGCCTGATCGATTCCGACGGGAATGCCGCCGGGACGCTGGTTCTGCGGAAATGGATATACCAGGTCTTCTCCGGCGAGGATCAGGTGGTGTGGTTCGCCGGTCGGCCGGACAAGGTCGGACTCATCGCACTGCCGGGCGGTCGTCGCACCCAATTGGCCTACCGCCCACTGACACAGATCACGCCGACATTCCTGACCGCGTCCACACCGGCTCCGCCACAGCGCGAGATCGTCGACACGACCACCGACCTTCCGACGAAAGTCACCGCGAACGGATTCACCGTCCACCGCGTAGACGGCCGGTTGGTGATGGTTCCCCCGAGCACCCCGAAACCCGAACCCCCGCCCGATTTCGGCGGTACCGGCGATTCCCGCTATCCCACACCCCGAAAACTGCGACGCACGCTCGCGTACCTGTTCGACGTCACCGTCCATGTGGGCCTGGCCGTCGGCTTCGCCGTCGCGATCGCCGCCGTGACGCAGCCGCGAGCAGAGCAGTTGGACCTGAGTGTGGCGGTCTCACTCGGTGCGTTCACGGTCATTTCCTTTCTCGACCGTGTTGTGCTGCAACACCTTTCCCACGCCACCTTCGGCAAACTGATCTTCGACCTGGTGATCGTGGACCGCGACACCGGTCACTATCCGCCCTTTCGGCGCCTGTTCTGGTCGTGGGTCTACAGCATGTTCGCGGTGACCTACATACCGCTGGAACTCGCCGAACGCCCGCAGCGATACTTCCTGCCCGCCGTGCGCACCGCCGATATGCGATCGCCACGGACAACACCGCCGACCCAGGAACCGACCACCACCGGCCGCATCCCCGATGCCGTGGGCAACGGTGCCATCGACGCCTGAGCCTGGGTATCGGCGGCGTTTCTCCCTGCGAGGACAACCCGCAATTCGCGTGTCGTCAGCGAGGTTGTCGGGTCGACAGGTCGATCGGGATGTGATTGTCGGAACACACAAAGTTCGGCGGAACCGCGTACGCGGGCAATGAAATACGGAATGGTCAGTCCGTATGGACTATCGACGTGAGCTCGCGCGTGAAGTCGGCGGGCATGTACACGCGTTCGAGTTGCTGTCCGAGGCCGAAGCCAGAGAACTGATCGAACTGTTCCACGCCGCGCGGGCCAACGAGGCACGGGCGCTGCGGCGCGCCATCGATTCCGCGCTCAGCGCGATGCCGGGCCCGCTGCGCAACACCACCCGCAAGATCATCTTCGGCGGCTGAGTCACCATGATCGAAACCGAACTCGAGGCCCAGACCCAGCTCGTGGTCCTGGCCCGCACCCTGCAGGTCTCCCCGCAGCACCTCGCGCCGCTGGCCCGGCTCGGCGCGGTGCACCTCGCGGCGATCCAACAGCAGTTGGTGCGCGCGCTGCACGACGAGCACGCCGAGACCTTCCGCCGGGTCAGCCCGGTGGTGCCGATCTTCCCGGTCGCGTTGGGGGTCAACCTGTTCGAGCGGGTGGTTCCGCCGGTGCTCGCGGCCAGGTTCCTCGGCGCCGTCGGCGTGCGCCACCCGGAGAAGTGCGCGCAGGCGCTGTGCATGGTCGACGCCATCTACGCCGCCGACGGCGCGCCCTACCTCGACCCGAACGTCTTCGAACTGCTGATGCGCTACGGCCGACCCGAGCCGATCACGCTCATCATCAACGAACTGCTGCGCCGCCGCGACTACCTCACCGCGGCGCATTTCCTCTCGGTGGTCGACGAGGCGCTGATCGCGGCGCTGGAACGCAACGTCCTCGACGACGCGGGCCTGATCTTCACCGCCGCCTACGCCTACCCCGCGCACACGCTGACCCGGATCGTGCGCCAGCTGCTCGCCGGTCCGTACCAGCGAATTCCCGGCATGTTGCAGACGGTGCTGGCCGGGCCGCCCGCCCTGCATCACGCGATGTTGGCGCTGCTGTGCAAGATCGAACCGAGTGCGACCGCCACGCTCGGCGACGCGCTGTTCGGGCGCGGTTCGGTGCACGAGGTCGGCCGGTTCCTGCTCACCGCGGTCTACCGCAACAGCGCGCCCGCCCTGCTCACCGTGATCGGGCGGATGCAACCGGTCGCGCTGTGGTCGCTGTCGACGAATCCGCAGTTCGCGGACCCCGGCGTGCTCAGCGCGCTGGTCCGCTCGCTGCACGGCAACACCGACGCCGACCCGTGGCGCGGATTGTTCGCGCTCTCGGCCCGCCTGAGCGAACCCTCGCGCCGCCACATCGCCGCCACCCTCGCCGACCTCGACGAAGCCTCGGTCGCCGCGCTGCCCGCCCACGCCACCGACGCCTCCTACTGGCCCTCCCTCCTGCAACTGCTCTCCGAATCCGAACCCGCCGCCCAATCCCGCGTCGCCCTGATCTGGGCCCGCCTGTCCCCCGAATGGCAAGCGGGCATCGAACGCCACATCCACGAAAACCGCTACGACACCCGCCTGAGCCGCATCACCGAGGCCCTCACCACCCTGTCCCCCGAGGAAGTCTTCTTCCGCCGCCGCCGCCAGAACCGCCAACGCGGAGAAGACCACTTCGCTTCGTGGTGAAGACAATTCCCGTGTCGGCGGCACGCTAGAGGTCCTCCGGCAGTATCCGAAACGCGTCATGGGTCGAGGTGAGAACGCCGCAGCCCCCGCCGAGCAGAGTCGACGGGGGCTGTGGGACAACGGTTTTCGGGTCAGCCGAGCAGGCGCCAGTCTTCCAGGCCCTGGTAGAGGGGGACGGACTGGGCCAGGCGGGAGACTCGGGCGCGCAGGGCGTCGAGGTCGGCGCCGCCGGCGAGGGTGGTGGCGATGATGTCGGCTACCTCGGTGAACTCGGCGTCGCCGAAGCCGCGGGTGGCCAGGGCGGCGGTGCCGATGCGCAGGCCGGAGGTGACCATCGGGGGGCGCGGGTCGAAGGGGACCGCGTTGCGGTTGACGGTGATGCCGACCTCGTGGAGCAGGTCTTCGCCCTGCTGGCCGTCGAGTTCGGAGTTGCGCAGGTCGACCAGGACCAGGTGCACGTCGGTGCCGCCGGTGAGCACCGAGATGCCCTTGGCGGCGACATCGGCGCCGGTCAAACGCTCGGCGAGGATCCGCGAGCCGGACAGGGTGCGGACCTGACGGTCCTTGAACTCCTCGGTGGCGGCGATCTTGAACGCGGCGGCCTTGGCGGCGATCACGTGCATGAGCGGGCCACCCTGCTGGCCGGGGAAGACCGCGGAGTTGAGCTTCTTGGCGAATTCCTGCTTGGCCAGGATCAGACCGGAGCGGGGGCCGCCGAGGGTCTTGTGCACGGTCGAGGACACCACGTCGGCGTACGGGACCGGGGAGGGGTGCAGGCCCGCGGCGACGAGTCCGGCGAAGTGCGCCATGTCGACCCACAGGTAGGCGCCGACCTCATCGGCGATCTCCCGGAAACGGGCGAAGTCCTGGTGCCGCGGGTAGGCCGACCACCCGGCCACGATCACCTTCGGCTTGGCCTTGAGCGCGATATCGCGGACTTCGTCCATGTCGATGCGGTGGTCCTCTTTGGAGACACCGTAGGAGTGGACGTCGTAGAGCTTGCCGGAGAAGTTCAGGCGCATGCCGTGGGTGAGGTGGCCGCCGTGGGCCAGGTCCAGCCCGAGCAGGGTCTCACCGGGGTTCATCAACGCCATCAGCACCGCGGCGTTGGCCTGCGCGCCCGAGTGGGGCTGCACGTTGGCGAACTCGGCGCCGAAGAGTTCCTTGGCCCGGTCGCGAGCCAGGGTCTCCACCACGTCGACGGCCTCGCAGCCGCCGTAGTAGCGGCGGCCGGGGTAGCCCTCGGCGTACTTGTTGGTCAGGACCGAGCCCTGAGCCTGCAGGACCGCGCGGGGCACGAAGTTCTCCGAGGCGATCATCTCGAGGGTGTCGCGTTCGCGGGCGAGTTCGCCCGCCATCGCGGCGGCCAACTCGGGATCGAGCTCACCGAGAGACTGGGTATTCACCGAAGCGGTCGTCTGCGTCACGGCATCGAGTCTATTGCCGAGGGTGCGCGGGCCCAGCACGGGGATACCGCAACCGCGCCGATCCGGCCACCGGAGAGACCGGGATCACAGCCGCCTGACCAGGTTCGATAGCCATCGAACAGGGCAATCGGACGTAACACCTCGACCGGGGGTGACCGATGACACAGGTATGAACTTCGCACCCGTGGGCCCGCTGGAGGGCTTCATCATGGCCATCCAACAGCTGATCTGCACCCTGACCGGCGGCCAGAACTGCGTCATCTACACCTAGACCCCGACCGAAGGACAAGCCATGCCTGTAACTCCCGCCATCGCTCCTTCCAATCCGATCGAGGCCCTGCTCCTACAGATCAACTACCTGATCTGCTCGCTGTTCAACCCCGGCGGCTGCGTCGTCATCCAGTAGCGCTCACCCGGTCACCGCGCCCATGCGCCGGATCGCGCCCGGCGTGAGCGGCTCGTCGAGCAACCGACCGAACCGCTCGACCCGATCCTGCGCGTCCACCGCACCGTCGAGCCACCCGCCCAGCAGGCGGTAGCCCTCCACGTAGGTGCTCACATAGGCCCGCCACAGCGGCGAGGACAGGAACCGCAGCATCTGCCGTGACCGTTCCGGCGTCGACAACAACCAGCGCTGTAGATACAGCGCGGCCTCGTCCTCGCCGCGATGCTGATCGTGCAGCAGCAGCGCGGCGTCCTGGCGCACGTTCAACAACTTCGCCGACGCGGTCGAGAACCGCTCGGCCCGTTCCCCGTCGAAGCGCAGCCCCAGATCGGCGTAGATCTCCTGCGCCCACACGCCCCACCCGGGTCCGACGATCGACTGGAGAGCCAGATCGGCCAACCCCTCCGCCATCAGGCACTGCGGGGTGTTGACCAGGAACAGCGTCTGCTCGTCCTCGCCCGCGGCGACCAGCCCGGCCTCCTTGCGGCAGTGCTCGGTGTGGTGGCCGGGGTAGGACTCGTGCGCGATCAGCGCGGGCAGGTGGCCCATGTGCTGTTTGAGGTCGGAGTTGATCGCGACCGTCGAGGCGAAATTGCCCAGGTAGTAGTTGAAACCGGACCACGGTTTGTCGCCGACCACCTCGTAGGTGACCTGCTCGTGGTCGGGCAGCGGGTAGCGCTCGCGCACCCGCTCGCGCAGCGCGCTGGAGAACGCCTCCACGCAGGCGGCGAGCTTGTCCGGGGGGATCTCGTCACCGCGCCGGTAGGCGGCGGCGCGTTCGGCGAGCGGTCCGTCGCCGCCGAGCACCTCGTCCATCTGCCGGTGCGCCTCGCGGTAGTCGTCGGGGTCGCCGGGGGCGATGTCGACGTCGAAGTACGCGCGAACCTCGTCGACGAAGCCGATCTGCTCCCCGGCGAACTTGCGGGCCGAGCACTCCATCGCCACCAAGTGCGCGTCGAGGAATTCGGTGCGCTGCGCTGACAGGCCGGCGTCGGGCAGTTCGGCGCGCAGGGACACGGCGCGTCGAGCGAGTTCGGCGGGCTCGGGAACAGGCGCGTTCTCGACCTCGCGACGCAACTGCGGATCGCCGGTATAGGCGTCGACGAACCCCTCTTCGAGACGATCGAAAGCCAACCCCAGGCGCAGGTATTCAGTGACAAGTGGATGAGACCCCATCCGCCCGACATTACGGGGTCGACCGGAAAATGGCGCCTTACCTCGGCATTGTTGCTAGTTACCCGCCGGTAGCCAAACCCCCTGTTGCGCGCGAACGGCGAGCACGGAGCACAATCTCGCTATGCGGTCAGCGTTATCGGGGTCATCCCGGATCTCACCCGACGGGCAGCCCGGCTGTACCGAGACGACCGAACGGTGGGTCGGATAGGTGGCACGGATGAGTGAGCCGAGCCCCTACGTGGAGTTCGACCGAAGCCAGTGGCGCACCCTGCGCAAGTCGACTCCGCTGGTCCTGACCGAAGACGAGCTGACCGGGCTGCGCGGACTCGGTGAGCAGATCGACCTCGAGGAGGTCGCCGAGGTCTACCTGCCGCTGGCCCGACTGATCCACCTCCAGGTCGCCGCGCGCCAACGACTGTTCGCCGCCACCGCCACCTTCCTCGGCGAGAAACACCCCGACAAGCAGGTGCCGTTCGTCATCGGCGTCGCGGGCAGCGTGGCGGTCGGCAAGTCGACCACCGCGCGCGTGCTGCAAGCACTGCTGGCGCGCTGGGATCACCACCCCCGCGTCGACCTGGTCACCACCGACGGATTCCTGTATCCCACAGCCGAACTCACCCGTCGCGGCATCATGCACCGCAAGGGTTTCCCGGAGAGCTACGACCGGCGCAAGCTGCTGCGCTTCGTCACCGAGGTGAAGTCGGGCGCGGCCGAGGTGTGCGCGCCGGTGTACTCGCACAAGTCCTACGACATCGTGCCCGACGAGAAACACTGTGTGCGCCAGCCCGACATCCTCATCGTCGAGGGCCTGAACGTGCTGCAAACAGGTCCGCGGCTGATGGTCTCGGACCTGTTCGATTTCTCCATCTACGTCGACGCCCGCATCGAGGACATCGAGAACTGGTACGTGCAGCGCTTTCTCGCACTGCGCAAAACCGGCTTCGCCGACCCCGAGGCCCACTTCCACCACTACGCGGCCTTCAGCGACGAGCAGGCCACCGCCGCGGCGCGCGACATCTGGAACTCCACCAACCGCCCCAACCTGGTGGAGAACATCCTGCCGACCCGCCCGCGCGCGACCCTGGTGCTGCGCAAGGACTCCGACCACACCATCAACCGGTTGCGCCTGCGCAAGCTCTAATCGATCGGAACACCCAGCGCGACAACGTGTTCGGCCACTTCCGAGCGGGCCTGCCCGCGATGGATCACGAGCATGCCCTTCGGGGTGCCGCGCGCGTCGGTGGCCTCGCCCGCGACGACCTCGACCACCGAACCCCGCACCTGCGGCAGCATGTCGATCACCGGGTACTCCCCGACCGGCGCCCACCCCTGCGCCGCCGACTGCAACCGGTCGACCGCGCTCGGCGCGCCGACCTGATCGGCCCACTTACGGGTGGAGATGGTGATGGAACCGTCGCCGGTCCAGCGCGGGCTGTAGACGGCCGAGCACTCACCCGGCAGCGTCGGCAGGGAGCGGACGCCGTTGGTGTCGGCGTCGATGGTCGCCACATTGCCGCTGCCACACGTGGCGCTGCGCGCGGTGGCGCCCGCCAGCACGAAGGTGTGACCGTCGGGGCCCGCGGCCGCCGAGAGACCGGAATCGATGCCCTCCACCCGGCCCAGGGGCAGGATGGCGTCGGCGCCGATGGCGTAGAGGTGGCTCTTCTCCCACCACAGACCCCGCGACTCGATCCGTGCCAACAGCAGGTAATCCGGGCTCGCGGCGACGAGTTCGGCCCCGTCCCACGCACCGCCCGTGAGCGGACTCGGCGACTCCGGCAGCGCGATCTCGCGTTCGGGCGCGGCGGGCTCGGTGCCCGCCAGGTCCATCGCGATGATCTGGCCCGGCTCGCGCCACCACCCCACCGTCGAATCGCGCAGCGCCACCGCGTCGGTGCACTCACACGGCGTGCGCGAGACCGACCCGTCCACGGCGTTCAAGGCGACCAGCGTCTTGGTGCTCTTCTCCACCGCGAACGCGAAATCACCGTTCCTGGTGAAGCTCACCGGCGCCGACGAATACCCGAAACTGCCGGGGGCGCGCAGGATCTGGGCCCCGCGCATCACCGCCAGTTCGGATTCGGTGCGATAGGCGAACACCGAATCACCCGGCTCCTCGACGGTCGAGAGTTCCGGCAGCGCGGGCTTGTCCTCCTCGCCGCCACATCCCGCCACGGCCCCCACCACCGCCAGGACCACGATCACCGCACGCCATCTCGGACCGCTCAACTTCGTCGCACCGCGCACCACTGTCCCCTGCACTCCTCGTTCGGCCCCTGTCTCGCGCAGCAGCCTAAACCACCGCACCGACACAACAGCCGAAGACGAGCTACAACTTCCAGGCGGCGTCGAGCCTGGTCGCCACATCGATATTGCGGACCGCGGCGATCTCGGGCTTGCGGATCTCCTGGGCGATATAGCGCGCCACGAACCGGCGGATCTCATGATCGACACTGGCCAGGACCCGCAGCAGCTCACCGCGTTTGGAACTGCTCGCCACATTGACCCGCACATCACCCGGACGCGGCTCGGCGATATCGATGATCACCCGCAGCGGATCGGCGGTGCGCGCGGTCAGATGCAGGTGCACGGTGCCGTCCACCCGGAAACGCGACCGGTCGACCGCGAGATCGACGACCAGATCCACATGCAGCGGAATGGTCAACTCGAAGGAGATGAACGCGTCGACGAAACGCAGGATGCGCGGCTGACCCAACTCCACCTGCGCGATCACCTTCGCCAAGCGACCCGGACCCACCCCGATCGGCCCGAAATCGAAAGCGGCGCCGGTGAGCTGACCGAATGCCTCGGCGATGCGCTGCTCGGAGACGGCGTACTCGAGAAAACGCCTGCCGAATTCCTCATAGCTGATGAAAGAAGGCTGCTCGGGGTGCACTAGCCGTAGGGTACGCGACCCCACCGACATCACACGCCGAAGCGGCGATGACGTGCGGCGTAATCCCGCAGGGCACGCAGGAAGTCGACCCGACGGAACTCCGGCCAATACGCCTCGGTGAACCAGATCTCCGAATACGCGCTCTGCCACAACAGGAAACCCGAAAGCCGCTGCTCACCAGAGGTTCTGATCACCAGATCCGGGTCGGGCTGACCGGAGGTGTAGAGATGCTGGCCGATCGCGTCGACAGTGATCGACTGGACCAGATTCTCCCCGGACTCCCCCGAGGCGATCTCCTGGCGCACCAGCGACCGCACCGCGTCGGTGATCTCCTGACGCCCGCCGTAACCCACCGCGACATTGACATGCACGCCGTCGCGCCCACTGGTGCGCTCGGCCGCCACCCGCAACCGCTTGGCGATCAACTCCGGGAACCCCGCCAGCGAACCGACGATCCGCACGCTCCAGTTCTGCTCGGGCGCGGACAACTCCTCGACGACATCGGTGATGACCTCGAACAAGGTCTCGAGCTCTTCGGGATCGCGGCGCAGATTCTCGGTCGAGAGCAGATAGACGGTGACCATCTCGATGCCCTGATCCGAACACCAACCGACCAGTTCGGCGATCTTGAGCGCGCCGACCCGATGCCCGTGACTGACGTCGGTGAACCTGTTCTCCCGCGCCCACCGGCGATTGCCGTCGCACATGACGGCGACATGGCGGGGGTGCTGCTTGTCTGCCAGCTGCTTGGACAGCCTGGCTTCGTAGATGCGGTACGGCAATCCACGCACCCGACCAAGAAACTCCACGCCCGCACCCTACGCTCCCCCGCCTCTCCGCGATTTTTGCCGGTCGTGGGTGCGGGGTGAGTTTCGTGTCGGGGCGGGGGTGAGGGGTGGGTTGTGTTTTGGGGTGGTTGGTGAGTTACCCATGTTCTCGGGGACTGCTCCGCGACTTTTGCCGGGCGTGGGGGCGGGGCGAGTTGCGTGCCGGGCCGGCGGTGAGGGGTGGGTTGTGTTTTGGGGTGGTTGGTGAGTTACCCATGTTCTCGGGGACTGCT